>CANRLC010000005.1 GCA_947631405.1 uncultured Clostridia bacterium | reverse complement strand
AGATTAAACATCGCGCTTGTATTTCCCTGCTCCGCTGCCTTCTGATACCACTCTAATGCTTGCGTGTAGTCCTGCTCCACGCCGTTGCCATTCTTGTATAGAGTGCCGAGATTGTTCATTGCGTTTGCATCTCCCAACTCCGCACCCTTCTGGTACCATTCGGCCGCTTGCGCATAGTCCTGCTCTACGCCGCTGCCATTCGCATATAGAAGGCCAAGATTAAACATCGCGCTTGCATTCCCCTGCTCCGCCTGCTCCTGATACTGCTGTATATCCGACGCAGTATTTTCTGCAGCGCCCGCCGCGCACATCATCCCCAGCGCCAAGACCAGCGCCAGCACAAGAACAAAAAACCTTTTCATGATCGTCCCTCCCGTTTTCTGTTTTTCGGTTTCCTTTGCTTTGGAGCAGCATGCCGTCCAACTTGCATATCATTATATCAGGGGTCGCACATATTTGCAAGCACATTTGACGATATTTATAGGCTTCTTTGCCTGCAATGGAGGTCCAACTATCCGATACACTATTGCACAATGCGCAGGTAAAATAGTATCGAGATATGGCGAGGTGATAGCATGGACGTCAAAAACCGCATGCAAGAGCTGATGGATGAGCGCGGCTGGACGATCTACCGCGTCGCAAAGGAAGCGGGAATTCCTTGGTCTACGGTTCGCAACATGTTCAAGCGCAACACGGAGCCGTCCGTCTTCACGCTGGAAGCGATCTGCAACGGCATGGGCATCACGCTCTCGCAGTTCTTTGATACGGAGCACACGATGGGCGTCTCGGCGGAGCAACAGCTTCTGCTCGACCGCTACGCGCTGCTCGACGAGCCGCAGCGCCGCCTCGTGGATGAGCTGCTCATCCAGCTGACGCAGAACAAAAAGGCATCCCCGCGCGCCTGACCCCATAGGTCTGCATGCGGGGATGATCTTTGCTCCCGGCGCTTTTCAAGGCGGGTCTGTCGACCGGCTTTTTTCTTTGCCCTCGCGCCGTCACATCACGGTGAACCCGGCCTCGCGCAGCAGCCCGATGATGCGCTGGGCGTGCGCGCGATCCTGCGTCTCCATCGTGATCTCGAGGATGGCGTCGCGGATATCCAGATCGACGTCCGTGCGGTCGTGGTGGATGGCCATGACGTTCGCGCCGTTGCCGCCGATGATCTTACTGACGATCTCCAGCTGGCCGGGCCTGTCCTGCATCACGATGCGCAGCTTGCTCATGCGGCCCGCGCGCAGCATGCCCTTTTCGATGATGCGGGAGATCATCGTCACGTCGATGTTGCCGCCGGAGATGACCGCGACCACCTTGCCGGAGACGTCGAACTTGCGGTTCATGATCGCGGCGACCGGGGCCGCGCCCGCGCCCTCGGCGACCATCTTGCCGCGCTCCATCAGGAAGAGGATGGCCTGCGCGATCTCGTCGTCATCGACGGTGACGACCTCGTCGAGGTACTGGCTGCACAGCTCGAAGGTATGCTCGCCTGGCGTCTTGACGGCGATGCCGTCGGCGATGGTCTTGGCGCTGTCCAGCGTCACGACGTGCCCGGCGTCGATGGAGGCCTTCATGCCCGCCGCGCCCGCGGCCTGCACGCCGATCACGCGCACCTGCGGGTGGAGCATCTTGACCGCCGCCGCCACGCCCGAGGCCAGACCGCCGCCGCCGATGGGCACGACGATGCTGGTCACGTCCGGCAGATCGTCCATGATCTCCAGCCCGATCGTGCCCTGCCCGGCGATGACCATCTCGTCGTCAAACGGGTGGATGAACGTCGCGCCCGTCTCCTTCTGGATGCGGCAGGCCTCGGCGTAGGCGTCGTCGTAGGCCGCGCCGTAAAGCACGACCTTCGCGCCCAGCTCGCGCGTCGCCTTCACCTTGGAGAGCGGCGCGCCCTCGGGCATCACGATCGTCGCAGGGACGCCGAACGCGCGCGCGGCCAGCGCCACGCCCTGCGCGTGGTTGCCCGCAGAGGACGCGATCACGCCGCAGGCGCGCTCCTCGTCCGTGAGGCTCGCGATCTTGATGTACGCGCCGCGCACCTTGAAGGAGCCGGTGTTCTGCAGATCCTCCGTCTTGAGGTAGATTTGGCTTCCCTCGTCGGACAGCGCCTTAAACTGCACCAGCCCCGTCCGCTGGGCCACGCCCTTCAGGCGCTCGCGCGCCTCCAAGATCATTCCAAGTGTCACCATCGCCGTTTTCCTCCTTTTGTCAGCCCTGCAATCCGCGCGACTGCCTGTCCATGTCCTCGATGACGATGTCGTAGATCTCGCCGAGCGTCGCGCAATAGGCGAGAATCTTCCACGGCTCGTTGGTGTGGAAATGAACCTTGATCAGCGTCTCGTCCCCGACGGCGAGCAGGCTGTCGCCGTCGAAGTGATCGCGGATGTAAGCGTAAACCGCGTCCTCGTCAAGGCCCTTGCCCTCGATGAGCAGCTGCGTGTCGTAGCGGTACTCGAGCATGCTATCTCCCCTCCGCGCGGCGCTCGCGCGCCATCTCGTACATCATGATGCCCGCGGCGACCGCCGCGTTGAGCGACTCCGCGCCGCCGCGCATGGGCAGCGCCAGATGGTGCGTCGCCACCGCGCGCACGGCCTCGCTGACGCCGCGCCCCTCGCTGCCGATGACCAGCACGGCGCGCACCCTCGGGCAGGCCGCGTAGAAGTCCTCGCCGCCCAGCTCCGTCGCGGCGACGGCGTAGCCGCGGCCACGCATTTCGCGCAGCTCGCCCGCCAGATCGTCCGCGCGCCGCACGCGCATGCGCATGGCGCTGCCCATCGTCGCGCGCAGCGCCTTGGGGCCAAACAGGTCGGCGCAGCCGCCGCCCAGCAGCACGCCGTCAAAGCCCGCCGCGTCCGCCGTGCGCACGATGGTGCCCACGTTGCCGGGATCCTGCACGCCGTCCAGCGCCACGATGCGCTCGCCCTCCAGTCGCGCGCAGGGCGCGGGCAGCGCCGCCGCGCACAGGATGCCCTGCGGCGACGGCTCCTCGCTCAGCTGCGCAAGCGCCTCGCGGGAAACCAGCAGCGTCTGGCACCCCGCGCGCTCGGCGGCCTCGATCTCCCGCGCGTAGTCGTCCTGTCTGCCCGCCTGCACGACGAGCGTGCGGCATAGCCCAAGCGAGAGCGCCTCGCCCACGAGCTTGCCGCCCTCGCAGAGGAACAGGCCGCTTTCGCTCCGCTCGCGGGGCCGCCGCAGGGCGCGCAGCGCCAGCAGGGCCGGGTTGCGCGCGCTGACGATCTCCTTCATGCCGGGGCCTCCCATCGGACGTATACGCGTATTGTATCGCAAATCGCGCCGGGTTGCAAGGGAAAGATCGCCGGAAGGCGCAAAACGCGCGCGGGCATACAAAAAGCCCGCGCCGGAGCGCGGGCGAGGTTCATCTATCCTGCAATCAGAACTGATTGGCGCGACGGGCCGCGTAGCACTCGCTGCAATAGATGGGTCGGTCGTTCTTGGGAATGAAAGGCACGCGAGTCGGAGCGCCACACTGCGCGCAGGTGGTCTCGTACATTTCGCGCTGCTGGCCGTCGCCGGCGGCGGCACGGCTGTTCTTGCGGGCGATGCGGCAAGCCTTGCAGCGGGTCGGCTCATTCTGGAAGCCCTTCTCCGCATAGAACTCCTGCTCACCGGCGGTGAACACGAACTCCTGGCCACAGTCGCGGCAAACCAACGTCTTGTCCTGATACATGGGATTTCCCCTCCGAAAAAAAGAAAGATTGATATGACGCCATTCGGCTGACCTGGTCTTTGCCCCCACACTCGCCGTCCGGAGCGTTCGCTCATACACGAATTCCGTGCCCCACTACTGGCCCTCTCAAGGGAGACCCTTGGACGGACTTACTTCTAAGCCGCACCATGCTCCCCGGCGCTTTGTCCGGGTTATGTGGATCGTTTCGCCTGCGACTGGCATCGACTTTCAACCACAGACCCGAAGCCGTCATTCGGACATATTATAAGGGGAAGCGGACAAAATTGCAAGCGCTTTTGCAAAGTTTTTCACAAAAAGCCGTCAAATTTTTCAGAAGCGGGCGGCTGAAGCGGCTCAAAACGGCAGTTTTCCCCGCCCGAGGGCGCTGCGCGCGGCGACAAACACGCCCACGCCGCTCGCCCCGGCTTCGCGCAGGGCGCGCGCCGCCTCCTGCGCGGTGGAACCCGTGGTGTACACGTCGTCCACCAGCAGCACGCGTTTGCCCGCGACGCTGGCGTCCGCGCGCATGCAGCCGGTCAGGTTGCGCCGCCTCGCCCGCGCGCCCAGCGTGGACTGTGCGATGCGGTTGTCCTCGCGCGTGAGCGCCAGAAGCAGCGGCATGCCCAGCTCCTGCGCGAGCAGCTCGCCCAGCAGCTGCGCCTGATTGAAGCCGCGCTCGCGCAGGCGTTTTTTCGTCGTGGGCGCCGGCACGATGGCGACCTCCTCGCCGCCGGGCAGCATCGCCATCGCCCGGGCGAGCGGGACGGCCGCCCCGCGCACGCCGCGGAACTTGAGGCGCAGCACCAGCTTGCGCGCCTCGTCCTCGTAGGGATACGCCGCGCTGACGTAATCGACGCCCTCCGGCGGCGGCTCCTCTCCCTCGCGCGAGCGCGCCTCCTGCTTCGCGGCGAGGCGCAAAAGCCGCTCGCGGCAGGCGTCGCAAAGGTCGTCCTCCTCGCCGCCCGACAGGGCCGCGTCGCAGCAGACGCATCCGACGCCGGGCGGAAACAGCCACGCCTCCGCCCGGGCGATCAGCGCCGAAACGGCTTGCCGAATCGTCATGCGCCTTCCCTCCAGCGCGTCACAGCGCCATCAGCTGCCGCAGCCGCTCGCACAGCGCCGTGTAGCGCCTGCGCGTGTCGGCGTTGGCGATCATGCGGTCGATCGCGGCCTCGCGCCCGACGAGCATCACCAGCTGCCGCGCGCGCGTCACCGCCGTGTAGAGCAGGTTGCGCGTGAGCAGCATCGGCGGCCCGCCGACCACGGGCATCACGACCACGGGGAACTCGCTTCCTTGACTCTTGTGGACGGAGATGCAGTACGCCAGTTCCAGATCGTCTACGTCGCCGCCCTCGTAGACGGCCTCGCGCTCGTCGTCAAAGCAGACCGTGATCGTGCGCTCCTGCGGGTCGATCTCGGTGACGAAGCCGATGTCCCCGTTGAAGACGCCCTGCCCCTTCTCCCAGCCGAACACGCCCTCCTTGCGCCACTCGAGCTGGTAGTTGTTGCGCGTCTGCATGACCTTGTCGCCCTCGCGGAAGACCGTGTCGCCGCGGGTGCGCTCGTGCTTGCCCGGCGCGGCGGGGTTAAAGCGCGCCTGCAGGCGCTGGTTGAGCGCCCACACGCCGCAGTCGCCCTTCTTGGTCGGAGAGAGCACCTGCATCTGCCGCACGGGGTCGAGGCCCACGAAGCCCGGCAGCCGCTCGGCGCACAGCGTCACGATGCGCTCCGCCGCGTCGGACGGCGAAGCCGCGCGCTCAAAGAAGAAGTCGCTCCCCTTGGCGTTCAGCCGCGGGGCCTCGCCGCGGTTGATGCGGTGAGCGTTGGCGACGATCATGCTGCGCTCGTCCTGCCTGAAGATCTCCGTCAATTCGACCGCGGGCACCGCGCCGCTTTGAATGATGTCGCGCAGCACGCTGCCCGCGCCCACGCTGGGCAGCTGGTCGCTGTCGCCGACCATGATGAGCCGCGTGCCGGGCACCAGCGCGCGCAGCACGGAGCGCATCAGGAAGATGTCCACCATCGACATCTCGTCGATAATCAGCGCGTCCAATTCCAGCGGGTTGTCCTGCGAGCGGGAGAAGTCGCCGTCCTCCCCGCCGTATTCGAGCAGGCGGTGCAGCGTCTTGGCCTCCATGCCGCAGGCCTCGCTCATGCGCTTGGCGGCGCGGCCCGTCGGCGCGGCGAGCGCGATGTCGCCGCCGAGGCTGAGCAGCTTGATGATGCACTTGATGATCGTCGTCTTGCCCGTGCCGGGGCCGCCCGTGATGACGGTCATGCCGCCCGTCACCGCGCGCGTGACGGCCTCGCGCTGCTGCGGATGGAAGGCGATCCCCTCCACCCGCTCGAACTCGTCGATCTGCCGGGAGACGTCTCCGCCGCCGCGCGGCATCTCGTCGATCAGTTCCTTGAGGCGTCTGGCGACCTCGCACTCGGCGCGATAGGTCGCCGTCAGGTATACGGCGACGCGCTCCTCCCCGTCCTCGCCGGGGAGCATCTGCGCGGTCAGATCGTGGGAGAGGATGAGCATGTCGATCACGCGCTCGACGGCGTCCTGCCCGCAGGAGAGCAGCCGCTGCGCGCAGGAGGAGAGCGTCTCGCGCGGCAGGTAGCAGTGGCCGCCGCTGTTCGTCGCGTCGGCGAGGGCGAACTTGACGCCCGCCGCGATGCGGTATTCGCTGTCCGGCTCCACGCCCAGCGACGCGGCGATGCGGTCGGCGGTCTTGAAGCCCACGCCCTCCACGTCGTCCACCAGCCGGTAGGGGTTTTGCCGGATGACGGCCTGTACGTTTTCGCCGTAGCGCTTGAAGATGCGCACGGCCAGCGCCGGGGTGACGCCGTAGCTCTGCAAGAAGAGCATCGCCTCGCGCTGCTGCGCCTGCTCGGCGTAGCTCTCGGCGATCATCGCGGCGCGCTTTTTGCCGATGCCGGGCACGTCCTCCAGCCGCTCGGGCTGGGCGTAGAGGATGTCGAGCGTCTCCTCGCCGAAGGTCTTCACCAGCAGCTTCGCGGTCGCCGGACCGATGCCGCGGATCATCCCGCTGGCGAGGTATTTTTCGATGCCCGACACCGTCGTCGGCTGCTCGATCTCGACGCTGCTCACCTTGATCTGCCGCCCGTAGACGGGGTGCTCCGTCCACTCCCCGGTGATGCGCAGCTTTTCGCCCGCCGCGATGGGCGGCAGCACGCCGACGGCGGACACACGCGCGCGCCCGGCCTTGACGACGAGCACGGTGTATCCGTTTTCGTCGTTGCGAAAGACGGTCTCGTCCGCAAACGCCTCGATGGTTTCCACGCGCGCGCCCTCCCTTCGCCCGGTCTTTCCCCGCCATTATACACGCAAACGCGCCAAAATGGAAGCGCCTTACAGGCGGTTGCGCACCGGGCCGCGCAGCAGGTCGCCCGCCGAGACGGCCGCCCGGCACGGGATGCGCGCGAGCTGCCCCGGGACGCGCACGGCATCCACATGCTCGCCCGTCCCCTCCAGCGCGATCTCCTCGACGGTCAGCGGGACGGGGCCGTCCGGCGTGACGGCCTCCAGCCGGTCGCCGGCAAAGTAGCGGTTCTTCATCTCCACCAGCAGCTCTCCGCCCTGCGCGGCGAGGACGTAGCCCACATACTCCGCCGCCTGCTCGGTGCCGCGCGCGCCGCCGGGGGCCTGCGGCGCGCCAAAGTAAAAGCCCGTGTCATAGGCGCGGTGGCTGACGCACTCCAGCTCGCGTTTGAGCTGCGGCAGCAGCGCCTCGTATGCGCCGCCGCCCCGCTTTGCGGCATCCAGCCCCCGGCGGTACGCGCCCGTGACCGTGGCGACGTACAATTCGTTCTTCATGCGCCCCTCGATCTTGAGGCAGGCAAGGCCGCTGCGCGACAGCCGGGGTAGATGCTCGATCATGCACAGATCGCGCGCGGAGAGCACGGCGGTTCCGCGCGCGTCCTCCTCGATGGGCAGCGGCTCCTCGGGGCGCTTGCGCTCCGTCAGCGCGTAGTCCCAGCGGCAGGGCTGACTGCACGCGCCGCCGTTCGCGCTGCGCCCGGTCAGCGCGGCGGAGAGCAAGCATCGCCCGGAGTACGCCATGCACATCGCCCCGTGGACGAACGCCTCCAGCTCGATCTCGCCGCGCAGCTCCGCCGCCATCCGCTCGATCTCATCGAGGGTCAGTTCGCGCGCGAGCACCACGCGCGACGCGCCCAGCGCGCTGTAGACCCGCGCCGTCTCGGCGTTGGTCGCGTTCGCCTGCGTGCTCACATGCAGCGCCAGATGCGGCGTCTCCCGGCGGATGCGCGCGAGCGCGCCGAGGTCGGAGACGATCGCCGCGTCCACGCCGATCTCCTGCGCCATCCGCGCCGCGCGCGCCATCCCGGGCAGGTCGCCGTCGCGCGCGAAGACGTTGAGCGTCAGATAGAGCTTCGCGCCCGCCGCGTGTACGAGGCGCGCGGCTTCTGCCAGCGCGTTCTCGTCAAAATTGCCCGCCTGCGCGCGCAGGCCGTAGGTTTGCAGGCCACAATAAACGGCGTCCGCGCCAAAGCGGAGCGCCGTTTGCAAGGCCCTCATGCCGCCCGCGGGCGCGAGCAGCAAAGGCGTTTTCATCATAAGAGTCCCCGGCTCCTGTCGTATTCCTCCCAGAGCGGGCGGTACATCGCCGCGGCGGCGGTGTGCTCCTCCAGCGTGCGGGAGAAGTGCAGCTCGCCCGAGTTCGGGTCGGTCGAGCAGAAGTAGAGATACTGCTGCGCCACGAATTGCTCGTCCGGGTAGAGCGCGGCGATGACCGCGTCCATCGACGGGTTGCACACCGGCCCGGCGGGCAGGCCCTTGCGGCGGTAGGTGTTGTACGGCGAATCGACCGACAGATCCTCGTCGTTTAAGTACATCTTCTCGCTCCCGGTCGCGTACTTGACCGTCACGTCCGAGTCGAGCGTCATGTCCTTGTCGAGGCGGTTGTGGAAGACCGCGCTCACCTTGGCGAAGTCCGCGCGCTTGGCCTCGCGCTCGATCATCGAGGCGAGGGTGAAGACCTCGTCCATCGTCATGCCCAGTTCCTTCGCGCGCTCATCATAGCTGCTCAGGTAGGCCGCCTCCGTCTGGGAGAGCAGGCGGCGCAGGATGGCGTCGGGCGTCGTCTCGGTGTAGACCTCGTAGGTGTTGGGCGAGAGGTAGCCCTCCAGCGCGTACTTTCGGCCGCCCGCGCGCTCGCCCGACAGCTCCTCGCCGATGAAATAATAGCCCTTGTACTCCTCGCCCGTGCGGCAGAGCGAGAGGAACGCCTCCTCGCTCTCGATCAGTTCGTTCTCTTTGAGATAAGCGGCGACGTCCTCGACCGTCCAGCCGGGGATGATCGTGATGTTCACGGTCAGCGGCCGCCCGTCGCCGGCGACCAGCTCGCGCAGGATGTCCATCGAGGACATCGCGCGGGTGAACCGGTAGCGCCCGCTCTGGATGCGCTGGCCCATGCCCATGAAATCCGCCATGTATTTGAAGACCGAGTGGTTGCGGATGAGGTCGGCCTCCTCCAGCTCGCGCGCCACCGTGGAGAGCGACGTGCCGGACTTGACCTGAAAATCGACGGTCTCGGCACTCTGCGCGTCCACTGGGGCGAGGAACATGCCCTCGAGCGCGCGATAGCCGCTGTAGACCAGCCCGCAGACGATCACAAACGACGTCGCCAGCACCAGCAGCGGGCGCAGCACGCGCCAGATCCAGTCGTACCAGAAGAAGCCGTAGCGCCGCTGCTCGTGCAGCTCGCTCTCGGTGAGCGCCGCGCGCCTCTTGCCCTTTTTGCCCTTGGCCATGCCCGCCCTCCTTTCGCCGGTTTTGCGCACCGCTTACCCGATCTCCGGCAGGTCGATGGCGACGCCCGCCGCGTCGGTCAGCAGCTTAAAGACGTCCGCGAGCGTCTTCTGCATCTGCATCTGCGCCATCAGGTAGGCCTGCGCGTCCGCGTTCATGTAGAGCAGCGAGGCCAGCTGCTGAAAGCGCTGCATGTCCTCGCCGGGCATCTGCCCCGCCCCGGCGATGCTCATCTGAAGGCGCACCTGCAGGCGCTTGTATTCCTCCAGCAGCACGCGGTTGGTCTCGTCCGCGTAGGCGCGCTCGCGCAGCTCGCGCAGGCGCACGCACTCGTCGCTTCTTCGGATCTCGTCGGCGAGCCGGTTCGCCGTATCGTAGATGTTCATGTTCTTCCCCCGCGCCTCACGTCTCCATGATGATCGGCAGGATCATCGGGTTGCGCTTGATCTGGTTGAACAGGAAGGTGTGTACCTCGTCCTTGATGCCGTTCTTGACCGCCGTCCAGTCGCTCTGCTCGATGCGGTCGTAGCGCTGGAGCACGCTCTGGGCGACGCTGCGCGCGCTGGAGATCAATTCCTCATTCTCGCGCACATAGACGAAGCCGCGCGAGATCAGCTCCGGCCCGGAGGTCACCTGCCCGGTCTCGCGGCTGACGCCGACGACGACGATGATGAGGCCGTCCTGCGAGAGGTGCTTGCGGTCGCGCAGCACCACGTTGCCCACGTCGCCGACGCCGAGGCCGTCCACCATGACGGTTCCGGTCGGGATGGGGCCGGTGATGCTGGCCTCGTCCTCGGAGAGTTCGAGCGCCTGCCCCAATTCCAGAATGATCGCGTGGTCGGGACTCATGCCCAGCTCCTGCGCGAGCTGCACATGGCGGTGGAGCATGCGGTATTCGCCGTGGACGGGCACGAAGTAGCGCGGATGCACCAGCGTGTGGATGAGCTTCAATTCCTCCTGACAGGCGTGCCCGGAGGCGTGTACGTTCGCGATGCGGCTGTAGATCACGTTCGCGTTGCAGCGGTAGAGCTGGTCGATGATGTGGGAGACCATCAGCTCGTTCCCCGGGATGGGCGTGGCCGAGATGATGACCGTGTCGCCCTCGCGAATCTGCAATTTGCGGTGCTCGCTGTTGGCCATGCGGGTCAGGCCGCTCATCGGCTCCCCTTGGCTGCCCGTGGTCAGCACCACGATCTCGCCGTCCTCGTAGCAGTCGAGGTCGTCCACGTCGAGGTAGACGTCCTGCGGAATCTTCAGCTCGCCGATCTCCATCGCCAGCTGCGTGACGCTGACCATGCTGCGGCCCACGAAGCAGATCTTGCGGCCGAACTCGATGCAGTTATCGACCACCTGCTGGATGCGGTGCAGGTTGGAGGCGAACATCGCGATGATGATGCGCCCCGTCGCGCCCTTGAAGAGCGTGTGGAACGTCTCGCCGATCTTGCGCTCGCTCATCGTGTAGCCCTCGCGCTCGACGTTGGTCGAGTCGGCGAGCAGCGCGAGCACGCCCCGGCTGCCCCACGCGGCGAGGGTGTTGAGGTCGGTCGCCTCGCCGTCGATGGGCGTGTAGTCGATCTTGAAGTCCCCCGTCATGATGACGGTGCCCGCCGGGCAGGTGATGGCCAGCGCCACCGCGCCCGCGATGGAGTGGCTGACCCGAATAAACTGCACCGAGAACGCGCCGATCTGCACGGTGTCCAGCGGCTTGATCGTGTTGAGCTGCACGCCGCTGATATGATGCTCCTCCAGCTTGCCGCGTATGAGCGCGCAGGTGAGCCGCGTGCCGTAGACGGGCGCGGGCACGCGCGGAAGGACATAGGGGATCGCGCCGATGTGATCCTCATGTCCGTGGGTGATGAGATACGCGCGCACGCGCTCGCGGTTGTTGATGAGATAGGCGATGTCTGGGATGACCAGATCGATGCCGAGCAGATCCTGCTTCGGGAAGATGGAGCCGCAGTCCACGACCACGATGTCGTCCCCATACTCGAAGGCCGTCATGTTTTTCCCCACTTCGCCGAGGCCGCCCAGCGGGATGATCCTCAGCTTCGCCACGCCGATTCTCCTCCTTTCCATGTCCGTTTATGATCTAAAACGTCTCCAAACACACCCAAATCGTTCTAGGCGTGCTGTAATCCATTCAGTTGCACACGCAAAGTGCGCATTATAGTTAAAGCCATTATAGCATAAACGCCCCCGGAAAGGAAGGGGCTTCGCTCAATTATTTTGGGCATTTTTGGCGTTTTTAGGTCAAATCTTGTCCTGCCGCCGTCAAAGCGATTTCGTCGCCCACCCGCACTAAAAAGACGTTTGCGGCGGCAAACGGAAAAGCGCCGCCCCGCGGGCGGCGGAAGCGGCGCGGCTTCGGCGGGCCGGGCGGCTTTTTACTATTCTCAGATGAAATGAACTACGCGCTCTGTTATCGGGTTTTCCGGGCAAGCATAAGCAGAATAAAGCGACTTTTCATGATCGACACGCCCGGGATCGCTTCGCTACCGGGCTGCTTATCTGTGGGCGCTACGCGCTGGGGAACGTTGGGGCTACCGCCCCAAACCCTGTCTGGGGACATTGTCCCCAGACCCCATCCTGTGCTTTGCAGCCTATAAAGATTTTAATCTGAGAAAAGTATCACAGGTGCCTGTCGATCATCGCGGCGATGTCCTCCTTGGCGCGCGCGCCGACGGCCTGCTCGACGACCTGCCCGCCCTTGAGGACGATCAGCGTCGGGATGCTCATGACCCCGAAGCGCTGCGCGAGCGCCGGAACCTCGTCCACATCCACCTTGCCCACGACGGCGCGGCCCTCGTACTCCGCGGCCAGCGCCTCGACGGACGGCGCGATCATGCGGCACGGGCCGCACCACGTCGCAAAAAAGTCCGCCAGCACGGGCTTGTCGCCCGATACGGCCTTGTCAAATTCCTCCTGCGTGAAATGGTAAAGCATGGTTTTTTCCTCCTGTCATTTGGTCTTTCTGATGGCGCCCGCCTGCGCCGCCTCGCCCGCCGGGATGACGCGGATGATCTTCGGCTCCCAGCGGCCCTTTGAAAAGCGCGGGTCGAGCGCGCGCATCGCCAGATACGCAATCACCGTACCGGCGAGCGCGCAAAGCGCCATGGTCAGGTCGGGATGGAACGGCAGCGCGCCGCGCAGCAGATAGCCCGCCGCCAGCCCCAGCAGAAAGCCCGCCAGCGGGATGAGATACGCCAGCGCGGACGCCGCCATCACATGGGAGTCGTCCATCTCCACCTCGACCATGTCGCCGACCCGCGCGCGGCCCGGCAGGGTGATCGTGTGCTTTTTGCAGTCGTCGCTGCCGCGCATGCAGTTGTGGCAGTCGCCGCAGGCCTCCGGCCTGTCGAATACGACGGTCAGGCGCTCGCCCGCGACCTCGGCGACGATCCCCTTGTTGACCATAGCCGCCCTCCCTTTGCTCTAGCATACGCCGTTTTCGCCCGCGCATACGGGCGCAGGCGTTCACTCGAAGACCTTCTCGAAACGGGTAAAGCCCTCTTTTTCCAAAAGCTCGATCTGGTGTCCCACGTTCTTGCTCATCGGCAGCACGGTCGCCGTCTGGCCGCTCTCGCGCACGCGCATCGCCTCGCGCAGCACCTGCGTGCGGCGCTCTTGCGGCACGCGGGCGCCGATCAGAAACGCGGTTGCGCCGCCCTCGATGGGCGCGCCCTGCGGCAGGTGATCCTTGAGGATGGTGATGATGCGCTCAAAGCCGATGGAGAAGCCGCAGGCCGGCACCCGCTGCCCGCAGAATTTGCCGATCATCTCGTCGTAGCGGCCGCCGCCCGCGATCGCGAAGCCGTAGCCGTCCATCGAGACCTCGAAGATCGTGCCGGTGTAGTAGCCCATGCCGCGCACGAGCGTCGGATCGAACACGGCGCTTACGCCCGCCGGGAGCATCGGCCGCACGCTCTCCAAGATGGCGGAAAGCTCCCCGGCGACGCCCGCAGGCAGGTATTCCTCGCCGATCTCCTTGCAAAACTCCTCCGCCTCGCAGCCCGCCTGCGCGCCCTCGTAGAAGGCGATGTAGCGGCCGACGGCCTCGGCGTCAAAGCCGTTTTGCAGCAGCTCCCGCTCCACGCCCGGCAGCCCGATCTTGTCCGCCTTGTCCAGCGACACCAGCGCAGAGCCGACCTGCTCCTCGCCAAAGCCCGCCTGCCGGGCGACGGCGCTGAGGATGCGGCGGTCGCCCACATGCACGGTGAAATCGGTGACGCCGATGGTCGCAAAGATCTGCGAGAGCATCGACGACGTCGCGGCGATCAGCTCGATCTCCGCGAGGCTGCTCTCGTCGCCGAGGATGTCGATGTCGCACTGGGTGAACTGGCGGAAGCGCCCCTTTTGCGGGTTGTCCGCGCGCCAGACGCTGCCGATTTGCAGCGTCTTGAAGGGCGAGGGCAGCCGCTCGCGGTTGTTGGCGTAGTAGCGGGAGAGCGGCACGGTCAGGTCGTAGCGCAGGCCGCTGTCGGCCAGCTCGCCGTCGCCCTTATCGAGCGCCCGCTGCAATTCCGCGCCGCGCTTCATCACGCGGAAGATCAGTTTCTCGTTGTCGCCGCCCTGCTTGGAGGTCAGGTTCTCGATGTGCTCCATCGCGGGCGTCTCGATCTGCATAAAGCCGTATGCGCCGTAGCTGCGCTTAATCATGCCAAGCACCCGCTCGCGCAGGCGCATGTCGGCGGGCAGCATGTCGTTCATGCCCTTGACGGGCGTCTTGATGAATTGTGCCATAACGCTCCTTTGTCCGCCGCGCGCTCCCGCGCCGGGGCGGTCTGTCCTGTGGCCGGGCGTCGCTCGGCGCGCCGCGGCGATGTTTGTGTGTTCGCCGTCACTCGGCGTTTTCCTGCATGCGCCGCCACTCCTCGCGGGTGATGAGCACGGCGCGCGGCTTGGTGGGGCCTTCGGCCTCGGCGGTGATGCCGCGCAGGGTCATCTCGTCCACGAGCCGTCCCGCGCGGGCGTAGCCCACGCGCAGGCGGCGCTGGAGCATGCTGATGGAGACCTGCCCCGCGTCGATGGCCAGCTCGATGGCCTTTTGCAGCATCTCGTCCACGGCCTCGCCGCCCGCCGGGGCGTCCGCGCCGGAGGCGGGCTTCTCCTCCTCGGCGACGGTGTTCATCTGCTCAATGACGTCCTCGTTGTAGTCGGCCTCGTGCTGCCCGCGCACATGATCGACGATGCGCTGCACCTCCTCGTCGGAGACGAAGCAGCCCTGTACGCGGATGGGCTTGCCCGCGCCCTGCGGCGCGTAGAGCATGTCGCCCTTGCCCAGCAGCTTTTCCGCGCCGCCCGCGTCGAGGATGGTGCGGCTGTCGATCTGGGAGGAGACCGCGAAGGCGATGCGGCTGGGGATATTCGCCTTGATGACGCCGGTGATGACGTTGACGGACGGGCGCTGCGTGGCGATGACCAGATGGATGCCCGCCGCGCGCGCGAGCTGGGCGAGGCGGCAGATGGACTCCTCGACCTCGCCGGGGGCGACCATCATCAGATCGGCCAGCTCGTCGATGATGACGATGATCTTGCTCATCGGCTCCTCGTCCGCTCCAATGGAGCGGTTGTAGCCCGCGATGTCGCGCACGCCGACGCTCTCGAAGCGCTTGTAGCGGTGCTCCATCTCCACCACCGCCCAGCTGAGGGCCGCGCTGGCCTTCTTGGGGTCGGTGACGACCGGGACGAGCAGGTGCGGGATGCCGTTGTAGACGGACAGCTCGACGACCTTGGGGTCGATGAGGATCAGGCGCACCTCGCGCGGGGACGCGCGGAAGATGATCGAGTTGATAATCGTGTTGATGCACACGGACTTGCCCGAACCCGTCGCACCGGCGATCAGCACATGGGGCATCTTCGCCATGTCGGCGATCACGGGCGCGCCGGAGATGCCCTTGCCCAGCGCCACGGCGGTCGGCGACTTCTCGCGCGCCATCTCGCCGCTCTCCAGCACGTCGCGCAGGGAGACCGTCTCGATGCGCTCGTTCGGGATCTCGATGCCCACGGCGGGCTTGCCGGGGATGGGCGCCTCAATGCGCACGCCGTCGGAGGCCATGTTCAGCGCGATGTCGTCCACCAGCCCCACGATGCGCGAGACCTTGACGCCCGGCGCGGGCTGCACCTCGTAGCGCGTGATCGCCGGGCCGTGCGTCACATGCGTCAGCCGCGCCTGCACGCCGAAGCTCTCCAGCGTCTCCAGCAGCTTGGCCGCGCCCGCCTCGTCCTTGGCGCGCTGGTTCACGTCCTGCACCGACTTCGAGCGGTTGAGCAGCTCGAGCGGCGGATAGTTGTAGACCGGCGCGGGCTTGGGGGCCTCGTGCTCGTCCTTGGCGGGCATGACGATGGGCGTGCCGTCCATGCGGTTGCCGCGAAGCTGCGTGATCGTCTCCCCCGTCTCCTGCGCGCCTTCCGCCGGGGCCGGGCGCATCGCGCGCGGCGCGGGGGCCGTGGGCTGCGCTTGCGCGGGCGCGTCGTAGGACTCGTCCTCCTTCGGCGGTTCGTCTCCTGCGGGCGTCTCCTCCATCTCAGGCGCGTCGTAAGAATTGTCAGAATCGTCGTTCGTCTGCGGCTCGCCCTCCTCGGGCGCTTCCTCCGGTGCGGGCGGCTGCGGCGCATCGCCGTAGCCGGAATAGCGCGCCCCCTCCATGCCGTGCAGGAACGCCTGCTCCGCCTCTTCGAGAGTGAACTGGCCGCGGCGGCGGGAGGCGCGCTCCTCCGTTCGCTCGTCGATGCCCGCGCGCTGGAATTCCTCGTCCCGCTCGATGTAAAGCTCGCCGCTTTCGCGCGGCGCACGGGCGCTCGGCGCGCCCTTTGCCGCCGGGGCAGGCTCCGCCTTCTTCGTCCGCTTGGCGCTCTGCTGGGCGGGGGCGGTGTGCGGCGGCTCCGGCGCGGGCGCCTCTTCCGCCTCGCGGCGGGCCTGCTCGCGCTCGGCGCGCTTCTGCCTGCGCTGCTCGGCCAGCTCCGCCTCGCGCTCCAGTTCCTCGTCCTCCTGCGCGGCGCGCAGCGCGCGGCGCTCCTCGCGCCGCTCACTGATCTCCGAGCGCAAATCGTCCAGCCAGCCGGAGAGCGCCATGCCCGCCTTGCCCGTGGAGACGCCCGTGAGCACCATCAGCACGATCACGCCCGCAAAGAGCAGCACGATCACCGCGCCCCAGATGTCCAGCGCCTGCACGAGCGGCCATGCCAGCAGCGCGCCGATCAGACCGCCGCCGCGGCTCCAGTCCTGCGTGGCGTAGACATACGAGCGCCTGAGGAACGCGCCGTAGCCCACCGCGCCGCCGTCGGCGAGCAGCGAGGCGTTGATCGCGTTGACCTGAAAGAGCTGCAAGAGCGCCTCCACGAACAGGAACAGCAGCGCGCCGCACACCATCGTGCGCGCGCTCATCTTCCGCTCGCGGGAAAACACCAGCACCAGTCCCGCCCAGCACACGACGATCGGCAGCAGCAGGCAGAGCACGCCGCCCAGCCCGCGCACCAGATCGTTGCACGCCTTGACAAGCCCGCCGCCGGAGGAGATGAACTGCCCGACAAACGCGAGGATGCCCACGCAGGTGACCACGATGCCCGCGACGCCCCGTGAATCCGTGCCGCCCGCGCGCCTCTTGTGCGTGGGCGTGCCGCGCTTGCCGCTGACCGTCCGCTTCTTTTTTCCGCCCTTGGGCGACGCCTTTTTGGCCATCCGCCGTCCTCCTTATCCCGCCGCGCGGCGCAAACCCTGCGCCCGCGCGCATGCGCTTTCAAAAACAATCCGCCTGAGCGCGCTCAGGCAGATTGAAGTATACCACATTTTTGCTTTCCAGACAAGCTAGTTGTCCGCGCGAATGGCGAGCATCGCCAGCACGCCGTCCTCGCCCACATGCGCGCAGAGCTTCGCGCCGCCGCCCCGGTAGATCAGGCTCTCGCCCGGGGGAAGCATCGCGTCGCGCGCGGCGTCCTCGCCGTAGGCGAGCGTCTCGTCCGGCTCGCCCAGCAGATAGACGATCTCCTCGCGCGTGGTGACGCCCGTGGTCAGCCCGTGCCAGCTGATGCGAGAGGCGCGCACGCCGCTGACGGGCGTGTCCGCCTCCGCCGTATCGACGTAGCGCAGCGTCTCCAGCGCGTAGCCGCGCAGCGCGCTCTCCTCAAACAGATACAGCCGCACCGCGCCGCCCGCCGCCTCGTCGCGCGCAAAGTCCGGCTCGCGCAGCAGCGTCAGGCCCGCGAGCGCCTCGCCCAGCGGCATGCCCAAGGTCGTGCCGGGGCCAACGCCGAAGCCGCCCTCCTCCAGCGCCGCGCGCACGGCCAGCGCGTCGGGGGCCTGCGGGCGCGAGAGCGCGTAGACGGGGCTATCCTCCGCGATGAAGTCCGCGATCTCGTACCACGCGAAATGGATCGTCCCCGCGCGGCCGCTCAGGGCGCGGTAGCGCTCGGCGGGATAGCCGACGGTGAGGCCGCTCTCGTCAAACCAGAAGCAGTCGCGCGGCAGCGGCGCAAGCTCCGCAAAGGCCATGTATTCGGACGTCTCCGGCAGCACGTCGCGGCTGACGATCTCCTCCATCGCCCGCGCCGCCGCGTCCGCATCCTCAAAGAGATCGCCGAAGGTCAGTTCCTCGCCCGTGGTGAGCGACACGTTCAGCGCGTGGGCCGAGCAGCCGTCCGCGCCGTCGCTCTGGCGGCCCTGCCAGAGCAGGCCGATCGACGCGATCTCCTCGTTTTGGTAAACGCTCTCCTCCTGCAGGATCGCCGCGCTGCCGCGCCCGCTCGCCTGCGCGAACGCTGCGGCTGCGCGGGTCTGCAAAAAGCGCTCCTCGATCAGCGCGTTGATCTTCGCCGCGGCGTCGAGCGCCGCCTCGCCGGCGTCCGGCGAAGCCTGCGCGTAGAAGATCGCCACGCGGCTCTCGCCGCTTGTCAGTTCGCTCATGCCCACGCTCAGCGCCGGGGTCTCGCCCAGCGCCAGCGCGGGCGCGAGCAGCAGCGCCGCAAGCGCCGCGAGCAGCCTCTTCATGCGATCACCTCTTGCGTCTATTATAATCAAAACGGCGTCCCTTGTAAAGAAAACGAATCACCGCCGCCTTTTCTTCCCAGCGCGCTAAAAAAGCATCGGCTGCATCTGCCTGCCCGCGAGCGCCTCGCGTGCGGCGGGGAGCAGCCTGCCAAAGTCGGCCACGCAGCTCGCGGGCTTTTGCGCCGGGTCGTCCTGCCCGAAGGGGACGAAGAAGAACCCTTCGCGCGCGAGCAGCGCGCCGAGGCTCGCCGCGGAGCCGGAGAGCGCGTCGTTCGTGGAGACGGCGATGAGCACGGGCCGCCCGTTGCGCCGGTGGCTCTTGACCGCGAGCGTCGGCGCGGTATCGTAGACGCCCGCGGCGAGCTTGCCCAGCGTGTTGCCCGTACAGGGCGCGACGATCAGCAAATCGAGCAGCTTCTTGGGGCCGATCGGCTCCGCCTGCGCGATCGTGTGGATGACCCGTTCGCCCGTCGCCTCCTCGGCCTGCGCGACCCAGTCCGCCGCCCGGCCAAAGCGCGTGTCCGTCTCATACGCGCTATTCGACATGATCGGGATGACCCGATACCCCGCCTCGCACAGCAGTTTCATCTGCGGCATCGCCTGCGCGAACGTGCAGAACGACCCCGTCATCGCGAATCCCACCGTCTCCATCGTCAAGCCTCCGTTTCCGCGCGCCCCTGCGCGCCGCGTTGGGCATCGTCCCCGGCGTCCGCCCGCCTGTCAAGCGCGCGCGCCGCCGCCTCAAAGAGCGCCGCGCCCGCCTCATTGGGCGCGTAGCGGCCCGGCACGCCGCTCTCCACGCGCATGTCCACGCCGAGGCGCACCGCCTCCTCGACGTCCGCGCCGTAGGGCGCGCTCGCCAGCTCGAGCAGCAGCGCGTCCCTGCGGATCGCGCGCAGCGCGCCCGCGCCGAGCACCCGCGCGGGGACGGTGTTGAAGATCAGATCGGCCTGCGCCGCCGCGCTCTCCAGAGCGGTCATCGGCACGGGATGCGCGCCCGCCGCGTGCGCCGCGCGCATTTGAACCTCGCTGCGCGCGCAGACGATCACGAACGCGCCCATCGCGCACAGGCGCGCGGTCAGCTCCTGCCCGATGCGCCCGTAGCCCGTGACGAGGCAGGCGCTGCCCAGCAGCGCGCGCGTGCCGGGGCGCAGCGCCGAGGCGATCGCGCCCTCCGCCGTCAGCCGCGCGTTTTGCCGCAGGAACGCTTCGTCGCTCCCCGGGTCAAAGCGCGCGGCAGCCTGCGGGAAGGCGTCCCGCGGCACACCCGAACCGCACACGAGCAGCGCGCAGGGCGGCACGAGCGAGCGCGCCTCCTCCGGCGTCATCGCCTCGCCCGGCGGCGCGCCGACGAGCCGCCCCTCCCTGAAGCTGGCGGGCCACGGCAGCAGCGCCGCGTCCGCCCGCGCGCCCCTTTGCGGCGCGTCCTGCGCGCGCCGCAGCCACTCGGCCTCCCATCCGGCGCGCCGCGCCGCGAGCACCGCGCCGTTCATCCGCATATCGCCGCCAATGGCAACCAGTCGCATGGGCATCCCTCCCGCGAAGCGTATGAGCGCCGCGCGGCGGGTATGCAAAGCCGCCCTCCCATGCGAGAGGGCGGCAAAGCGCTCTTTTTACTTCAGCTCGGAGGTGCAGTGCGGGCAGCGCGTGGCGTCGTCCGCGATCTCCATCTTGCAGAACGGGCAGATGCGCGCCGGCTTGGCCGGGGCCTCCTCCTGCTTCCTGTGCAGCTTGCCGACCAGACGGATCATCAGGAACATGCACAGCGCAACGAGCAGGAAGTCGATGATGTTCTGGATGAACGCGCCGTAGTTGAGCGTGCCCACGCCCGCCTCGGCGGCGGCCTCGATGGACGGATAGGCCTGCCCGTCCAGCGCGTAGAAGAGGCCGGAGAAGTTGACGCCGCCCGTGATGATACCCAGCAGCGGCATGAACATGTCGTCCACCAGCGACGTGATGATCTTGCCGAACGCGCCGCCGATGATGACGCCGACGGCCATGTCCATCACGTTGCCGCGCATGACGAAGGCCTTGAAATCCTCCACAAACTTTTTCATCGTCTCGTCTCCTTTTGTCTTGTTTTATGTCATCCCGCCCGATTGCGGGACACATTCATTCCCCTGGCGCGTCCGCCGCGCCGTCTTCTTCGTCTAGAAGCGCGTCCGTCATGGGCGGCGGCAGCTCCGCCTCGTCCCCGCCCGGCGCGCCGTCCTCCGCTGCGCGCTCGCCCGCTTCGCCTTCATCCGACGCGGCCAGCTTTCCGGCCAGCCGGGAAAAGTCGATCTGCGGCAGCTCGCTCAGCGAGCCGATGCCAAAGTGGCGCAAAAACGCGTCCGTCGTCCCGTAGAGGATGGGCCGCCCCAGCGTCTCCTTGCGGCCGATCTCCTCGATCAGCCCGCGCGTGACGAGCATCTGCACCGAGTAATCGCACTTGACGCCGCGCACCTGCTCGATCTCGCCCTTGGTCACGGGCTGGCGGTAGGCGATCACCGCGAGCGTCTCCATCACCGCCTGCGAGAGCGTCTGCTTCTGCACGGGCTGGAGCAGCCGCTCCACATACGGCGCGTAGTCGGGCCGGGTTGCCAGCTGCACATGCGCGCCGAAGCGCAGCAGCCGCAGCCCGCGCCGGTCGAAATCGTAGCCGCTCTCCAGCGCGTCGAGGATGTCCTCAAGCGCCTCCTCCGTCACGTCCATCGCGCGGCAGAGCGCCTGCTTTTCCACCGCGTCGCCCGCCACGAAGAGGATGGCCTCCACCACGCCCAGCCGCTCCTTTTCGTCCAGCGCGTCGGGCGCGGCGTCGCCTTGCGCCGGCTCCGTCTCAGGCGTCTGCGGCGCTTCCGCCGTCGGCTCCGCCGGCGTCAGCGCCGTCTCCTGCGTCTTGATCGCCTCGTTCGGCGTCGTCTCCATCGTCGTCCTCCCTGCCGGGCAGCAGCAGGATGTCGTCAAACACCCGCTCCTGCCTCGCGTGCAGCCTGCCGAGCCGAATCAGCTCGAGCATCGCCATGAAATACGTCACGATCTCGTCGCGCGTCACGCGCTCGGAGAGCATCTGGGTGAAGAGCACCGGCCCCTTGCGCAGCCGCGCGGTGAGGTTGAACACGCACTGCTCCACGGTGTAGCGGTCGCGCGTGATCTGGCGCATCGCGCGGCCCGGCTCGTCGGAGACGGCTTGCCGGGCGAGGATGCGCTCCAGCGCGCGCACGAGGCCCTCCAGCGACAGGCCCGTCAGCTCGACGGGCTGCGGCGGCAGCGGGTATTCCTCCGGGAGCTTCACGAACGCGCGCATCGCCGCGCGCTCAAACTCCTTCATGCGCCCGGCGCTCTCCTTGTAGAGCTTGTATTCCTCCAGCCGTCTGATGAGCGCCTGTTCCGGCGTCTCCTCGCCCTCCTCCGTCGGCTCCGGCGGGCGCGGCAGCAGCGCGCGGGACTTGATCTCCAGCAGCGTCGCGGCCATCGTGAGGAACTCGCTGGCGGAGTCCATATCCAGTTCGTCCACGCTGCTCATCGAGGCGAGATACTGCTCGGTGATCTCGGAGACGAAGATGTCCTTGATGTCCAGCTTCGCGCGGGAGATCAGGTGCAGGAGCAGGTCGAGCGGGCCTTCAAACTGCTTGAGCGAAACGTACAGCGCCATGCTTACCCCCAGATGCGCGCGACCGGCCAGAGCAGCAGCGCCTGCGCGGGATAGACGACCGCCTGCACGATGCGCCCGAGCAGCCCCTGTGCGGCCAGCACGAGCACGACGAGCATGCACACGCGGAACGCGCGCTCGGAGAGCTGAAAGCGGCCCTTGAAGATGAGGTCGTTGACCACATGATAGCCGTCCAGCGGCGGCACGGGCAAAAGGTTAAACACGGCGAGGTTGAGGTTGACCAGCGCCGTATACGCGCTCAGGCGCACGACGGGCGCGAGCAGCGGCACGGCGATGAAGTCCGCAAGCTCCTTCGCCGCCGCGCCGGAGATGACGGCCCACACGATGTTATAGCGGTAGCTGACCAGCGTGGACAGGCCGTAAAGCTCCACCACGTCGTGCTTCCACAAAAAGAGGCTCCCGGCGCAGGTGATCAGCGTGAAGGCGATGAACAGGATCAGGTTGACGGTGATGCCCGCCAGCGACACGGCGAGGTCGCAGCGCGTGCGGTCGCCGCGGAAGCGGTAGGGATTCACGGGAACGGGCTTGGCCCAGCCGAAGCCCGCGAAGAACATGAGGATCGCGCCCAGAGGATCGAGGTGGCGCAGCGGGTTGAGCGTCAGCCTGCCCGCGCGCTTCGCGGTGTCATCCCCGCAGCGGTAGGCGACGAACGCGTGCCCCCACTCGTGGCAGCACAGCCCGATGAGCACGGCCGCCACGCGGAAGACGGCCTGATCGAGGAAGGCGAGCGGCTCGGCGAAAAAGCCGGAAATCGTATTCAGCGCGGCTCCCCTCCCATCCTTCGTTTGCCGCGGCGCGGCAGGATTATTGTACCGCAGGCCCCTCTTTCTGTCAAGAAGCGGCGGCGCGGGAGCGGCTTTGGGGCAATATTTGAGGGACGCCGTTAGCGTTCGGCGTCCCCTGAAGCGTTCGGTTGCGGCTTCCTTCCCCGTTCGCCGTTCCTTCCCCCGGCGTCTGTTTACCCCATCTGCGCCATATCCTTTTGCAGGCGCTGCAGGATGCGCTTTTCAAGCCTTGAAATGTAGCTCTGGCTGATGCCCATCAGGTCGGCGACCTCCTTTTGCGTCTTCTCCACGCCGCCGCCCAGCCCGAAGCGCAGGCGCATGATCTCCTTTTCGCGCATGGACAGGCGCGAGAGCGCGGCGGAGAGCATCTGGCGCTCGACGGTCTCCTCGATGGATCGGTAGACGAGGTCGCCCTCCGTGCCGAGGATGTCCGAGAGGAGCAGCTCGTTGCCGTCCCAGTCGGTGTTGAGCGGTTCGTCCAGCGAGACCTCCAGCTTCTGGCGGCTGGTGCGGCGCAGGAACATGAGGATCTCGTTTTCGATGCAGCGCGAGGCATAGGTCGCCAGCTTGATCTTCTTTTGCGGGTCGAACGTGTTGACGGCCTTGATCAGCCCGATGGCGCCGATGGAGATCAGATCCTCGAGGCCGACGCCGGTGTTTTCAAACTTGCGGGCGATGTAGACGACCAGACGCAGGTTGTGCTCGATGAGCGTCTTGCGCACGGCCTCCGGCTCCTCGCCCAGCCGCTCGAAGAGCGCCTGTTCCTCCTCGCGCGTGAGCGGCGGGGGCAGCGATTCGCTCCCGCCGATATAGGCGACCGTGCCCTCCGGCCGGATGAGCGTCAGCGCGGGCCTGCCCGTGAAGCGGACGTCCCTTCCCTGTTTCGGCCTTTCCATCATGCAATCCCCCTCTATGCAGTCCGTGAACCCGGTTCGGTATCGGCCCCGAGCAGCGCCTGCGGCAGCAGCGCGGGCGCGTCGGGCGCAAGCCCCGGCGAGAGCGCCACCGCCGCGCGCAGCGGCGTTTTCTCGCCGCCCATGCGCAGCGCGGCCTCCTCCGGCAAAAAGCACCACATCATCTGCCGGCCGCCGGCGGTGTCCGCGAAGATCGGGCGAAGCGCCGCGCCGCCCAATTCCAGTCGCTTTCTCGCCGTCGCCTCCGGCAGCACGATCACCGGGCGGCGGGTCAGGTAGTCGCGCAGGCTATTGCCGCTATCCACCATCGCGTCGAACGCCGCCGTGCGGCCCCGGTAGCGAAGCGTCAGTCTGGCCCGGCCCGCATAGGCCCCGGCCCTGCGCGCGCGGCCCCTTGCCGCCGCGAGCGCGGCGGCGAGCGCGATCGCCGGGCCGAGCGCGTAGCCCGCGGCGAGCGATCCCGTCGCGCCGCTGAGCGCGAGCGTGAGGCCGCCCAACAGCGCGCCGGAGGCGAGCGTGAGCAGCGCCGCGCGCAAGGGCCTTTTCGGGTCGGCCCCGGCGGCGAGCGCCATCGCTCCAGCGATGGGCAGCCACAGCAGCGCGATCAGCCCTTGCGGCAGGCCCGAGCGTCTGGCCGGCGCCGCGAGCAGCGTTCCCACCGCCGCGCCGAGCAGGACGCGGGCCGGGTACACGCGCCGGCCGCCGAGCAGGAGCGCGATCGCGAGCGTCAGCACGTCCATCACGAGATCAAGCAGCGTGCTTCCCGCCTCCTTCTGGGGGAAATTATAGCGCGTCCGCCCGTTTTTCCCTGTCGTTTCCGCGCGCGAAAAAAGAGGAAAGCTCGTCGTCATTCGACATGTGCGGGCGGCCGGTGGCCGCTTCCATCTCCGAACTAGGTTGCGGGACTTCCAACTTTTGCGCACGAGGCCGTGGGCGGCCGGTAGCCGCCTCCACCTCCGAGCGGCCGGTGGCCGCCTCCACTTCCGAACTAGGTTGCGGGGCTTCCTTCTTGCGCGCACGAGGCCGCAACTAATCTAGGAATAGAAAATACGGCAAAAATAAAAAAGGCGAGGCGGTTTAGCCCGTCTCGCCCATGGTCTATTGGGTTTCGGTCAGATCGCCTTGCTGATCTGCTGGCCCTGTTTGGTATCCTTGACGACGTAGCCGAGCTTGGCGATCTCATCGCGCAGGCGGTCGCTCTCAGCCCAGTTTTTCTCCGCGCGGGCCTTGGCGCGCGCGTCGAGCAATGCCTGCACGCCGTCGTCCTGCGCCTCGGTCTCGCGGCGCAGCAAGCCGCACACGCCTGCCAGCTCGGTCAGCGCGTCCAGCACGGCCTGCACGGCGGCCTTCGGGCTGCGCTCGTCCAGCGCGGCGTTGGCGGCGCGCACCAGCTCAAAGAGGCTGCCCAGCGCGTCGGCGGTGTTGAGGTCGTCGTCCATCGCGCGCTCGAAGTCCTCGCGCGCCTTCGCCACGCGCTCCATCAGCTCCGTCTCCCGCTCGCCCATCTCGCCGTCCTTTGCGTTTTGCAGCAGGAAGCGGTAGTGGTCGCGCGCGGTGTAGAGCCGCTCGAGCGAGGCCTTGGCCTGCTCGATCATCTCGCGGGAGAAGTTGATCGGGCTGCGGTAGTGCGCGCTGAGCATGAACATGCGCACGGCCTCCAGATCGAACTCCTTGGCGATGTCGCGCACGGTGAAGAAGTTGCCCAGCGACTTGCTCATCTTCTGGTTATCCACGTTGATGAAGCCGTTGTGCATCCAGTAGTGGACGAACGGCTTGCCCGTCGCGCCTTCGCTCTGGGCGATCTCGTTCTCGTGGTGCGGGAAGACGAGATCCTTGCCGCCGCAGTGGATGTCGATGGTCTCGCCCAGATACTTCATGCTCATCGCGGAGCACTCGATGTGCCAGCCGGGGCGGCCCATGCCCCACGGGGATTCCCACGCGGGTTCGCCGGGCTTCTGCGCCTTCCAGAGGGCGAAGTCCATCGGGTGGCGCTTGTTGGGATCCACGTCGATGCGCGCGCCGGCCTCGAGGTCTTCCAGATTCTGCCCGCAGAGCTTGCCGTAGGACGGGAACGCCTGCGTGTCATAGTAGACGTCGCCGTTGTCGCAGGCGTAGGCGAGGCCCTTGGCGATCAGCTTCTCGATCAGCGCGATGATCTCGGGGATGTGCTCAGTGGCCTTCGGGTTGACCGTGGCGCGCTCGATGCCCAGCGCGTCGGCGTCCTTGTAATACTCGGCGATGAAGCGCTCGCCCAGCGCCTTGACGGTGACGCCCTCCTCGTTCGCGCGCCTGATCATCTTGTCGTCGATGTCGGTGAAGTTCTGCACGAAGGAGACCTCGTAGCCCTTGTATTCCAGATAGCGGCGCAGCGTGTCGAACACGATGAACGGGCGCGCGTTGCCGATGTGGAAGTAATTGTAGACGGTCGGTCCGCAGGAATAGATGCGCACCTTGCCCGGCTCGATGGGCACGAACTCCTCCTTGCGGCGGGACTGCGTGTTATAGATCTGCATGATCGTACTCCTCTCTGACTTGCTCCGTGCCCAGCAGCGCGTGCAACTGGGTCTCCAGTTCCTCCACGCGCCGCTCGAGCGCGTCGATGTGCGTCTTGACCGGGTCGGGCAGGTGGACGTGGTCGAGATCGACGCCGCCGCTCTCGCCCTTGCGGCGCACGACGCGGCCGGGGTTGCCCACGACGGTGCAGTTGGGCGGCACCTCCTTGAGGACGACCGCGCCCGCGCCGATCTTGCTGCCCGAGCCGACGGTGAACGGCCCCAGCACCTTCGCGCCCGCGCCGATGGTCACGCGGTCGCCGATGGTCGGGTGGCGCTTGCCGACGTCCTTGCCCGTGCCGCCGAGCGTCACGCCCTGATAGATCGTGACGTCCTCGCCGATGACGGTCGTCTCGCCGATGACCACGCCGTCGCCGTGGTCGATGAAGAAGCCGCGGCCGATGCGCGCGCCGGGGTGAATCTCGATGCCCGTGACGTGACGGCTGTGCTGGGAAAGCCAGCGCGCGAGGGTCGTATGGCCCGCGTCGTAGAGGCGGTGCGCCATCCGGTGATAGGCCATCGCCTTGACCGACGGATAACACAGCAGCACCTCCCAGCGCGACTTGGCCGCGGGGTCGCGCTCCAATACGGCGTTCACGTCCGCGCGCAGGTGATGAAACATGCGCTCCCTCCTTCGGGCCGAAGGCCCAAAAACCCCGCCGTCTCCTCCAGAGACGGCGGGGCCGCGGTTCCACTCTGATTAAGCGCATGAGCGCTTCTCTCTCCGCCTTAACACGGCGTCCATGCCGGGGCCTGCGCCGCGCGGTCGGCCTCGGGGCTTGCGGATGCACTTCTCCCCGCCCGTTCCCGGACGCGCTTTCAGCCGGCGGCGCGCCCTCTCTGCCGGGCTTTGGCGGGGATACTTTTCCGTTCATCGCCTGTAAAAGACATTATATGCCGCGCCGCCGCGGCTGTCAAGACCGATTTGGGCGACTCACGCCTTCTGCGCGCCCAGCGCCTTCAGGTAGCGGCGCAGCGCGTCGCGCCAGTCGGGCAAAGGCGTAAAGCCGCATTGGGCCAGCTTGCGCTTGTCGAGGCGGCTGTTCAGCGGCCTGACCGCCTTGGAGAGGCCGTACTCCGCCGTCGTCACCGGGATGACGCTCGTGGACATGCCCGCCTCCTCAAAGATCGCCTGCGCGAACTCGGCCCAGCTGATGAAGCCGCCCTCGTTGGTCGCGTGGTAGACGCCGTAGCGCTCGCTCTCGATCATGTCCGCGAGCAGCGGCGCGAGGTCGAGGGTGTACGTCGGCGTGCCGATCTGGTCGCGCACCACGCACACCTGCCCGAGCGTCGCGCCCAGCCGCAGCATCGTCTTGATGAAATTCTGCCCGTTCAGCCCGAACGCCCACGCGATGCGCACGATGAAGCGGCGCTGCACCAGCTCCTCCACCGCCATCTCGCCCGCCAGCTTCGACGCGCCGTACACGCTCGTCGGGCCGAACTGGCGGCAGTCCGGCGTCCAAGGCGTCTCGCCCGTGCCGTCAAACACATAATCCGTGCTGATGTACAGGCACTTGCAGCCGTTTTCGGCGCAAGCCTGCGCGATGTGACGCGTGCCGTCCGCGTTCACGGCGAACACACGCGCGCGGTTGCACTCGTCCTCCGCCGCGTCCACGGCGGTCCACCCCGCGCAGTGGATGACCGCGTCGGGCCGCGCGTCGCGCACGGCGCGCAGCGTCGCGTCCCGGTTGGTGATGTCCAGCGAAACGTAGGGCGCGCGCGTGACCGCGGAGCCGTCCGCGAGGCCCGCATACGCCGCCGCGAGATCCGTTCCCACGGTCTCGTGTCCGCGCGAGGCCAGCTCGTTCACCACGTCGTGGCCCAGCTGGCCCGCGACGCCCGTCACCATGATCTTCATGCGTCCCTCTCGCCGCCTCAGCGGTTTGCGTACATCTTCTCGTAATAGTGCTGATATTCGCCGCTGATGATGGTCTCCCACCACGCGCGGTTGTCGAGATACCACTTTATGGTCTTTTTGATGCCTTCCTCGAATTTCGTCTCAGGCAGCCAGCCCAGCTCCTCGTGGATCTTCGTCGGGTCGATCGCGTAGCGCATATCGTGGCCCTTGCGGTCGGTCACATGGGTGATGAGGCTCTCCGGCTTGCCCAGCTGACGGCAGATCAGCTTCACGATGTCGATGTTGCGCATCTCGTTGTGCCCGCCGACGTTGTAGACCTCGCCCACGCGGCCGTTGCGCACGATCAGGTCGATGGCCTTGCAGTGATCCTCGACGTAGAGCCAGTCGCGCACGTTGAGGCCCTCGCCGTACACGGGCAGCGGCTTGTCCGCAAGACAGTTGGCGATCATCAGGGGGATGAGCTTCTCGGGGAATTGATACGGCCCGTAGTTGTTGGAGCAGCGGGAGATCGTCACGGGCAGGCCGAACGTGCGGTGATACGCCAGCGCGAGCAGATCGGCGCCCGCCTTGGAGCTGGAATAGGGGCTGGACGTGTGCAGGTGCGTCTGCTCGGTGAAGAACAGATCGGGGCGGTCGAGCGGCAGATCGCCGTAGACCTCGTCGGTGGACACCTGATGGAAGCGCCCGATGCCGTATTTGCGGCAGGCGTCCATCAGGGTCGCCGTGCCGAGGATGTTCGTCTGCAAAAACACGCCGGGATCCTCGATGGAGCGATCGACGTGGCTCTCCGCCGCGAAGTTGACGACGACGTCGGGGTGCTCCTCCTCAAAGAGCCGATACACCGCGTCGCGGTCGCAGATGTCCGCGCGGACGAAGCGGAAGTTCGGCTTGTCCATCACGCTCTTCAGCGTGGAGAGGTTGCCCGCGTAGGTCAGCTTATCCAGACACACGATGCGCCAGTCCGGGTGGGCGTCCATCATGTAGAAGATGAAGTTGGAGCCGATAAAGCCCGCGCCGCCCGTCACGATGATCGTCATACGCTTTCTCCTTTTTTGTCTTGTCAGATCTCGCCGTACACGAAATTGCAGTCGCTCTGATCGAGCAGCGGCGAGGTGGTGTCCTTATTCGACAGGATGGGTTCCGCCACGCCCCAATCGACGCCGATGGTCGGATCGTTAAAGCGGATGCCGCGGTCGCACTCGGGGCTGTACAGGTTATCCACCTTGTAGCAGAACTCGACGGCGTCGGTGAGCGTCACAAAGCCGTGCCCGAAGCCGCGCGGGATGAAGAGCATGCGGCGGTTTTCCTCGGTCAGCTCCACCGCCACCCACTCGCGGTACGTCGGGCTGCCGCGCCGCAGGTCGACCGCCACGTCGAGCACCGCGCCGCGGTTCGCACGCACCAGCTTGGCCTGCGCCATCGGCGCGTTCTGGAAGTGGATGCCGCGCACGACGCCGCGCCGGGCGGAAAAGGACTGGTTGTCCTGCACGAACACGGCGTCGATGCCCAGCTCGCGCAGCGTCCCCTGATTGTAGGTCTCCATGAAATACCCGCGGTGATCGCCGTGGACGACCGGCTCCAGAATGCACACGCCGGGCAGCTTGGTGTCGATTCGTTTCATCAGTAACGCACCTTCCCATCTGCGACCGCCTTGAGGTGCGCCCCATAGGGGCTTTTGCCGTAGCGCTGCGCGGAACCAAGCAGCGCGTCGCGGTCGATCCATCCGTTCTTATAGGCGATCTCCTCCGGCGCGGAGATCTTGACGCCCTGCCGCTGCTCGATCATGCGCACGAAGTCCGCCGCGTCCACGAGGCTGTCCATCGTCCCGGTGTCCAGCCACGCGAAGCCGCGCCCGAGCAGCTGCACGTTGAGCAGGCCCTGCCGCAGATACATGTCGTTGAGCGTGGTGATCTCCAATTCGCCGCGCGCGGAGGGCCTCACCTCGTGGGCCATGGTGCTGACGCCCTTGGGATAGAAGTAGAGTCCCGTGATCGCGTAGTTGCTCTTGGGCTGCTTGGGCTTCTCCTCCACGGAGATCACGCGGCCCGCCTCGTCGAACTCGACGATGCCGAAGCGCTCCGGATCGGTGACGTAGTAGCCGAACACGGTCGCGCGCGCGTCGTTTTGCGCGCTCGCCGCCGCCGCGCGCAGGATGCGCCCGAAGCCGTTGCCGTAGAAGATGTTGTCGCCCAGCACCATCGCGCACGCGTCGTCGCCGATGAATTCCTCGCCCAGCAGGAACGCCTGCGCCAGCCCGTCCGGCGAGGGCTGCACCTTGTAGGACAGATGAAGCCCGAACTGCCGGCCGTCGCCGAGCAGATGCTCAAAGCGGGGCGTGTCCTCCGGCGTGGAGATGATGAGGATGTCCCGAATCCCCGCCAGCATCAGCGTGCTGAGCGGGTAGTAGATCATCGGCTTGTCGTAGACCGGCAGAAGCTGCTTGCTCGTGACCATGGTCAGCGGATACAGCCGCGTTCCGGCGCCGCCGGCAAGGATGATGCCCTTCACAGGTATCGCCTCTCTTTTGGAAATGGAATGTGGAAAACTTTTGAAATAGCGTCTATTCGATCGCTTTCATGTTAATCCAAAAGCCGCGCGTTGTCAAGCGAGGCGCGGCGGGGTGCCTAGCCCCTGTACGCGTCGCATACGGCGCCCGCGTCGCCGCACAGGCGCATCTGCCCGTGCTCCAGCCACACGGCCCGGCCGCACATCTCCCGAATCTGCTGCATGCTGTGGCTCACGAAGAGCACCGTCGTTCCCCCGCCCATCAGCTCCATCATGCGGCGCTTGCTCTTCTCCTGAAAATCGGCGTCGCCCACGGAGAGCACCTCGTCCACGATCAGGATCTCCGGCTCCACCACCGTCGCGATCGAGAACGCGAGGCGCGCGATCATGCCGGAGGAGTAGTTGCGCAGCGGCACGTCGATGAATTGCCCGATCTCCGAGAAGGCGATGATCTCGTCGTATTTCGCGCGCAGGAAGTTCTCCGAATAGCCGAGGATCGCGCCGTTGAGGAAGATGTTTTCCCGGCCCGTCATGTCCATGTCAAAGCCGCTGCCCAGCTCGAGCATCGGCACCACGTTGCCATGCACGGCGACGCTGCCCCCGGTGGGCTTCAGGATGCCGGAGATCACCTTGAGCAGCGTGCTCTTGCCCGCGCCGTTGTGCCCGACCAGCCCGACGACCTCGCCGCGGCCCACGTCGAAGCTCACATGGGAAAGCGCCTCAAATTCGCTGTATTGCAGCTTGCCCTTCAGGCGCGCGACCACATATTCCTTGATGCTGGAGATGCGGTCGTTCGCCATGCGAAAGCGCATGGACACGTCCCTGACCTCGATCATTTTCTCCATCCGTCATCCCTCACAGATACAGCACGAATTGATCCTGATGCCGCTTGAACGCCGCGATGCCCAGCAGCAGCACCGTCAGAGAGGACACGATGCACCACAGGTACGCCGTCGGCGCGGGCGACACGCCGTCGATGATGCAGATGCGCGCGAACGTGATGTATTGATACATCGGATTCATGTGGTAGAACACCAGCAGCTTCTGCGGGATGATCGTCTCCATGTAGAAGATCGGCGTCAAGTACATCCACATCATGCTGACCACGCCCCAGAGGAACTGCGTGTCCTGAAAGAAGGTCATCGCCGTGGTCAGCAGCAGCACCATGCCCATCACGAAGCCCATCAGGCACAGGACGTCGAAGGCGAGCAGCAGCAGCGACGGCCGCAGCGGAAGCCCGGTGAGCAGCACGACGAGCAGCAGCGGCACCAGCGACAATCCGAAGTTGATAAGCGAGGAGACGAGGCGCGACACGGGATAGATGTACTTGGGCATGTAGACCTTTTTGATCAGCGCCGCGTTGCCCGTGATCGAGGTCATGCCCATCGACGCCGCCTCGTTAAAGAAGCTGAAAAAGACGATGCCCGTCAGCAGATAGACCGCGTAATTGGGCGTCGAGCTGCGAAAGAGCGTCGAGAAGACGACGTACTGCACCGCCATCGTGAGCAGCGGGTTGAGAAAGCTCCAGAGCATGCCCAGCGCGGAGCGCTTATACTTCGTCTTGAAATCGCGCGAGACGAGCTGGCGCAAGAGAAAGCTGTACCGCGTGCGCAGCGTGCAGAGCGACACGAGCGGGTTGTTTTCCCCGCGCATCGCCTGCCGCCACCAATACCGGCCGAGCGCCGCCGCCAGCGCAAACGCCGCCGCCACGATCACCCAGTAGACGCGGTAAAACGCCAGCGTATCGACGCCGCTCAGCCGCACGCACAGCTTGCCGACGCCCGGCGCGCCGTCGAGCGTATAGCGGTCTTCCTCGGCGATGTTCTGCACGATGTCAAATCGCCCCGTCGTCGCCTGATTGCCCGTGTAGAGCGACACCGACGCGCCCGGCAGGCAGCCCTGCGTGTCGATCACCAGCGTGAGCGCCTCGCCCTTCCGGTGCTCGATCGCCGAATCAAACGGCACGCCGACGTACTGGCTCTCCTTCAGCGACGACACGTCGCAGCTCGCCGCGGCGACCGTCTCTCCCTGCTGATCGACGAGCCGCAGGCGCATCGTGCCCGCGTTGGCCCGGCCGTAGGTCGCCGCCATCACGTCCACGCTCTGCACGCTGTCCGCGATCAGCGTCACCCGCTGGCGAAGCTCCATGCCGTCCACGATCTCGCCCACCGCGGACGACGGCGCGAGCGCGTCGCTCGTCACGGTCAGGCGATGGAACTGATCGCCCGCGACAAAATACACCAGCGCGGCGAGCGCCCAATAGGCCGCCGCCAGCGTCAGCAAAAAGCGCTTTGATTTCTGCCAGTCCACCGAAGAAGCCCCCTCACCCCAGCGCCATCATCCCGGCCAGACGGAAGCGGCCGTGGATCAGCGCCCGGTTTCTGATGTAAAACATCGGCCCGCTGCGCGGCCGCGCGAACGCCGACAGAAACGCGCGATCCTCCCGGGTCAGCGCCGCTTCATACGTCCGCGCAAACTCCGCCGCCTGCCGCTTCTTGCCCGCTATCGCCCGGCGCATCTCGCCGATCCTTCCCAGCGCGCGCGCCGCGTAGGCCGCGCTGGCCGTGTCCTTCGCGCCCACGCTGTTGCCGCCGTGCTGGCGGTAGCAGCCCGTCGGCTCGTCCAGATAGACGGCCTGCCCAAAGCGCGCGGCCACGACGCCCAGCCACCAGTCGTGCATGACGACCTGCGACGCGTCAGTGCAGCGCAGCGCCAGACGCGCGAGCGCGCGGTTGAGCGCGCAGGCGCCGCCCGTCACCACGTTTTGCAGCAGCAGCGCGCGGTAGTCGATCTCCTCCGTGTACTGCTCCTGCATCCGCATCAGCGAGGGCGCCAGCGGGCGCAAAAGCGCGTCCGTCGGAACCTGATCGGAAAAGACCAGCGTCGGCGTGTCCGCGCCGCGCGCCCGTTCGGCGTCAAGCAGCGCGCCCAGCATCCTGCCCACCTTGTCCGGATACCACACGTCGTCCTGATCGCAGAGAAATACATAGGGCGCGTCGCACTGCTCCATCAGGTGGAAGAAGTGGTCGCGTGCGTTGCCGAAGCGGCGCGGCGCGCGGTAGCGGGCGATCCTGTCCGGGAAGCGCGCCGCGTACTCGTCGAGGATCGCCTGCGTGCCGTCCGTCGAGCCGTCGTCCGAAAGCGTCAAATGCCAGCGTCCGTCGCACTGAGCGAGGATGGAATCCACCTGCTCGCGCAGGTACGCCTCGCCGTTGTGCGTCGCCAGCAGGATCTCCGCCCGCGTCTCGCTCATGTTCCGCTCCCCGCCCTGCGCATCGCGCGCGCCTCGGCCAGCCGCCCCAGCCGGTTGCCCAGAAGCCGCGCCGCGCAGTCACCCGCAAAGCGCGCGCAGGCGAGCGGATGCCCGTCGGCGAGCAACCGCCCGGCGATCGCGCGAAAGAGCTTCACGCCCTCGCCCATCTCGCTGGCGCTCTCCAGCCGCGACGCGTAGCGCCTGAACACGCGCCCGATGCGGTAATTGCGCCAAAACTGCTGCGCGCAGGACAAGTTGTGCGAATGCACCACCGCCGCGTCGCCGCGGTAGCACAGCGAAAAGCCCGCGTGCAGCAGGCGCTCAGCCATCAGCACGTCCTCGTCGGTCATGATCGGGTGGTCGAAGCCGCCCGCTTGCAGATACGCCGAGCGGCGGTACGCCGCGAACACGTCGGAGATCAGGTATGCGCGCATGCCCATGCGCGGGATGTCGCTCGCGTCCCAGACGCGACTCTCCTTCGGGTAGCTGTTTTCGCGCATCAGCTTTTCCGCGGGCCGCGCGTCCTCCCGCGCGATCTGCCGCCCGCCGGCCATCGCAACGCGCGCGTCCGCAAACGGCGCGAGCAGCCGCTCGACGCTGTGTACGTCGGCCGGGAGCGCGTCCTGCGTCATGAAGATCACGAATTCGCCCGACGTGCGCCGAAGCGCCCAGTCGCGCGTGCCGCCGTGGTCAAACGACGCACGCTTGACCGTCTCGAGGCGCACGCGCGATCGCTCCGCCGCGCGCTGCGGCGCGCCGTCCGTCGATTCCGAATCGACGATCAGAATCTCGTCGGGCTTTTGCGTCTGCGCGTCCAGCGCGTCCAGCAGGCGGCCCAGCGCGTCCCCGGCGTTCATCGTCGGGATGATGACGGAAACGCTCATCTCAGCTCGCCCTCCGCGTGTCGTCAGGGGCCTTCTCCGTCTCGCCGCCGTCCTGCGCGGGCGGCGCGGGGCGCATCTGTTCGTCGTTGATCATGCCGCCCAGCAGCGTGCGCGCGATGATCGCGATGTCCAGCGACAGGCTCCAATGGTCAATGTACCACAGGTCGTGCTCGACCCGCAGCGGGATGCTCGTGTCGCCGCGCAGCCCGTTCACCTGCGCCCAGCCCGTGATGCCCGGGCGCACCTGACATTTCATCATGTACTGCGGCACCGTCTCGCGGAACTGCTCCACGAAGAACGGGATCTCCGGCCGCGGGCCGACGAGGCTCATCTCGCCCCGCAGCACGTTGACGAGCTGCGGCAGCTCGTCCAGGCTCGTCTTGCGCAGGAAGCTGCCCAGCGGCGTGCGCCGGTCGTCCTGCGCGCTCGTCCACGTCGTGTCGGACGCGTCGTTGACGCGCATGCTGCGGAACTTGAGCATCATGAACGGCTTCTTGTAGCGGCCGACGCGCTCCTGCCGAAAGAGCACCGGGCCGGGGCTGGTCGCCTTGATGGCGACGGCGATGACCAGCAAGAGAGGGCTGAGCACGATCAGCCCCGCGAGGCTGACGATAATGTCCATCCCCCGCTTGACGATCGCGTTGAGCGGCTCGTCCAGCGGGGTCGTGCTCATCTGGATGAGGCGCATCTGCCCCATGACGTCGATCATCGGGCGGGCGGGCAGCACGTCGTTGTAGAAGGGCACGATGCTCGCCTTGGTGCCGCACTTTTCGCACGCGCGCAGCGCGTCCATCAGGCAGCCGACCTCGTCCGGCTCCAGCGCGAGGATGACCTCGTCGATGTCCGAGCCGTGCAGCCGCGCCTCGAGGATCGCGGTCAGCCCGTCGAGCGAGCGGACGCGCTCGGCGACGCGGATGCCCAATTCGTCCATCTCGGCGACGGTCTTTTCGTATCGGTCGGCGAGCGAGCCGCCGCCCACGAGCAGAACGTGCTTCAGGTTGTAGCCCTTGGCGCGCATACGGCGCAGCAGCAGCCGCAGCGCCAGACGCTTGGCGATCAGCAGCGCGCAGGAGAAGAGGTAAAACAGCCCCAGCACGCCGCGGGAAAACTCCTGCAGCCGGAACAGGTACAGCACGGCGGCGGCGGCGATCAGCGCGATGGCGTTGCCCGCGACGACGCCGCGCAGCTCGCGCCCCAAGCGGCTCACGCGCGTGGTGCGGTAGATGCCGAAGCACGCCATGACCAGCACCGCCCAGATGGGGTACGCCAGCTTTGAAAGCCCGCGCACGCCGCGCAGGTCGCCCGCCATGTTCGCGTCTCCCTTGACGACGCCCAGCCACAGCAGCACCGCAAAAAGGTACGCCAACAGAACGAGCGCGCCGTCCGTCAGCGCGTTCAGGCGATTGAGTTGTCGCTGGTTTCTGCGGATCATGCGCGCTCCTTCGCCCAAGGCGTATCACAAGATGCCGTCTGCAAAAATGCTTATCATTGTCATTGTACAATGGACGGCGCGTTCTGTCAACTGAAAGTCGCTCCGCCCTCACGCGCCGCGCGGGGGATCGCCAAACATCTTCGCGCCCTGCGCAAGATGCTTTGTGACGGGCAGATGCTGCGGGCAGGCGCGCTCGCACTGGCCGCAGCCGATGCAGTCGCAGGCGCGATGTCCCTCGCCCGCAGCGCGCGCATACGCCTCGGCGGCCTCCTCCATCTGGCCGTTGCCGAGGCGGCGGTTCATCGCCGCGAAGATCTCCGGGATGGGGATCCCCTTGGGGCAGCCCTCCACGCAGTAGCGGCAGGCCGTACACGGGATGGTCGCAGAGCGCCCCATCAGCCGCTGCGCCTGCCGGATGATCTCCTGCTCGCGCTCGCCGAGGGGCTTAAAATCGCGCATGTAGGAGAGGTTATCCTGCATCTGCGCGACGCTGGACATGCCGGAAAGCACGCAGAGCACGCCCGGCAGCGACGCCGCGAAGCGGATGGCCCACGACGCGCAGGACATTTCCGGCCGCTCGGCCTTGAGGAGCGCCTCGACCTCCTTGGGCGGCGAGGCGAGCGCGCCGCCCTTGACCGGCTCCATGACGACGACGGGCTTGCCGTGCCGCCGCGCGACCTCGTAATTGGCGCGAGAGGTCACGGACGGGTTTTCCCAGTCCGCGTAGTTGATTTGCAGCTGCACGAAGTCCGCCTCCGGGTGGCGGGTGAGCAGGTCGTCAAGCAGCTCCGGCCCGGCGTGGAAGGAGAAGCCCGCGCGGCGGATGACGCCCTTGGCCTTCTGTTCCTGCGCGAACTCCCACAGGCGCAGGCGGTCGTACTTTTTCACGTTGTTCTGCATCAGCGCGTGGAGCAGGTAATAGTCAAAATACCCGGCCCCGGTGCGCGCAAGGCTTGTCTCCAGCTGCTTTTTCGCCGCCTTCTCGCTCGGCGCGATCATCGCGTTGAGCTTGGTCGCCAGCGTGTATTTTTCGCGCGGGTGGCGCTCCACCAGCGCCTTGCGCGTCGCCTCCTCCGAGCCGGGGTAGACGTAGGCGGTGTCAAAATAGGTAAAGCCCGCCGCCAAGAAGAGATCGACCATCTCCTTGAATTGCCCGACGTCCGTCAGCAGCCCGCGCTTGGGCAGCCGCATCAGGCCGAAGCCCAGCTTGGGCGCAAATTGCGTTTCGCTCATGGGGCGTTCCTCCTTTCGCGCGCTTTGCGCTGGGTCTACAATTCCACGCGCCGGGGAAAAACTCCTGCCCCGAAGGAGACGCTTTTGCCGCGGTTACGCCTTAGGGAACTTGCGCAGACCGCTTGATTTCCCCGCCCGGCTCGCTATAATAGAAGGAGCGCGCCGCGCAAACCGGCGCGCAGTCTGTCAAAGAAGCCTTTTCTCCCCCCCCAGAGGGGGAGAAAAGACGATCCTTTATGGATTTTGATGTGGGAAACAGGTTTTAAGCAAGCTGTGCGCGCCCCGCAAACCGGCGCGCGGGAGGTAAGGCTATGAGCGAGCGGCGCTACGCCGTCCCGGACAGGATCGAGGTTCGGGGCGGTCGGGTACACAATCTCAAGAACATCGACGTGGACGTCCCGCTGCACAAGGTCGTCGCCATCGCGGGCGTCTCCGGCTCCGGCAAATCCTCGCTGGCGCTCGGCATCCTCTACGCCGAGGGGTCGCGGCGGTATCTGGAGTCGCTGTCCACCTATACGCGCAGGCGCATGACGCAGGCCGAGCGCGCGCAGGTGGACGAGGTGCTCTACGTCCCGGCGGCGCTCGCGCTGCGCCAGCGCCCCGGCGTGCCGGGCATCCGCAGCACGTTCGGCACGGGCACCGAGCTGCTCAACAGCCTGCGGCTGCTGTTCTCGCGGCTGGCCAGCCACCGCTGCCCGAACGGGCACTATGTCCCGCCGACGCTGGACGTCGCGGCGGGGCTGCCGCTCACCTGCCCCGAGTGCGGCGAAACCTTCTTCGCGCCCGGCGCGGAGGAGCTGGCCTTCAACAGCCAAGGGGCGTGCAAGCGCTGCGAGGGCACCGGCGTCGTGCGCACCGTGGACGAGAGCATGCTCGTGCCGGACGAGTCGCTCTCCATCGACGAGGGCGCGGTCGCCCCGTGGCAGACGCTGATGTGGTCGCTGATGAAGGACATCGCCCGCGAGATGGGCGTGCGCACCGACGTGCCCTTTTGCGAGCTGACCCCCGAGGAGCGCGACATCGTCTTCCACGGCCCGGCGGTCAAGAAGCGCATCATCTACCAGAACAAGACCAGCGGCGCGGCCGGGGATATGGACTTCACCTACTTTAACGCCACCTACACCGTGGAAAACGCGCTCTCCAAGGTCAAGGACGAAAAGGGCATGAAGCGCGTGGAAAAGTTCCTGCGGCAGGGCGTCTGCCCCGACTGCGGCGGCACGCGCCTGAGCGACGCCGCGCGCGCGCCGAGGCTGCGGGGCGTCTCGCTGGCGGACGTGTGCAAGCTCTCCCTCGCGGAGCTGACGCGCTGGGTGGACGGCGTGCCCGGCTCTCTGCCCGAGGCGATGCGCCCGATGGCGCGCAGCATCTGCGAGTCCTTCCACGACGCCGCGCTGCGGCTGACGGAGCTGGGCCTGTCCTATCTCACGCTCGACCGCGCCGCGTCCACGCTATCCACCGGGGAGCGCCAGCGCATGCAGCTCGCCCGCGCGGTGCGCAACCGCACGACGGGCGTGCTCTATGTGCTGGACGAGCCGTCCATCGGCCTGCACCCGTCGAACATCGAGGGCCTGCGCGGCGTGATGCGCGACCTGATGGGCGACGGCAACACGGTCGTGCTCGTCGATCACGACACGCACATCCTGCGCGAGGCGGATTACCTGATCGAGCTGGGGCCGCAGGCGGGCGCGGGCGGCGGCACGATCATCGCGCAGGGGCCGCTTGACGACGTCGTGCGCGACCCCGCCTCGCGCATCGGCGGCTTTTTGACGGGCGCGTCGGTCATCCGCGTGGGCGAGCGCGTCCCGCGGGAGGAGATGTTCGCGCTCGGGCGCATCCGGATGGAGACGAAGGCGATCCACACGGTGAGGCCGCTCGCGGTCGAGCTGCCCCGCGGGCGGCTGATCGCCGTGACCGGGGTATCCGGCTCCGGCAAAACGACGATGGTGCTGGAGAGCCTCGTGCCCGCGCTCGAGGCGCTCGTTGGCGGCGGCAGGCTGCCGGAGCATGTGACGGCGATTTCCGCGGAGGGCGTCACGCAGGTGAAGCTGATCGACGCGACGCCCATCGGGATCAACGTCCGCTCGACGGTCGCCACCTATGCCGACGTACACGACGAGCTGCGCAAGGTCTACGCGCGCACGCCGGACGCGCGCGCTCGCGGCTGCAAGGCCGGGGACTTCTCCTACAACACGGGCGCGCTGCGCTGCCCGACCTGCGACGGCACGGGCATCATCAGCCTCGACGTGCAGTTCCTGCCGGACGTGGACATCCCCTGCCCCGACTGCGGCGGCTCGCGCTACGGCCGCGATGCGGGGCTGATCCGCAGGGCGTCCAAGCGCGGCGGCCCGGCGCGCAGCCTGCCGGAGCTGATGGACATGAGCATCGACGAGGCGATGGACGCCTGCGCCGATCTGCCGCTGGTCGTGCGGCGGTTGCAGGTGCTCCGCGATCTGGGGCTGGGCTACCTGACCCTCGGCGAGGAGACGCCCAGCCTCTCCGGCGGCGAGGCGCAGCGGCTCAAGCTCGCCAGCGAGATGGGGCGCGGCCAGAGCGGATCGGTCTTCGTCTTCGACGAGCCGACCATCGGATTGCACCCGCTGGACGTCGAGACGCTGCTGCGCGTCTTCCGCCGCCTGACGGACAGCGGCGCGACGGTGATCGTGATCGAGCACGACCTCGACGTCATTCAAAACGCCGATTATGTGGTGGACATGGGGCCGGGCGGCGGCGACGAGGGCGGACGCATCGTCGCCGCAGGCACGCCGCAGGAGATCTGCGCATGCGAGGAGAGCGCCACGGGGCGGTATTTGAGCCGGGAGATGGAGCGGGCGTAAAGGAGCCGGCGTTGCAGCGGGCGGAGAGCGCATTGTAAAGGGGCGGCCACGCGAACCTTTTCGCTAGCTTGGCCGCCCCTTTTCTTTGCGTTCTTCAAAAGGTCTGGCGCTCGTCGTTTTCATCCCGCTGCATGGCCTGTATCCTGCGGTATTTCCGCTCCGGGGCGGGCGTCGCGCAACTCTTGTCGCCGCCGCTCGGCGCGTCCTTCGGGTCGTCCAGTTGTTCCGGCGTATGCTCTGCATCTGAATTGGGGCGGTTTCTGGAGACGAGCCACCGTTCATAGAGGGATGCGACCGCGAACGCGACGAGCGGCGCGACAAAGGGGAAGAATGCGATGCACAGGCCAACGATGCGCAGCGCGCTGCTTCGCGTCGAGGTCAAATAGAATCCGAAAATCCATACGCCGAGCGCGATGACCGTAAGAATCATCGCGTTTCGTTCATCCGGATCGCAAAGCTTATCGAAAAACGATCGATATTCGCCGCGCTCCTTCATCATCAAAACGTCCCTGCGATGGTCGCACCACAGCCTGAAGAAGAAATAGAGAAAGAGAAACGCCCAAACAATATCCATGAACGTCACCTGCCGTCCGTTATCTTTGCGCCTTTCATCCGCGCGCTTATGCACGGATGAGAAAGCGCGCGCATAGAGGGGCGGGCCGTCAGTTCGCGAGCGGGACAAACACGTCTGGGATCGTACAGGAGATTTCCACGCGGTTGTCGTCCGTCGGGTCGATGCCGACGGCGGAACAATACCCGAAGATCTCCGCGAACCTCGAAACCCTGTCCCCGTGAAGATCGACGATGGGGAACCGCGCGATGACGTCGCCGCTTTCCTCTCGCGGATCGAGCGCAGGCTCCAAAACCTCGCCGCCGGTTTCCTTCGCCAGCTCGTCGAAAAAGCCGATGCACTTGACCAGCTTCTCCATCTGCGGCTTGTTGACGGTGTAATGCGCGTCGCTGCGCAATCTCAGAAGCCGCTCATACGCCGCCCCAAGCTGCGCCACAAATTCCAAGTCTTCCATTTCCTTTCCTCCTTCTTAAAACCGGGCGATGCCCGAAACTAATACTTTTCTCAGATAGAATCTTTATGTGCCGCAAGGCACAGGATGGGGTCTGGGGACAATGTCCCCAGACAGGATTTGGCGCTGAAGCCTGCCGCCGCCAGTGGCGGATGCAGGCAGGTGGAACGCGGGGAATCACAAGAAGTGAGCGAAGCTCACGACTATGTGAGTTCCCCGGATCGGTAGCCCCAACGTACCCCAATCGCGAAGCGATTTCTGAAAGCAGCCCGGAAGCGAAGCGATCCCAGGCGGGCTGATCGTAAAAAGTTGCGTTATTCCGCTTATGCTCGCCCGCAATACCCCAATGACAGAATGGTTCGATCGTTTGATTTGAGAACAGTATGGCAAATCCTTTTAGCCATGCGCGGCACTTGAACAAGTGCGGAATTGATACTACTAATTCGGATTGACAGCCCTCAAAACTTGGTTAATACCGCTTTTGAGGCTGCTTTTCCAATTCCGATTCATGCTTTCGCTGTCCTTCACTATGGGATACACTTCCTGCATGATTGGTAAAATCGTTTCATTTGTGATGCTAATCTTTTTTGAATTGAGTTTTTCGAGTTCGGACACAAATTCCGGAACGGCTAACCAGCATGTAAGTGGGGCCGGGTGCATAGCACACTTTCTATACATAAATGAAAACTTTTCGAGTACATCCGAAGAAGGCACTGCTCCTAATAGTTGCTTTTGTTTTTGATTCACGCCATCTCCTCCATTTCTTTTTAGTTATCTCACACCAATGAATGGAAGTCAACTCCGGCCCCCTTTAATTCTCTCTCCCGTGCCGCGCGCAGCTTGTCCCTATGCGCGCCGCAAGCCGCGTCAAACTCGGGGCGGGCGTTCCTTCCCATCTCCGTCTTTCGCCTCCTTTCTCTCTCTATTAGCGCTGGGTGCGGGGGTCGGTTTGGCGCTTCCCTCGCCTCTCTGCCTTTCGCCTCCTTTCTCTCCCTATTAGCACTGGGTGCGGGGGTTCGGTTTAGAAGAGGCATCGCAAAAAAGCTGCCTTGCGCGATTGCAAAGCAGCTTCATTGATCTGCCCTAGCCCGCCAAGGCGGGGATTGATCTTTTTTCCCCGCCACTCGCCGAAAAGGGCTTCGGGAACCGCATCACGGCCCGTCTTTATGGCGCTTCGTCCGTTCTGATCGATTCAAAGATCGCGCGCATCTGCTCCTCGGAGAGCGGGCCGGAAAGCGTGTAACAGACGCTGCCGTCCATCCAAACGGCGATCCGGCTGTCGTAATTCGTCGTCAGGTATACCGACGCGTCGCCCCACCGGCGAGTGACGCCGGTTTTATCCTGCTCGATGCCCAGCGAGGCCGCTTCGACATCGGAATAGCGCATGATCGTGTACCGAAGCAGGATCTGTTGTTCGGGATGGTGATAGAGCATATCGACATTCGACAAAAACCGCGACACCGTAGCGCTGAATTCTTCAGGCGTCCAGCCATCGGGCAGCCAATGGGGATAAGGGGGATCAAAGCCCAGAATGCCCGGGAGGTCTTCAAAGGCGACGTCGTCAAGAATCGCGTCGCCTTGCGCGCCCTCCGCCTGACCCTCTGCGACGATATTGCTTTTGACGACGTTTCCTCTGATCTGGTATTGCTGCTGATCGGCCGACGATGCGGCGACCAAATATTCGCGGTCAATCAGCGCATCCATCCCGATTTCGCCGAGGGTCACGATGACCAGAACCACGGCCAGCGCGGCGACCGCCGCCAGAACGGAGACGAGCGCCAGCACAAACGCGGCGGGGAACCTCCTCCTCGTCGCCTGCTCCCCTTTGGCGCGCGCGAGGATGTCCTCCTCCAAAAAGGGGCTATCTTCAAGAAACGAAAACGCCGCGTCCAGCTCCCGGCGTGTGATCCTCTTCAGCGCGGCGTCGCATTCCAAAGAATCGTTCTTTTGCAAGGCTTTGTTCTTTCTCATAAAAGTCCCTGCCCTTCCAACAGATCCTTGAGCAGGCGTCTCGCCCTGTCCAAACGCCTGCAGACCGTCGCGGACGACACGCCGATCGCCGCGGCGATCTCGGCGAGCTTCATGTCCTCGTAGTAGTACATCAGGATGATCTCCCTGTCCTTGCGCGGCAGATGCAAGATCGCGCCGAGCAACGCGGACGGCGGCACCTCCTGCGGCTGGGCGACGACTTGAAGGTCGTCCAGATTCACCTCCCGGCGAATCATGCGGAACCACGGTTTGCGCCTCATGTCCTTGCAGACGTTGATCGCGATGCGGTAGAGCCACGTCCGCTCTTTGCTCTCCCCGCGAAAGGCTCGAATCCCTTTGTACGCCTTGATGAACGTCTCCTGCACCGCGTCCTCCGCAAGGGAGACGTCGCCCAAATAGATGAAGCACAGGCGCAGCAGCTCCATTTTATAGTCTCCGATGAGGCGGCTCACCCGTTCCTCCCGGTCGCCAGCCGGGTCTTTGTCCGTGTCCATTTCAGAGCCTCCTTTCTGCCGATCTGTTGATTAGACGTAAAAAAGGGGCGCTTTTTGCGTGCTTTCGCATTTTTATTTTAACAGTTCAGTGCTCCTGTGAAAAGCGGGAAGAGCGCGTGGGTTTTACGGGGGAGCAATAAAGAAGAGGCTGTCAAGCCAACGAAAAGGTTAGTGTGGCAGCCCCAAAACTATGCAAACATAAGAAACACGCGAAAACGCAGTAAATCCATGCGATTTCGGCTAACCTTAAAAAGCCTCGTCGCTTTTTTGAGCTTCGCGGAGGCGGAACTCGCCGGGAGAATGATTCAGTTTTTCGGGGATCACGAGGCCGTGAGTTTATGAATCATAACGCCAATCAGATGATTCTGGATTTTCGCATGCAGTTTGGCCATGTTGAACGCAAAAGCATACAGCAAGACTTCGGTATAAACATGTTCTCCGCCGCGCCTCAGGAAGCGCCTGAATCCCCCGTCCTGTTTCAAAATGCCGAATGTCCCTTCGGATTGGATCGAACGGTTTAGCCTGAGGAGAACGCCTTTTTCAGATACAATGCGCTCATGAGCCTGTTCCCTGAGTGCCCAAAACTGCTTGGAACGATAGATCTTTCTGCTCGTCTTGGATTTGGTGCAGTGGTGTTTCAGCGGACATTCCCAACAGTCCGAGCACGAATAAACGGATATTTCGGATTCATACCCGGATTTGCTCTTGGAATGGCGCGTTCCCGTACAGGTCAGTCGCTTTCCGGCGGGGCAGGTAAAGCTGTCTGTCTGCGCATCATAGGGCATGTTTTCCGCTCTGATTCCCGTCTGCGCGCTCCCTGCCCGTCTCTCTCCACAGATCGCTCAGATGTTCCAGCATATCCTTCAGTGTGGGCGGCGTGTCAAAACAGTTGTATTGTGTCTGCAGATCCATCAGTTTCTTCTGAATCTGCGCCTGCATCTTCTCTTCGTTCTTCGTCACCGTTTTTGCCCGCATAAAGCTGTATCGGTTTGCGTTGGCCTCTATTTTCGTGCCGTCCACAAACAGATTCTCCCGTGAGATTTCTTTCATCTCCAGCAGCTTCATGACGAGCTGATCAAACAGATTCTCCATCACCTCGCCGGAAAGCCGCCTCCGGATAAAGTCTCCAAACCTCGCGTGGCTAGGGACTCGTTTCCCATGCAGCAGGTAGATCATCCTCAGATCATACCTGCATGCGTCTCTCAGCTTTCTCAACGTATAATAGCCGCTCAGGTATCCGAAAATCACCAGTTGAAAGAGCTGTTTCGTTGTGGCCTCTCCCGCCGTTTTCCGGCGTTCGTATGCCGCTTCCAGTTCCCTGTAATCCATCTCCTCCGTGATCTGGATGAACAGGCCCAGCGGATCTCCTTCCGGTATTCTCAGTCCCAAATCCAACGGCATGACGACTTGCATTCTCCGCTCTTTTTCGGTATCATGTTCTCGTTGTATTGATTTGGCAGTTCCAATTTACAACAAAAGATGCGAGTTGGCAATGCCTTCTCGCACCTTTTTTCTCGTAGGGCTGACTTGGCTTGACAGTCCCGTTCCTTATCATTTGCCCAAATCACCCCTGCGCCTCGTCGCCCAGACGCTGGTAGTAGCGCAGGAAGTTGCCGCCCGCGATGTCGGCGAGCGCCTCCTCGCCGTAGCCGCGGCGGCGCAGCTCGGAAAGGATGTTAGGCACCTGCGCCGGGCTTTGGCAATCGCTGGGCGTACACTCGATGCCGTCAAAGTCGCTGCCGAAGCCGACGTTTTTCGCCGCGCCAAGCTGGCAGATGTGGTCGATGTGGTCGGCAATGTCGGCGACGCTCGCATGCGCGCTGCCCGTGAGGAACTGCGGGTAGAAGTTGACGCCGATCCACCCGCCGCGCTGAGCCATCGCCTTGATCTGCGCGTCGGTGAGGTTGCGGAAATGGTCGCACAGCGCCCTGCAGCAGGAGTGCGACGCCATCGGCGGTTGGGTGTGCCGGTCGACCAGATCCCAGAAGCCCGCCTCGTTCAGGTGGCTGGTGTCCGCCGCGATGCGCAGGCGCGCCATCTCGCGCAGCAGCTCCCAGCCCGCCGGCTTGATGCGCTCCGTTGAGCCGCCCTTGGCCGGGTACGCCAGCTCGTTCTCGTTGTTCCACGTCAGCGCGGCCATGCGCACGCCGAGCGCCGCAAACTCGCGCACGCGCTCGGCCGATCCTTCAAAGATCTCGCCGCCCTCTATGCTCAGCAGCACGCGCGTCTCGCCGTCCTTCGCCTCCAGCGGAGAGCGGGCGAGCGTCCAGCCCTCCTCATCGCGCAGGCGGCAAAACGCCGCGTACTCGGCCATGGCGTTTTCATACGGGTGGCCGGAGACGCCGTTCGGCCCGGCGTAGAGCGTACACGTCTGCAGGCTGACGCCGCCGCGGCGCAGGTTTTCCATCGTCACGCACGGGGTCTTGTCAGGCTCCAAGGCCCGCATGTAGAGCGTGTCGCAGTGGGTGTCGCAGATGAGCATGGGGACGCCTCCGTTCGGGCGGCGGGGCCGCCGTTTATTTTGCGCGGGAGTGACGAAGCGGCGGCCTGCGCCGCCGCTCCGCGTTTTTGCTTTGGCCTCAACCGATGACGCGCTTGCCGCCCATGTAGGGGCGCAGCGGCTCGGGGATGCGCACGGTGCCGTCGGCATTCAGATTGTTTTCGAGGAACGCGATGAGCATGCGCGGCGGCGCGACGCAGGTGTTGTTGAGCGTGTGGGCGAAGTACTTGCTGCCGTCCTTGGCCTTCACGCGGATGCCCAGACGGCGCGCCTGCGCGTCGCCGAGGGTGGAGCAGCTGCCCACCTCGAAGTACTTCTGCTGGCGCGGACTCCACGCCTCCACGTCGCAGCTCTTGACCTTGAGGTCGGCCAGATCGCCGGAGCAGCACTCGAGCGTGCGCACCGGGATGTCCAGCGAGCGGAAGTAATCGACGGTATTCTGCCAGAGGCGGTCGTACCACATCATCGAATCCTCCGGCTTGCAGACGACGATCATCTCCTGCTTCTCGAACTGGTGGATGCGGTAGACGCCGCGCTCCTCGATGCCGTGCGCGCCGACCTCCTTGCGGAAGCAGGGCGAATAGCTGGTGAGCGTCTGAGGCAGCTCGTCCTCGGTGAGGATGGTGTCGATGAACTTGCCGATCATCGAGTGCTCGGAGGTGCCGATCAGGTAGAGATCCTCGCCCTCGATCTTGTACATCATGTTTTCCATCTCGGCGAAGCTCATCACGCCCGTGACGACGTTGGAGCGAATCATGTACGGCGGGATGCAGTAGGTGAAGCCCCGGTCAATCATGAAATCGCGCGCGTAGGACAGGCACGCGCTATGCAGCCGCGCGATGTCGCCCTTGAGGTAATAAAACCCGTTGCCGGACGTGCGGCGGGCGGCGTCGATGTCGATGCCGGAGAGGCGCTCCATGATGTCCACATGGTAGGGGATCTCAAAGTCCGGCACGACCGGCTCGCCGAAGCGCTCCACCTCGACGTTCTCGCTGTCGTCCCGGCCGATGGGCACGCTCGGGTCGATGATCTGCGGGATGACCTGCATGCGCTTCTTGATCTCGGCGGCGTATTCCTCTTCCTTCGCCTCGAGCTGGGTCAGCTCCTCGGCGAGGGCGGCGACCTGCGCCTTGGCCTGCTCGGCCTCCTCGCGCTTGCCCTGCTTCATCAGGCCGCCGATCTCCTTGGAGAGCACCTTGCGCTGGTTGCGCAGCGAATCGGCGCGCTGCATGGCCTCGCGGTTTTGCTTGTCCAGCTCGATGACCTCGTCCACGAGCACGAGCTTCTCGTCCTGAAATTTCTTGCGGATATTCTCGCGCACGACGTCGGGCGTCTTGCGCAGCAGGTTGATGTCGATCATGCTTAAAGCTCCCTTTCTGGCGCGGTGGATTTCTTTCCCTGTGCGATTATAGCCCAAAGCGCGCCGTTTTGCAACCCAAAGCGGCGTTTTTGTGCCCGCGCGCCGGTTTCGCGCGCCCGCGCCGCCAAATTGACATTCCGCGCGCGTTCGTGTACAATGTTGCGCGGACGCGCGGCGTTTCGCGCGCCGATATAAAACCCGCGCGGGCGGGCAAACTAAGGCGAAAAGACGAGGAGGCACAAGATGGGCGCTTCACGCAATCAGGAGAACGCGCGCCGGGAACAGGACGGCGTGGTGTATTACGATCGCGGCATCCGCACGGGCCGCGACGGCAGGCGCTACCAGCGCTACGCGATACAGACGCACTTCGTGGAGCCGGGCGAGGATCAGGCGGAGCTGGTGCGCCGCTATGTGCTGCCGCTCTACCAGCCGGGCGACTGCCTCTCCTTCACGGCGAAGGTGATGGGCATGTGTACCAACAACGTGCGCACGCTGGAGGACACGCACCCCGGCTTCTTCGCCAAGCTGCTCGCGCCGTTCGCCGGGCACAACTCCACCGGCATCGGCATGCACCAGCCCTACAAGATGCAGCTCGTCATCGAGATCTGCGGGCTGCCGCGCGTGCTGCTGGCGGCGCTCGTGTCGGCGGTGACGCGTCCCTTCGGCGTAAAGGGGCTGTTTTACAGGATCTGCGGCCACGGCGTCGCGGGCATCGACGGCTTCTACCCGGACTCCTCCTTTGAAGTCTACCACACGATGGGCGTCATCAACCCCGAAAACCCGGTCGAATTGTGCGACGCGCTCTACGAGGCGACCGGCGTGCCGACGGTCGTGATGGACGCCAACGACTTTGACCAGAACCAGCTGGGCAAGGGCACGCACTTCCCGCTGACCGACGATCAGATTCAGGACGCGATGGGCGACAATCCCTCCGGTCAGGGGGACGAGCTGACGCCCTTCATCCTCATCCGCCCGCTGGCCGACTGAACCGTCTAGGAGAAAGCCATGTTCACGCAGGTCGTCATCCTCTTTTCGCTCGTGCTGGTGGGCGCGCTCTGCCGCAGGCTGGGCTTCTTCACCGACGAGGGCATCCGCTGCACGACGCAGCTCGTGGTCAACGTGACGCTGCCCTGCACGACGATCGTCAACATGCAGCGCCCGTTTTCCGCTGACGTGCTTCAAAATTTTCTGCTGACGCTCGCGCTCTCCCTCGCGCTGATCGCGGGCGCGCTGCTGCTCGCGGAGCGCTTTTACGCGAGCCGCCCCAGGAACAAGCGCGCCGTGCTGGCGAACATGGCCGCCTTTTCCAACTGCGGCTTCATGGGCTACCCGATCATCCTCGCCGTGAACCCGGACTGGATGATCTACGCCGTCGCCTACAACATCGCCTACGTTGTCGTCGCGTGGACGCTGGGCGTGAGCCTCTTCAGCGCCAGCGGGCCGATCACGGCGCGCCGCGTGCTGCTGCACCCCAACATCGTCTCGGCGGCCATCGGCTTTGCGCTCTTCTGTCTGGGCGTCACCCTGCCGGACATCCCCGCGCAGGCGCTCTCGCTGATCGCCTCGCTGACCACGCCGCTGTCGATGCTGCTCATCGGCACGCGCGTGTACGGCCTGCGCCTTGGCGAGTTCCGCGACAAGGACTACCACATCAGCGCGGCGCTGCGGCTCGTCGTGCTGCCGCTGCTGGTCTATCTCCTGCTCAGGCCCTTCCCCATCGCCGGGGCCGTGTCCGGGACGCTGTTTTTGCTCACCTCGATGCCCGCCGCGACGATGACGGGCATGCAGGCCGAGCTGTACGGCGGCGACGCCCCCTTCGCCGCGCGCGCCATCGCCTACTCGACGCTGCTCTCTCTGGCGACCGTGCCGCTGATGAGCGCGCTGCTCTGACGAAAGAGCATCTCTTTCCGCAAACAAACGGCCCCACGGCGCGGGATCGCGCGCCGCGCGGGCCGTTCTTTTGCGCGAAAAACGGGCGGCGAAACATGCCGCCCGTCAGTCTGTCAAGGTAGGCCTTTTTTTCCTCCCCGGAGGGGGAGAAAAGGCGCTCCAACCCTTCCGATAATTGCATGGTTTTTGAATCGAACCCCAAAGGATTTTGTTGCTGGATATGGGTTTTTCGACAAGCTGACGGGCGGCTATTCCCGCCGCCCGTCACAAGCGCGCGGGGACAAACGCCCCGTCCGCCAAAATCCAGTGCTGCGTAAACCCGCAGGCGCGCGCGAGCGCCGCCGCGTCCGCGAGGCCGAAGGCGACGTCCTGCGCGCGGTGCGCGTCCGTGGTCAGCACGATTCGCGCGCCCATGCGCGCGAGCGCGCGCAGCAGCGTCTCGTCCGGGTAGGGGGTCGTTCGCAGGCCGCGGCTGATCGCCCCGGTGTTGACCTCCACCAGCCTGTCCGCCGAGCACGCGATCTCCGCCGCCTCCAGCGCCGCGCGCTGATACGCGGCGGACGGCGCGCAAAACAGCGGCGACGTCTCGCTGAACTTTGCGATCAGGTCGAGGTGGCCGACGATGGCGACGCCCGGCGTCCGGGCCGCCTCGCCGACGCGCTCAAAGTACGCGCGCGCCGCCGCGTCCTCGTCGTCCGAGAAGCCCTCGCACACGCACCGCGCCAGCGCATCCGCGCTCTCGTCCAGCGAATAGGTCGTCCCGCCCGCCGTCAGGTGATGTACCGAGCCGATCACATAGTCAAACCCCGCAAACGCCGCCGGGGAGAGCGCGTCCCACTCCAATCCCGCGTAGACCGGGATGCGCCCCGCGTACTCCTCGCGCAGCGCGCGCATCTCGAGAAGAAAGCGCGACACGTCCTCCTCGCGCGCCGCCCAGTCGTTTGCAAAGGGCAGCGGGCTGTGCAGCGACACGCCCGCGCCGCACAGTCCCGCCTCCAGCGCCGCCTCGATCATCGCGCGCGGCGCGTCGCGGCCGTCGTCGTAGCGGGTGTGCATGTGCAGGCTTTGCAGCGTCATTTGACCATCTTCTCCTGCTTTACCTTGTGGTCGATCACATGGCGCGAGGCCATCTCCCGGCGGATGTCCTCCAGCGAGATGCCCATCTCCACCATCAGCACCAGCACATGGTAGAGCAGGTCGCCGATCTCGTAGACGGTGTTCGCGCGGTCGCCCTCCTTCGCCGCGAGGATGACCTCCGTCGATTCCTCGCCGACCTTTTTGAGGATCTTATCGATGCCCTTTTGGAAGAGATAGCTCGTGTAGGAGCCTTCCTTGGGATCGTCGCGGCGGCCGCGCAGCATGTCCATGAGCGCCTCGTAGGAGAAGGCGGGCGGCTCGGGGCCGTCAAACAGCTTGTTAAAAAAGCAGCTCGTCTCCCCCGTGTGGCAGGCCGGGCCGTCCGGGCGGACGAGCACGAGCAGCGCATCGCCGTCGCAGTCCGCCGTCACCGAGACGACGTGCTGGAAGTTGCCGCTCGTCTCGCCCTTGAGCCAAAGGCAGTCGCGCGAGCGGGAGTAAAAGCAGGTAAGGCCCTTTTCGCGCGTGATGCGCAGGCTCTCCTCGTTCATGTAGGCGAGCGTCAGCACGCGCCCGGTTTCGGCGTCGGCGACGATCGCCGGAATCAGCCCGCGCGCGTCAAAGCGAAGCGATTTGGTCTCCATGGGTTTTCCCTTTCCCGGGTCAATGCCCGTCACACGATGCGCACGCTCACGCCGCTGTCGGCGAGCGTTTGTTTCAGCTGGGCGATCTCGACCTCGCCGTAGTGGAAGATGGACGCGGCCAGCCCCGCGGTCACGCCGGGCAAGGCGCGAAACAGCTCCACAAAGTCCTGCGCGCAGCCCGCGCCGCCGGAGGCGATCACGGGCACGGGCGAGACCTCGCACACGGCGCGCAGCATCGGCAGGTCGAAGCCCCGCTTCACGCCGTCGGTGTCGATGGAATTGACGACCAGCTCGCCCGCGCCGTCGCCCACGCCCCGGCGCACCCACTCGAGCAGGTCGATGCCCGTGTCCACGCGCCCGCCCTTGGCGAACACGCAGTAGCGCCCGTCCACGCGCTTCGCGTCCACGGAGAGCACCACGCACTGGCTGCCGTAGCGGCGCGCCGCCTCGCCGATGAGCGCAGGCCGCTCGATCGCGCCGGAGTTGACGCTCACCTTGTCCGCGCCGCAGGTGAGCGCGCGCTCAAAGTCGGCAAGCTCCCGTATGCCGCCGCCGACCGTCAGGGGGATAAAGATCGTCGAGGCGACGCCGCGCAGGATGTCCGTAAAGAGCGCGCGGCCCTCGACGGAGGCGGTGATGTCGTAGAAGACCAGCTCGTCCGCGCCGCCCTGCGCGTAGCGCCGCGCCAGCTCCACGGGGTCGGACACGTCGCAAAGGCCCGAAAAGTTGACGCCCTTGACCACCCTGCCGTCCCGCACGTCGAGGCACGGGACGATGCGCCGGGCGATCATGCCGCCAGCGCGATCGCCCGCGCAAGGTCGATCGCGCCCGTGTAATACGCCTTGCCGATGATCGCGCCCGCAAGGCCCGCCTCGCGCAGCGCGGCCACGTCCTCCAAAGACGAGACGCCGCCGGAGGCGATCACGTCCACGCCGTAGCGCCCGCACAGCGACGCGTAGAGCGCGCGGTTCGGCCCCTGCAGCGCGCCGTCGCGCCCGATGTCCGTGCAGATCGCCGTGTACACCCCGGCCTGCGAAAGCGTGCGAAAGAAGTCCTCGCAGGAGACGCCGCTGTCGCGCGTCCAGCCGTGGGTGGCGACGAAGCCGCCCCGCACGTCCACGCTGACGGCGATGCGCTCGCCGTAGCGCGCGAGCATGCGCGAGAGAAAGTCCGCGTCGTCAAGCGCGGCGGTGCCGAGGATCGCGCGGCTCGCGCCGGCGTCCAGCACGCGGCGCACGGCGTCCTCGTCGCGCAGGCCGCCGCCCACCTCCAGACGCAGGTTCGCGGCCGCGGCGATGCGCTCGAGCGCGGGCAGGTTGGGCGTGCCGCCGTCACGCGCGCCCTCCAGATCGACGACGTGTGCCCAGCGCGCGCCGCACGCGGCGAATTCCCGCGCGGCGTCCTCGGGGCGCTCGCGGTAGACGGTCATGCGCGCGTAGTCGCCGTGGAGCAGGCGCACGGCCCTGCCGCCGTACAGATCGATGGCCGGATAGATCTCCATATTTTCCTCCTACCCTATCGCGCAAAACGCGCGCAGGATGCCCAGCCCCACGTCCCCGCTCTTTTCCGGGTGGAACTGGCAGCCCATCACGTTGCCGCGCGCCACGGCGGCGGTCAATTCCGCGCCGTATTCCGCGGTCGCCAGCGTGTGCCGCTCGCAGTCCGTCGCGTAGTAGCTGTGTACAAAGTAGACGCAGTCGCCCTCGCGGGTGTTTTGCAGCAGCGGATGCGGCCGGACAATGCGCAGCGCGTTCCAGCCGATGTGCGGCACCTTGAGCTGCGGCGGCACCACGGGGCGCATCGCCCGCACGCGGCCCGGGATCAGCCCCAGCCCCGCGTGAAAGCCGAACTCCTCGCTGCCGTCAAAGAGCAGCTGCATGCCCAGACAGATGCCCAGAATGGGCTTGCCGCGTTCCGCCTGCGAAAGGATCGCCGCGTCCAGCCCCGTCTGCGCGAGCTTCTCCCGCGCGTCGCCGAACGCGCCCACGCCCGGCAGCACCAGCTTGTCCGCGCGCGCGAGCGCCTCGGGGTCGCCCGTCGTCTCGGCCTGCGCGCCGATCGCCGCCAGCGAGCTTTTCAGGGAAAACAGGTTCCCGACCCCGTAGTCGATCACCGCGATCATGCGAGCGTTCCCTTGGTCGAGGGCACGGCGTCCGCCGCGCGCTCGTCGATGGAGACGGCCTGCGAGAGCGCCCGGCCGAACGCCTTGAACATCGCCTCGACGATGTGGTGGGCGTTTTCCCCGTCGAGTTGGCGCAGGTGCAGCGTGACGCCCGCAGTGCGCGTGAGCGCGAGGAAGAACTCTTGCACCAGCTCCGTGTCAAACGCGCCGATCTTCTGCGACGGGATGTCCGCCGCAAAGCGCAGGCACGCGCGGCCCGACAGATCCACCGCGCAGAGCACGAGCGCCTCGTCCATCGGCAGCGCGATGTCGCCGTAGCGGCGCACGCCGCGCTTGTCGCCCAGCGCTGCGCTCAGCGCCGCGCCCAGCGCGATGCCCACGTCCTCCACGCTGTGGTGGTCGTCCACGCGCGTGTCGCCCTTGCAGGCGAGCGTCAGATCAAAGCGCCCGTGCGCGGCGAAGAGCGTGAGCATGTGGTCGAGAAACCCCACGCCCGTGTCGATCTCCGCCCTTCCCTCGCCCTCCAGCGTCAGCCGGACGAAGACGTCCGTCTCGGCGGTCTTGCGCGCGTATTCAGCGCTGCGCATGCGCATCCTCTCCCCTCTGTTCTTCCGCCGCGCGCAGGCAGTCCCGCGCGGCCGCGATCATCGTCTCCATCTGCCGCCGCGTGCCAACGCTGATGCGGCAGTAGTCCCGCGCCCTCGGCGCATCTATCCCGCGCACCAGCACGCCGCGCCGGGCCAGTCCCTCGCGCAGCGCGTCGCCCGGCAGCCGCGGGTGGCGCACGAAGAGGAAGTTGCCCAGCGAGCGCGTCATGAGGAAGCCCAGCCCTTCCATCTCGCGCGCGGCGTATTCGCGCGATGCGGCGATGCGCGCGCAGTTCGCGCGGTAGTAGTCGTCCTCCTGGCAGGCGGCGATGCCCATCGCCTGCGCCATCGCGCTCACGCTGTACAGCCCCGCCGCGTTGTGGATGCGCGCCAGCTCCGCGATGCGCGCCGGGCACGCGAGCGCGTAGCCCAGCCTCGCCCCCGCCATCGAGCGGGACTTGGAGAACGTCCGCACGACGAGCAGGTTTTCCCGCCGCGCGATCAGCCCGGCGCAGGTTGCGGCGCCGAAGTCCACATACGCCTCGTCGATCAGCACGATTCGCCCCGGGTCGCTCGCGCAGAGCGCGTCGATCTCCTGCGGCGAGACTGCCAGCCCCGTCGGCGCGTTGGGGTTGGCCAGCACGATCATGCCGCGCTCCCGCGCCATCGCCGCCAAATCGACGGTGAAGTCCTCGCGCAGCGGCACGCGCCGAATCGGGATGTGATGCAGCGCCGCGAAGAGCGCGTAGTATCCGTAGGTCACGTCCGGCAGGCAGATCGGGTGTGCCTCGTCCGCATAGGCGAGAAAGGCGAGGTAGAGCGCCTCGTCCGATCCGTTCGCCGCGAGCACGCAGTCGGGCGTCACGCCGTTTTCCCGCGCCAGCGCCGCGTGCAGCGCCGCGCAGTCCGGGTCGTTGTAGAGGTTCACGCCCCGCGCCGCGTCCCGCGCCGCGCGCACGACGCCCGGCGAGGGCGGGTACGGCGACTCGTTCGTGTTGAGCCTGATCGCGCCGTCGTTGGCGCGCGCGCCGGGCGCATAGGCGGGCAGCGCGTCGTGGCGCGCGAGCAGCAGGCCGCTCATCGCTCCGCCTCCGGCAGGCGCGCGAGGGCCGAGCGCGCGTGCGCCTCCAGCCCCTCCGCGCGCGCGAAGACGGCGATATCCTCCGCGACGCGCGCGAGCGCCTCCCGCGTGTAGTAGGTGTACTGCGTCTTTTTGACGAAGTCGTCCACGCCCAAGGGGCTGGAAAAGCGCGCGGTGCCGCCGGTGGGCAGCGTGTGGTTCGTCCCGGCCAGATAGTCGCCCAGCGCCTCCGGGCAGTGCTTGCCGATGAACACCGAACCCGCGTTGCGCACCAGAGGCAGGTAGCGCTCGGCGTCGTCCATGCACAGCTCCAGATGCTCCGGGGCCAGCTCGTTGGCCGCCTCCACGGCGGAGGACAAGTCGTCCGTGACGAGGATGCGCCCGTTGTTTTCGATGGACGCGCGCGCGATCTCCTCGCGCGGCAGCAGGCGAAGCTGGCGCTCGACCTCGCGGGAAACCGCCTCGGCCAGCGGCATGCTGTCGGTGACCAGCACGGCGGTGGCGAGCTTGTCGTGCTCCGCCTGGCTGAGCAGATCGGCCGCAACCCACGCGGGGTCGCACGTCCCATCCGCGACAATCAAAATCTCGCTGGGGCCTGCGATCATGTCGATGCTCACGCGCCCGAAGACCTGCCGCTTCGCCTCGGCGACGAACGCGTTGCCCGGACCGACGATCTTATCGACGCGCGGGACGCTCTGCGTGCCGTAGGCGAGCGCAGCGATCGCCTGCGCGCCGCCGGCCTTGAACACGCGCGTGACGCCCGCCATGCGCGCGGCGGCGAGGATGGACGCGGCGATCTTCCCGGAGGCGTTCGGCGGCGAGACCATCACGATCTGCGCGCAGCCCGCCAGCTTGGCTGGGATCGCGTTCATGAACACGGTGGAGGGGTAGCTCGCCGTGCCGCCGGGGATGTACAGCCCCACCCGCTCGATCGGCGTGATCTTCTGCCCCAGATACGTCCCGTCCTCGCCGCTCAGGCGGAAGCCCTCGCGAAGCTGCGCACTGTGAAACGCGCGGATGTTGCGCGCGGCGCGCTCCATCGCGCGGCGAAGTTCCGGGGAGAGCGCGCGTTCGGCCTCCTCCAATTCCTCCGGCGAGACCTCCAGCGCGGTCAATTCCGCCTTGTCAAAGCGGCGCGCATAGTCGATGAGCGCCTCGTCCCCGCGCTCGTACACATCCGCGATGATCGCGGCGACCTGCTCGCCCACGTTCGCGCGCTGCGCGGCGTCCAGCGCGCGCAGACTTCCGCGCGAGAGCGCCGTCACCCTCTCGATTTTCATATCCGTCCTCCGTTTTCCGCGCGCTTTAGGCGCCCTCGTTTTCCTCCACGGCCCGCTCGACGCGCCGCGCCAATTCCTGCACGGCCTCGCCGCAAAACTTGAAGCTCGCCTTGTTGGCGATCAGCCGCGCGCTGATCGGCGCGATCTCGCGCAGCGGGGCCAGCCCGTTTTCCCGCAGCGTCGCGCCCGTCTCCACGATGTCCACGATCACGTCGCTCAGGCCGACGATGGGCGCCAATTCGATGGAGCCGCCCAGCGTGATCAGCTCGATGTCCCGCCCGCGCGCGCCGTAGTAGTCGCGGGCGATGTTGGGGAATTTCGTCGCCACCCGCAGCGTGCGCTCCGGCCGGTCGATGAAGTCCGCCGGGCCGGCCACGCACATGCGGCAGCGGCCCATGCGCAGGTCGAGCAGCTCGTAGACGTCCGGGCGGTGCTCCAGCAGAATGTCCTTTCCGGCGATGCCCAGATCGGTCGCGCCGTGCTCGACGTAGACCGCGACGTCCGCGGGCTTGACCCAGAAGTAGCGCACGCCCGCCTCCTCGTTTTCAAAGGTGAGGCGGCGGTTGTCCTCCAGCACGGCCGGGCAGGGATAGCCCGCGCGCGCGAGCAGCGCGTAGGCCCGCTCGCCCAGCCTGCCCTTGGGCAGCGCGATATTGAGAAGCCTGCCGCTCACGCTCGTCCCTCCCCGTCGCCCGCCGCGCCCTCCATGTGGATGCGCCTGCGGTAGATCAGCCCGCCCGGCTCGCCGCGCTGCACGCGCACGCTCTGCCCGCCCTTGACCAGCCCCTCCGCCGTGCGCGCCAGCAGCAGCGGATCGGTATCGCCGTCGCAGGTGATGAGCACGTCCACGTCGAAGCCCGTGCGCCGCCCGGCCAGCCGCTCGATCTGATCCAGATATACCGCGAAGCCGATGCCCTGCGCGTTGCGGCCCATGCGCCGCAGCAGCGGATCGTATCGCCCGCCGGAGAGCACGCAGCTGGGCGCGCCCTCCACAAAGCCGTTCATGATGAGACCCGTGTAATAACCCATGTCGTTGACGACGGAAAAATCGAGGCACACCCGCGGCGACAGGCCGTACACCTGCGTGAGCGCCGCGAGCGCGCGCAGGTCAGCCAGCGCGCCGTCGCACGCCTGCGGCAGCCCGATGCGCTCGATGCGGGGCAGCGCCTCGCCGATGGGGCCAAACTCGGTCACCAGCGCGCGCAGCAGTCGCGCGCCCTCCTCGCTCACGCCCATGCGGCGGCACGCCTCGCAAAGCCCGTGCGCGTTCTTCGCGCGGATGAGCGCGAGCAGCTCCGCGCGCGCCTCGTCCGGGATGTCCTCCCCCGCGAGCACGCCGGAGACCACGCCCATGTCCGACACGTCGAGCTGATAGTTTTCGCTGATCGTCTGCAGGCTGCGCGCCGCGAGCATCAGCATCTCGCCCATCGCGTAGGCGTCCACGTCGCCCAGAAACTCCACGCCCGCCTGCATGATCTCGCGAAATCCCCCGCCGCCGCGCGGCGCGCGGTAGACGTGCTCCGCGTAGCTGACCTTGACGGGGCCGTCCTCCTCGCGCGCGTTCTTGACGATGGAGAGCGTCACGTCCGGCTTGAGCGCCATCAGCTTGCCGTCCGTGTCGCTGAAGGCGAGGATGCGCTCGTCGGGCAGAAACGCCCGGTTGCGCATGTACAGGTCGTATTCCTCGAAGCGGCCCACCTTATAGGGCGCGTAGCCGTAGCTCTGGTAGAGCGCGCGCAGCTCGATGGCGGCGCGCTCGTCGGCCTTGAGTTCACCCGCGCGCATCGCCGTCACCGCCTTGTTCGTCCGCGCCGCCGTCCATGCGGGAGAGCACCATCGCGTAGCCGCCCGTGCCGTAGGCGAGGCAGCGCTTCACGCGCCCCACCGTCGCCGAGCTGACGCCCGCGCCCTGCGCCGCGCGCTGATACGAGCCGCCCTCGCGCAGCAGCCGCGCGATCTCCAGCCGCTGGCCGAGGTCGCGCACCTCCTGATTGGTGCATAGATCCTCAAAGTAGCGATAGCACTCCTCCACGCTGCGCAGCGCGAGGAACGAGCGAAAGAGCGCGTCCGTGCGCTCGTTGTGCTCCAGCGCCATACGATCCCCCCATTTCACACGCTATGATATTACCACGTTAGCGTGCTAAAGTCAAGGCGCAAAAAAGGAGAAAACGCGCGGGGCGTTTCTGTGCGTTTTGGCGAGACCGGCGGGCGGCGGCGTTGGGAGGCAACAGGACGTGTCCCAAAAGGGATGCGCCGAAAACGCTTGTGCAATCCATGAATGTCAAGTATAATAAGCGACGAGGTCGATGCGCCGAAGAATCCGTATCGCTGCCGGTGCCGCGTGCCGGAAGCGACAGAGGGCAAACCCAAAAAATGGCCCTGAAGCAAGAGCGGCTGCGGGGGTGTTTGTTTGAATGAAGACGGTATATTGCCCTGTTCTCGACAGGCCGGTTGACGGGACGACTTGTATTGAAATCGTCGACGTTTCAGACGGGTTACTCAATCCGCGCATTTTGAAGGACTATGCCGAAAAGGTGATCTGGAACGAGGACCAGCGCCAAAGATGCCTACACTGCGAGTGGCACGCCGATGTCGATGAAGGCCACCCACAAAAGTGGAGCCGATGAATCCTGCAGACGGATGAAGGCAAGATCGTCTGTCCACTGACCGGGCAAGCGATCACATGCTTTCAGTGCTTTGACATCTCCATGGTGATGGAGGGCATGGCGCCGCAATACACCATCGGCGCAGAGGCCGATTCCTATGATGTCGAGCGTTGCAGCGAAATGTGTCTGGCTTGCAAGAATCATCCAAGGTAAGCGCGGGGAACCGCGGCGCTCCGCCAGATCCCCCAAGCGCAAACGGAGCAAAAGGAGTGAAGCTACGGTGTCGGTGTCCATGGGTTGGCTCGATGAGATCGGCTGGTACGATTTTGAAAAATACCTCGTCTATTATCCCGAAGAGGATCAGCCCGGCTTTGACGGCATACATCACGGAGGAATCAAGGGCATTCGGGAGGATGCGCCCGAAAGCGCCAAGGCGAAATTCGCGAAATACCAAAAAAGGATCGCTTCGCTGGAAAGAAAGGGGATCTGCCTGTAATTGAGGCCTCGGAGGCGATGGCTCTGGATTGCGAAGAGGTCGGCGCGTCTCTTCCCGCTCCATTCGGTCGATCTGGTTATCGGTTTGCAAAAATCCGCGGGAATGCGCGGTGAACGAATTGCTGAAAACCAAGTATAATCCAGCCCGACAGCAGGCGCGGAGGTGTCCGGAAGTGGCTAGGAATTTAGAAAAAAATATGCGGCAGATAAACGAAGTCAAGCAAAGCTATATGATCGTTTTTCGGTAAAAGTGCGCAAAGATTCGGGATTATTGAATGCAATGAATCAGGCCGCAGAAAAGGCAGGAGTATCAAAGAATCAATATGTTGTTAGCGCAGTTGAAAAGCGGCTCCGCGAAGATGGCTTTTGGCCCGGCGTAAAGAAGGAGGATTAGATCGACAATGACCATTTCCGAGAAAATCTATCATGCGGCGCGGGCTTTGCCGGAGGATGTGCAGCAGGAAATTCTCGATTACACGCTCTTTCTGGCGGAAAAGCAGAAGCAGGAAGATGCGGAAGTGATGGAGGATATTCGCGCCATTGTTGAAGAAAATCTGCCGGCGTTTAAGGCGTTAGCGAAGTGCAAATGAAACAGGGCGCGGCTATGGTTTTTTGAATGGGACGAGAGAAGAACATAATCCATCAGAGCGAATACTGGATATTGTTCTTGTGGCGGGAGGTACGCAAATATGCCTAGAGATATGGAAAAAATGAAAGCTTACAATGACAAATGGAAGAAAAAGAATACTGTTCAGTATTTATTGCGTGTAACAAATAAAAGCGGTATTCCTACGGCTGTATCAAAGGCTGCAAAAAAGCAGGGCATAAGCGAGACGGCCGTAGTGCGCCAAGCACTCATTGAAAAGCTGCAACGCGAGGGTTATTTGTCTGGCGAAGGGTATCCGTCCGGCGAAGGGTATTTGCCTAGAGGGAGTTTGCCCAGAGAGTTAAGGGAGATCTTGATCGACAATGACTATATCCGAGAAAATCTATAATGCGGCGCGGAATTTGCCGGAAAATGTGCAGCGGGAAATTCTCGATTACACGCTCTTTCTGGTGGAAAAGCAGAAGCAGGAAGATGCGGAAGTGATGGAGGATATTCGCACCATCGTTGAGGAAAATCTGCCGGCGTTCAAGGCGTTAGCGAAGTGCGAATGAAACAAGGCGCGGCTATGGTTTTTTGAATGGGGCGAGAGAAGAACATAATCCATCAGAGAGCATACTGGGTATTGTTCTTGTGGCGGGAGGTGCTGTAAGTTGTCTAATGTAGAATGGAAGAAAAAGAATACTGTCCAGTATTTATTGCGTGTAACAAATAAAAGCGGTATTCCTACGGCTGTATCAAAGGTTGCAAAAAAGCAGGGCATAAGCGAGACGGCCGTAGTGCGCCAAGCACTCATTGAAAAGCTGCAACGCGAGGGTTATTTGTCCGGCGAAGGGTATTCGTCTGGCGAAGGGTATCCGTCCGGCGAAGGGTATTTGCCTAGAGGGAGTTTGCCCGGAGAGTTAAGGGAGATCTTGATTGACAATGACTATATCCGAAAAAATCTATAAGGCGGCGCGGAATTTGCCGGAGAATGTGCAGCGGGAAATTCTCGACTACACGCTCTTTCTGGCGAAAAAGCAGTAACAGGAAGATACGGAAGTGATGGAGGAGATGCGCGCTGTAATCGCGGAGAATTTGCCCGCATTGAAGGCGTTGGCGAAATGAGAAGAATCCGGATGCCGACGCCTATTCATATCGCGCACAGGAAAATGGATGCTTCTCAGATTCATCTCCGGATTCGCGCGCATATCTCCTAACGCAAATTCGGCAGGCGGGTGCTCGAAAAACGGGCGTCTTTTTTTGGCTCCAACGCAGGGCAAGGCGCGACAGGGCGACAAGGCTTATGTCTGCGACGACTGCACATTTCAATCCACGCACCCCTTGCGGGGTGCGACCCGCTCTTTATCGTAATGCGAGGTTGGCGACATATTTCAACCCTCGCACCCCTTGCGAGGTGCGACCAAAACGAGAAATACATCGGCGATGTACTAATGCAATTTCAACCCACACGCCCCTTGCGGGGTGCGACATGAGCGAGATCATCTATCCGGCGGTCTTTCACGCATTTCAACCCACGCACCCCTCGCGGGGTGCGACCAGATCGGTGATCCCCCGCGCGCCCTCGGTGATGTCATTTCAAACCCACGCACCCCTCGCGGGGTGCGATTTGGTGGTCACAAAGTGCTGGTGCTCCGCCGCGTTATTTCAACCCATGCACCCCTCGCGGGGTGCGACCAATGATCTCGTAGGCCTCCAGCACGCCGTCCTCATTTCAATCCACGCGTCCCTTGCGGGGTGCGACGCGATTTAACTTCTTCTCCACTTGACAATTCATGTGAAATTGAATATACTGATCGTGGATCGGGGGTAATGCCAGCATATGGGGACTATTCCTGAACCCCGAGGGAGTTGATATGCCGACTCTCTATTTTTTATATTTCAAATTCTTATATCGTTTTTCGCCTCTTGACCATCCTGCCCTCGCGATGCTCTCGGAGCGCATTCACATTATACAACAGCTCTGAGAAAAGCACAAATTTCCCCATTCACACCGCCGCCCTATGCGTCCTATTCGACGAGCATCCCCCAGAGGCTTTCTCTCAAACTTCTCTGTCCAAGAGGTTTGACAAACCTACAGCTTTGAGTTTCTCTCCGATCAAAGCAAAAAGCAACCTTCATAAAAAACAGAAACAAATTACAGTGGCACGAAGTCTGTTCATACAAGCAAAAATTGCATTACTTATGTTATATTAAAATGTATAAAAATGGACTCAATGCAAAGAATTATTTTTCCCAAGCTGTTCTCTGGTTTGGCGTGCCAATGCCGCCATCGGGAGGCGCTACGCCCTACATTGGATTGAGGGAGTACACATTTTGAAGGGTTTGGAGTACAGTTCGCCCTTGTAATTGACCACCGCGCTGTTTGTGAAGCGATTGAACACGGCAACGCGGTTCACATAGTCCCATAGCAGTTTTTTGCATTCTCGCCCACGCCCAGTTCCTCCATCAGCGCCCGCTTATTCTCTTGCGGAGTCGTAGTCGGGCGGCCCAAGTCGGTCCGCGCGCCGATCGCGCACCGCACCTCGATCAGCGTCAGTTCGTTCGCTGACTTTGCCGCCGCGAGCGCCGCGTCTAGTTCGACAACTGTCGATACAAGCAGCGCATGCGGATAGCCGCAGGCCGTCGCGATCGCGGGCAGGTCGATCTTCCCTGCGATCGTCGGCATCCCGCCCACCGTCTCGTGCGCCATGTTGTTGATGATGATATGCACCATGTTCGCGGGCCGATTCGCGCCCAGCACCGCCATCGCGCCCATGTGCATCAGCGCCGCGCCGTCCCCGTCAATCACCCAGAGGCGCCGCCCCGGTCGCTGCGCCGCGATCCCCAGCGCGATGGACGAGCTATGCCCCATCGAGCCGACCGTCAAAAAGTCGTGCGCGTGTCCTTCGCCGTTCCCCTCACGGATCTCGAACAGCTCGCGGCTCGCCTTGCCCGTCGTCGAGACAATCACATCCTCGTCTGCTGTGCGCGCAATGCGGCGGATCGCCTCCTCGCGGGTCATTTCATACTCATTGCGGTAGGCGACCTCGCCGTCAAACGTCAGCGCGCCCTTGCGCACGACGACGGCGACCTGCTTGCCCGACGCCAGCAGCGGGTGGAAGCCGTCCATCGCGGCTTGCAGCTCCTCTATTGTCGTCTCCTTGCTGAGGACGAACGTCTGGATGTCCAAGTCCTCCAGCAGTTTGAGCGTGATCTCCCCCTGAAAGACGTGCTGCGGTTCGTCATGCACGCCCGGCTCGCCGCGCCAACCCACGATGAACACACACGGGATGCCGTATACCTTGTCGTTCATCAGAGACGCGATCGGGTTGACCGCGTTGCCGATGCCGCTATTCTGCATGTAGGCGGCTGGCACCTTGCCCGTGGCAAGGTGATACCCCGCGGCCAAGCCGACGGCGTTGCCCTCGTTCGCCGCGATGACGTGATGTTTGGGGTCGATGCCATAGGCTGACATCAAGTAGTCGCACAGGGCGCGTAGCTGGCTGTCCGGTACTCCGGCGTAGAAGTCCGCGCCGATGATCTTCAGCAGGTTTTTAACGTTCATCCTTTTCTCCTAAAGCTCGTCGATCAACGTCAATATCTGCTTGATCGGCATCAGCCTGTCGTCCACTTCGAGTGCGCGATGATAGCGCAGAATGTCCTTGGCTGTCTGTTGCATCGCCGGAAAAGCGCTTCGCGTCAGTTGATTGGCATAAATGACGATGTTGACCCCATGCTGGCGCAGTTCATCCTCCGTCACCGAATTGAACGACGACGGAACGACGACGATCGGCGTCCGCGCGTCCGTCTGACGAAAGCGGTCGCAGAACGCGAGAATCTCCGTCGGCTCCTTGCGCCTGCTGTGGATCATGATCGCATCCGCGCCCGCCTCGACATACGCCTTCGCACGCTCCAGCGCATCTTCCATGCCCTTTTCCAGAATCAGGCTTTCGATGCGGGCGATAATCATGAAGTCGTCCGTGAGCTGCACCTTTTTCCCGGCATGGATCTTCTGGCAGAAATGCTCGATGGTGTCCTGCGTCTGCTCGACCTCAGTGCCGAAGAGCGAGTTTTTCTTCAGTCCCGTCTTGTCCTCGATGATGACCGCCGACACACCCATCCGTTCTAGAGAGCGCACCGTATACACAAAATGCTCGATCAGCCCGCCTGTATCTCCGTCGAAGATGATGGGCTTGGTGGTGACCTCCATCACGTCGTCAATCGTTCTAAAGCGCGATGTCATGTCTACCAGTTCAATGTCCGGCTTTCCCTTTGCTGTGGAATCGCATAGCGAGCTGATCCACATCGCGTCGAATTGATCCAGCTCGCCGTTGTGCTCCACCACGGTCTTTTCTGCGATTAACCCCGTCAGACCGCTATGCACCTCCAGCGTCTTGACGATCGGACACAGGCGGATCAGCTTGCGCAGCCGTCCCCGACGATACTCCGGCATTGCCAGCGTCTCTCGCTTTCGGTCGTCGATGCGCTTGACTTCTTCGCTATATGTATAGGGAATATCCACGACCTGACCGCCGTACTCGCCGACCAGCTTCTCGACGTTGTCTCGTATCGCTCGCATCGGCCCCGTCAGCCAGTTGTCCCCATGCACCACATAATCCGGTTTCAGCTTCCGGATCACATCGTCATAGTGAATGTCGCGCTGCACGACCACGTTGGCCACACCCGGCAAGCGCTGTGCGAGCTTAAAGCGCTCCGCAAAGTCAATCGTAAAAAAGCGATTGTAGCGGATGACCGCTTCATCGCTCAGCACGCCCACCGTCACGCGCCCCAGCTTTTGCGCCTCGCGGAGGATGTTCAAATGCCCTTCGTGGATAACGTCCGTGCAAAAGCAGGTGTAAACGGTCTTCTCTTGATTACTCAATGCTTCAACCTCTATCGCGTATTTTTTGCTGGATCATCGAGGACGAAACGCCCTGCGTGTATTCCGGCTCGATGATCTCGCCGCCCCACTCGGCTATCAGGGCGATCGCCTTGGCGCGCACGTCTGCCAGTGGGCCTTCGCGCCAGTCCGTTCCATGCACCATGTATCTGGGCTTATACTTTTTCAAATTATCTGCGTAATCACGCGTCAGCTGCGGCACAACCTCGCTCACGCCCTTGATGTTCTCAATGACGGCCTTACGCTGTTCATAGGGCATATATGGCACACGTTTATACGAGGCGATCGCCTCATCGGTAAACAGTCCGACCATCACTCTGCCGTACTGAGCCGCAATCCGGATGATGTTGATATGCCCGGGGTGGACGATATCCGCCGCCATCGGCACATAGACCAGATTTTCCTGCGCCATGATCTCGCCTCCTCAAAGGTTCGCCTTCTGAACGCGTTCCCGGACGAGCGAATCGTCGAACGTATACTCCTTGATTTGCGAGCACTCCGGCGTCAGCGGTTTGGCTGGGCGCAGGCAGCGATGCACGCAGCCGTCGCAGAGCGTTCCGCCCAAATCGTCTTCCAAGAATCTGCGGCGCATGTCCGTCATCTTTTCTCCGTACCAGCCGTCCTTCAGCGAGACCTTATTGAGATCTGCGACGACGAGCATGTTCTCATAGTCGGCGTTCTCGACAGAAAGATAGCCCTCCCAAGTCACAGAGATCGCGTCAAACGGCAGGTTGCACCGTCTGCGCGGCGCGGTATCGCTCTCGCAGCGCAGATAAGTTTCGATCTCCGGCATATAACCGCCCTGATTGTACACATACTTGAATACGATCTGATCCGCCAGACCGTCAAACACTTTGAAATACTCATCCTTCAATTTCTCGGTATAGCGGGTGAGAATGCCGGTAACATAGATCTTGAAATCCTTGCCGCTTTCATTTCGATATTGGTTGAGATATTTGAGATGCTCCATGACCTTATCAAAGTCGTCTCGCCCATGGATAAATTTGTACAGTTCCCGTTCCGGCGCGTTGATCGAGAACTTGAGGCTGTCCAGCCCGGCGTCGATGACCGCGCGTATACGCTCCGGCGTTGCCAAAGAGCCGTTGGAGGTCAGGTACACATAGCTGTACCCGATCTCCTTCGCCTTGCGGATGTACTCCGGCAGCTCAGGCACCAGGAAAGGTTCTCCGGTCGCGTAAAAGCCCACCTCGCGCGTTCCCAGATCATACGCCTGCTGCAGAATGTCAAACGCAAGCTTCTGATCGATCTTGCCCACCTTGCGCTGCATCTTTTGATGCGCACAGAAGATGCACGCGTGATTGCATGCGTTGGACAATTCCATCAGGAAATTCGACTTGGGGAATGGCGGCGTCAAGCTGTACAGTTCGTCGCGGCTCGCCGTCTTCAGGCGCACGCGCTCCTGTAAGTCCACCTGCTTGCCCATTTGTTCGGTCATGATGATTTCCTCCTATAAAGATTAGTATGCATTGGGTTACTCGGTATCCTTCCGCAAATAATAGATACCCCTATAATCAAGATAGGAATGTTCGAGATCCAATTTCAGAATGTGTTCTAATTTGTTACCCTGCTCATTTTGTGGTGGAAGCGTTTGATAATTACCATATTTCAGTTTCAACCATGTATCGCAATCCTGCGGAACGCTGAAATCTTTTCCTTCAAAAGGCAAGGTCGCTGTAGTACCGAATACAGAAATTGGATATCGCGGTTTTGCATAATGCGGATTGCAGCTCAGGATCGCTTTATAGGGCGTTTGGCGCCCTTCGTACTTCGCCATATACCGATAGCAAAAGTCTCGAACCGCTTTGCGCAATCTGCCTTTGCACACAGCAAGAACCATATTGGAGGCCCATTGTATCGCTTTCCCATGGTTTATTGGAGGCTCTTCCGTTTGCAGCAGCATATAGAGCAACGCCACACCATATTGGAACATCCACAAAATGCGATTTTCCGGCGCGTTATACAATGGATAGATATCAATATCGATACCATGGTGAATATCTTTGTCGATCATTCGATCTACCAATAGAGTTGTTCCATCCAAGCGCAATTTGTAATAGGTCAGGCCCGCCTGCGGTTCCGTATTGGGCGTCTGCAAAAAAAGCCCCGGCCATTTCTCCTCCTGATAGATCTGCTCCAGCTTTTCCATATCGCGGATCGGCATCATCACATCAATATCATCATCCCAAGGGATAAATCCCTTGTGCCTGACTGCCCCAAGAAGCGTACCAAAGGTAAGATAATAGATGAGGTTATGTTCCGCACAAATCTTTTTGAATCGTTCTAGGATCTCCAGTTCTTTGAGCTGCAGCTTTCGCAAGTCTTCCATCTTTTTGACTCCTTTGCATCATTGGTCATGGGACTGAACCTATAAAATCCAATCGTTTCAGCTTATTTTCGCAGTCCGCGCAGCGGCTGGAAGGCTCATAAATCACGACGCCTTTTTCTGCTCAGCAGAGAAAGCACATAGACATATCGCTTTGAAATCAGCATATACGCCGCATACATGACGCCGATCGCCGCGCATTTTTCAAAGGCGAGCAGGAGAACGTTTGACCCCCACAGAAAGCGCTGGAAAACGGCCGTGTAGATCAGTTGTATTCCGAATAGCGCGATCAGATCCGGGAGAAAATGCCGCCAGAATTCCAGATAAGCGCTTTTGAAACCGAAGCGGTTCAAAATAAACAGCGTCATAAACATATTCGACCAGTTTGCGATACAAACACAGAGAGCCACGGTCTCTATCGAACCCATCAAAACGCCGACAAGGGATGCAAGAGTGGTAACGGCCGCGTTGATGACGACCGCACGAAACAGAAGATCTGTACGCCCCAAACTCTTGTATATTCCAATATTTCCTGACATCATGAACACGGGATAGATGCACATCGTCAGATAGCGGAAACTGGGCACGCAGGCCTCCCATTGCCCGCCGTACAGAATCAAAATGATCTCTCTAGCGGCGCCGAAACAACACGACGCCACGGCAATCGCAACCGTTGAAACGCATAGCAAAAACCGGATGTACTTCCTGTACATTTCTTCTGGATTCGATTGGTAATCCGACAGTACGGGATGCAGCACGGGCGACACGGCACCCGCCACGGCGGAAACCGGGTAGCGGCTGAGCGTATACGATTTATTATAATAACCCAGCATCGTACTACCCATCGTCAGGCTGACGAGGATATTATCCAGATTCAACTCAAAGTAGTTGATGATCATCGATCCCAGCTCATAGAGCGTAAAGGGCAAGACCCTGCGCAGCGGCCGCTTATCAATTTTTCTTCGGGCAGAAATGCCCGTCAAAAGCTTGCTCGAGGTAAACTTGATAAACGCCTGTATGACCACTTGCGCCGCCAGCGCGTAATACTTGAAGCCCGCGAACACTAGAACTAACGCTATCGCATAGCTGAAAAAACCGCCCGCCACATCCAACGCCGCTGTGTGAAAAAAGCGCTTTTCTCTCAGCAGATACGAGTATGGAACAATGCTCACTGTGTTAAAGAAGATGCCCACCGCAAGCACCATGCAGATGCGAATATATGCGCTGTTTTTATATATGGCTGAAATTGGCGCGCCCAAGGCGGCAAACGCCAGCGCAAGCGCCAAGCCGACATAGCACATAAAGGTGTGGATTGAGCAGACGTCATTCCGTTGCAAGCCCTTATCCTGAATAATCGCAGCGCCAAAGCCGCTGTCATAGATTTTGCTGAAAAACGTCGTAAAAATGGTCGTCACTGCGAATATACCGTACTCTTCGGGTGTGAGCAAGCGCGAGGCAATCGCATTGAAGACGATGTAGATAATGATATTCAGGTATCGAGAAGAAGCATTGATCAGCGCGGCCTTTTTGAAAGAAACTCGACTCATACTCCGATTCCTCCACTTTTCAATCGAAGTACAATCTTGCGCGGCACTTTTATCCCTTCCGCGTTTGCTATTTGTGCTCTTTTGTGAATAAGCCAATCGGATTCATAGCAGAGTTGAAATATAACAATCCAAAATGAATAGGCATAAGCTTCTACTTGGAACATAATCAGTAAACAAAATAAAATCATTGACAAAGCATTGCTTAGAACGTTTTCATTATTTTTGTACAGTTTTTTTGCGGTTACTAAATGCACAAAAATAAATACGCTAAAATGTAAAATACCCCCTTGATAAAGCGTTTGAAGATACATATTATGTGTGTGAATATGGCCAACACTTTTCCACATAAAATAATCGTCTTGACGTCCATAGCCAAGCAACGGATGTTGACTGATGGCCTTTATTGTCTTCCCCCAAATCATAACCCTCCCTGAGAATGTAAGATCTTTACGAAGAATAGTCTGAATAATATAAGAAAAACCGCCTACGCTTTGAAAAATTACTAATAGAGCAAAAACGATTGCAACAATTAAAAAATACGTCCAAATATTTAAGAGTTTTGCTTTGGCAAAATACTCTGAAAAAAGCAGTGCAAACACAATGATTGTCATTCCGACTATGATGGTCGCTTGCCAACAAATAAGCACCGTTGCCAGAATGGCAACAAGTAAGAATAAATTCCGCGGTGTCAGTTTGGTCTTTCCCGTTATAAAATATGTTCTAAGCACGGACACCGTTATTGCCCACAAAAAGAGGGGGGCTTGTCCGTTGTCCATACCTAGTAACCAGTTGTTTCTCGTTTGTTGTCCCGCATAGTTTACTGTTACATACATTCCATTCGGAAACAGAAGGACTGTCAACAGATTTGCATAAATGAGAATCTCCATTGGAAAAAGCATCGCATCTAAACACATTAACGTGTCTTTATGAAATAGTACATAGACGAACAATGTAGGAGCAACAATGTTGCATATATAGTTCATGCATCGTATAAGCGGGCCATGATTTATTATTGTTGAAACTAGAAGAGTCACCATATAAAAACATACACCTACTAGATAGCTATTGATTTTTATGCGCTTTCCAATAACGAGAATAATAAGAACACATAATGTAAGAATTCGGTGAATATCTAACATGGCTTGAATCCACGATCCAAAATATATCCAGTTTCTTTGCACAAAATAAGGAAATATCAAAAGCGCGTAGAATAGCTTTTCACTCGTGCGATTTTTTGAGATCAACAACTCTCGCCTCCCGCGAATATCTCCATTTTTTCTAGGATTTCTGCAAGCGCTTGCTCCTCTGTTTTGTATGTAACGGTATGGCAGTCCTTGTTGACGCCCCACTTTTCTAGCTTAAAAAACTCTTTTCTGCCATAAGCATCGTCGTCGATTGGAATCATTCTGCACTTTGCAAAAACCATCAGGTCTAAAAAGCCGCTCCGCAGCCCGATGAGGGTTCCGCCATACTCCGCCAGCCGAAAGGCTTCGCTTAGATCGCAAAGCAGCGCCTGCGTGCCCTCAACGGGATGCTGCGCTTCATGCGCTGTAAGGGTAAGAACGCGATAGCCCCTCTCGATCAGCGCTTCCGCGATATGCTTAAACAGGTTCTTTACATCCAATTTCACCGCGTTTGCGTATGGATTGAGGAAGACGGTCTTGTCCTTTTCAACACCGTATCTGCGTATGAGTTTGCTCACGTCCACCTGTGGAACATGCGGATGTTCCGGCAGTGCGTCAGGGCCGATTTGATAGGACATGCATTTGATGAAATCCTGCAGGCAGAAATATGAGTTGTCCCATACGTTTCGCTGCGGAATATTGCAGAGATAATGGGCGATTGTAATTCTAGGCCGGCAACTGTACGCGCAGAGCCATTGTCCAAAGTAGGTTCCCGGGAAATACAGCAGGCTTAAATCTGCGTTCCTGCTCAGGATGATGAGGTCATCAACCAAATCGCCATAGAAGGCGCAAAGCTGCTTGGTCGTATTGGCGCCGCCCACAAGCGTGACATGGGAGAGCTTCTCTTTCTCCCTATATGCCCGCAGAAAAGCCAGCGCGCATATCGTATCGCCTATGCCGGGGGGAACCACCACATAATGGGTGTGCTTGTTCCGGCGCAGCAGCTTTGCAAAAATCCACGCGCCCCACCATGCGCCACCCCATGTCTTAATTCGGTTGCGCACGGTTTTCTTAAGTCCGTTATATTTCAAGTAATCGCTCATCGTACACGTCCTCTCGCTTACACCGACGTTTTTCCAGTCCGACTACAGCTCTCTTTGCATTGCGCGGGCTTCATCGATGGACGCCTGAATATACAGCGCAGCGTCTCGCGCCTTCCGTATCGCTACCGCTGTTCCAAGGCCAGACGGCTTATCATCGTTGATCACAATGCGCTCACCGTAGGGCACGTTATATAGGATTGCGTCGAACCGAATCTGATGCGCGTGCAGGAAGGCTTCCGTTTCCGCACGAACGTCCTCCCCGCGTGAAGTCAGAAGAATGATCATATCTTTTTCATCGATGCTCATGAGGAATTCCTTTGCGCCTTCCAGAAAGGAATCCGCACCATCCGTCTTATAGCCGTTGTGCTTTACAAGTGTGCCGTCCAAATCGAGAATCCATGTATGCGGCAGCCTCGACAGCGCAAGATTCAGGCCCTCGTCGGTCAAAATCATGGAAATCACCTTTCCTTCAACCGGGCGCCGATCGCCCCGCCCGGATGATTTGCCCGAAAGTCCTCCAAACGGATGTTCATTCTCTTCGCCAGCGTCATAGCGAGCGTCTGTAACACCACAAGATTCAGAACTGTAGAATGATTCGGCAATATGTTCCACGGGTCTCCCTCGTGCTCGAGGGAAAGCGCAACACAATGGCCGATTTCCCGCACAATCGCGCAGTCGCGGTTAAACGTCAACGGCCAGATTTCACATCCGCGCTCCTGCAGCAGATTCACCAGATATACCGTCTCCGCCGTGGTGCCGCTTTTGCTTAAAACGATGACGAGATCCCCTTTGCGCACCATACCCAAATCCCCGTGGACGGCGGAATTGGTGTGCATAAAATTGGCTTCCATCCCGAGCGAAACCATTGCGCCCACAAACTTTTCACAAACAGGCACATTTTTTCCCAGCCCCGAAGCGACAATCCGCCCGCCTGCGCGCAGCGTAAGCTCGCAAGCGTCAACGAGCGCTCCAAATTCCCGGACGTCAATGCTGTGTATTGAATCGCTCAATATCCGGACTGTGTTTTCAAAATACTGCTCCATTACCATTCTCCTAAAGCCAAAATGTCTTCAAGGTAATATAGACCGTTGTAGAACGCACCGCAAATCGAGTCGTAGTCTTCCCACGCATAGGTAGTCAGCGATAGCCAAATGATCGCATGGAGCAACCGAATATATCTTCTGTCCACTTCGCCACCTAAAAGGGAGAAGAACAGCGCCTCCATGTCCTCCCAACCGTTTGACTGAATGGATAGTTCGACGCTCTCCTGCTGGATTTTCAAGCGAAAGCGCTTTTGGTTAAACTGGTCATAATTCCCCACGATCGAATAATACAGCTTCGCCCAATCGTAGGAAGGATCGCCGTAAAACGTCGTGTACCCAAAATACCCTCGCGGATCAATCAACACTGGATCCATTTTCTCATTCAAGATCAGGTTTGAGAAGGTTGCGTCTCCGTGAAGAAACACAAATTTCTCGCAAGCGCAGCGCTCAAACATCCGTTCAATCTGATCTTTATGGTAAAATACGTTTCTACAACGCTTTCCGTTGACGACGATATATTCTCGATCCGCGAACGGCACAAGATCACGGATTTTATCCAGCCGCCTCCACGTTTTGCCAATATAGGCGTCGTGTACGCTGAACCAGTCCGTCGGGGCGTCGCCCAAGCCGTGGAGCGTTCTCAGGCTCTCGATCAGCTTTTTCAGCACCGCTTCTTTTTGCGATCTGTTCAGATTGTAAGCGAATATATTTTTGCCCTTGATTCGCTGCATGACAAACGGCTCGTAGCCGTAGATGCGCGGGATATGCGGATACCCCTTTGCCTCGACAAATTGATACCATTGCTTCTCTCTCTCCGCTAAGGCCTGTCCCTGCGCATCGACGCCAATTTTCGTAAGACGCTTGCCGTCCTCGCTGATCTCAATTCGGTTAAACGGGCGGCATCGATACCCAGCAACGGCTTCCTCTGCATTTTCGACTACGGACAGCAGACCGTATTCGTGCGTCCGTTCCAACGAGAGAGGTTTGAATGCAAGCTCTTGCCCCTTTAACCAACGGACAAACTCTCCTTCTTCCGGCACTTCCTTCAAGAAGCGATTGTCCTCAAATATGAAAAGGCCTGCCACACCCGTCTCGCGCGACTCTGTCTCTTCAAAGCACCCGTTTTGATAGCGCCACCGGCAAGGGAATCCCTTTGACAGACCGATATAGTTCCCGTTTGACCTCGGCAATTCAAAGTCGGGCGGCAACACCAGGTCAGACCAAATCAACATGAACGCTTCGCCGTCCGGAATCTTCGACAACGCTTTGTGCAGCCCCGCGCATGTTCCGTGCGCGCCATGCACCTCCACGACCAAAAACCGGACGTCAGCGAAAGCGTTCAAATACTTTCGCATGACGTCCGATTGATAATCGGAGACGATGATGAATCGCTTGTCTGGAAACTGACGAAACAGGTGAAACAGCATCGGAAGGTTGTCTACTGGAACAAGCGCTTTAGGCTTGTTCTCGGTGAGGCGGCCGAGCCTGCTTCCCCTGCCGCCCGCCTGGACGACGATATATTCTGGCGACATCTGTCTCATCCCTCGCTTTGTTATTTCTCGCAAGCGTACTGGGGGCTATGCGTTCTTGCGAAAGTGCTTTGCTTTATACTTCGAATAGGGTCGATTTGGATCGCGATAGCAATATGACTCCGCTTGCTTCCCCGCTCTTCCGGCGGCGGCAATTTCAAACAACAGCACGCACAGTTTCGTATTCTGATCTTCAAAGCGCTTCATAATGCGATGACAGATGACTCATTCACGTCTTCGTCACAGAGGATAAAATCCTTGTGGCGAACTGCGCCAAGCCGCGTCCTATAAGCAAGAAAGGAAGGCATGTCATTTTACCGCAAATGCGTTTGAATTTTCGGAAGATTTTCCGCCCAACGCCTTTTACACTTCCTTCAAGTTTTCGATTAAGGATTTATCCTCCCCAAACTCTACCGCGCTCAGATGTACTCTCCAGCGGTCACACGGAAGGTGCTTCCCGTCATCATACAGGACGCATCGGAGAGAAGATAGACGATCGCCTCGATGTAATCGGTGCGCTCGCACATCCTTCCCATCGGCAGAATGTGCGCGGCCCGCGCGCGCAGTTCTTTTTCGCTTTCCCCCTGAGATTTCCGCAGCGAGACCTCGCCCTCCGTCGGGGTCCACCCAAGCGTCAGATAGTTGCAGCGGATATGCTCCGTCGCGTAGTTGTGTGCGATGTGCTCCATCAGAATCCGTAGCACGCCCTTGGAACAGGCGTAGGCCGCCCTGTCCTTCTGACCGCCCCATGCGTGCGCAGAACCCGTCAGCACAATAGAGCCGCCTCCGTTGATGCGCATGTACTTGATCGCCTGTTGGCAACAGAAGAATGCCGCGCGAAAATTGACGTCCATCACCGCGTCGAACGTCTCCTGCGAGCAGGTGTCAAGTGGCGAGATTGGCGTTATTCCCGCGTAATTGAAAAGCCCATCCACCTTTCCATAACGATCATAGGCTGCATCCAGCAATTTACGACAGTCGTCCACATTGATGAGTTCAGTGTGGACAAACATACCATCGCTGCCATAAGAATGAATCAGTCGCAGCGAATTCTTTGCAGCAGCCTCATCCCGGCCGCCAATAACTACCCGAGCACCGCGCATCGCGCATTCTTCAGCCATCGTCTTCCCTACGCCCTTAGTGCCTCCAGATATGACGATGACTTTATTCTTCAATACCTGTTTATGCATAGTTTCCCCCGTGAGACTTGAATTTGATGCTTATTTCAAATCTCTGTTAGCACGTTATCCATGTGCTTTATGAAGCTACAGTTAAAACCACCCTATCTGCACGATCTTAACGAACTTCCCTGCTCATACAAAGCTAGGAATAACCATGTCTTTTCCATCCGTGTCCAAAACCCGAATCAACGAGACATATCTACGCAAAGTGTTAATCAGCTGGGGCTTATCCTCGCAGACAACATAGAAGCGCGTCAATACCTGTTTCTCCGTTCCGATCCACTCATGCAAGACATGATCACCCACATGAAGTCGCTGTACATTTGCTTTTACGAAAGGCTCTTTTTCAATCTCTTCAAAGCCTTTTATTTCCCCGATTATCCCTTCCCGAAGCAGAATCCACAGTGTTGCTGCCGCCTTCCCGCTAAGCCGGGGATCATCTATTTTCTGCAAATCAATCTCGCCTATAGAGCCAGTTAACGCAAAACGAATTAACATCTCACGTTGATCATATCCATGTATAGCCTTGAGCAACAGATGCGGCGCTTCTCCTTGAAGTCGGAAACCTGGGTCGTAAACATAAAACTCACCATCTGCATAAAAAGCAGAGATCATTAGCACGCCGTCCTTAACTCCTATATCCCTAAACATTCGAATCGCATTGTCATGCATCCTTTCATAATAATCATTAATATGTTTTGATGGGTAAATGCCGCCAAGGCATACCCGGCTTAATCCGCGCTGTTCTTCTGTGGTGAATCGATCATATATACACGACAAACTGCAGTATCCGTCCTTGAACGTATAGTAAATGCCCACATCGTCACATTGCATATACTTTTCTACAATGAAGCGCTTTTTGATGGAAGCGTTCAGCGCCTTCTGAACTGCGGGCCGCAGCTCATTTTCGTTGTAGACGACTGACATGCCAATTCCGCTGAAGCCGTCGACTGGCTTAACCACGACGGGATAGTCGATCTTGGCGACATCTTCCGGCCTCAACTCGGCATCCAGATAGTATTCGGGAATTCCGTGTACGCCGTAGCGCTCACATGTCGCCTTGAACGTATCCTTAAAGGCAAAAACGTTTACAATATCCTCTGTAGCATAACTGGGCAGTCCTAGCGCTGCGCAAACCTTGCAATATGATGGGACGAGGACGTCGGCCACGCCCACAAGGACGCCATCCACCGCCTCCTGATGGGCCAGAGCAATGAGTCCCGGCACGTCCATACCGTCCACGTTGAAGCTTTTCCACGCCGCTTTCTTTGCCGGATCGCTCTCCCGAAAGCTCGTGACGATCGTCTTCACACCCATCGCGTTGGCAATCTCAACCAACGGCAAAGTTTCCGGGTTTCCGCCCAGAATCAAGAGCTTCTTCCCGGCCAAATCCTCATTCATTTTTCGCAAACCTCCTTTTTGCGCTTTCGGTATGCTTCATCAAAGAAACAACCCTTCGCCCGGGCACATGAATTCGTATCGCAAATCCGGGTATTCACCGTCCATGATCGACTTGAATAATCCGGGATTTCCGCCATGAGAAGCGAACATTCCAAAGTGGCAGGGAATGACAAGCTTCGGTCGTAGCGCGCCGCTCAATTGCGCGCACTCCCGTTCGTTCAGGTTTCCATAGGTGCCATTGATTGGCGCAATCAGCACGTCAAACGGCCCTTTTGTTTGATATGCCTGTATCCAATCGTGCCGGAGGCAGGTATCTCCGACGGCGCAAATTCGCTTCCCGTCCACAGCGATCACTGCACCGACGGCGTCAGGCGTGCCCGCGCCATGGTCGCAGGGGATGAAATCGACAACAAAATCGCCGCAGATATGCCGATCCCCAGGGCGCACATAGTGAACCCGTGCGTCCTCGATCTCCATCCGCTCGACATCCGGCCGACATTTTAATGACGCGCACAGCTGCGTCCGTCGGTTCGCCATTAGCAACGGAATGCTGTCCACATCAAAATGATCCCTATGCGGATGCGTCGCAATGAGCAAGTCGAACGTCAGATCACCTGCACCCAACAGTTTCGGCTGCAGACGCTTATAACCATTGCTGCGCTCGACCCGCTCCACACAGTCGGATAGATACAAGTCGAGGCCCAAAATCTGTCCTCCTGCGCTGCGGGCAATGAAGCCCGCCTGTCCAACAAAGAACAGCCCTGTCCTTCCGGGGTTTGCAGCCAGCACATTTAATGTAAAATCACGCATACTCTTTCTCCATCGTTCGTCCAGCCATATCGTCAACATGCGCCCGCGCGCATCCATCGCACCGTTCCGGCTTAGCCGAAGAATCGGCGAGCATCCCCTTAGAATTGACCATAACCGTGACAAACTTTTGCGTTTCCGTTCAGTTCGTCCTCCAGACAGGACAGATATTTTCTGGGGATGCAATAGGAGTCGATGATCTTGCCGCTCGTGTCGTAACCCATCAGCTCACCGACAAGCCCGTTGGCGCTCATCGCGCGCTCTTGCCGGGAGAAGGCCTTCTTCACCAGCAAGAAAAACATTCGGATGTCTGTGGTAAAGCTCATGTGTTCGATATACCACAGGTCATTTTCCAAGCGAGTCTGCCAATCAAGCGCATGGATGGACTCGCTGTGAAACGGGCATTCCAGCCCCGGTCGGACAAGATGTCGCTGACGATGACGCTTGCTGAATCTTTCCAGGTATTTTTCTGGCAAAGGCCTTGGCCCGATAATGGACATGTCTCCTTTGAGAATACACCAGAAATTTAGAAGTTCATCCAGAGAACATCTGCGGATCAACGCGCCCCATTTCGTCACGCGCTGTTCCGGGGGCAACAGTACGCCGTTTGCATCTCTTTCATTGGTCATATTTCGAAACTTAACCATTTGAAAGCGTTTTTCGTCTTTCCCGATGCGCGTTTGCTTAAAGAAAACCGGGCGGCCAACGTCGAAGTACGTTGTAACCAATAGAAAAGCGTTGATTGGGAACGTAACGATGAGCGCGCTAAGCGCCACCACAATATCAATCGCCCGCTTCCCAAAAACTGTATAAAAGGTATTTCGCACGACAATCGGTTTGTCGCTTTCTACTGCCGTTCGATCGTGAGCGATGGCCTGAGCGATCTTTATCTTTTGGCTTTCCGTCAAGTGATCGAATTCATTGGCCGAAACAAACTCGGTACGCATACATTTACTTCACATCCTTGTGATTGCAGCAAAGAGATCTGAATTAATGTAGGATGATATCGCAGATTCTGTCCACTTCGTCTGTGCTAAGCTCCTCAAAAATAGGAAGCGTCAAAACATGCGTTGAGATTCTGTGCGCAATCGGCGTTTTCTGATCCGAATAGCACTTATAACAATTCAGTTCGTTGACAGCCGGATAGAAATACTTTCTCGCATAAATATCGTGTGCCGCCAGTTTTCTGAATACTTCGTCTCTGGTCGCTCCAAACTCCGTTTCATCAAAGCAAACCGGCATATATGCATAATTGGGCACCACTTCCTTTTGTGGCTCACATAGTTTGATTCCCTTCACTCCGGATAGCCGCTCAAAATACCGGTCATGTGCCGCTTTCCGTCTGCGCAAACATTCGTCCATTCTGCGCAGGTTGCAGATTCCCATCGCTGCCGCGAATTCGTTCATCTTCGCGTTTGCGCCGATGGCCGGAATATTCTCTTCATCGTGAATTCCAAAGTTTTTCAGCTCGTGAAGCGGCATTCCATATGCTTTATCATGAAACGCAATCGCGCCGCCCTCAATGGTGTTGAATACCTTTGTCGCATGAAAGCTGAACATCGACGCATCGCCAAAGTTTCCAATGCCCTTTCCCTTATACGTCACGCCAAATGCGTGAGCCGCGTCGTAAATCACCTTTATCCCATGTTGTTCAGCAATCTTCTGGATAGCTTCCACATCGCAAACATTCCCGTACACATGTACCGGGATGATCGCAACGGTGTGCTCCGTGATAAGCGGTTCGATTTTTGCAGGGTCTATCGTATAATCATCGGGTCGAATGTCACAAAAAACAGGTTTGAGACGATTTCGCGATATAGCATGTGTCGTCGAAACAAAGGTGAATGGGGTTGTAATAACTTCGCCCTGCTCTTGTTTCAAGCCCAATGCGTCAATCGCCATTTCTAGCGCCATATGGCCATTTACAAATAACGACAACTCTGGAACCTGCAAATATTCAATTAGCTGTTTCTGAAACTTCTTGTAAACTGGTCCCATATTGGTAAGCTGATGACTTTCAAAAATAGGGCGTATCTCTTCCTCATATTCTTCTAAAGATGGCATGGATGATCTTGTAACATTTATCCTTTTCATGAGAGGCCACCTTCCTTGTTCTTCAAGATGTTTGGAATATGTTGAATTGCGATCGCTATCCGCTTGCAACGGAGCACTTTTCGGGCGTTTTCATCTCTTCCC
>CANRLC010000004.1 GCA_947631405.1 uncultured Clostridia bacterium | reverse complement strand
AGAAGGTCTCGGCGGCGTTCTGGCCCAGCTCCGCGGCGTGGAGCACCACCAGCAGCGCCGAGAGCGGCAGCTGCCCCCGGCTGCGCCCGCGCAGCAGCAGCCGCGCGCCGTGCGGCGCGAGCAGCGGCGCGAATGCGATCACGCCCGCGCGCGCGCTGACCGCGCAGACGCCGAGCGTCGCCGCGCCGAGCACGAGGGCGCGCACCGGCCCGACGCGCACGCCCAGCGACGCGGCCTCCTCGTCCGGCAGGGAGAGCAGGGGAAGCTGGCGGCGCAGCAGCGCCAGCAGGAGCAGCCCCGGCAGCACGCCGCCCAGCAGCGCGGGCAGATCCCGCGCGGTGACGGCGGAAAAGCTGCCCATCGTGAAGTATTCGATGGCGGCTAATTCGCCCTCGCCATCGGCGAGCAGCTTGAGCGCGGTGATCGCCGCGCGCGCCGCCGCGCTCACCAGCACGCCGGAGAGGACGATGCCCGCCGTGCCGCGCGAGCCGGACGCCCGCGTGAGCAGCAGCGACGCGGCCAGCGCCGCCAGCCCGCCCGCAAACGCGCACGCGGACAGCCCCGCGCCGCCGAGAAAGACGACGCACACCGCCGCGCCGAGCGTCGCCCCGCCGGAGACGCCCATGATATCCGGCGCGGCCAGCGGATTGGAAAACACGCCCTGATAGACCGCGCCGCCCACGCCCAGCGCGACGCCGGAGAGCAGCGCGGCGAGGCTGCGCGGCAGCCGCAGGCGCAGAAAGACCTGCGCGCCGATGGAGCCGTCCCCGCGCAGCGCGGCGAGCGCGTCCGAGGCGGAAAGCGGATAGCGGCCCACCGCGAGCGAAAGGCAAAACGCCGCCAGCAGGCAGGCTGCGGCGGCGAGGATCGTTTTTTTCACAGCAGGTCTTCCTCCGGCGTAAAGCCGTAGAACGTCTCGTAGAGCGCCGTCGCGGCGGCGACGTACTCCTCGCGCGGGTAGGCCTGCGGATGCAGCACGCCGGCGATGTAGAGCGCGCCCAGCGCGCCGGAGGGCACGGGGCTGTCCCACGCCTCAAACGCGCGCGGCATCTGGTAGACCGCGCCGCTTTGCACCGCGCGCAGCGCGGAAAGCTCCGGGTCGCCCAGCACGTCCGAGACTTCGTAGGCGGCCTCGGCGGGCACGAAGATCGCCTGCGGGTCGAGCGCGAGCAGATCCTCGTAGGAGATCGCGGCGAAGGAGCCGCCCGTAAGCGCGCCGGCCGCGTTGACCGCGCCCGCCTGCTCGAGCACCGCGCTCTGGTACATGTCGCCCGTGGCGCAGGTCATGCGGTCGGCGTTGCCCAGCAGCAGCGCCGTCACCGGCGCCTCGCCGGAGAGCGCGTCCTTGCACGCGCCCAGCGCCTCGTCTATAAAGCCGATCAGGTCATTCGCGCGCTCGTCCATGCCCGTCGCCGCGCCGATCATCTCGATCATCCCCGTCAGCCGCCCGGCGTCCTCCGGATCGACGAGCAGCGCCGGGATGCCGAAGCCCTCAAGCGCGTCCGCCGCGTCGGCCAGACGCTTGGGCAGCAGCACCAGATCCGGCTCCGCCGCAAGGCACGCCTCCAAATCGAACGCCTTCGCCGTGCCGACGCTTGGCAGATCGAGCAGGCTGGGCGCGGCGAGCGCGTAGATCGGCCGCGCGTCGGCCTTGGCCTCGATGGCGACCATGCGATCCGTCAGCCCCAGCGCGATGCACGCCGAGGTGGAGATGTAGTAGCCCGAGACGATGCGCTGCGGCTCCGCGTCGATCGTGACCTCGCGCCCGGCCTGATCGGTGAGCGCGAGCGCGGCGGCGTCGGACGTCACGAAGACGAGGCAGAGGAACAGCAAAACCAGCAGACAAAGGAGCTTTTTCATGTGCGTCTTCCTTTCAAATGCGGGGGAGAGTGCGCGGCGTCACGAGGCGGAAAAGCGCGCGCTGGGCGCGAAGCCCTCGTTGGCGACGGGATTCTCGGCGCGGCGCTCGCGCGCGTAGGCCTCGATCTGCGCGGCCATCTGCCGCACGGCGGGCGCGAGCATCTGCGGGTTGGGGAAGGCGATGCCGAACTCGCGCACCTCGAGCGGCTCGATGGGGTAGGCCTCGACGTCGCCCTGCGCGCGCGCGAGGATGAGGCTGGGCAGGATGCACACGCCGAACCCGCTCTCCACCATCGCCACGGTGGACAGGTCGTCCACCACCCTGCAGGACGCCCGCACCGACGAGAGCGCGTACTTGGAGAGGAACGCCTGTACGTCGGCGTCGGTCGCGTCGGCCTGCACGACGAAGGTCTGCGCGCGCAGCTCGTCCGGCGTGATGCGCCCCGGCTCGCGCGTCTTGAAGCCCTTGGGCGTCACGCACATGAGCCGGTCGCGGTAGAGGGGCAGCACGTCCAGCTCGTGTGTGGACGCGGTGGACAGAAAGCCGATGTCGATGGCCCCGGTCTTCAGCCACTCGATCACGTCGCTGTACGTCCCCTGCCGGATCTCGACGCTCACGCCGGGGAAGCGCTCGCGGTACGCCTTGACGATCTGCGGCACCCACGTCATGCACACGCTGTTGAACGCGCCCAGCCGCACCGTGCCGCGCTGCACACCCTTGAGTTCGCCGATGGTCTGCGCCAGCGCCTCGTCCGCCGCGAGGATGCGGCAGATGACCGGGTGCAGCGCCTCGCCGTTGCGCGTGAGCGTCACGCCGCCCTTGCCGCGCACGAAGAGCGAAAATCCGCACGATTCCTCCATCGAGCTGACGGCGTGGCTGATCGCGCTGGGCGTCAGGTGCAAGATTTGAGCCGCGCGCGCGAAGCTGCCCTGCTGCGTGACGGTCTGGAAGATGCGGTATTCTAGCAGCGTCATAGGATCCCTCCGAAGGATGCTGGTCGTCAAATTCTGTTCACCTGTCGCGCTGGACGGATGAAACATCTACACTGTACACGAAAAGTGTTCGCGCGTCAATCCCCGCGCGCAATTTTTGTCTTGTCCATCGCGCGGGAATCTGCTATAATGGGCGGCGACAACCGCATGGACTGTTCGAAACCATCCAGTCCTTAAACAAAACTATGGGCCGAAGGGCGCACGCCCTTCTCGCGGCCTATGCCGCTTTTCTTTTTTGCGCGCCTCGCAAGGAAGAAGGGCGGCGGGCCGCGGCCTTCGTTTTGTACGGCGAAACAAACGAAGAAGGAGCGTTGTCCATGAAAACCCCGTCCTCCCAAAAGACCCGCGCGCTCGCCCGCGCGGCCGTCGTCGCCGCCGCCTACGCGGCGCTGACGCTGCTGTTTCTGCCCATCAGCTTCCGCGAAGTGCAGGTGCGCGTCTCCGAGGCGCTGACGCTGCTGCCCGTGCTGATGCCCGAGGCCGTGCCCGCGCTGTTTGTCGGCTGCCTGCTCTCCAACCTCTTGGGCGGCGGCGCGCTGCCGGACATCGTCTTCGGCTCGCTGGCGACGCTGGGCGCGGCGGTGTGTACCCGCTATTTCAAAAAGCGCTTCGCGCTCGCCGCGGCGATGCCCGTGCTCTTCAACGGCGTGATCGTCGGCGCGGTGGTGCATTTCTGCTATTCCCCGGCGGTGCCGCTGCCGCTGTGCATGCTCTCGGTTGCGGCGGGCGAGGCGGTCTCCTGCTATGTGCTGGGGCCGCTGCTGCTGCGCGCGCTGCGCAAGCTGCCGCAAACGGTGACGGGCATCGAGCAGGCGTGACGATCGCCCTTCGGCTGAGCTGCCGGAGGGCGTTTTCTTTTTCCCTTGCTTATGGTATACTGTGCATAGATGTTGAACACGATTCGATCCGATCCGCGCGAACGGGGAAAGGGAGGAACAAAAATGAGGAGAAAGATCGCGACGCTGCTTCTGGCGCTGCTGCTCGCGCTGTGTACCGGGAGCGCGCTGGCGCAGATCGCGGCGGTGGACGGGCACAACTCCACCAAGGTACACCTGCGCGCGGGCGCGGGCACGAACACCGATTCGCTGGGGCTGTTCTTCACGGGCACGCGGGTCGAGTGCCTGTCGGGCATGAGCGGCGAGTGGACGCGCGTGCGCATCGAGGCGCAGACGGGCTACATCATGACCCGCTACCTGACCACGCGCGCGATCACGCCGCAGCAACCCACGGCGCAGGCCGTCGTGAGCGCGGGGCACGCGCTCAACCTGCACGCGTGGCCGGACGACCGCGCGGAGTGCTCCGGCACGATCGGCCACGGCGAGATCGCGACGGTGCTGGGCGAGACGCACGAGGGCTGGTACCTGATCGACTGCGGCGGCGAGCGCGGCTACATCCACGCGCGGCACCTGTCGCTGGACACCGACCGCGGCTATGAGACGGCGCGCATCGACGGGGGAAACGCCGACCGCGTACACCTGCGCGCGGGCGCGGGCACGAACACCGACTCGCTGGGGCTGTTCTTTACCGGCACGCCGGTCAAGTGCCTGTCGGACATGAGCGGAACGTGGACGCGCGTGCGCGTCGGCGCGCAGGCGGGCTACGTCATGACCCGCTACCTGACGCGCGGATCCGTTGCCTCCGAGCAGCCGACGGGAACCGTCACGGGCATCCGCGCAAACAGCAGCGTCAACGTGCGCCAGTCGCCGGAGGGCGACGTCATCGCGCGGCTGCATCTGGACGACGCGGTGACGGTGCTGGGCGAGACGCACGAGGGCTGGTATCTCGTCTCCGCAAAGGGATTTACGGGCTATATCACCAGCCGGTATCTCGACGTGGTGGAGTGAGACTTCTTCAGTTAAAGAAGCACAGGATGGGGTCTGGGGACAATGTCCCCAGACAGGGTTTGGGGCGGTAGCCCCAACGTACCCCAATCGCGAAGCGATTGCAAAAGGTAGCCCGGAAGCGAAGCGATCCCGGGCGGGTTGTTCATGAACAGTTGCGTTATAGACTGCCGGGCCGGACGGCGCATGCCGTCCGGCCCGTGTTGTGTGTCGTCTCTTTTTTCCAGCCTTACTTCTTACGAACCAGCGGCTGGAGGTGCCAGATCTTCTCGTTATACTCCCTGATCGTGCGGTCGGAGGAGAATACGCCGCTCTTGGCCACGTTGACGATCTCCTTGCGCGTCCACGCCTTGGCGTCCAGATAGTCCGCGCCGAGGCGGGTCTGCGCCGCCTGATAGGAGCCGAAGTCCTTGAGGACGAGGTAGGGATCGGCCATGCCGCCGTTGTCGGAGAAGACGAGCGCGCGGTAGAGGCTCTCGAACATCTTCGGGTTGTCGGGCGTGAGGCGGCCGTCAAAGAGCATGTCGAGCGCGTGGCGCAGCTCGATGTTGCTCTCGTAGATGTCCAGCGCGCGATAGGTGCCGGAGGCGTAGAGCGCCTCGACCTCCTTGGAGCGCATGCCGAAGATGTAGCAGTTCTTCTCGCCGACCAGATCGGCGATCTCCACGTTCGCGCCGTCGAGCGTGCCGATGGTGACCGCGCCGTTCATCATGAACTTCATGTTGCCGGTGCCGCTGGCCTCCTTGGAGGCGGTGGAGAGCTGCTCGCTCACCTCGCTGGCGGGCATGAGCATCTCGGCGGTGGAGACGTTGTAGTTCTGCAGGAACGCGATCTTGATGAACTGGTTGGCGCGCGGGTGCGCGGCGATCTTCGCCGCGAGCACATTGATGAAGTGGATGATCTCCTTCGCGCGGCGGTAGCCCGGGGCGGCCTTCGCGCCGAAGATGAACGTGCGCGGGGCCATCGTGTAGCTGGGATCGCTGTCGATGCGGTTGTAGAGCACGAGGATGTGCAGCGCGTTGAGCAGCTGGCGCTTGTACTCGTGCAGCCGCTTCACCTGTACGTCGAACATCGTGTCCGGGTCGAGCACGATGCCCTGATGGCGGTTGATCCAGCGGGAGAAGCGCGCCTTGTTCTCGTACTTCACCTTGGCGAATTTCTCCACGAACGCCGCGTCGTCGGCGAAGGGCAGCAGCTTCTCCAGCTCCATCGCGTCGTGACGCCAGCCCTGCCCGATGGTCTCGTCCAGCAGCGAGGAGAGGGTCGGGTTGGCGAGCATCAGCCAGCGGCGCGGGGTGATGCCGTTGGTGATCGCGGTGAACTTTTCGGGCATGACCTTGTAGTAATCCGCGAAGGTCGAGCGCTTGAGGATGTCGCCGTGCAGCTGGGATACGCCGTTGACCGCGCTGGAGCAGGCGATGCACATGTTGGCCATGTGCGCCTGATCGTAGGCGAGGATGGCCATGTGGCCGATGCGGTCCCACTCGCCGGGGAAGCGGTCGAAGAGCTTCTGGCACAGGCGGCGGTTCAGCTCCTGCATGATGGAGTAGATGCGCGGCAGCGTCTCGCGCATCATGTCCTCGGGCCACTTTTCCAGCGCCTCGGCCATGATCGTGTGGTTGGTGTAGGCGACGCACTCGCGGGTCAGCCGCTCGGACAGCTCCCACGGCAGGTGCTCCTCGTCCACGAGGATGCGCATCAGCTCGGGGATGACCATCGCCGGGTGCGTGTCGTTGATGTGGAAGGCGACCTTCTGCGGCAGCAGCTCCATGTTCGCGCCGTAGATGCGCTTGAAGTCCTTGATGGCGTATTGCAGCGTCGCGCTGACGAGGAAGTATTCCTGCATCAGGCGCAGCTTCTTGCCGTTGTAGGTGTTGTCCTCGGGGTAGAGCACCTTCGAGATCTGCGCGGCGAGGGAGTCGGATTCCTGCGTGGCCCCGTTGTAATCGCCCGCGGAGAACTTCTCAAGGTTGAAGTTCTTGGGCAGCACGGCGCTCCACATGCGCAGGCGGTCGACGACGTCGCTGCCGTAGCCGACGATCGGCAGATCATACGGCACGGCGATGATGTCCTCGGTGTTCTGCAGGGAGATGTAGTTCTTGTCGCCCATCCAGTTTTCCATCATCTGGCCGCCGAAGCGGATGACGACGGCGTCGCGCTGCGTGGGAATCTCCCACGCGTTGCCGTAGGTGAGCCACTCGTCCGGCACCTCGACCTGCTGGCCGTCCACGATGCGCTGGCGGAACAGGCCGTACTCGTAGCGGATGGTGCAGCCCATCGCCGGCAGGTTGAGCGTGGCGAGCGAATCGAGGAAGCAGGCGGCCAAGCGGCCGAGGCCGCCGTTGCCCAGCGCGGGTTCCGGCTCCTCGTGCAGCACGCCGCGAAGCGTCAGGCCAAGCTCTGCAAAGGCCTGCTCGTACTCGGCGGTGGAGCAGAGGTTGAGCAGGTTGTTGTGCAGCCAGCGGCCCGTCAAAAACTCGATGGACAGGTAGTACAGCCGCTTTGCCTTTTCGGTGCGGCGCGCCTCCTTTTCAAAGCGCCACTTGAGCATGATCTGGTCGCGCACGGTCGCGGCGACGGCGGCGTAGACCTGCTTGGGCGTGGCCTCCTCGATGGTGCAGCCGTAATAGCGCAGCAGCTTGTTGAGAATGGACTCCTTGATGGTGTCCTTGGTGTATTCGCTGACAAGAGGCATCGTGTCAAACCCTCCTCGTGGCTGGCGGCAGACGGCCGCCGTCGAAAGCTCCATCGCGGGAGCGCGCATCCTGACCGCGTGCGCATGCACACGCAACACTCATTATAGCATAGAAGCGATGCCATGACAAGAAAAAAAGAAGCGCGTTTTGCGCCTCCCAGTCTGCAAAAAACGGCGTCCGTTTCGATGCCCGGCGTTCCACAAGAGAAAAAACTGAGCGATCATTGAAACGATAAGGGATGTTTTTTCTCCCCCGGAGGGGAGAGGAAAAGCTTCGTTGACAAGCCGCGCGTTTTGCGCCTCTCAAGCCGCCCGGCGGCTATTTTTGCTGGAAGAAAGGGCCGCGTCAGTCGCATGCGCGGGTGATCTCGGCGCCGAGGCTGGCGAGCTTGGCCTCCAGATGCTCGTAGCCGCGGTCGATGAAGTGGACGTTGGAGATCTCGGTGGTGCCCTGCGCCATCAGCGCCGCGACGACCAGCGCCGCGCCCGCGCGCAGATCGGACGCCTCCACGGCGGCGGCGTGCAGCTGCGGCACGCCCTCGATGATGGCGGTCTGCTCAATGACGCGCACGCGCGCGCCCATGCGCTCGATCTCCGCCAGATAGCGGAAGCGGGACTCGAAGATGTTTTCCACCACCGTGGACGTGCCTGTGGCGGTACACAGCAGCGCGCCCATCGGCTGCTGCAGATCGGTGGGGAAGCCGGGGTAGACCTGCGTCTTGAAGGAGACGGCGCGATGGCCGCCCAGCGAGCGCACGCGGATGGAGTCGTCGCGCTCCTCCACGCGCGCGCCCATCTCCAGCAGCTTGGCGGTGAGCGCCTCCATGTGCGTGGGGATGCAGCCGTGGATGGTGACGTCGCCGTGGGTGGCGGCGGCGGCGATCATCAGCGTGCCCGTCTCGATCTGGTCGGGGATGACGGCGTAGGGGCGGCGGCTTTGCAGATCCTGCACGCCGCGCACGCGGATGACGTCGGTGCCCGCGCCCTTGACGCGGCAGCCCATGGAGTTGAGGAAGTTCGCCAGATCGACGATGTGCGGCTCCTTCGCCGCGTTGTAGATGGTGGTGTTGCCCTGCGCGCGCGACGCGGCGAGCATCACGTTGATCGTGCCGCCGACGGTCGCGATGTCCAGAAACACGTCGCCGCCGACGAGCGGCTCCGCCGTCGCGTAGACGATGCCGCGGCGCGTCTCCACCTGCGCGCCGAGCGCGCGCATGCCCTTGATGTGCTGGTCGATGGGCCGCTGGCCGATGTCGCAGCCGCCGGGCATGGGCACCTGCGCGCTGCCAAAGCGCGCGAGCAGCGCGCCGATGTAATAGGAGGAGGCGCGCATGCGGCGGCACAGGTCGAGCGGGACGTCGGTGCGGTCGATGCTGCTCGCGTCCACCTCCATCACGCCCTGCTCGGGGATCCAGTTGACCTTCGCGCCGAGGTGGCGCAGCATCTGCGCGGAGACGCGCAGATCCTCGATGTCGGGCAGGTTTTCGATCACGCACGGCGTCTGGCTGAGGATGGTCGCGGGGATGATCGCGGCGGCGGTGTTCTTGCCGCCGCTGACGTACACGTCGCCCTCGAGGGGATGCCCGCCCGTGATGAGCAGCCGTTCTTCGATCGCCATGTCCGTCATCTCCTTCCGCCGCGCGGCCTCTGTGTTGGTTCATCTATTATACACAGATGCGCGGCGTTTGGCAACCCCCGTCGAACGCGATCGAAAAAGAGCGGCGCCGCGCGAAAGGCGCAAAAGCGGAGAGGGCGCGCGCGCGAACCGGGCGGCAGGGCAAAGCCGCCGCCCCGCGCACGCCCGCTTTTTTGCGCGCCCGCGCGGGCGGCGGATGGGGTTTGGTGCGCAGATTTTGGAATTTTAGTGGAAAAATCCACTTTTCGGGGATGATTTTCCCGCGCCGCTCCGTTTTTATGGTATAATCGGCGGGAGAGGAAGGCCCGCCGGTCTCGCGGCGGGCGCGAGGGGGAGCATCGTGACCGGAGCGTGGTATCGGGTACTGTCCTACGGCTTTGGATACGTCGCGGCGGCGATCGCGGCGGCCATCGTGCTGCTCTCCGCGCGCAAGCAGACGTCCGACGCGCGGCTGTGGCGGCGCGTTCGGCGCGGGCTACCGCAGGCGGGCGTGCTGCGCGTGATGAGCGCGAAGGGCCGCAAGCTCGCCGCCGGGCTGGACATCCCCGTCCCCTACGAGGGCACGCTCGGCGCGGCGATGAGCTGCGACGTGCGCATCCCGGCCCGGCGCGTCCACCTGCGCAGCGCCTTCTTCTGGATGGAGGGCGACGCGCTGCACATGGTCGCGCTGCACCGCGACGGCTTCATGGTGGACGACGTGCCCGTGGAGCCGGGCGACGAGGCCGTGCTGCACGACGGCGCGGTGCTCTGCGTGGGCGGCATCCGGCTCGCGTGGCGCGTCAGCCGGGCGGCGGCGCTGCGCGGCGAGACGCCGGAGCAGCCGTATGTGACCCGCGCGCGCCGCTCCCGCGCGCAGCAGGGCGCGGGCGAGGGCCTCGGCGCGCCGCGCAAGGCGGCGACCCGCCGCGAGCGCCGCAGGAGCGCGCAGGACGAGGACGAGGCGCGCCCGGTCTACAGGGCGCGCGCCGCCAAGCCGGGCGCAAAAAAGCCCGCCGCGGCCAAGATGGAAAAGACAAACAAGACGGAAAAGACAGGCAGGAAGAAACAGCCGGATAAGGCGACCAAGCCGGGCGGCGAGGGCCGCGCGAAGGCCGAGACGGCCGCCGCGTCCAAGCGATCCGGCGCGGCGAAGACGAGCGACAAGCGGAGGTGACGGCATGCCGGCAAAGGCAAAAACCTACACGGCACGCCCCGCCTCCGGCGCAAGAGGGCGGCGCGGCGATTCCCGCGCGCAGGCCGAGGCGCGGGACAGGCGGCGCGCGATCAGCCGCGCGGGCGGCTTCCGCGTGACGGCCATCGCGCTGCTCACCTTCGCCTTCGAGGCGATGGGCCTGCTGCTGGCGTGCGTGCGCGAGCCGGGCGCGGTGGACGCGCAGGCGCTCTCGGTGCTGGCGCTGATCGCCCCGCTGGGCCTTTTCACCACGCTGATCCTGCCGCGCGCGCTGCCGATGGACGCGCTGCTCATGGCGCTGACGAACTTCCTGTGCGGCGTGAGCATCGTGGTGCTGTACACCGTCTCCACCGAGCGCGGGCTGCGGCAGGCGATCTTCTACGTCGCCGGGCTGGCGGTGATGCTGGCGATGAGCGGCATCGTCAGCCGCGTGCGCCGCTACAAGGGCCTCACGCTGCTGTCGATGGCGCTGGGCATCGCGGCGCTCATCCTGCCGCTGGCCTTCGGCGACTGGCGCTACGGCGCGAAGAACTGGGTGTCGCTGCCGCTCGTCGGCTCGTTCCAGCCCAGCGAGTTCGTCAAGCTGAGCGTCGTGCTCTCTCTGGCGTATTACTTCAGCGCGCACCGCACCGTGCCGCAGATGCTCCCGGCCATCCTCTTTTCGGCGGCGTGCCTTGCGCTGCTCATGCTCCAGCGCGATCTGGGCACCGCGCTCATCTACTACCTGACGACGCTGGTCATGTTCTACGTCGCCTGCGGCAACGTGCCGCTGACGGCGCTCGGCCTGTGCGGCGGCGCGGCCGCGGCGATGATGGGCTACCGGATGTTCGCGCACGTCAAGGTGCGCGTGGCGATGTGGCGCAACCCGTGGAGCGACCCGCTGGGCGGCGGCTACCAGATCATTCAGGCGCTGCTGGCGATCGGCTCCGGCGGGCTGTTCGGCGTGGGGCTGGGGCAGGGCACGCCCAGCCAGATTCCCGCCTATGACAACGACTTTATCTTCGCCGTCCTCTGCGAGCAGATGGGGCTGGTGTTCGGCCTGCTGGTGCTCGTGACGTATCTGCTGCTCATCGCGCGCGGCGCGTCGCTGATCGGCCGCTCGCGCCGCTCCTTTGAAATGCTGCTCGGCTGCGGCGTGCTGGCGATGCTGGGCATCCAGACGTTCATGATCGTCGGCGGCGTCATCAAGATGATCCCGCTGACGGGCGTGACCATGCCGTTCATGAGCTACGGCGGCTCGTCGCTGATCTCCTGTCTGGCGATGATCGGCATCCTGCACGGCATCGCGGCGCGCGGACAGGAGGACATGGAGGAGGCGATCCTATCAAGGTCATAAAACGGCGCATCCGCCTCATGCTCACCCTGCTCTTCGCGCTCTTCGGCGTGATGACCGCCTACTGCTGCTACTCCGTGTTCTTCTACGGCGGGCGCTGGGTCTCCAACCCCTATAACCCGCGCATCACCAGCCAGAAGCAGAGCGTCGTCATGGGCACGGTGACCGACCGCGACGGCGCGGTGCTCGCCTATACCGACGCCTCCGGCGCGCGGCGCTACAGCGACAACCGCGAGACGCGCATGGCGGTCTCGCAGGTGGTGGGCGACAGCGGCGGGCAGGTGTCCACGGGCGTGGAGACGTTCCACGCGCCGTACCTGCTCGGCTTTAAGTCGAGCGTCTGGGAGCGTCTGGCCGACGCCTTCACCGGAACGCCCCAGCGCGGCGACGACGTGCGCCTGACGATCTCCGAGCGCCTCTCCCGCCACATCACCGAGTCCTTCCCCGAGGGCAAGCGCGGCGCGGTCGTGGTGATGAACTACAAGACGGGCGAGATCCTGGCGATGGTCTCCCTGCCGCAGTTTGACCCCGAGGACATGGAGAGCGCCTTGGCCGACGAGGAGGCGGGCGCGCTGGTCAACCGGGCGACGCAGGGGCTGTACCCGCCCGGCTCCACGTTCAAGATCGTGACGCTCGCCTCGGCGCTGGAAAACCTGCCCGATCTCGACGACTTCGCCTTCAACTGCACCGGCTATTACCCGGTGGGCAACTATTCCGTCACCGAGAGCGCCGAGCACGGCGTGCAGTCGCTCAAGCAGGCGTTCGTCCATTCCTGCAACACGGCGTTCGCCGCGCTCTCGCAGGATCTCAGCTATCAGATGCTCGGCGCGACGGCGGAGCAGCTCGGCTTCAACGAGAACTTCATGTTCGGCGACCTCATCGTCTATAACTCCAGCTATCCCATCGACGATCTGAGCGCGGAGGATCTCGCGTGGTCGTCCATCGGTCAGGGCCGCGTGCTGGCGACGCCGCTGCATATGGCGCTCATCGCCTGTACGGTGGCGCGCGGCGGGCTGTCGGTCGAGCCGACGCTGCTCGCCTCGATCACCACCGCGCAGGGCGGCGCGCGCAAGCTGCCCGCCCGGGAGCCGGGGAGCAGGGCGCTGCCCGCGGCCGTCGCGCAGGAGATCGAGGAAGACATGATCGCCGTCGTGAAATCCGGCACGGGCACGCGCGCCGCGCTCGGCGACGGCTACGTCGTCGCGGGCAAGACGGGTTCCGCCGAGGTCAGCGACGACGAGGGCGTCGCGGCGCACGCGTGGTTCGTGGGCTACGTCGTCAACGACAACGCGCCCTACGCCGTCAGCGTGCTGGTGGAGCACGGCGGCTCCGGCGGCGCGGTGGCCGCGCCCATCGCGCGGCGCGCGCTGCAGCGCGCGATCAATCTTGGATTGTAAACACCCCAAAAAAATAGAGACGTGTAAAACAGGAGGGATTCTTATGCGCAAGATCTTTGTATGCGCGCTGCTCGCCGCAGCGCTGTGCATGGCGGGCTGCTGCGCGCTGGCGGCGGGCGTCACGCTCCGCACGCTGACGCCGTTCGCCGACGTCGATTTCGCCGCGCAGGCGTACATGGACATCGTGACCGCGTGGGAGGGCAGCTCGGGCAACCTCGTCGAGGACTATTCCGGACTGATCGACGAGGCGTGGCTCGCCCAGATGCAGGAGCTGCTCGCGAGCGGCGAGGCCGACCTGCTGATCGTCCCGGTCGGCTCCGGGCTGACGGGCGAGCAGGTCGTATCGGCGCAGGAGCTTGCGCAGGCCGCGCCGCAGCTCGGCGCGCGCGAGATGCGCGCGATGGCCGAGGCCGACGGCAGCGTGCTGCTGACCCCGGTGCGGCTCAACTGGGAGGCGCTGTACGTCAATCAGGACGTGCTCGCGGCGGCGGGCCTCTCCGCGCCCAAGACGCTGGACGAGCTGATCGCTGTGTGTACGGCGCTCGCGCAGCGGGGCGTGACGCCGATCGCCAACGCGCTGTGCGAGTGGTCGGAGATCGCGCTCGACTGCGCGGCGCTGATGGGCGCCCCGGCGGAGCAATTCGGCGAGGCGGATTCGCGCACCGGCGCGCAGCAGACGCTCGCGGCGCTCTGCGCGGTAGGCGCGTTCGGCGCGGATCCGTGGAACGCGCGCGACGAGGAGATGGAGGCGCTCTTCCTCTCCGGCGGCGCGGCGATGCGCTTTGACGCGGACACGCTCGCGCTGCAGGTTCCGGCGGAGCGCGCGGCGCAGGTGATCGTGGTCAACGCGCCCGCGGCGGACGGGCAGGCGCGCACGGCGGTCGTTGGCACGCCGAGCGTGGGGCTGACGATTTCGCGCGCGTGTTGGAACGACCAGGCGCGGCGCGAGGCGGCGCTGTCGCTCGCGGAAGCGCTGCTCTGCGGCGATGCGGCGAAGCAGATCGTCTGTCCGGCGGCGGATGCGCTCGGAGAGAGCGTCTATGCGCTGACGGTGGGCGCGACGGACTGCACGGGGCTGCTCTATGACCGCGACCCGGAGGGGTTTGATACTTGGGCGGAGAGCGTGATCGCCGCGCTGATGGGGCAGGCGTAAAAGAATAAGGGTGAAAGGGAAGGGAGTCCGAGGGATGAAATCCCTCGGGCGGGGTCTGGGGCGAGGCCCCAGCGTTTCCCCAAAAAAACAAAAGCAGCCCGGAAGCGGACGCGAAGCGTCTCGCGAAACCGGGCGGTGGAGATCGCAAACCGATGCAAAAAAGGAGAGCCGGACGCACACCTGCGCACCGGCTCTCTTTCTTTTTCGTCAATCACCCTTCGGCCGCGTTCGCCTGATACTATTCTCAAATCAAAGCATCTATCATTCTGTCATTGGGTTACGCAGGACAAGCAAAAGCGGGAGCACGCCACTTTGCATGAGCAACCCGCCCGGGAACGCTTCGCTACCGGGCTACTGATTTGTGGGCGCTACGCGCCGGGGAACGTTGGGGCTACCGCCCCAAACCCTGTCTGGGGACATTGTCCCCAGACCCCATCCTGTGCTTTGCAGTACAGCTACATCCCCAGCACCCCAAAGAGCAGCATCCCCGCCAGCGCGTTCAGCCCGATCAGCTTGGGAATGGACAGCTTGACCTTCAGCAGCAGAAACAGATCGGCCGCGCCCAAGATCACATACGGCAGCAGCACCCGCCCCTCCGCCAGATAATTGCTCGCGCAAAGCTCCAGCGCGACGCCGAAGATCATCCCCACGCAGACCGGGCGCACGCCCGCCATCACGTCCTGCATGACGCGGCTATCTTTGAAGCGCTCGTAGAAGATCGCCGCGGCGGCGGTCAGCGTGAGCGTCGGCAGCAGAATGCCCAGATTCGCCGCGAGCGCGCCGGGCAGCCCCGCCGTGCGCATGCCCGCAAACGTGGCGCAGTTGAGGCCGAGCGGCCCGGGCGTCATCTCGGCGATCGCCACGATGTCCGACACCTCGGCGGCGGTCATGAAGCCGTGGGCGACCATCTCGCTGGAGATGAGCGGGATCATCGACAGCCCGCCAAAGCTGGTGAAGCCGATCTTGGTGAAGCTCCAAAGGAGCGTAAACAACAGCCGAATCACGCTTTGCGCCCCCTTTCGCGCCGCGCGGCGCACAGGAGCAGCCCGCACACCGCGCCCGCGATCACCAGCCATACGCAGCCCACGCCCAGCAGATACGCGCCCAAGGCCAGCGCCGCGAGCACAAAGGCCGAACGGCGCACGAGCGCGCTCTTCGTCAGCGGCAGCGCCGCGCACAGGATGATCGGCACGACCGCCGCGCGGATGCCGTTCATCGCGGCGGCGACCCAATAGCTGTCCCGAAAGGCCGTGTAAAACAGCGTGATCACCGAGAGCAGCGCCAGCGGCGGCAGCACCATGCCGGTCACGCACACCAGCCCTCCGGGCACGCCCGCCTGACGGTAGCCGAACAGGAACGCGATGTTCGCGATCATCGTGCCGGGCAGGCTGCGGCCGACGCTGGTCAGGTCGAGCAAGTCCTCGTTGCTGATCGTCTTGCGCTCCTCCACATAGACGCGCTGCATCTGCGATACGATGCTCCAGCCGCCGCCAAAGGTGAAGCAGCCGAACTTCAAAAACTGCAATAGCAGCGCGCCAAGCCGCTCGCGCGGCTGCGCCGCGCTTTCCTTCGCGCTTTCTTTCGGGGTCTCCATGCGCATCCCTCCGTCAAGGTGAATGTCAGCGCGCCGCGCTGCCGCGCCGGGCGCGTTCGATCGCGCGCTTCTGCGCGGAAAACAGCAGCGCCATCGCCGCCGTGAGCAGCATCGCAAATCCTGGCAGCGCCGCGTAGGACAGCGCCCGCGCGAGGCGGCCGAAGATCGTCGGCATGAACGTGGAGCCGACGTAGGCCGAGGCCATCTGCACGCCGACGGCGGATTGCGAGTTCTCCGCGCCGTAGTTGACCGGCGTGTCCTGAATGATGTTCGGATAGATCGGCGCGCAGCCAAGGCCGCACAGCAGCAGCCCCGCGAGCATCAGCCCCGATTGCGGCAGCGCCATCATCGCCGCGCCGCACAGCAGCACGCCAAGGCCCAGCGACACCATCTGCCGGGGCGAAAAGCGCAGCGTCATGAATCCGGACGCCGCACGCCCCGCCGTGATGCCCACATAGAATAGCGCCGCCAGCGACGCCGCATGCGCCGCGTCCATCCCGCGCACGACGACCAGATATGTCGCCGCCCAAAGGCCCAGCGTCGATTCCACCGAGCAGTAGCACACGAACGTGAGCATGCCCTGCTTTGCGCCCGGCAGCGCGAGCACCTGCCGCACGGACAGGTCGCGCGTGCGCGCGGCCTCCGCCGCGTCGTTTGCCTTCGCCCAGAGCGGCAGCGTCAGGAACAGCGCCGCGCTGAGCAGGCATTGCAGCGCGCCGACCAGCCGGTAGCCCGCCGCCCACGAGAAGCCCGAGCGCAGCAGCGCCGAGAGCGCCATCGGCCCCAGCGTCGTGCCCACGCCCCAGAAGCAGTGCAGCCAGCTCATGTGCCGGGGCTTGCAGTGCAGCGCGACGTAGTTGTTGAGCGCCGTATCCACCGCGCCCGCGCCCAGCCCCAGCGGCACCGCCAGCAGCAGCAAAGCGCCGATGCTCTGCGCGAAGGAAAAGCCCAGCAGCGCCAGCGCCGTCGTCGCCACGGAGAGGGCCGTCAGCCGCCCCGTGCCCAGACGCCTAATGAGCTTCGCGCCGCACAGGCTCGAGACGATCGTGCCGAAGGAGATCGTCATCTGCACCAGCCCCGCGCCCCACAGCGGCGCGGAGATCGCCGGGGCCATCGACGGCCACGCGCTGCCGAGCAGCGAATCCGGCAGGCCGAGGCTGACGAACGAGAGATAGATCATCGCCAGCAGCGCCGTGGAGATCATGCGCATCCTCCTTTGCAGCGGAAAAATGGGCGAAAACAAACCCCCGTGCGGTGACCGCCGGGGGATATGCGCCTCACTTGTCGGAGCCGGACTCGACGTCCATCTCGATGACCTGCTTGCCGTCGTAGTAGCCGCAATGCTTGCAGATACGATGGGCCAGCTTCATCTTCTGGCAGCGCGGGCACTTGACGATGCCGGGCGCGGACAGCTTCCAGTGCGCGCGGCGCATGCGTCCGCGGGACTTCGAGACTTTATACTTGGGAAGAGCCATTTTTACACCTCCTCATCCTCATTGAGCAAAGATGCCAATGCCGAAAACGGGTTTTCGCGATCGCGTTCCCGCCGGCATGAACAATCGGCGACATTCAGATCCTGCCCGCACCGGGGGCAGAGGCCGCGGCAGTCCTCCCTGCACAGCACGCGGGAGGGCATCTCCAGCAGCAGCGCGGTGCGCACGGCGTCGGTGAGATCGACCGTGTGCCCGGAATAGACGTAGGCATCGTCCTCCGGGGAGCGCGCCTCGCCCGTGTCTCGCTCAAAGGCCTCGTCCACCTCGGCGCAGACCGTAGTCAGCGTGGGGCGCAGGCAGCGCGCGCAGCGGGACTCGATCTGCGCGCGGGCGACGCCGCGCAGCACGACGGTCTCGTCGGCGAGCAGGTAGCTGCCGGAAAAGGTCACGGGGCTTGCAAAGCGGATGACATCGCCGTTCCAGCGATCCTCGCCCCAGCTCTCCGCAAGGTCGCACGCGACCTGCGAGCCTTTGCGCTGGATGCCCTTGGTGATGTCCAGCTTCATACCCTCACCTCAAAATCGACCGTTTCTCATTATACGCGCTCGCGCGGGGCTTGTCAAGCGCTTATTTGGGGGCAACGCAAAGAAAAAGCGCCGCCCGCGGGAGGCGGCGCAGCTTGGCAAAGAAGTTCTCCCTCCCCCGAAGGGGGGAGGAAGAACGCCCCCAAAGTCAATCAGCGAAAAGAAAGCGGATTTTCGGCAGACGAAGCGCCGCCCGTATGGGGCGGCGCAAGGGAAAGCGATCTTTACCTGGTGACGATGGCCAGCGTGTCGCGCGCGATGGGCAGCTCCTCGTTGGTCGGGATGCGCAGCACCTTGATGGTCGAATCGTCGGTGCTGATGATCCCGGTCACGCCGCGCAGGTTCTTCGCGGGGTCGATCTTGACGCCCATGAAGGACAGGCCGGAGATGACCTGCGCACAGGCGTCGGTGTCGTTTTCGCCGATGCCCGCCGTGAAGACGATGGCGTCCGCGCCGCCGACGGCGACGTTATACGCGCCCAGATACTTCTGCAGCCGGTAGACCCACACGTCCAGCGCGGCCTGCGCCTGCTTGTCGCCCTTGGCGGCGGCGGCCTTGACGTCGCGCATGTCGCTGGAGCAGGACAGGCCCGCGAAGCCGGACTTCTTGTTGAGCACGTTCAGCATCTGATGGATGTCCATGCCGGTGTTGTCCATCACATACTCGAGCACGGCGGGATCGACGTCGCCGGAGCGGGTGCCCATCAGCACGCCCTCCAGCGGGGTGAGGCCCATCGTCGTATCGACGACCTTGCCGCCGACGATGGCGCTCAGGGACGAGCCGTTGCCCAGATGGCAGATGATGAACTTGCAGTCCTCCGGCTTCTTGCCCAGCAGCTTAGGCACCTCGCCCGAGATGAAGCGGTGGCTCGTGCCGTGGAAGCCGTAGCGGCGCACCTTCAGGTTCGTATAATACTCGTAGGGCACGCCGTAGAGGAACGCCTTGGGCGGCATGGTCTGGTGGAAGGCGGTATCGAACACCGCGACGTTCGGCTTGGTGGGCATGACCTTCTGGCACGCCTTGATGCCCGCGATGTTCGCCGGCTGATGCAGCGGCCCGAGCGGCACCAGCTCCTCGATGCCGCGCATGGTCTCCTCGGTCACGAGCACGGAACCTTTGAACGTCTCGCCGCCGTGGAGCACACGATGGCCGCACGCGCCGATTTCGTCGAGAGAGGCGATGGCCCCGGCCTCGCGGTCGGTCAGCGCGGAGAGCACTGCGGAGATCGCCTCGGTGTGGTCGGCCATGTCGCGCGTGAACTCGATGACCTTGCCCGTGTCCAGCACGGTCTGCTTGAAGTGCGTGCCCTCGATGCCGATGCGCTCGACCAGACCCTTCGCCTTCACGGACTCGTCGTCCATGTCGATGAGCTGATACTTGAGCGAGGACGACCCGGCGTTGATGACCAGAATTTTCATGGGAATCTCCTCCTGCGAATTGATAGGGAAACCGGCCTTACTGCGCCTTCACCGCCGCGATGGCGACGACGTCCACGATGTCCTCGACGGAGCAGCCGCGGGACAGGTCGTTGACCGGCTTGGCCAAGCCTTGGATGATCGGGCCGACGGCCTTCGCGTTGCCCAGCCGCTGCACCAGCTTGTAGCCGATGTTGCCGGCCTGAAGATCGGGGAAGACGAGCACGTTGGCCTTGCCGGCGACGGGGCTGCCCGGGCACTTGAGATCGCCGACGGAGGAGACGAGCGCGGCGTCGGCCTGCATCTCGCCGTCCACGTTCAGCTCGGGCGCCTGCTCGTGTACGAGGCGGACGGCCTCGGCGACCTTATCCACCAGCTCGTGCTTGGCGGAACCCTTGGTGGAGAAGGAGAGCATCGCCACGCGCGGGTCGAGGCCGACGAGCGCCTTGCCGGTCTGCGCGGAGGCGACGGCGATGTCGGCCAGCTGCTCGGCGGTCGGCGCGATGTTCACGGCGCAGTCTCCGAAGACGAGCACGCCGTCGTCGCCGTACTGGCGATCCTGCACCTCCATCAGGAAGCAGGAGGACACGGTCTTGATCCCGGGTGCGCCCTTGATGATCTGCAGCGCGGGACGCAGCACGTCGCCGGTGGTGTTGATTGCGCCGGCGACCATCGCGTCGGCGTCGCCCATCTTGAGCATCATCGTGCCGTAGAAGAGCGTGTTGTGCAGGCAGAGGTCGGTCGCCTTCTCCGGGGTCATCCCCTTCTTCTCGCGGATATGGAAGAGCGCGTCGGCGTAGGCGGCGGTCTTGTCGCTGGTCGCGGGGTCGGCGATGGCGACGCCCGCCAGATCCACGCCCAGCTCGGCGGCCTTGGCCTCGATCTCGGCCTTCGCGCCGACCAGCGTGATCTTGGCCAGCCCCAGCTTCACGATCTTCGCGGCGGCCTGTACGGTGCGCGGCTCGCTGCCTTCGGCGAGCACCACATGCTTGACGTCTGCCGCGGCTTTCGCGCGGATCTTGTCGATGACGGACATTGGACATTCCTCCTTGACGTGTTATAATAGGCCTGACGGCCGAAAGAGCATCTACGCGTATTATATCGCATTTCGGCGCGTTTGAAAAGGATGCATGGAACTTTTTTCCGATGGGGCGGCCCCGGGCCGCGGGGGAGGCGAGCATGCGCGTCGTCGGCGTGATCTGCGAATACAATCCCTTTCACAACGGGCATGCGCTGCACCTGCGCCGCGCGCGCGAGGCGGCGGGCGCGGACTATGTGCTCTGCCTGATGAGCGGCGCGCTCACGCAGCGCGGCGCGTTCGCCCGGCACGACAAGTGGCTGCGCGCGCGCATGGCGCTGCTGGGCGGGGCCGATCTGGTATTGGAGCTGCCCGCGCGCTTTGCCTGCGCGCCCGCGCCGGAGTTTGCGCGCGGCGGCATGGCGCTGCTCGCCTCGCTGGGCGTGGGGGCGGATCTTTCCTTTGGCTGCGAGGCGGACGCGCTGCCGCTGCTCGGCGACGCCGTGCGGGCGCTGCGCGAGGAGCCGCCCGCGTTTCGCGCGGCGCTGCGGCGGGCGTTGGACGCGGGCGAGAGCTTTCCGCGTGCGCAGGCGCTGGCGGTGGAGGCGGCGTGCGGCGCGCCGGGGCTGGCGGACGCGCTGAACCGGCCGAACGCGGCGCTGGCGCTGGAGTATTTGCGCGCGCTGCCGGGCGGGATGCGCGCGTTCCCCGTCGCGCGGGAGGGCTGCGCTTATCACGACGAGACGCTCGCGCCGCTGGCGAGCGCGACGGCGGTGCGCGCGGCTTTGGAGCGCGGGGAGGCAGACGCGGCGCTGGGCGCGGTGCCGTTTCCCGATCTGATCCGCGAGGCGGAGGCGCTGGGCGACGTACACGAGCCGGGCGCGCTGGACGCCGCGCTGCTCTACCGCCTGCGGACGATGGACGCGGAAGCGCTGCGCGAGGTGCCGGGCATGGACGAAGGGCTGGAGGGGCGCTTTCTCGCCGCGGCGGCGGAGGCGGGCACGCGGGAGGCGCTGCTCGCGCGGGTGAAGACGCGGCGCTATCCCTACGCGCGGCTATCGCGGCTCTGCGCGCTGGCGCTGCTGGGCGTGACGCGCGCGCTGGCGGCGCGCATCGAGCGGCCCGGCTATGCGCGCATCCTCGGCTTCAGGCGGCGGGCGCTGCCGCTGCTGCACGCGATGCGCGCCTCGGCGAGCGTGCCGCTGATCGCGAAGGCGGCGGACTTTGACCGCGCGGACGAGGGGTTCGCGCTCGATCTGCGCGCGCAGGATCTCTGGGCGCTGGGGTGCCGCAATGAGCAGAAGCGGGCCGCGGGAAGGGACTTGGTGACGAGTCCGGTGATTGTGGAGGAGTAGGGAAGGGAAGCCTGCCGCAGGTGGGAAAGCTATTTACTAAGAAAGGCGAGAGTGGATTTGTGGGTTTGAAGCGGCTTGTCTTGTCCGGGGACGCAAACGCGGTGCGTTTGCTGCCGGACGCGGGGGTGCGCCTGCGGCGTGGGGAACGCTGGGCTGCCGCCCAGACCTGCCTGAGGGATTTCATCCCTCAGACTCCCTTCTTCGCTTCGCGCTATGAATAAGGAGGCTTTGCTATGATCGTGTTGCCCGCTGGGTTTGCGCTGGCGTTTGCGCTCTATTTCCTGCTCCCGCAGACCGCGGATGTGCTCGTCTATCTCCTCGCCCGGGCCTATCAGCGCCAGCCCGTGCGCAAGCCCCGCCCCATCGCCTTCTCCACCCTGCTCGCGACCCTCGCTTTCTTCCTCTCCCTCGTCCACCCGGCGCTGACGGCGCTCACCCTCGCGCCGCTCTTTACCGGGCTGGCGTCCGTCCCGCGCGCGGCGGAGGTCAAGCGCCGTCTCGACGGCGGCGCGTGTGCGGGCGACGTCGCCGCCTACGAGGCGCAGGTCATGGAGAGCTGCGAGGGATTCGCGCCCGCGTTCTCCGGCGAGGTGGTCGTGCCGCTGCTGCTCTGCGCGCTATCGCTGGCGCTGCGGCTCGGCGGCGCGCTCGGCTGGGCGTGGCTCGGGCTGCGCGCGGCGTGCGGCGAGGAGGGCGGCCCGGCGCGGCTGCTCGCGCATCTCGCGCGCGTCGGCGACGCGCTGCTCTTCGCGCTCTCGCTCGTGTGCGCGTGCATTGTGGGGCGCAATCCGTTCCGCACGCGCGGCGCGGGCGCTCAGGCGCGGCTCGTCAGCGTGCTGGGCATCGCGCAGGACGACACGCGCATCCACGCGCCGGTGGCGGGGGACATCGCGCAGGGGGCGCTCGTATGCGGCGTGAGCGCGTGGCTGCTGTGCGTGGCGCTTGCGCTGCTGCTGGCGCTCTTGGGGGCGTGACGGAGGTTGCGCGCGCCCCCAAATCGTGGTATACTGTGCGGGCGGGACGAGCCGGGCCTACGGGATAAGTTTCGCCCGGTCGTCCGGGAGGACGGATGGAAACATCGCTTTTGGGCGCGCTGTCGAGCATCGCGCCGGATCTGATGGAGGAGCTGGAGCTGCGCTCGCTGATTCTCGAGCGCGTGGGCGCGCTGGGGCCGATCGGCCGACGCGCGCTGGCGGCGCGGTTGCAGCTGCCGGAGCGCAGCGTGCGCTCGGCGGCGGACGCGCTGCGCGACGCGGGCTGCATCGAGCAGAGCGCGTCGGGCATGTCGCTGACGGCCTTCGGACAGAACGCGCTGGACGCGGCGCGCACGGTCAGCGCGCGCAGGCGCGCGCTCGCCGCGCTGGAGACGGCGCTCGCGCGCAAGCTGAACGCGCAGCGCGTGTGCGTGGTGCCCGGCGACGCCGACCGCGACGACGGCGCGCTGGGCGACGCGGCGCGCACGGCGGCAAAGCAGCTGCGCGCGCTGCTCAAGGATGCGCGGGTGCTCGCGGTCTCCGGCGGCACGACGATCGCGCGCACGGCGGAGGCGGTCGCCAGCGCGCCGCTCGGCGTCACGGTCGTGCCCGCGCAGGGTGGCATGAGCGGCGTCGTGCGCACGCAGGCGAACACGCTCGCCGAGCGCTTCGCCGAGCGGCTGGGCGGGCGCGCCTGCCTCTTGCAGCTGCCCGACGGGCTGAGCGGCATGGCGGCGGCGGAGCTGTCGCGCCTGCCGCAGGTGCGCGAGGCGTGGGAGCTGCTGCGCGGCGCGGACGTGCTGCTCTACGGCGCGGGCCGGGCGAGCGTGCTCGCCCAGCGGCGCGGCCTTGGCGAGGACGCGCAGCGCGAGCTGCTCTCCCGCGGCGCGGTCGCGGAGGCGCTGGGCTTTTACTTCGACGCGCAGGGCCGGGTCGTGGGCCAGTGCGGCTCGCTGGCGCTGCGCGAGGAGGAATTGGGCTACAAGAACCGCGCGGCGATGGTTGCGGCGGGCGCGGGCAAGGCCGAGGCCATCCTCGCGATCTGCCAGCATCACCCGCATGCGCTCGTCGTCACCGACGAGGGCGCGGCGCTGCGCATGGCCGAGCATTTTCGCCTGTAAAACGCCCCGCGGGAAACTTGCGCGAATTTGCGTGATTTCTTTGACAATCCGCGCAAAAGATGGTACACTGATACCGTTCGCGGCCCCGGCGCTCTCCCGCGCCGCACCGAGGACGCAATGCGAGCAAAGGCGCGCCGTGCGCGGCCTTTCCCAACGATCAAAAAAATGGAGGAGTTCGTATGGCAAAGAAGACCATTGACGACATCAACGTCGCCGGCAAGCGGGTACTGGTTCGTTGCGATTTTAACGTGCCCATGAAGGACGGCAAGATCACCAACGACAAGCGCATCGTCGCCGCGCTGCCCACGATCAAGAAGCTGATCGCCGACGGCGGCCGCGTCATCCTGTGCAGCCATCTCGGCAAGCCCAAGAACGGGCCGGAGGAGAAGTTCTCCCTCGCGCCGGTGGCCGCGCGCCTGTCCGAGCTGCTCGGCAAGCCCGTGGTCTTCGCCGATGACGACGCCGTCGTCGGCCCGAACGCGAAGGCCGCCGTCGCCGCGATGAAGGACGGCGACGTGGTGCTGCTGCAAAACACCCGCTTCCGCAAGGAGGAGACCAAGAACGTCGAGACGTTCTCCAAGGAGCTGGCCTCTCTGGCCGAGTGCTATGTGGACGACGCGTTCGGCTCCTGCCACCGCGCGCACTGCTCGACCGCGGGCGTGACCGAGTTCCTGTCCCCGTGCGTGGCCGGATACCTGATCGGCAAGGAGCTGTCCGTGATGGGCAAGGCGCTGGAGAACGCCGACCGCCCGTTCGTCGCGGTGCTCGGCGGCGCGAAGGTGGAGGATAAGCTGAACGTGATCTCCAACCTGCTGGAGAAGGTCGATACGCTCATCATCGGCGGCGGCATGGCGTTCACGTTCCTGAAGGCGCAGGGCTACGGCGTGGGCAATAGCCTGCTGGATGAGACGAAGATCGACTACTGCAAGGACATGATGGCCAAGGCCGAGCAGCGCGGCGTGAAGCTGCTGCTGCCGGTGGACACCGTGTGCGTGAAGGCGTTCCCGGATCCGATTGACGCCCCGGTGGACACGACGGTCGTCGCGGCGGACGCGATCCCGGCGGACATGGAGGGCTGCGACATCGGCCCGGCGAGCTGCGCGCTGTTTGCCGACGCGGTGAAGGGCGCGAAGACGGTGATCTGGAACGGCCCGATGGGCGTGTTTGAGAACCCGACGCTGGCGGCGGGCACGCTGGCGGTGGCGAAGGCGATGGCCGAGAGCGACGCCGTGACGATCATCGGCGGCGGCGACTCTGCGGCGGCCGTGGAGCAGATGGGTCTCGGCGATAAGATGACGCACATCTCGACCGGCGGCGGCGCATCGCTGGAGTATCTGGAGGGCAAGACGCTTCCGGGCGTCGCTGCGCTCGACGAGGCTTAAAATCCCGCGAAGCGGGGGAAGGGAGTCCGAGGGATGAAATCCCTCGGGCAGGTCTGGGCGGCAGCCCAGCGTATCCCGCGCCGCAGGCGCACCTCCCGCGTCCGGCAGCAAACGCAGCGCGTTTGCGTTCCCGGACAAGCAAAGCGACATCAAACCGCCGCGAAGCGGAGCGGGGTCTGTAAATAAGATCCCCAGCGTCCCGCTTCCCTTGAACCCCACCCACATCTACCCGCCCCGGCGCGGCCTTGGGGCCGCGCCGGGGCCTTTTAGAAACGCTTAGAAAGGAAGTCGTTCCCATGCGCAAACCCATCATCGCGGGCAACTGGAAGATGAATAAGACGCCCGAAGAGGCCAAGGCGCTCGTCACGGCGCTGCTGCCGCTGGTCAAGGACGCGAGCTGCGACGTCGTCGTCTGCACGCCCGCCGTCGACCTCGCCGCCGTCGCCCCGCTGCTCTCGGGCACCAACGTCAAGCTCGGCGCGCAGAACGTCCACTGGAAGGAGTCCGGCGCGTACACCGGCGAACTGAGCGCCGATATGCTCAAGGCGTGCGGCGTGCAGTACGTCATCATCGGCCATAGCGAGCGCCGCCAGTACTTCGGCGAGACCGATGCCACCGTGAACCTGCGCACTCTCGCCGCCGTCAAGGCCGGGCTGACCCCCATCGTCTGCGTCGGCGAAAAGCGCGAGGAGCGCGAGGCCGGGTATACCGACGCCCTCGTCGCTTACCAGACGCAGATCGCCCTCGCGGGCCTCACCGCCGAGCAGGTGAAGGACGTCGTCATCGCCTATGAGCCGGTCTGGGCTATCGGCACCGGCCTCACCGCCACCGACGAGCAGGCCAACGAGACCATCGGCGTCATCCGCAAGGCCGTGCGCGACGTCTACGGCGACGCCGCCGACGCCGTGCGCATCCAGTACGGCGGATCCATGAACCCCAAGAACTGCAAGGGCCTCATGGCCCAGAGCGAGATCGACGGCGGCCTCATCGGCGGCGCGTCGCTCAAGGCCGAGGATTTCGCACAGGTCGTCCACTTCGACCGCTGATGCGCAAGAGCGCCATATAAAGGAGAAGCTATGTCCAAGAAACCTGTCCTGCTCTGCATCATGGATGGATTCGGCTGGGTGCCGGAGCAGACCTACGGCAACGCGATCGTCGCGGCGAAAAAGCCCCGCCTCGATCAGCTCTTTTCCACCTGCCCGTATACCACCATCGACGCCTCCGGCATGGCCGTCGGCCTGCCGGACGGCCAGATGGGCAATAGCGAGGTCGGCCATACCAATATCGGCGCGGGCCGCATCGTCTATCAGCAGCTCACCCTCATCACCAAGTCCATCCTCGACGGCACCATGAAGGAGAACGACGTCCTCGTGCGCAATATGCGCGCCGCCATCGACGCGGGCAAGGCCATCCACTTCATGGGCCTGCTCGGCACCGGCGGCGTTCATAGCCATATCGAGCACCTGTTCGGCCTGCTCGATCTGGCCAAGCACCTCGGCGCGAAAAAGGTGTACGTCCACTGCATCATGGACGGCCGCGACACCGACCCCCACTCCGGCGAGGGATTCTTGGCCGATCTGCAGGCCAAACTCGATGAGATCGGCTTGGGACAGATCGCGACCGTCACCGGCCGCTATTACGCCATGGATCGCGATAAGAACTGGGATCGCATCGAGAAGGCCTACGCCGCGTTCGTCTACGGCGAGGGCGAGCACGCCGAAAGCGCCAAGGAATGCATCGAGCGCAGCTATCAGAACGGCGTCACCGACGAGTTCGTCATCCCGTGCGTCACCTGCGAGGGCGGCCGCGTCGAGGCGGGCGATACCGTCGTCTTCATCAACTTCCGCCCCGACCGCGCCCGGCAGATCACCCGCACCTTCGTGGACGACGCCTTCGACGGCTTTGTCCGCCGCAACGGCCGCTTCCCCATCCACTACGTCTGCATGGCTGAGTACGACGCGACCATGCCCAACGTCGAGGTCGCGTACCCGCCCGTCGCGCTCACCAACGTGCTCGGCGAGTACCTCTCTAAGAACGGCAAGACCCAGCTGCGCATCGCCGAGACTGAGAAGTACGCCCATGTGACCTTCTTCTTCAACGGCGGCCTCGAAGCGCCGTATGACGGCGAGGATCGCAAGGTCATCCCCAGCCCCAAGGTCGCCACCTACGACCTGAAGCCCGAGATGAGCGCCTACGAGGTCGCCCACGAGTGCGCCGCGCGCATCCGCAGCGGCAAGTACGACGTGGTCATCCTCAACTTCGCCAACTGCGATATGGTCGGCCATACCGGCGTGTTCGACGCCGCGGTCAAGGCCGTCGAGGCCGTCGACGCCTGCGTCGGCGAGGTCTGGGACGCCGTGCATGAGATGGGCGGCTGCATGTTCCTGACCGCCGACCACGGCAACGCCGACCACATGAAGAACGAGGACGGCTCGCCGTTTACCGCGCACACGACCAACCCCGTGCCGTTCCTCGCCGCGGGCGTAGGCGACGTGAAGCTGCGCAAAGGCGGCTGCCTCGCCGACATCGCGCCGACCATGCTGCCGTATATCGGCCTGCCCACCCCGAAGGAGATGCAGGGCAAGAGCCTGATCGAGGAATAAGCCTCAACGCGCGCCGCGAAGCGCGATGGGGGTTCGGGGGATGGTATCCCCCGAACAGGTCTGGGCGGTAGCCCAGCGTACCCCACGCGAAGCGACAGAACAGTAGCCCGGGAGCGGACGCGAAGCGTCTCGCGAAACCGGGCGGAGCTTCCGCGCAAGGCCCCAACGCGCGCCGCGAAGCGTGGTGGGGGATTGGGGGCGCTGGAGCCGAGCGCGGCCAGTGGCCGAAACAGCGAGGCGGAATGCGGGGAATCGCAAGGAGCGAGCGCAGCTCGCGACTATGCGAGTTCCCCGGACGAGCGCCACAGAAACTTCAAGCGCTATCGCCCCGACAGTGACCGTTTCCCACAGTCTGCGGACGCGAAGCGTCTCGCGAAACCGGGCGGGGCTACCCTGCAACGCCCCAACGCGCGCCGCGCACCCCCGCGGCGCACTTTTTTCCAACTTTTTCCACCAAACGGGATGAATTTGCACGCCTGCCCCGTCTATATGAGTGGATACCAACCAACCAACCGACCCCCTGAACCCAACGACCCATTCAAAAAGGAGGACTGTTCATGCGCAAATTCGCCGCATGGCTGCTGGCCGCATCGTTGCTTCTTCTCCCCGCCGTCGCGTTTGCCGACGACTGCGAGATCACCGCGCAGGGAACGGCCGTGGTCACCGCCGACCCGGACATCGTGAGCGTCACCGCGCGCGCGGAGTTCACGGCGGACACGGTCGCCAAGGCCCAAGAAAAGATGGGCGGCGTCATCGCGGCGGTCACGGACGGCCTGCTCGCGCTTGGCGTGGCGGAGGAGGACATCATCACGGAGAATTACAGCTATTCTCCGACCTACGATTACAGTGGGAGCACGCCGAAGCTGACCGGCTATGAGGCCAGCCACACGCTGAGCATCACCTGCCGCGACGTCGATCTGCTCGACGCCGTGATCGGCGCGTTGACTGACGGCGGCATGACGCAGATCTACAACGTGAGCTACGACAGCTCCAAGAGCGCCGAGCTGTATCGCGACGCGCTCGAGCTGGCCATTCAGGCCGCGCAGGAAAAGGCGCAGCGCATGGCCAAGCCGCTGGGGCTGACCATCGTCGCCCCCGAGAGCGTGACCGAGCTGGGCGGCGGCAACTACGCCGTCTTCACCAACGCCAAGGCCGACCTCGCCGAGGCGTCGGCGGCAGGCATCGAGACGGGCATCCGCTCGGGCAGCGTCTCGGTGAGCGCCAGCGTGACCGTCGTCTTTGAGGCGCGGTAAATAACGAAGGATGCAACCCGCAAGGGAAGAAATAAAGCGGAAGAGACGAGAGAATATGGGGCCGCGCCGCCGCACGATTGTGCGGCGGCGCGGCAATGTCCAGCGCGGCATGCCGCCGCGGTAGCCTTTGTTGCCCGTGTTTTCGACCGTGCCAAAGCGCGCTTTTGGAGACGACAAGATTCAAAAGGATGGCAAGAGAATTGCGACAAGCGCGTTGAGCATGGTGTCGTATTTCTTTTTAATATTCAAAAAACCGCCTCGCTTGCGCTTGGCGGCTTATAGAAGGTCGTCCGGCAGGCGTAGCCTTCTCCTGCGTCCCTTTTGGCCCGTTGGGCGTGTGGTTGCTACGAAATCCACCACCTCGGGCGACCGTTTCTATCCTACTGCTATTATACGCGATTTATTCTTTTTTGTAAAGAGCTTTGTTATTGCGGATTCTCTGACGGTAACGCTTTTCATTTTCAGCAATTACCGTAATGATTGAGTTTTCAAACCCAGTTGTATCTGTCTCCACGGCGAGTCGAATGACAAGGTTTACATGAGAACCTCCGCCAATTTCAATCGTTTTGCTTGCTATTGCGGTGTTTTCGTGTGCTTTGTCTTGAAAAATATAATCCGGGTCTTCAGCGATCTCTCCAAAATACGGTCTGAACCGATCATAGAATTCTTGCCCTCTGCGCTCGATAATATGTTCTTTTTGCTTTGCCGTGAGCACAACCACGCAGGAGCGAACCGATCTCGCGACTAGAGCGTATTTTTTGATGTCGATTTTCCCAATGTACTCCAATCTTTTTCCCGCCGTTTCTTCGTTTTTTTCATTATATCAGACTTTGCGACATGTTCAACCTCTTTTTTTCACCCTATCCACTTATCGGCGTTCATATGCGCATACCTGCGGCACGCAGGCGAGCTGCTTTCGGATCAGGAGTCCCCCAAATAGTCCCCAAATTCAAAAATATAACTATTTTCAAATAAACAAAAACCGCCGACTTTTCCTTATCAGTCAACGGTTTTTTGATGGTGCGTCCGACAGGGTTTGAACCTGCGGCCTTCAGAGTCGGAGTTCGACTATCTTTGATTATTATTCTTCCATTACGCAATACTATATGTGTCCACGGTATCCGCGAGAGGGTGTCGGGGGCTTTGTTTAATGTCATCGAATTTGAATTGCCGGAGGGATGGAACCTCCAGCGAGAGCAGCAAAAGACCTCCATGAAACGAACCAAGGCGTCAACACGGGAAAAAGGGGAATGCCGAACGCCTAAAAATGAATGAAATGTCAAACTGGGGTATACTCTAAATATACACAAGAAACCCTGTGAAAAACTGTAAAACAGAAATCAAAATTCGATTTATTTTACATCTTGTATTCAAAGTCATTGACTTTACTTTTGCATCGTGCTATCCTGTAGCCGTCAACAAAACCAAACCACCAACGGCAGAAGGGAGAATGGGAAGATGGCGAACGTGGCCTATGTAAGAGTAAGCACGGTGGAACAGAACGAAGCGCGCCAGCTGGAGAGCTTGAACAAATGCGAGATTGACCGCTGGTTTACGGAGAAGGTCAGCGGCAAGGATATGAACCGTCCGCAGCTACGGGCCTTGCTCGAATATGTCAGAGAGGACGATACGGTCTTTGTTCACGACTTTAGCCGACTGGCGCGAAGCACGCGCGACCTGCTGAACATCGTCGAACTGTTGAACAAGAAGAACGTGCATCTAGTCAGCCTCAAGGAAAGCATCGACACAAGGACGCCGCAGGGGAAGCCGATGTTGACCATGATCGCCGCTATCAACGAATTCGAGAGAGAGAACCTGCTGGAGCGCCAGCGGGAAGGAACCGCAGAGGCGAAGAAAGCCGGAAAATACAAAGGGCGAAAGGCCAAGGAAGCGGATGCGAAGTTTGAAGAGGTCTTCGCAAGGTATCAGCGCCGGGAACTGACGAAGGTTGCAATGGCCAAAGAATTGGGAATCAGCAGGCCGACGCTCGACAGGATGATAGCCGAAAGGCGGGGATAATCCCCTGCCTTTTCTTTAACTCCGCATCTTACGTTTACAGGGATATAGATATTGATTTTTGCCATATCCCTGCTTTATCTTAAACTCTAACGAAGCATTCGACGATGAACAGCCCGCATCGCCGTACACGCGAAAGTCAAATAATAGGCGCTATGGTATGCTCAAGGCCGGTATAAGGGTAGGGGGAGAATGATGAGGACGCGAAGGAAAATGATATTTGTTTAATCTATGGTTAAGGCGATAATATTGTTTTTTTGAATAGATGATAAATTATCTCAATTTTGTTCCCGTTATAAGTGAAGGGGCGAGAATGCCAATAACGAGAAAAGGAGATAACGAAATTGAACGAACGAGAATTGAGACGAAGAATCAAATGTCTCGCTAAATCCGAATGCGCGAACTACATGGACGGCTATTGCCTGCCAGAAGATAAGCCGTGCGAAGTATCAAGCGCAGGGAGCCTTGCATGCGGCTATTTCACGGATGCGGTATTGCCATAGGACAAAGACTTAAATCGCTTTGTATGGGCAACCGTCCTGCGGGAGGAAGAAAACAACAAACCAATCAAGGAGGCCAAGCGCTGTATACGATGCGCAAGCTTGTTTATTCCCTCCAGCAATCGACAGGAATATTGCCTTGCGTGCAGGAAGCGCCGCGAGCGGGAGAGCGATGCGGCGAGACACAGACGCGCGTACATGAACAGCAAGCAGAATTCTCACGGTTTAGACAGTTTTATAACCTAACAATACAAAGAAAAATCATACGCCATTTTGAGGCGGTAAGGTGTTTGTCCAACCCCCTTCAAAAAGCCGTTTCTAAACCGGGAGAACCAGACGATTCATAGGGAAAAATAGGAGGCGATGAACATGAACAAAAACTAGCGGCGTGGCGTACACACGGCTGAACTGACGGCGAAGAATTCCATCGACCTTGCCTCCCTGCCGGAGGAATACAGACACGCGCTTGACCCTTAGGGCGGGAATCGCTACAGGCTGAGCATTCCACGCCTGCCGTGCATGGAGGAATACAACGATGCGGCCTCCACGCAAGAGGCCATGAATACGGCGCTGGAGGCGTGCGTTGACATCGGCGGAGAGCGTGCGACCGTCACGCGCATTGACTATCGCATAGACCGATACGACGCGCCATACCGTCAAGACCTGCCTTTGATGCGGGCGCTGGTGTTTCTCCTTGCCTATCGCTGTGGGCTGTCAGATCGGCTGATAACCGTGTACGACGCATGGACGGGGGAAGTATCCAGCGTGCGCGCTATGCCCGACGAGAAGGACGCTCGAGCGCTTTCAGGCGTCGAATACTACGACAAAGCCAAGCAGAAGAAAACAGGCGCATATGGGCAGGGGCGGCTTGAATTGTATTAAGATGGACAAGTCAATACAGTATAACCTCCACCTCAGCTAATTTTTGACCCCAATATAGAAGAGATGGAAAGAAATATATATTGTATATCTTTCGGAGAGTGTAGCCTCAGACCCCGCAGGCACCTTTTCTCCACTCGTTGAAAAAATAGGGTCAATTTATAGGGGTGAAAAGGGTTATATATTATATCTCCTCCGGGGAGCGTAGCTTATTTACTCGCAGGCTCCCGCGCTTGAGAACTGAGCCAAACATATATCGACGAATCCCCGGACAAGGAAAAAATTCCTTTGTCTCAACTCAGCGATAACCCAATGGCCGCTTTGACCGACCAGACAGCTTATTCATTGCCAACTCACAACTAAAGGCAGGAAAACGAAAGGAGCCTAAGAAAAAATGAAACTTGACAACAATGTTACACTAAATCGAGAAGACCTCCAGCAGATGATTCAAGAGGCCGTTGAAAAGGCATAGGCCGCCGCTGGAGGCTCGTCGAACCTTGACAACCTCACATCGGATACCGTGGGCATATCGAAAGGAGAAGACGATATGTCCAAGAGAATCAAGCAACGCGCGATTATAGACGGTAAGAAAGTCTGGTTGACTGGCGCAACACAGCAGGAAATCTTTGACGCGTATCAGCGAAAAACGCAGGAAACGTTCAACATGCTCTGTCAGAAAAGGCCTTGTCAACAGACCCCGTTCATAGAGTATGCGCGGAAGTGGTTTAAGCTATATCATACGGCAAAGGTAAAGAAAGGAACGGCGCGCAATACAGTGAGTATTCTTGAGAAGCACTTTGTGCCATATTTCACAGGAAAGTATATCGAAGAAATCACGACAGATGAAATTCAGATGTTCTTCAACATTAAACGCGAATACAGCCAGTCAATGTGTCAGAAGTTCTTTATCTATCTGCATGAAATATTTGATTGCGCTGTGGATGATGGACTCATATCGCGCAATCCTGTGAACGCAAAGAGAATATCTTACAGCAAGAAAAAGACCGAACGTCAACCCATCACCCGTGAACAAGCAAACGATGTTCTGCAACAGATAGAGATTCTAAAGGGCATTGACAAGCTGGAGATTGCTATTCCGCTTTTGACGGGCATTCGACGCGGAGAGTTTTTAGGTTTACGCTGGGAAGATGTGGATTTTGAAAAGGACATGCTCAGAATTGAAAGAGCAATCATATTCAGCGACACAGGAAATCAGCCTGTTATAGGCCCTCCAAAGAGTCCGGCAGGCATTCGTTTCATCCCCATTTTGCCGGAACTGAAAGCGTTGCTCATGCGATACAGAAAAGAGAGCGGCTATCTCTTTGAGTGCCCCGTCAGCAAACCGACGTATGCTGCCGATTATAAGGGACACCGTTTTGATGATATTGGGCATCCTAAAACACAGTGTTCATATAGAAATGACATGAAGCGTATTCTAAAGCGAATTCAACTATACGGTGCAAAAGCGCACGCACTGAGACACACTTTCGCAACCGTTGCGGCTGGAGGGATGATCGACGCCAAGACCTTGCAAGGGCTGATGGGCCATTCCGACGTTACAACCACGTTCAAGATTTACGCACACATACAGAAAGAAAAGATGTGTTCGGCGGGAAAACAGCTTGCAGGCATGTATTCCAACGAGGCTGTGCCGCACTTGACGTGACAGCGTATGTGACATGCGAAATGCTCAAAAAACATAGACGCTACTAGACTTAATCGCCTGTTATTTAACTGGGAATGTGACAGGAAATGTGACAAAACGGTCGAAACCCAGATAAAGACCGCAGAATTAAGTTTGAAACCATAAAGAAAAACCGCCAAGAAATCTAGCGTTCTCAACGGTTTTTGCTTGGTGCGTCCGACAGGGTTCGAACCTGCGGCCTTCAGAGTCGGAGTGTTGATTGATGCTTTCTGAATTTTGTTATCGCGTAGTACAGCGTTCAATTTTATTAGTGCCTGCAACGTTTTTCTTTTCGTATCTTTCCGCAAGTTGTCGAAACTTTGCGCAGTTTTGGTGTACCAAATGGTGTACCACAACCCTATCCACACGGGCGGGCTTGCAGCTTCGCGCGGCTCGTTCAAATATAAGGGGAGTATGTATGTATTATTTTTTGTCACTTTGTCACTTCTTTAATTTTTATTGTGAAAAACCCTTGTGTAGAATAGATTTTTCGCGTGACAAAAATGGTGACAAATTTGTTTTGGTTTGTCACTTTTGTCACAGCGCCGCGCGCCCTCCGTGTGGGCAATATCCGCACAAAGAAAGAGCGGGTTTTGTCCCGCCCTTCCCATTCTGAAATTGTCCCGTGCCAGCGAAAGGCGAATCATTCCTCGCTGTTTTGCCGCGCGTGCTTGTAATAGTCAATGATTCTCTGAAATGTGAAATTTCGAGTACGCTTCCACAATAACTTGCGGGCGTCCGTAAATTCGCTTTCTTCAAATTCTTTTGCAGCAACACCAAGCAATCTGTCCAGTTCTTCAAGGTCGTCTGCGAAACAATGACCGCTTTCTTTGTCCGTATAGTCATTGTCTCCGATTTTCCCAAGAATCCATCTAATGCTATTCACATCGTCTGTAAAATTCTTTTGGTTTGTCTCCCGTGCCTCTCCCATGATGTGGCGATCTCCTTTCTTAATCGCGGCGCTTGCCGTCGATGCTCTTTATCCTCTGTTCGTGAATTGCTTCATGGTTTCGTCCGCTTCGCGCATTGTATCGGCTTTCTGCTTCCCAAGCTGCCGCGCATGCTCCAGATTGCTTGCTGTGGTGCCGTCAACGCTGACAGCTTCGGCGGCTGCTTGATGCTCTGCGGCCTTTTCGCTGTCTTCAAGTGGAAGAACGCTCGCAACCACAGAAGACGCCCAGCGTTCGCCCGTCTCGTCCAGTTCCTTAAAGACGCTTCGGAAATTCGCGCCGATCAAAAGCAGGCCGACAGAATCGGATTTTGTCGAATACCAGACGCTGCCGTCTGCGCGGAAAGCGGGTATCTCTGCGAATAACTCCAAGCCTTCATGCAAATACTCCTGCGGAACGTAGCAAATCGGCGTGCGAACGAGCTTTTCAAGTTGCTGGAGGTCGCGTTCATAATCTTCGAGCTGCGGAAAGCGCACGTCAAGCCCAGACCGCGCCGCAACGGTCGCCAGCGCACGAAGCGCGAGATTGTTGTCTGCGGCAAGGTCAGCAAGCTGCCGCGCTTCGGCCAGCGTCATTTTCAGGTCAAATTCTGAGAAGATGCGAAGACGTTTGATAAAGTTGTCGCTGGGTATCTGTGCCGTGTAGAACCCTAGCGCCTCGCGCAGAAGCGGCAAGCTCTTATCTCGCACGGATTCCACAAGCGCCGCGTCTGCTCGCTTAATCTCTGCGCGGGCCTTTGCTTTCAGGCCCTCCAGCCTGCGATTGTATTCCGTCTGTTCATCTTTGAAGATGCTTGCATCGGCGCGCGCCTTTTCCTTGGCGGCACGATAGGCCTTCACGGTGTCTGTAACCGTGCCGTCATAGCGGCCCAATGCGTCAGAAATTGCCGTGAAAATCTGTTTCGTTTTGCGCTCCATAAGTCAATCTCTCCTTTCTTGGCTTTCGCCGTCCGTCGTTTCATCGTTTTCCGCTGGAGGTGGAAGCGTCATCTCGTTTGCGTAGCGGATGACCTGTTGTCGCAGTCGGTGACGGCCATTTGAGCGCAGTTTTGAATCTGGAAAAACCGCCGTCCAAGACCAAAACAGCTTGACCAGCGCGCGCAGCTCTCGGCCCTCTCCTAAATCGCACGCCTGCGCATGGTCGAGCGCTGCCAAAAGTTCCTCATCCATCAGCGGCGTCACGCTCCTTCATCGTAGCTGGAGGCGTCAGCGTCAAGATACAGCGATTCGTCTATTTCTGGCAGGTTTTTACAGATTTCATCTACCGTCAGGGCTGGGCGAACCTCATGATCTTGCGTGATTGCCAGCTCTTGCCGGTCGGATTGCTGATAATACTGTTTGCCCATCCAAATCCCGACAACAGGGTTTATCCGCCCTTCTGCCATAAGTTCCTCCCAAATTCCCTCCAAAAGTGAAACCGCTTTTTTGATGATGTGGGAGTGCGTGGTGTTCCTGTATTCGCCGCGTTTCCATGAGTTAAGCGTCGTGCGGTCAATTCCAATCCAATTTGCCAGCGCGACAAAGCCCGGTCTACAATCTTGTTCTTCGCAGTATTGGAAGTATTCGCGGATTCGCTGTTCGACCTGTGCCGGGTCGGAAATGTCGATAGGCGGCAAATCCATAGCTGTCAAAGCGTGGCGAACATACCGCCCGTTGTCGCCGTCCTCAGTCATCAGCTTTGCGTGTCCCGGCATGTTGTTCCTGTTGCTCTGAATCTGACCGCCGACGGCTCGCAGCGAAGTCTTTCTTGCTTGTGTGTCCGTTTTAGTCCGTGCCGCCATCTGTCAGCCCTCCTTTCTGTTTTCGCTCGTGCTGTCCCGTCTGCAAGCCCGTGTGGCGCTCTAGGAACGCGCTTAAATCGGTTTCTCGGTAAAGCGTGCGTCTACCAAGGCGGACGGGTTCCGGCCAGTCAGGAAGCCGCCTGAGACGGTAAAACAGGCTCCGTGAGACGCGCCACGCCCGGCTTATTTCCCTTTGGTCGTGTAGGTTCTCCATCGTTCGTACTCCTTTCTGCCTGAAAAATTGGGAAGATGCAAAAAAGGGCCACAAGGCGCACAATCGCACCTTATAGCCCTTGTCGGCTGTCTCCGCCTGCCCAGTCGCAGGCGTCCGATTTCGGCGGCGTCCGTCAGGTTCCGGGCGTCCCGTTCACTTATTATTCTATCATATTTCACTAGTCTAGTCAAGTCCCATTTTGCGCCAGACAGTACCGCTCTACACACACGGCGGGCCGCTTCGTTTCTGCCAGATAGCGCCTTTTATGCTTTGACCCGTACAAATGCCGCCAGCACAGAAAGGCTCGATTCGATCTAGGCTTTCCCGGCCAGCAGATAGCCCTTATTCATAGCTGTCAGCGCGGGCAGATTGAAATAGCGCCTTTTTGTTTTGCTCGGGTGCTCGCGGGAGTTACCCCCGCACCGCGCGCACGCCCCCTTATTACCCCGGCGGCATGCCTCGCTCGGCGCGTTCCCTTGACAGCATAAAGGGCCGTGTCTCTGCTTGGCTTGACACGTCTGCGCGCTTGTGTTATCATAAATATATCCTCCTGTGGTCGGTTTCCGTTTCATTCGCGCACATCTTCATTTCTCCCTGCGTCCGTTGTCCCGGCGGGCGCAGGATGTTTTTTATTCTCTGCGTGCCCGCACGGCGCGAATAGCGTAAGTTCAAGTGACGGTATTATAGCTGCCGTCGGTTCAACTGACACCAGCTTGCAAAGGGTGTCACTTCAACTTACACCCTTGAACAGCGCCCGTTCAAAAGGGTGTCGCTTCAACCTACACCCTTTGAATACCGCTTGTTCAATCGGCGGTCGGTTTAATCTACCCCTCCAGCCGTGGGCCTCTGCGCATCGCATCAAACGGCGCGAAAACGGCGCACAAACGGCGCACAAATGGCTCGCGTTCGGCCCGTGCCCGTCGCTGTCAGCACAGGGCCAGCAGGGCAGAAGAAAGGCTATCATGAAGCAGACCAGACAGCCTTGTCAGGGCCCTGGCAACCCTGATAATCAAGAAAGGCCCGCACGCGGCGGGCTAGCTTCTTGTCAAGCGGCGTTTCTTGTTCTCCTGTTTGGTGTATCTCACGCCTTTAGCAAATCCAAAGTTAAATGCAAGTGAAAAGGCGTCTACAATATCTTCGCGCCGTGACATTTGCACGAGCGCCACGATCTCAGACAAGCGCGCCTGAAAACCTTCTGGAATGTCGCTGCGCGTATTCTTGATATACCGTCGAATCTGCGCCAAAGTGTCAGTCATGCTTGAAACCTCCTGTCTATTCCTTCACTTGTGCGGGCTTCATGCCGTCTGTTCGACCGTACCCGTCTCGGTCAGGTATGCTTTCAAGATGTGGAGCGCGTGCCTTTCCAGCCGTGACACATAGCCCTGACTGATGCCGATCCGCCGCGCCAGTTCTGCTTGATTCACCGCGCCTTGCCCGTCGAGGTCGTAGTGTCCCACGATGATAGCGCGTTCTCGCTCGCTCAGAACCTCCAGCGCCTTATGCAGCGCTTCATTCCGCATCTGCCGCCGCACCGCTTCAAACACAGTGTCAGATTCCGTTATCAGCTTGTCGGCCAGCGTCAGCGCCTTTCCGCTGTTGGCGTCCTCCAGCAAAGGCGAATCCAATGAAACTTCCCGGCGGCGTCTCTGACTGACACGAAGGGCCATCAAAATCTCGTTGTCGATGCAGCGCAAGGCATAGGAAGCCAGCTTGACGCCGCGTCCCGCATCGTAGCTGTCAACCGCCTTGATAAGCCCGATAGCGCCGATCTGGAACAGGTCATCCGCGTCAGCGCCGGGCAGGTTGTACCGCCGCGCCGCGAAGCCGACAAGGCCGCGATTACTGAGAATCATCGCTTCCCGCTCTGCCGCTGTCATGCTCTGCGCCTCCCTCCGTGCTGTCTTTCTGTTCGAGTTTGATATAAGTTTTAGCCAGCAGTTCCACAAAATGCGCGCGATATTCGCTCATCGCTTCCACATCGGCCAGCAACACGGCCCAGCGGGTCAACAGGCCCGCCGCCGCTTCGATCTGGTCAGGTGTCGCCGTCCCGCTTCGCAGCGCATCGGCCAGAATTGTTACGTTGTTCATGCGTTCCTCCTTGCGTGGGAGGGCGGCCCCGTGCTATACTGGAGCCGTCCCCCGGTTCGTGTCTGCCTGGGTGACGCTCGCCGCCGTAGGGTTGCCGCCCTTGGCGGCTCTTTTCATGCGTGCTGGACAGCGTACCGCACGAGGCCCGCCGTCTTGCCGTCCAGCACTGCAACGCCGTGCCGGTCAATCGGTGCCAGCAGCGCGGCCCGAAGCGCTTCCAGCTTGTGGACGTCGTGCTCGTCGCGGATGTTCCGCATCAGCTTGACGATGTAAGCCGTGACCTGCGCGCGCACCAGCTCGACGTTGACGCCGTAGCGCTTGCCGCCCTTCGCCTCGGCCCATGCCAGCTTGAGGCAGGTTCCGAAGCTGTAGACGTGGCGCGGGTCGCGCTTGATCTCCCACGCGCGGCGCATGATCTCGGCAAGGTTGAATTTCATGGGTTTGCCTCCTTTTCGGTGTCGGTCGTTCGTCCGTCAGGGTCGCCGTCAGGGTTGCGCCCTACTTTCGGCTGTCCCGCTACGCCTCGCGGCGTTTCGGCTGGTTGCCGTCCAGCTCTCATCAGGCGGGAAGGTTCATCAGATGGGCCTTGAAGTTTCTTTCGCTGTCAGGGAAGAATTGGATTTCCTTGCCCATCAGGTGGAGCATGTCAGCGATCAGCGCGAGTTCGTTGTCGGCCTCGTCCCGGTCGTGAGCGTTCATCCTGTCCTGCGCGGCCTTGATCTCGTTCGCGTGCTCGATCACGTCGGCGAGGCTCTTAATCGTGCGGTTCCAGCGGCTGTACTTCATTGCGATTGCTCCTTTCGCTTGTCGGTCGTTCGTGTTGTTTCAGGGTTCCCGCCCGGCTCGTGCCCTGGCTCCTATGCGTCATCCTGCGCGGCTAGCGTCTCACTCATAGCACCGGGCGGTTTCCCTTTCGACACTATGAGTATAGCACATCTAGCGTTAGATGTCTAGCACTAGACATAACAAATCTAGCGCTAGATTCTTGTGCAATCTAACACTAGATAAACTCTTGATTTTTTGATATAATCATTGCAGGGTGGAGGAGGGCCGCTTATAATGGAGGTGATAAAGCATGACCAAAGCCACAGACTACCGCCGCGCTTTCAATGAGCGCACATATGCACGACTGGCCATTACAATCCCTAAAGAGCGCAAAAGCGCCGTAGAAGCGCACGCACGGGAAAAGGGTATGTCCGTCAATAACCTTGTCAATACGCTTCTCCGCGAAGATATGAAGCTGTCAGAGGCCGAATGGAAGCAACCGCAAGAAGAATAAAGGAGACTATGCACAATGGCCAATATTGACCTGCAAGAGACAAAAGACGAGCTTCAATGGCTAGAAAAAAAGCTGGACATTAAGGCGCGAAGACTCATTCCCGGCCAAACGATCAGCGTCACACGCGGCGAGGTATACGGATGCGATTTTGGCTATAATATTGGCACAGAATTGCGCGGCTATCATCCGTGTGTGATTATTGAGAATGACGCAACATCTATAAATCGGCAAAGTGTTTGCGTTGCCCCTATTACGCACGCGACACAGCGCAAAAAGTCAGCTCTGTTAGTCCCAATTACCCAGCAGACGGATGCGCAAGGAAAGCTGCTGATTGAGGGCTATGTTGATGTTGCCGGAATACGTTCTGTCAGCAAAGCCCGCCTTACACAGCGCAAAGCGGTTCTTACAAAGGCGGATATGCTTGCCGTTGATCGCGCGCTTGCTTCTGTTACCGATCTATACGGATACTATAAGACGGTTGAAGGAAAGCTGGAGACGGCGCAGAAGCGCGGAGACGCAAAAGAAGAAAAGATAAAAGTCTTGCGTTCTCTGCTTCTCGATGTGCAGAAAGAGCTGTCTCCCAATTCAGACCAAACTTTGAAACAACGGATTCAAGAAGCGCTCGCAATATAAAAAAGCGGCAAAAATTTTCAGGGATGCACTCTTGACAACGGCGCAACATATGCTTTATCATTGAGGTATCGAAAAGCCCGGCCTTGATCGGCTGGGCAGATAGGGAGAAATCCCTTTCATCGTAAAAGGAACCTTTGACCGGGTTCCTACTCAATGAGCAGGTCGGAGAAATCCGGCCTGTTTCATTTTGTACAAGCGTTTTCTGCTCGCGCTCTGCCGTTTCCTGTGCGTCCCGTCAGCGCCCCGTCAGGCCGTCAAAATAGGCTCTCTCGCCGCGTCCACATCGGAACGACCGTCTGCACCTCCAGCCAGCCGGAACGCGCGACAGGCCCTGTTTTGACAGCCTCAGACGGCGCAGAACGAAGCAGGGCGGCGTTGCCTGCGGTTGCTCAACCGTTCTCACCCCACACAGACCAACCTTCGCGTTCCTTGCGCCCGAAAATGTCAATATACGGGCCGTAGCTGCACGATTCGACCAGCTTGTAGAAAGCGTCCGGCTTTGCGCTGTGACCGTCTCCGCGCGGCGCGTTGAAGTGCGTTCCTACATCCCTTCGCTTTAGCATCTGGCTTCCTTTCACGCCGAAAATGACCTGCTCCGTGTCTCCGCGGAAGTAGTTGCCCATTCCGATACTGGGCTTCACCCACGTCAGGCAGGTAATGTATCTGAATCCCCACGCCTCCAGCAGCCTGAACGCTTTCGGCAGGCTCCGATTCGTGGCCCACAGATACAGGTGACAGTTTTCATCCGCGATCTTTCCAACAGGGAGCTTTTCGATTTCTTCAATCGACATCGTTGTGTAGTCCGGCCTTGCCCTGCCGAATTGGTCAACGTCGCCCTCGTCGCCCCAGTCCCACGGCGGGTCAATCACAATCGTCTGGAACAGCCCTTGTGCGTCCAGCGGCGTTGCGAGCTTTTTCACCTTCTCCGCGTTTTCCTGCCGCTGTTCTTCTCGCGCTTCTTCCTTCTCTTGACGCCGGACAAGCTGATACGCTTCATTGATGGACATATCGCCAGAACGTAATTTTTGCTTTATCTCAGGCGGTGCCATTGATTCCAGCTTTTCCACTTTCTGAACCGTATCGCGGGAAACGTTAGCGGCCTTTGCGATTTCTTCCACGGTGTTGACGCTTCCCGCCTTTGCAGATTTCTGCAAAGGTCGGGCATTGCAACCGCCAGTAGACGTTACAAGATTCTTTTTCGCCTTTTCTGCGATTGAAGGTTTTAATCTTAGCACTAACCTCGTCCGCTCATATGCCGGAAGATTCCTCCTGCCGATCTGATTCTTAATCATCCATGAAATTGCATCGTCACGGTCACGGAAATTTTTCTGCGTGGTTTTGAAACTGATACCATGTTTCTTGCATATCTCATATCTGTTATGACCGTCTATCAGCGTGCCGTTCCATAAAATTAGCGCTTCTCTGCAACCTTCCGAAACGATACTTTCTTCAAGTTTTGACCGCTCATCGCTTGCCAGAGGTGGGATTAAATCTCTGAGCGCCGGGTCGATTTTTATAACTTCGTTCATTGTGTTTCCTCCTTGTTTGCGTTATAAGCCGTTCTGGCGCGCCGTGTTCGATGATGAGCAATCCCTCCAGCATCGGCCCGGAAGCCGTCAGACGGGCGCGCAGGCTGTCAGGCGGGCTTTACGCGAGGCTTTCGGCCTTTTGTCGCTTCAACCAAACGACGCGGGGCGAATCTTTGGGGCCTACTTTCTTCGTTTTGCTCGTGTCCCCATTTGGCGCAAGCTCAATCAATCCGGCTTCGCCCATCTGCCGCCACAGGCGACCGCGCGAGACTGGCAAGCTCGTTCCATTATCGCGCAAAACGTCATTGACAGCGCCATAAGCCAACACAGGATGCAGATAATAAAAGTCCTCATCCTTGTAACCGATATTTTGCGCAGCGCTTTGATAGCTAATCGGCGGCGCATAACCGCCAAGTTGGACGAATGACACATCGCCCGCCGCTTCCATTTGAAGTAAGGTCGATATAAATAGTTTACACGGCGACGCCTGCGCCATATCCCGTTGCTGTTCGCTGGCCGTGTTGATGAGCGTTTCAAACGCTTCCTTGCGCAGGTCTTCGCGTTGCGCGTCGGTCAATTCGTTGTGGTCAACCATGCAATCCAACGCCGTTTCAAAACCGATCATCAACCACGCGACGGCGGCGGGCTGTCGGTCATGCGTGCCGACAAGACGCGCGCGCGCCTCGCTGCGGTACTTGCGGAAAGCATCGCCCAGCTTGCCGGGAAGGTCATCCGCGCGGGGGAGTAACCATTCCAAATAAGTCCGCATGGAGGCGGCAAACTCGCCGCGTGATGCCCGTTGCTGGAGGTCTGATAGCCGATCGTCAACGGTGATTTCCGCGCGTCCGATTTCCACGAGGAAGAACCGGGCAAGCCCGCTTTCGCCCACGTCTGGCAAATCTTCGCCTGTCATCATGCCCAGACCGCGCGGCGGCTGTTCCTTCTGAAAAGATGTGTCTGCGCGCAGTCTTCCACGCTCTGCCAGGTCTCCCCACGCGCGCGCCATCGCTTGCGCGCTGCCGTCCATCGTCCGGCGCTCCCGTGGATCGCTGGTCGGGTGCAGGTCATCAATAATCAAAAGCGCGTCCTTGAGGGAGAAAGCCTTGCGGCGCAGCGCGTTTTGCGTGTCGTGAAAGCTCGCGGGCAAGTGCTGCCCATCAAAGCCTGCGCCATAATGGGACAAGCCAAGCGCCGCAATCGTGCTCTTTTTCGCGCCAGTCGCCCCGGCAAGAAAGAGGATAAATGCCGGCGTACAGCCCGCCATGCTCAAAAACTCCCGAAGCGGGGCGAGAAAGACGTGCGCAAGCAAAGGAATAGCCACGCGGCGCGGCAATACGTTGAGAAGCTCCCGCGTCGGCGTCATGCTCCCGCCGTGCTCCGGCAGACTGTACCTGCCCAGCGCGCCCTCCAATTCGACGCTGAGACCGTCAGCGCCAATGGCCCCGCCATTGTAGAGATAAGCCCATTTCCCCGCTATTTTCCTCCAGCCCGTGTGCTCGTAAACGGTGCGGCGGCTTGCTGTGAAGTGCCCGGCTTCCATGATTGCAAATCGCAGCTTCTCCTTGCAAGACATGCCGGGATAGATGTTCGCATCGACGCCCCACGCCTCCAGCGGCCACGTCATGGCGCTGAATCGACTTGCTAGGACGTTGACCGGTGGCAAAGGCTCGCCGTAATTGTTGATACCTTCGACGCAAAACTCCTTGCACGTTTCAACGCCGTTATCTCGCGTCGTGATTTCTGTCAGCACAGCGATAAACTTGGCCAACGGCGCGGTTTGAATTTCGCCTTTTGCCTGCGTCACGGCGTAAAGCATGCCGCGCGAGGCCAGATAGCCGTTCACGTGCTGATAGGCTTCCTCGAAGCGGCGGAACGGGGATCCTTCTTCGCTCATCTGCGGGAGGTCAGGCGCTTCTATCCGCTTTGGCTCCCTGTATGTTTCCGTCGTGCCGTCAATCGCCCTGCGAATGGTCATCTGCCCGTAGGTGTCCGGGCCGTGCCGCTCGTCCCATTTGCCGCGCATGAGGCCGGATTGCCGGAAAAGGTCGTCCATCCGTGCGGCGTCCTTGCCCGTCCAAAATGCGAGGATGTTGCACAGCGCGAGGTCTGCGGCAGAATCGTCCCCGTGGTAAGCGGACGTGTCGCCCTTCCACAGCGCGGCGAAGCATGCGCCCTGCTTGCTGTTCCGAATCCTGTCTAGCAGGTCGTCGTCTTTTACCGTCTGCGCCCGTCTCTGACCTTCATTTACCTTCGCCGCCCGCTGTCCGGCCCTTTTGGGCTTGTCGATGTATTCCGCGATAACGGCGGCGATTTCGGCGCTTGCCTCGCGCATCTGGCGCGGCTCGCCATAGGGACGCATGGTCACGGTGAAATACCGCCCCGCGCCGTATACCTCGACGTTTCCGCGACGCCGCCCGCTTCCTTTAAGTTGGCCCCGGCAGAAGATATGCAACCCTGTCCCGCTTGGGCTGAGTTCCGTGTAGCTGTCTACGCGGTTGACAATGGCGAGGGCGTCCGGCTCGATCTCGCCCGTTTTCTGGTCTATGCAATGGTCGAGGTCGATTCCAACGTGTTCCCCGTCGAACATAAAGCCGACACCGTCAAACCCTGCCGCGCTGGAGGCGTTCTTGTAGCTCGTCCACGTGTCCGCGCGGTTTGATTTTGCCGCCCTCCCGTCAGGCGTGAAGGGGGCCTTTGTGCGTTTCCCGTCCCGATTCACATATCGCCAACAAACCCATTGATCTAGACCCAATAACTCAGGCGGGAAGCCCGAAGGATTCTCGATCATGAATTTGTTGAGCACTTAAGCGCCGCCCTCCTGTTCTCCTCCATTTGCCGCTCAAAGACGGCTGAGAGCTGCGCGGGGTCAAACATGAGCTTGTTTCCGCACAAAATAAACGGATACCGCCCTTGCTTTGCGCCCCGGCGGAGCTCGTACTTGCTCACGCCTGTCATCTCAGACGCGCGCGTGATGTTTACCAGCTGCGTCACGCCAATTCATCCCCTTTCTGCAAGTCTGTTTTCTTTCCAGCTCGAACGATGTTCTGCATCTGCAACCCCTCCTTGCGTTCGAAGCTATGTCTTTTCGCAGAAAACATTATACCACGTCTCGAAAAGTTTGTCAACGCTACGAGAAGCGAATGTCGAGCAAATAAACAACTTTTCGTAAACGAATAAATATTGACAATTCACGGCAGGATGCGCTATAATACAAAAAGATAAACCACAATTTAAGAAAGATGGGGCGTGCGTGTAGTATGGTGGAATTGAAAACATTGTCCGCAAATCTGCTTGCGCTGCGAAAAAAGGCAGGGAAGACACAGCAGGAAGTAGCCGCAAAAGTGGGAATGACCGCCGCGGCGCTGTCCGCCTATGAGACAGGAAAGAAGCAACCACAGCTTGATTATGCTGTCCGGCTTGCCCGTTACTATGGCGTGACACTGGACAGTCTTTGCGGGATTGAAGATGCAAACAAAGTAGAGCCAATGACTGGCGGAGAATATCTTTATTATTTTACAAAATTATGTGAAGCAAAACTAGTCCCTGTGGAAATAAGCACTTCCTATATTCCTTGGAAAGAGTATCCTGGCCTTGACGAGGAAGAACAGCGCTATTGCGAGGAAGAAGAAGAAAAAACTGGGAAATGTACCGAGTACGGCTGTGTTACGCTGAAAATTTACTATACCGCCGCTGCGCGTTTTTCTGAGCCGTACCGAAGGTATTTAGAACTATACCGGGCGGGGGAGATTGACGAAGAATTGTTTACCTTATGGAAACAAAAGCACTTCGAGCGCTTGTCTGAATCTTTGGCAGAATCTCCATTTCAGCGCGAAGAGTGACAAAATTTCGCCCGTTGGTGACAAGCTATGACAAATCTAAAACGGGTTTTGTCACGCAAAAAAGCTAGACGGCATAAGGATTTTTTCGCCCAAGTGACAAAGTGACATTTTTTAGGGGGGATAGGGGGCTATATATGAAAGGAAAAGGGATTGAGCCGATCAACAAAGGCGGCGGAACGTGGCTCATCCGCGTCAGTTGCGGTTATGACGGAGCGGGCCGGAAAATCATGCCATCCCGCACACTCCACCTTGACCCGCGCAAGAGTGAAAGCGCCCAGCGCGCGGAGGCTCGCAAGGCAACGGAACGCTTTCGGATAGAGCTGGAGGATCAGAAGATCAGCCCACAAAAGGCGATAACGTTAAAGGCATATGCGGAGCAATGGATGGTCACATATTGCAAGCGAAAAGGGCTTGCAAAGGGCACAATCTCCGAATATCAAAACCTTTTAGACACACGAATTGTTCCACGGCTGGGAAAGCTGAAGCTGCGCGACATCGACCCGAAGACCCTAAACAGCTTCTTTGCAGGGCTTGAAAAGGAGAACCTGAGCGGCACATATTCGCTGAAATTCTACACGCTGCTTCATCTGATTTTGAAAACGGCGCAGCGAGAACAGCTAATCATGATAAACCCGGCAGATAACATCATCCCGCCAAGGAAGGACACGGCTGAGCGCCCCGTGTATAGTGAAAACGATGTTGCGCGGCTCGTGGAAGCGCTGGAGGACGCCCCGGCCAAGTGGAAAGCATACGGCCTGCTCGCGCTCGATTCACAAATGCGCCGTGGCGAGTGTATCGGCCTGAATTGGGCGGACATCGACATGACAAAGCAAACCGTCTCCGTCAAGCGCTCTTGTGCCTATTCAAAAGGCGTCGGACAATATCTCAAAAGCCCAAAGACCGAAAGCGGGAAGCGTATAATTCACATTAGCGACAAAACGCTCGACGCGCTCAAAGAGTGGAAGCGGGAACAAAATCGTATACGCCTTGTTTGTGGGCCGAATTGGAAGGACGAAGACGCCGTTTTCACACAGGACGACGGCTCGCGGATGTTCGTTCAGTCTCCAACGAAGTGGTTCCCGCTCTTCCAGAAAAAGCACGGTCTGCCGCCCTTAAATCTTCACGGCCTGCGGCACACGGGCGCGTCTTTGCTCGTGAGCGGGTCGGCGGACATTGCTTCCATAAGCCGCCGCCTGGGACACAGCCGAATCTCGACGACGCTTGACATCTACGCCCACGCATACGAAGAAAAGGACGCGGGCTTGTCGGACGCCATGAGCCAATTCATGTACGGGAAGCAGACCAAAAACGGCTGATGGTGTACCAAATGGTGTACCAAAGCGCCGGAACAGTTCATAAAACATAATAAAAAGACCGCTGACTTTTCCTTACAAGTCAACGGTTTTTGTCTGGTGCGTCCGACAGGGTTCGAACCTGCGGCCTTCAGAGTCGGAGTCTGACGCTCTATCCAACTGAGCTACGGGCGCGCGCTGGAGATATTATACTATGGCGGCAGCGGAATGTCAAACGCGGAAGAAAGCGGCCCGCAAGGCTTGCGCCTCGCGGGCCGCGATGCGCCGCATCAGAACTTGAGCGGGTTGAGCTTGATGCCAGGTCCCATCGTAGAGGAAAGGACGACGCTGCGCAGGTAGACGCCCTTCGCGGCGGCGGGCTTCGCGCGAACGATGGCGGTCATCAGCGCGGTCAGGTTCTCGGTGAGCTGCTCGGGCGTAAAGGACTTCTTGCCGATCGGGCAGTGGATGATCGCGCTCTTGTCCAGACGGTACTCAACCTTACCGGCTTTGATCTCGGCGATGGCCTTCGCCACGTCCATGGTCACGGTGCCGCTCTTCGGGTTCGGCATGAGGCCCTTCGGGCCGAGCACGCGGCCCAGACGGCCGACCACACCCATCATGTTGGGCGTTGCGACGACGACGTCAAAGTCGAACCAGTTCTCGCCCTGAATCTTCGCCACCAGCTCCTCGGCGCCGACGTAATCCGCGCCGGCATCCTCGGCGGCCTTGGCCTGATCGCCCTTGGCGAACACCAGCACGCGGACGGTCTTGCCCGTGCCGTTGGGCAGCACGACCGCGCCGCGAACCTGCTGATCCGCCTGACGGGGATCGACGCCCAGACGGACGGAGATCTCAAACGTCTCGTTGAACTTGGTCTTCGCGGTCTGCAGGGCGAGCTTCACGCCCTCGTCCGGATCGTAGAGCTTGCCGGTCTCGATCAGCTTCGCGCTGTCCTGATATTTCTTGCCATGCTTCATAGTGCTTGTTCCTCCCTGTGGTGCAAACGGCTTGATATCCTCCCACGGTTTCCGACCCGGCGCATGCGGCGGTCGGGCCGCCTCGCGCGGCGTCGCCGCGCTGTGATGCCCCGATTACGCGTCGGCGACGGTGACGCCCATGGAACGGGCGGTGCCCTTGACCATGCTCATCGCGGCCTCGATGCTGCCGGCGTTCAGGTCGGGCATCTTCTTCTCGGCGATCTCGCGAACCTGCGCCTGCGTGAGCTGGCCGACCTTGGTCTTGTTGGGCACGCCGCTGCCGGACTCGATGCCCAGCGCCTTCTTGATCAGCACCGGAACCGGCGGGGTCTTGGTGATGAAGGTGAAGGAACGATCGGAATAGACGGTGATGACGACCGGGATGATCATGCCGATGTCGTTCTTGGTGCGCTCGTTGAACTCCTTGCAGAAGCCGGGGATGTTCACGCCGTGCTGGCCGAGCGCCGGGCCGATGGGCGGCGCCGGGTTGGCCTTGCCGGCCTCGACTTGCAGCTTGATCATGCCAGTAACTTTTTTCGCCATGGTGCAGTAACCTCCTTGATCTGTGGTCATGCGGAACCTGCGGTTCCTCCCACGTCCGGCGCGCGGCGCGCGCCGGGCTGACTCCGCCCGACGGGCGGATGCTTCAACGAACCGGAGCAAGCCCCGGCGGGTTGCGTTTTACAGGCGCTCCACCTCGGAGATGTCGTACTCCACGGTGGTCTTGCGCGAGAGGATCTCGATGGAGACCTTGACCTTGTGCTCCTCCGCGTTGATCTCCTCGACCGTGCCGATGGCGTTCTCGACGCTGCCGGTCTTGATGCGCACGGAATCTCCGGGCTGCAGATCGATGCGGATGGTGCCCTGGATGCTCGTCATCCGGTCAAATTCCTCGTCCGTCAGCGGGATCGGCTCCGACCCCGGCCCCACGAAGCCCGTCACGCCGCGCGTGTTGCGCACGACGTACCACGTCTCGGTGGTCTTGATCATCTTGACCAGAACGTAGCCGGGGAAGAGCTTGTGCTGGATGGTGTGAGGCTTTCCGTTGCGGATCTCGACGACTTCCTCGATCGGCACCTTGACGTCCTGAATGAGGGCGCCCATGCCGTTGTTTTCGACGGTCTTGACGAGGTCGTTGGCGACCTTGTTCTCATAGCCCGAATAGGTGTGGACGACGTACCACAGGGCTTTCTCGTCCGGCATGAAAAACCTCCTTTCGATCGCGAACCGTTACAGCTCGATCAGGTTCTTGACCACGAAAGAAGAGCCGGTATCCAGCAGGCCGATGACGACCGCCAGCACCACGACAAAGGCGATGACGACGAGCGAGTAGTTGATGAGATCCTTGCGGGACGGCCAAGCGACGTTGCGCAGCTCGGCCCTCATGTTCTTGAAGGCGGCGACGATGCGCCCGGGGAGCGCGACGATCCAATTCTTCGCGCGGGTGAAGAAGCCGGGCTTGTCCGCCTTTTTGGCGACCTTGTTTTCAGACATCTCTTTCACTTCCTTCATGCGTTGTCGCGCGCGCCTTAGCGGGTCTCCCGATGAACCGTATGCTTCTTGCAGAAACGGCAGTATTTGCTCATTTCGATACGATCCGGGGTATTGCGCTTATTCTTCATCGTGTTGTAATTGCGTTGCTTGCACTCCGTGCAGGCCAGCGTGATCTTCACGCGAACACCGGCAGCAGCCATACAGGCACCTCCTTCTTCGCGGCGGGAAACAAGGCCCGCCAAACATGCTCGTTTATTCTACACCGGAGCATGCGATCTGTCAAGCCGTTTTTTTGAGTTTTTTCGGGATTTAAGGAGCAACCTCGCGTTTTCTCGCGTTTTCGCCCGTTTTTGAGACTTTGCGCCGAAAAAACGTAGCGATTTCTTCAAAAACCCGTCACTCGACCGTGACGCTCTTGGCGAGGTTGCGCGGCTTGTCCACGTCCAGCCCGCGCGCGCAGCTGATGTAGTAGGCGAGCAGCTGGAGCGGGATCACCGCCAGCGACGTGGCGAAGAGCGGGTCGGTGCGCGGGACGTAGACGGTGAAGTTCGCCGCGTCCTCGATGGCGTACTGGCCGCAGAGGGTCAGGCCGAAGAGATACGCGCCGCGGCTGCGCACCTCGACCATGTTGGAGACGACCTTTTCAAAGAGATCCGGCTGCGTCGCCAGCGCGACGACCAGCACGCCGTCCTCGATCAGGCTGATCGTGCCGTGCTTGAGCTCGCCCGCGGCGTAGGCCTCCGAGTGGATGTAGCTGATCTCCTTGAGCTTGAGGCTGCCCTCCAGGCTGATCGCGTAATCCAGCCCGCGGCCGATGAAGAACACGTCGCGGCAGGCGCTCATCTTGTTGGCGAACCACTGCACGCGCTCCTTGTCCGCCAGAATCTGCTCGATCTGGTCGGGCAGGGCGAGCATATCGGCGAGGAGCTGCTGCTCGCGCGCGGCGTCGAGCGTCCCGCGCACGGAGGAGAGCTTGACCGCCAGCAGATAGAGCGCGGCGAGCTGCGTGGAATACGCCTTGGTCGTGGCGACGGAGATCTCCGGCCCGGCCCAGGTGTAGAGCGTGGCGTCCGCCTCGCGCGCGATGGACGAGCCGACGACGTTGACGATCGCCAGCGTGCGCACGCCGCGCTCCTTGCACAGGCGCAGCGCGGCGAGGCTGTCCGCCGTCTCGCCGGACTGGCTGATGACGATCACCAGCGCGTTCTCTTCGAGCATCGGGTCGCGGTAGCGGAATTCGCTGGCGAGATCGACCTCGCACGGCACGCGGGAGAGCCGCTCGATCACGGCGCGGCCCACCACGCCGACGTGGTAGGCGGAGCCGCAGCCGATCAGCGTCACGCGCGAGACGGCGCGCAGGTCGTCGTCGGTCAGCCCCAGCTCGGAGAGATCGACGGAGCGGCTGCCGTCCTCCTCCTCATGGATGCGCGGGGAGAGCGTGTCGCGCACGGCGCGCGGCTGCTCGCTGATCTCCTTCATCATGAAGTGCTCGTAGCCGCCCTTCTCGGCGGCGGCGGCGTCCCACTTGATCTCGGTGAAGGGCTTTTCGATCTCCTCGCAGTCCACGTTATACAGGCGCAGCTCGTCCTGCGTCAGGCACGCGATCTCCAGATTGTCGATGTAGACGACGCTGCGCGTGTAGTTGAGCACCGCCGGCACGTCCGAGGCGATCATGTGCCCGCGCAGCTCGCCGTCGCAGCGGCCCACGATCAGCGGGCTATCCTTGCGCGCGGCGTAGAGCGCGCCCGGCTGGTCACCGAAGAGGATGCCCAGCGCATAGCTGCCGCGCACCCGGATCATCATGTTGCGGATGGCGAACAGCGCCCGCTCGCGCGGGGAGAGGCCCTTTTCCGCCGCCTCGGCGTAGTAGCAATCCAGCAGCAGCGCGACGGTCTCGGTGTCCGTCTGCGTCTCAAAGGCGTAGCCCTTGCGCGTCAGCTTGGCGCGCAGCTCCTGATAGTTTTCGATGATGCCGTTGTGGACGACGACCACGCGCTTTTCGCGCGAGTAGTGCGGGTGCGCGTTGAGCGTGCTCGGCTCGCCGTGCGTCGCCCAGCGCGTGTGGCCGATGCCGCAGCTGCCGCGCACGGCGCGGCCGGCGTCGGTCATGTCCATCAGGTTTTTGAGGCGGCCCTTCGCCTTGACCACCTCGATGTGCTCCGCCTGCGCGTCGCGCACGGCGATACCCGCGGAGTCATAGCCGCGGTATTCCAGCTTTTGCAGGCCGTCCAGCAGGATCGGCGCGGCCTGTTTGACGCCCACATAGCCTACGATGCCACACATAGAATAGACCTCCTTTACGGTAGAGAAGACGCGTCGTTATTTTGGGCCGCCTGCGCGGCGCGCTCGGCCTCGAGCTTCGCGCGGTTTTCGCGCATCAGCGCGACGACCTCCTCGGCGCTGTCATAGGCGTAGATGGTTCCGCCCGTCAGCACCGCCTCCAGATGATCGGGCAGGGCGACGGGAGGCGGGTACTCCAGCGGCTCCGCCGCCTCGATGAAGACGAAGACCTTCCCCGGCGGAAGCTCGCCGAAGTGGGATTTCTTTTGCAGCCAGTCATACGGCTCGCCCGCGGACCAGCCGCCGTAGGTGACCACTTCGAGCTTGCCGTCGCTGGCCTCGGTGAGCGTGCTGCCGTTGGGGAGCGTGGCGAAGCCGAGCGTGTAGCCGTGCTCGACCAGGTAGTCGGCGGCCTCCTCGTAGTTGGCCCTGCTGGCGCGCATCGTCGTCGAGACGGTCGCGCGCGCCTCCAGCAGGAAGATCAGCGTCGCGCCCAGCAGCAGCGCCGCGCGCAGCGCGGGAAGGCGGCACGGCAGCTTTTCCAAAAACAGGAAGAGCGTGAGCACCAGCATCACGATGGCCCCGATGTAGTACCACGCGCCGCCGGAGATCAGGCCGCTGAGGAGCATGCCCAGCGGGACGCCGCAGGCGGCGTAGAGCGCCACGAGCCTCGCGCCGTCCCCGCAGGGAACGCGCCCGGCGATCACGCGGCGCGCGGCAAAGGCCATCAGGATCGCCAGCGCGACGGCCGCCATATCGGCCAGCCCCGGCAGCGAGAGCAGCGGATGGCCGCCGCTGAACCCGAAGAAGGAGACGAGGCCGTCCACCTGCCGCAGCAGCGCCTCGCTGGAAAAGCCGCGCAGCTCAAAGCCGCTGTAATTGCGGAAGGAGAAATAGCGCCCCAGCACCCGCGCGTTGATCTGCCAGCCGATGAGGAGCGCCGCGGTGATCGCCGCCACGCCGCACAGCCGCCGAAACGCCGGCGTGCGTGCGGCCTCACGGAGGGTCTCGCAGCGGCGCGCGCGGTTGGCCAGCGCGAGCGCGCAGGAAAGGCCCAGCGGCGCGGCGAGCAGCATCAGCATGCGCACGCCGACCAGACCGCCCCAGAGGCTGAGCAGGAGCATCGCGGCGAGGCGCGCGGGCCGCACGCGGTCGTCGTCGCCCATGCGCAGCGTCATCCCGGTGAGCGCGCAGGTCAGCATGATGTAGACGGTGTAAAACCCGCCGTAGGTCACATAGAACGCGAGATCGCCGCTCAGTGGCAGCACGAGCGCCGCCGCCGCGCAGGGGGCCGCGTCGCGCAGGCCCATGCGCCGCGCGAGATAGATCACCGCCGCCGCGACGCCCGCGAGCGACAGCGCGACCGCGAACGTGCGCGCCGCATGCCAGGAGGAAAACAGCTTCAGCCCCAGCTGGTAGAGCGACACCGGGCTGACGATGCGCAGCTCCGTGGAATAATACCAGCTATCGGTGAGCAGCCGCCCCTCGTCGTTGAGCAGCTGCGCGAGCACCATCTCGCTGGACATGTCGAAGTTGAGATTGTGCGCGCCGTAGAGCGCGAACGCGCCCACGCTGAACGCATAGGCCGCCAGCAGCAAAAGCCACGCGAGGAGCGTGGACGCGCGAAGCCGATGTGAGCGCATGGCGCGCCTCCAATCCTGAAGTGTATCGCGTTCGCGCGCAGCGCATGCGCGCAAGCCCTTCCATACAATACACCATTTTCGGCGCAAATGCAACCGAAAACGGTTTTTCCCGCCGAGCAGCGAAGAAAACGAAGCGTTTCCGGGAAAATGCCTTGCAAAAAAAGGAGGCCGTCCGCGGCGATGCGGCGCGCGTGCGCGGGGCACGCTTCTGAAGCGAGGCCGTCGAAGCGCAAAATCCTGCGATTTCCAATGGCATTGTCTGTTTGGAAGGCGGCGATTTTTGCAGCTCCGGCGGCGGCGCGCCTTCCAGCGAACGAGAAAAAACAAGGCGCGGCAAGCCTTTTTGCGCGGGCATGAGCGGCGCTTTGGCGGGAGACAATCGACCTGCGACGGCGCTGACACATCGCCCGCCCGCGGCATAATCTGCCATGGACGGCGCGACCGCCCGGCTTCGGCGCGCGGCGTCGCCCAGTAACGGAGGGATTCTATGGCGCACTATGCGGTTCGCGAAAGCCCGCCCCTGCGGGGAGAGATACCGATCGGCACGTCCAAGAACGCGGTGCTGCCGATCATGTGCGGCGCGCTGCTCACGCGGGAGGACGTGCGCATCGAAAATCCGCCGGAGCTGACGGACGTCTCGACGCTCGCGTCGCTGCTGGCGGCGTGCGGCTGCCGGGTCGCGCGGGAAAAGGGGGCCATCGTCATCACGGCGAGCGCCTTTCGCAACCCGCAGGACGAGGAGGACGTGCGCAAGATGCGCGCGTCGGTGCTGGTGCTCGGCCCGCTTCTTGCGCGGCTGGGCGAGGCGCGCATCCCGCTGCCGGGCGGCTGCGCGATCGGCCAGCGGCCCATCGATCAGCACCTGAAGGGCATGAGCGCGCTGGGGGCGAAGGTCTCCTTCGACCACGGCGGCGTCACGCTCTCCGGCCGGCTGCGCGGCGCGGTGATCTACCTCGACATGCCGTCCGTCGGCGCGACGGAAAACCTGCTCATGGCGGCGACGCTCGCCAGCGGCTCCACGCGCATCGAGAACGCGGCCAAGGAGCCGGAGATCGTCGATCTGGCGGCGTTCCTCTGCTCGATGGGCGCGCGCATCTCCGGCGCGGGCACTTCGACCATCCTGATCGAGGGCGTGCAAAAGCTGCACGGCACGAGCTGGACGCCCATCGCCGACCGCGTCGAGGCGGGCACGATGGCCTGCGCCTGCGCGATCACCGGGGGCGAATTGCTGCTGCGCGGCGCGCGCTCGGAGCACCTGCGCTCGCTGCTCTTCAAGCTCAGCGAGGCCGGCGTACATATTCAGGACACCCCCGGCGGGCTGATGGTCTTCGGCCGCGCCAAGCACCCGTTCGAGATCCGCACGATGGTCTATCCCGGCTTCCCGACCGATTTGCAGGCGCCGATGATGGCGGTCGCCTGCAAGACGCCCGGCACCAGCGTCTTTTTGGAGACGATCTTCGAGAACCGCTTCATGCACGCCGCCGAGCTGACGCGGCTGGGCGCGCACATCCGGGTGGAAAACCGCGTGGCGGTGGTCGAGGGCACGCCGTACCTGACCGGGGCGGCGGTGCGCGCGACCGACCTGCGCGCAGGCGCGGCGCTCATCCTCGCGGGGCTGTGCGCCGAGGGCGAGACGCTCGTGGACGACGAATGCGGGCACATCGACCGGGGCTACTGCCACATCGAGGAAAAGCTGTCCGCCGTCGGCGGTCTGGTGCGCCGCCTGCCCGCCAGCGCATGATATGCCCGCGCGGCGCGGCCCATGCGCGCGCCCTTCCCGGAATAAAGCGGGGAAGGGCGCGCTGCTGCCGCTATCGGTAGAATATCGCTATCAAAAAACGACGCCCAACCTTTATAGTTTCGGAGCCGAAGGTTTCCAAAGGGCGACCGGAAAGCCCTTTGGTAGGGGCAAAGGAGGGCAGTCTTTACTTCCACTTTCGTGGAAAAAGGTTTTTTGCGACTAAAGAGATTGCCTTTACAAATTAGACACGGCGACGTATACTACACTCGTTGAACTTTGGCACACGAACGGAAAGAGGGACGAGACCATGAAGACGGGCATCATCGACGTGGGCGGCGGCTTTCGCGACATCTACGGCGCGGGCGTGCTGGACTACTGTCAGGACAACGGCATCGAATTCGATTACACCATCGGCGTCTCCGCCGGCAGCGCGAACATCGCGACATTTCTGGCGCGCCAGCGCGGGCGCAGCTATACCTTTTACACCGAGTACGTCTTCCGCAAGGAATACGCGAGCCTGGGCAACTTCCTGCGCAAGGGCAGCTACGTCGATCTCGACTACGCCTACGGCACGCTCTCCAATACCGGCGGGGAAAACCCGCTCGACTTTGAGGCGCTGCTCCAAAACCCGGCGGAGTTCGTGATCGTCGCCTGCAACGCGATCACGGGCGAGCCGATCTACTACGATAAGTCCCGCGTCCGCGTGGACGACTGCGACGCGCTCAAGGCGTCCTCGGCGCTGCCCGTGTTCATCAAGCCCTACGTCGTGGACGGCGTGCCGGGCTTCGACGGCGGCATCGTCGATCCCATCCCCGTGGAGCGCGCCTTCGCCGACGGCTGCGACCGCGTCGTGCTGATCCTCACGCGCCCCGTCGATCAGCCGCGCATCCCCAAGAAGGATCGCACGCCCGCGCGCATCCTCGCGCGCCGCTATCCCAAGGCCGCCGAGCGCCTGCGCGACCGCTGGCGCACCTATAACGAGGGCGTGGAGCGCGCGCAGGAATACGCCAAAGAGGGCAGGCTGCTCATCGTCGCGCCGGACGACACCTGCGGGCTGTCCACCCTCAGCCGCAGCCTCGACAGCCTCAAGCAGATGTACGCCAAGGGCCTGCGCGACGCCGAGGCCATCCCGGCGTTTTTGAAGGCGTGACGGCGCGCTTTGCTTCAGCCCCAAAGTGTGATATAATATACGGTAAATCCAGCCCCGCGCAACGCGGCTTTCAGAAAGGAACACGCTCATGCCGAAGCGACGCTACGACGTCCTGCTCTGCGACGCGGACAACACGCTCTTTGATTTTTCCGCCGCCGAGGCGAACGCCTTCGCGATCGCGTGTGCGCCGGCAGGCGTGAAAAGCACGCCCGAAAATCTGGCGCTCTACTCGCGCATCAACGACGCGCTGTGGAAGCGGCTCGAGCGCGGCGAGGTGACGCAGGCCGAGCTGCGCGTGCGCCGCTTTGAGCAGTTCATGGACGCGGTTGGCGCGACGGGCGACGCGCGATCGTTTGCCGACCATTACGCCGACGCGCTCGCCGCGCAGGCCGTGCCCCTGCCGGGCGCGATCGAGGCGGTCGCGCGCTGGCGGCGCGTGCTGCCCGTGGTGATCGTCACCAACGGCATCTCCGCCACGCAGCGCGGCCGGATGGCGCGCAGCCCCCTGCGCGAGATGATCGCGGGGATGGTCGTCTCCGAGGAGGTCGGCGCGGCCAAGCCCGACCCGAAGATGCTGCGCTTGGGCATGGAGATCGCGGGCGTCCAAGACCCCGGCCGCGCGCTGATGCTCGGCGATTCGCTCTCCAGCGACATCGCGGGCGCGGCGAACGCGGGCGTGGATGCCTGCTGGTATAACCCGCGCGGCGAACGCAACGCGCCCGGCCTGCCCGTGCGCTACGAGATACGCAGCCTCGACGAGGTGGACGCCATCCTGACCGGCGAGCGCGAGGAGGGATAATCATGAAGCGATGGTTTCTGGCGGCGCTGCTGGCGCTGTTGCTCATGCTGCTGGGCGGCTGCTTCGTGCAGCCCGACCCGACGCTCGACCCGCTGACGATCTCCGAGGATTCGGTGCCCTTCGGCACGGTGCAGCCGCTGCCCACGCCCTCGCCCACCGCGCAGCCCGCCGCCACGCCCTCGCCCACGCCGGACACTTGGACGTCCAGCGACCAGAGCACATGGCAGGACTGGGCGAGCGGCAGCCTGCCCACGGCGACGCCGCGCACCGCCGCCACCGCCGCGCCGGGCGCGCAGAGCTGGAACACCTCCACGGAGGACTATAACTCCGGCTATCCGCTGCTGCGCGTCGGCTCCACGGGCAGCGACGTGAGCGATCTGCAGGCGCGGCTGGTGGAGCTGGGCTATTACAGCGGCACCATCGACGGCAAATACGCCGCGGACACGCAGGCCGCGGTGATGGAATTCCAGAGCAGAAACGGCCTCACGGCGGACGGCGTCGCCGGGCGGCAGACGCAGGATCTGCTCTACTCCGGCGCGGCGCAGCCCAAGACGGTCAGCGCGTCGGGACAGGCGCAAAGCTATGTGCTCCTCAAGCAGGGTTCCTCCGGGCTGGAGGTGCGCAAATTGCAGGGCCGTCTGGCGGAGCTGGGCTACTACGCGGGCGGCGTGGACGGCCTCTACGGCGAGACGACCGTGAACGCGGTCAAGGCGTTCCAGCGCGCGAACGGCCTCTCCGGCGACGGGCAGGCGGGCGAGCAGACGCAGACGAAACTCTACAGCGCGTCCGCCCGCTACGCGAACACGCCCGTGGCCACCGCCAACCCGGAGCAGGCGCGCAGCCTGAGCCTGGGCATGACGGGCAACGACGTCTACGCGCTGCAGGCGCGGCTCATCGAGCTGCGCTACCTGACGGGCGTGGCGGACGGCGTCTTCGGCCCGGAGACGCAGGAGGCCGTGGCGGCCTACCAGAAAAACAACGGCCTCGAGGCCGACGGCGTCGCCGGGCTGGCGACGCTGCGCAAGCTCTCCGGCAGCAGCCGCGCCGCGACGAGCGCCACGCCGTCGCCCGTGCCCGGCGGCACCGTGACGCTGCGCGAGGGCGACACGGGCCAGAGCGTCTATGAATTGCAGCTGCGCCTGTTCGAGCTGGGCTACTATACCGGGCGCGTGGACGGCCGCTTCACCGCGGAGACGACCGAGGCCGTCAAGGCGTTCCAGCGCGCCAACGGCCTCACCGCCGACGGCATCGCAGGGGCGGGCACGCAGAGCCGCTTGCAGAGCGGCGCCGCCGCCGCGGGCGCGACCCCGACGCCGCAGCCCCAGCAGACCGCGGCGCAAAGCGGCTCCGCTTCCGGTGGCCTGTCGGTGCTGCGGCGCGGCGATCAAAGCGACGAGGTGCGCGTGCTGCAGCAATACCTGAAGGATCTCGGCTACCTCTCCACCGAGCCGGACGGCCAGTTCGGCTCGGGCACGGAGCGCGCCGTCAAGCTCTTTCAGGAGGCGAACGGCCTCACCGCGGACGGCATCGCCGGGGCGGGCACGCTCTCCATCCTCTACGGCGGCGGCGCGCGGCGCTACGACGAATACTTCGGCTCCTCCGCCACGCGCGCCACGCCGACGCCCAGACCCGCGCCGACCGCGACGCCGAACATGAACGCCGTGCTCCAGTGGCAGAGCGAGGGCGAAGACGTGAGGATGTATCAGGCGCGGCTTGCCGAGCTGGGCTACCTCGACGCGCGCTACGTCACCGGCACGTTCAACCAGCCGACCGTGGACGCCACCAAGGCCTTCCAGACGATGAACGACCTCAAGGTCGACGGCGCGGCAGGCCCGCAATCCTTAAAGCTCATCTACTCAAACGACGCGCTCGACGCCAACGGACGCCGCGCGGGCGAGACGCTTTCATCCGCCGCCGCGCCGCCGGCCGACGTGCTGACCGCCGGCATGTCCGGCGATCAGGTGCGCGCCGTGCAGGAGCGCCTCTCGGAGCTGGGCTACCTGTCCTCCTCGTTCGTCAGCGGCGTCTACGACGAGCAGACGCAGCAGGCCGTGCGCGCGTTCCAAAACGCCAACGGCCTCACCGCCGACGGCGCGGCGGGCAGCGATACCCAGTCCCGGCTGTACGCCAGCGGCGCGGTCACCGCGCAGACGGCCCGCGTCTCCGGCGATAACACCGCGCGCCAGAGCGAGGAATACCGCCTCAACGGCGCGTATCAGGTGAGCCTCGGCGGCGGCGGCATCGCCGTCGGCGACCGGGAAAACCTCTACGCCGCGGACGCGTCGCAGGGCGGCGCGCTCGTGAAGCGGCCCTATAACGGCGCTGCGCCCACCGTGCTCACGCACGACGTGCCGCGCTTTTTGCATCTGACCAACGGCAAGCTCTATTACGTCGCCAGCGACGGCGGCGAGGACTGCATCATCCGCGTGAACGCATCCACCGGCGCGCGCGAGGTGCTCTGCCGCGCGGGCATCATCCTGCGCTTCGCGCTGCACGACGGCATGCTCTACTACCTCGACGCGAACGCGACCCTGCGCGAGCGCTCCCTTTCCGGCGAGGAGGACGAGCTGGTGACGGGCGTGAGCGACTTCACGCTCGACGCGCAAAACGACGCGCTCCTGTGCGTGACGCAGGAGGGCGTCGTCTCCTTTGGCATTCAAACGGGCGCGACAAAGCTGCTCTACGCGGGCGGCGCGGATCAGGCCGCGCAGTGCGGGCAGGCGCTGCTCGTGCGCGCGGGCGGCAACATCGTGCGCGTGATGAACGGGCAAAGCGCGACCATCCGCCGCGACGGCGCGACGTTTCTGGGCGTGTACGGGCAGAAGGTGCTCCAGATCACATCGAAGGGCGTGCTGTCCTGCGACGTGAACGGGGAGAACGCGACATATCTGCTGGAGGGGACGTTTGAATCGGCGTCGGTCGCCAACGGCGTGCTTTATGTAGGAACACCCAAAGGCTTTACGCAGCAAATTGCTTTATAATCTCAAAGCTGCAAACCAAAAGCATGGGGAGTCTGAGGGGCGCGCCCCTCGGGCGGGTCTGGGCGGCAGCCCAGCATTCCCAAAAACAGCAGCCCGGGAGCGAAGCGATACCGGGCGTTGCTCACAGAAAAACACCTTCTTATACGCCAATCTCCGCTCACACTCCTTACTTCAAAACCCGAACTCCTCGTCAAGCCCTGCCAAAAACGCCCGACACTCCGTGTCCCCCAGCAGCTTATCATACGCCTCCCGCGCGGCCTGCACAAACCCCGGCGCCAACGCCTCCATCCCATACCCCGCCAGCGGACAGACGCCCGTCGACCTCCGGTCGAGCATCACGCGCGTGCCGCCATCCGGCGTAAAGCGCAAAAACAGCGGGAAGAACCGGCATGCCAGCGGCCGCTCCTCGCGCGGGCAGCGCCCCTGGCACACGAGCAGCCGCCCCGGCGCGCCGCCCAAGGAAAAGCGCGCGGGCACGACGCGCGCGAACGCGCAACGCGCGTAGAGCCGCTCCTCCCCGGGGAAGAGCAGCATCCCCGTTTGCGCGTCCCCCGCGCAGCACGCGCCGCCGCACAGCCGGCCGCAGTCGCCTTTCAGCGGCGTGGGCGCGGCCATGAGCGCGCGCGCGGATAAAACGGCATCCAAAGCGGACATGAAACCGCCTCCTTCGCATCGTCACGCCCTTATCATACCATCGCCAAGCCGGCGGGGCAAGTCTTGCATTTGCGGGGCAAACCCGGTATAATGAACGAAGATCACGCGCGATCCTGCCAAAGATAAAGACCCGGCAGAGAAAGGGGAGACAGCGCGATGGCCGCGACGTATATCCGCTGCGCGAGCGAACGCCACCTGACGCGCGAGAGCGCGGGAACGCTGATACAGGGCGTCCTGCCGCAGGACGGGCAGGCGTTGCTCTCGCGCTTCGGCGGCTCGGTGCAGACGGTCTACCTCGACCCGCCCTTCAACACGGGCAAGCGCTTTGAGATGCGCGCGCGCGTCGGCGAGCGCGGCTACCGCACCGGCGCGCCCGCGCTGGCGCTGCCCGCCTACGACGACCGCTACGAGAGCCACGAGGCGTATATCGACATGATGCGCGGCACGCTCGCGCTCGCGCGCGGCCTGCTCAAAAAAGAGGGCACGATCTTCCTGCACATCGATTCGCGCATGCACGCGCCGATGCGCCTTTTGATGGACGAGATCTTCGGAGAAAACAACTTCCTCAACGAGATCGTCTGGGCGTATCAGTCCGGCGGGCGCGCGCGCAGCTACTTCCCGCGCAAGCACGACACCATCCTGTTCTACGCCAAGAGCCGCTCGTATTACTTTAACCTGAAGGCCGTGCCGCTCGAGCGCGCGCAGGCGCGCAGCAATCACATGCGCCGCGGCGTGGACGAGGACGGGCGCAGCTACCGCGCCATCACCTCCGGCGGGCGCGAATACCGCTATTACGACGACGAGCCGGCCTACCCCGGCGACGTCTGGGACGACGTGAGCCATTTGCAACAGAAGGATCCCCAGCGCACCGGGTACGACACGCAGAAGCCCGTGCGATTGCTGGAGCGCATCGTGCGCAGCGCCACGCAGGAGGGCGACACCGTGTGCGACCTGTTCGTGGGCAGCGGCACGACCGCCGTCGCGGCGGCGCAGCTGGGCAGGCGCTTTCTGTGCACGGATCAAAGCCCGCTCGCCGTCGCCTCGACGGTCAAGCGGCTCAGCCAGAGCGGCGCGGGCAAGGCGCTGCCGTGGGGCTTCGAGGTGGAGGCCCCCTGCGGGCCGGACGACTGCGCGGTCGAGGCCGAGGTCTACCCGGCGATCAGCTCCTACACCGTGCGATTGCTTCGCTTTGACAGCCCCGCCGCGCGCGAGGCGGGCCTCGAAGGGCTGGACGCGGTGGACATGTGGTCGGCGGGCTTCGTGCAGGGCGACGTGTACCGCAGCTGCGTGCAGAGCGCGCGCTCCGGCGCGACCCCGGCGCTGGCGGACACGCTGGAGATGCCCGTGTGCGCTGGCGAGCCGTGCGTGCTGCTGGTGGACGTGTGGGGCAACCGGCGCTTTTATCTGCCCAGGAGGCGATACTAGATGAACAACGGCTACATGGTCTATCTGCTGCGCGTGCTGGCGGCGCAGGGCGCGCTGGCGTCGGTCTACACCGACCCCAACGACCCGGAGGGCTTCTGCGCGGGCTTCGTGGAGGCGGTGGACGCTCAGCATGTGCTCATGTGCGACCTGACCCCGTGGGGCCAGATCGACGGCTGGCGCGTGCGCCGCAATCAGGACGTGCTGAGCGTCCTCTACGGCGAGGAATACGAGCAGCGGCTGGCGATGCTGATGGCGCACTATCGCGAGCACCATCGCCCGTTCTTCACCGACGCGCCCGCGGAGGACACCGACCTGCTGCTCAGCGTGCTGCTCGCCTGCCGCGAGCGCGGCGAGATCGTCAGCGCGATCATGGGCGAAGAGATGATCACCGGGCGCGTGCTGGAGGCCAACGGCCTGCGCATGAAGCTGCGCCTGCTCGACTTCTTCGGCCGCGAGGCGGAGGAGGAGACCCTGCCGCTGCGCGAGATCGAGATTCTGGAGATCGGCACGCAGGAGGAGCGCATGTACGGCGTGCTGGAGGAGATCGAGCGCCAGCGCATGACGCTGCTGCCGCCGGAGGAGACATGAACATCACCATCCTGACGACCTTTCCGGAGATGTTCGCGCCGCTGCACCAGAGCATTCTGGGGCGTGCGCAGAAGGCGGGCGTGCTCTCCGTGCGCGAGGTGGACATCCGCACCTACGCCGCCAACAAGCATCGCAACACCGACGACGCGCCCTACGGCGGCGGCGCGGGCATGGTGATGCTCGCCCAGCCGATCGTGGACGCCGTTCGCGACGCGCAGGGCGAGCATTTTTGCGGAAAGCGCATCTATCTCTCCCCGCGCGGGCAGACGCTCACCCAGCAAAAGGCCGAGGAGCTGGCGCGCGAAAGCGAGCTGATCCTGCTCTGCGGGCATTACGAGGGCGTCGATCAGCGCGCGCTCGACCTGTGCATCGACGAGGAGCTGTCCATCGGCGACTATGTGCTCACCGGCGGCGAGCTGGCCGCGATGGTGCTGGTGGACTGCGTGGCGCGGCTCGTTCCCGGCGTGCTCGGCAGCGAGGAGAGCGCCGTGTCCGAGAGCTTCACCAGCGGCCTGCTCGAATACCCGCAGTACACGCGCCCGCGCGCGTTCGAGGGGCTGACCGTGCCCGAACCGCTCTTAAACGGCAATCACGCCGAGATCTGCGACTGGCAGCTCACCCAGTCGCTGCTGCTCACGCTGGAGCGCCGCCCCGAGATGGCCCGGCGCTATCTGGAGGGGCGGCATTTCACCCGGCACGAGCGGCGCGTGGTGGACGCCGCGCTCGCCCGCTTTGAGGCGGAGCGGGCGGCGAAGGAAGCAACCGCACCCGAGGCGGCGCGGCCGCAGGAGGAACGGACGGATGATCGAAAACCTGAAGATCTCCTTTGACGCGGTGCTGCCGCTGCTGTTGGTGATGGCGGCGGGCTTTGCCACGCGCCGCGCGGGGCTGATGAGCGAGGAGACGGTGCTGCAGACCAACAACGTGACATTTCGCCTGTTTTTGCCCATCCTGCTGCTCAACAACATCCGCTCGGCGCGCGTCGAGCAGGCGCAGGGGCTGTCGGTGCTGCTCTTTTCGGCGACGTCGCTGCTGCTTTTGTTCCTGCTGCTCATGCGCGTCGTGCCCCGGTTCGTTCAAAAGGGCGAGCGGCGCGGCGTGGTGACGCAGGCGCTCTTTCGCACGAACTACGCGCTCTTCGGGCTGGCCGTGGTGGCCAACCTGTACCCAAGCGAGCCGCTGACCATCCCCTCGCTGATGATCCCTGCGACGGTGCCGTTTTACAACATCCTCGCGGTGATCGCGCTGGAGGCCTGCCGGGGCGGGCGCGCCGACATGCGCGCGACGGCGGGGCGCGTGGCGAAAAACCCGCTGGTCATCGCCTGCGTCATCGGCATTGCGCTGCTGGCGCTGGGCAACCCCGTGCCGGCGTTCCTCGACGAGACGCTGCGCGATCTGGGCGGCGTCGCCACGACGCTGGCGCTCTTCACCCTCGGCGCGTCGCTGCGGCCGGAGGCGGTGCGCGGCAACGGCCGCGCGCTCGCGGCGGTGACGGCCCTCAAGCTCTGCGTCATCCCGGCCTGCGTGATCACGCTCGCGGCGGCGCTGGGCTATCGCGATCAGGCGCTCGCCAGCGTGATGATCGCCTTCGGCGGGCCGGTGGCCGTCTCCTCGTTCACGATGGCGCGGCAGATGGGCGGCGACAGCGATCTGGCGGCGCAGCTCGTCGTCACCACGACGATGGGCAGCGTCCCGGCGATGTTCGTGATGATCTTCATTCTCAAATCCTTGGGGCTGCTCTGACGGAGGCGCTATGGCGAGGGAAGCGACGCTCGGCGTGCTCGCGCATGTGGACGCGGGCAAGACCACGCTCTGCGAACAGATGCTCTGCCGCGCGGGCGCGCTGAGGCGCGCGGGCCGCGTCGATCACGGCGACACGCTGCTGGACGCCGACGCCATCGAGCGCGCGCGGGGCATCACGATCTTCTGCGATCAGGCGACGCTCGAGTGGCCCGGCGAGGACGGCCCCGTGCGCGTGACGCTATTGGACACCCCGGGCCATGTGGACTTTTTCGGCGAGGCCGAACGCGCGCTCTGCGCGCTGGACGCGGCGCTGCTGGTCGTCTCCTGCGCGGAGGGCGTGCAGAGCCACACGGTGACGCTGCGCCGCCTGCTGCGAGAGCGCGGCATCCCGACGATGATCTTCCTCAACAAGACCGACCGCGAGGGCGCGGACGCCGAAGCCGCCGTGCGTGAAATGCGGCGGCTGCTGGGCGAGGACTGCGTGCTGATGACGCAGCCGGAGGCGGCGCTCGTCGAGGCGCTGGCTGAGCTGGACGACGCGCTGGCGGAGGATTACCTCTTGGAGCGCGTCACGGGCGAGGCGGCGCTGGCGGCGGCGAGGCGCGCGTTTTGTTCCGGCGCGCTGACGCCCGTGCTGCCCGGCAGCGCGCTGCTGGGTGAGGGCGTCGCGCCGCTGCTGGATATGATCGCGGCGCTCGTCCCCTCGCCGTATCGCGGGCGGGAGGGCGAGCCGTTTTCGGCCGTTTGCTACCGAGTGCGCCGCGCCGAGGGCGCGCGCTGCGCGTCGGTCAAGGTGCTCTCGGGCGGCGTCGCCGTGCGCGACGAGGTATGTACCGTGCGCGGGATGGAAAAGGTCAGCGCGCTCTACGCGCAGCAGGGCGGCAGGTGGATCGCCGTGCCGCGCGCCGAGGCTGGGCAGACCGTCGCCGTCGCGGGCGTGCGCTGCGCGCCGGGCGAGCGCGTGGGCGAGGGGGCCTGTGCGGGGCATATCGCGCTCACGCCGCTGATGAGCGTCGCCGTGGAGCCGCAGCCGCCTCTGGCGCTGCCGGCGCTGCTTTCCCACCTGCGCGAGCTGGAGGACGAAGACCCGCTCCTATCCGTACATGCGGAGGCGGGTGGCGTGCGCGTGGGCGTGATGGGCGCGGTGCAGATCGAGGTGCTGGGCAGCGTGCTGGAAAAGCGCTTTGGCGACCGAGTGCGTTTCGCGCCGCCGCGCGTGCTCTACCGCGAGACGATCGCCGCGCCCGTCGTGGGCGTCGGGCACTACGAGCCGCTGCGCCACTACGCCGAGGTCTGGCTGCGCCTGTCGCCCGCGGAAAACGGCAGCGGAATCTCCTTCGAAGCGGCCTGCCCGCCGAACAGCCTCGACGTCAACTGGCAGCGGCTCATCCGCCAGCACGTCTTGGAGCGCGAACACCCGGGCGCGCTGACCGGCAGCCCGCTCACCGACGTGCGCGTGACGCTGCTGGCGGGCCGCGCGCACCTCAAGCACACCGAGGGCGGCGACTTCCGCGAGGCGACATATCGCGCCGTCCGTCAGGCGCTCATGCAGGCGGAAAATGTGCTGCTCGAGCCGCTGGTGCGCTTTGAGCTGTCCTTCGCGCCGGAGCTGCTGGGCAGGATCACGGGCGAGCTGCTGCGCATGGGCGCGCAGCTGGACGCGCCGCAGACGGGAGACGGCGAGACCGCGCTCTCCGGCAGCTGCACCGCCGCCGCCTTTTGGGATTACCCGGAGCGATTCGCCGCCGCGACGCACGGGCGCGGGCGGATCGCCTCGCGCTTCTGGCGCTACGCGCCCTGCCGCGATCAGAGCGCCGTCGTGGAGCGCATCGGCTACGACCCGATGGCGGACACGGAAAATCCGCCGGACAGCGTGTTTTGCAGCCACGGCGCGGGCGTGCGCGTCGCGTGGACGCAGGTGCGCGCGTGGGCGCACTGCGAGGTCGAGGAAGGGTAATACTTTCTCAGATAAAGCCATCATATGGTGCGAAGCACAGGATGGGGTCTGGGGACAATGTCCCCAGACAGGGTTTGGGGCGGTAGCCCCAACGTGCCCCAAATCGCGAAGCGATTGCCAAAGGTAGCCCGGTAGCGAAGCGATCCCGGGCGGGTTCATCATGAAAAGTCGCGTTGTTCTGCTTATGTTTGCCCGGAGAACCCGATAACAGAGCGCGTAGATCACTTCATCTGAGAATGGTATAATCGCCTCGCGCGAAGGAGGGATGCCTCATGTTCACCTGTGCGCTGGACGCACGCAGCCGCGTGCCGCTGTGCGAGCAGCTCTGCGCGGCGTTTCGCGCGGAGATCGAGCGCGGCGCGCTCGCCGCGGGGGAGCGGCTCCCCTCCAAGCGCGAGCTGGCCCTGCATCTGGGCGTGAGCACGTCCACGGTGGAGACGGCCTACGCGCAGCTCGTCAGCGAGGGCTACTGCGAGAGCAGGCCGCGCAGCGGCGTCTATGTGAGCGAGACCGCGCCGCGCCCGGGCGGCGAAAAGCCGGAGGGCGTGCGCGTACTCTGGGACTTTTTGACCGGCGCGGCGGACGCGGAACACTTCCCCTACGCCACATGGGCGAGGCTGATGCGCGAGGTGCTCGGCGAGCAGGACAAGTCGCTGCTGCTGATGGGCGATGCGCAGGGGCTGCCGGGCCTGCGCGAGGCGATCAGCGCGCTGACCAAGCGGCTGCGCGGCGTGGAGCTGCCGCCCGAGTGCGTCGTGGTCGGCGCGGGCACGGAGACGCTCGTCTCCGCGCTCGTCCCCGTGATCGGGCGGGAGCGGCTGTTCGCCGTGGAGTCTCCTGGCTATCCGCGGGTATGGCGGATCCTCTCCACCAGCGGCGCGCGGCTGCTGCCCACGCCGCTGCTCGGCGGCGCGATCGACCCGAGGCCCCTCTACACCGAGGGCGCGGGCGCGGCCTACGTCACGCCCAGCCGCCAGTTCCCGACGGGCGCGCAGATGAGCGCCCGCCGCCGGGAGGAACTGCTGCGCTGGTCGCGCGACACGGGCGGCTATATTCTGGAGGACGACTGCGACGGCGAGTTCCGCTTTTCCGGCGCGGCCCAGCCGACGCTGCGCGCGCTGGACGGCGGCGAGCAGGTCGTCTACATGAATACGTTCGCGCGCACGCTCGCGCCGGGGCTGCGCCTGAGCTTCATGGCGCTGCCGCAGGCGCTGGTGGGGCGCTACCGCATGCTGCACAGCGCGTGCAGCGTGTCGGGCTTTGAGCAGGAGACGCTGCGCCGCTTCATCGAGGGCGGCCATCTGGAGCGGCACGTCGCGCGCATGCGCGTCGTCTACCGGGGGCGGCTGCAGGCGATCGAGCGGCTCGCGCGGGCATACGCGCTGGGCGAGGTCGAGGCGCCGCAGGCGGGGCTGTACGCGCTGCTGCGCGTGGGCGGCAAGACGCCCGCGCACGAGCTGGCCCCGCGCGCGGCGCGCGCAGGCGTCCGGCTGACGCGGCTGGCCGATTACGGCGTCGTGCGCGAGGGCAGCGAGGACGAGCGCGTGGTGCTGCTGGGCTTCGCCGGCATGGGCGAGGAGGAGATCGCCAAGGGCATGGCGGCGCTGCGCGACGCGTGGATGTGAGCGCGCCAAAGACGACAAGGGGGATGCCGGGATGCTTTTGAGAAAACAGAAGGCCCTCGCGCTGGCGGCGGCGCTTTGCCTGTGTACGGCGGCGCTTTGCGGCTGCACGGCGACGGAGGAGGCGCTGCGCGGCGTCGGGCAGCGGCTTGCGGCTGGCGGCAACGACGTCGAGACCCCGGAAAACGACGGCGGCCTCGACTGGAGCTTCGTGCCCGCCGTGCGCGAGACGGCAGTCGCGACGTTCACCGAGGCGTTCCCCGAGGCGGAGATCACCGAGACGAACGTCTCCACCCGCAACGGGCGCGACGACCGGGTGATCGTGCTGCTCACCTACACGCTGAACGGGAAGAGCGGCGAGTACGGCTTCGACTACGAGAAGGACGAGCAGGGCCAATACACGCTGAGGCGCTACGGCGAGGGCGTGCGCGTGGACGACCTGTGAAGACGATGCGGGCGGCCTCGCCGCCTTGACAAACGCCGCGCCCTCCTGTATCATGAAAGCGCAAGAAAATACCCGACGTATCCGCGCAGCGATGTGCGGCGCGCCTCCTAAAAAAGGGGACGCGCCATGGGAATACGGATGCAAGTTCCGAGCTATCCCAGTAACCGTGAAGCCGACGAAAGCGCAATGAAGTCCACTGCCCGAGGGCGGGAAGGCGCGCAAGTAGGATGAAGCCAAGCCGGGAGACCTGTTTACGTCGCGGAAAGGATCGTTCCCCTGGGGTTGGGAAACGCTGAAAAGGCCGCGCGTCGCGCAGGCCGTGTTTTGGCGTCCCCGCGAAGGGACGCCATTGTTTTTCTCCAAAATGGGAGGCGGATCGCATGCGGCACGGCGGCAACGTATGGGACGGAGAAGGCCCCGGCTATTGGCTCGACTTCTCCGCAAACCTGCGCCCGGATGGCCCGCCTGAGTGGGTTGTGGAGGCGCTGCAAAGCGCCGTGGCCGACGCGCGGTATTACCCTGACCGGCGCATGCGCGCGGCGCGGCGCGCTCTGGCGGAATACCTCGGCGTTCCGCAGGAACGCGTGCTGCCCACGGCGGGCGGCGCGGCGGCGATTGACGCCGTGCTCTCGCTCCGGTGCGGCGCGGTGTGGACGGACGCCGTCGCCTTTGGCGAGTACGCCGCCCGCGCGACGGTCTACGGCAGAGTACACGGCGTCTGGGCGGGCCGCTGCGCGCCGGGCGACACGCGCGTGTGCTGCAACCCGGACAACCCCACGGGACGGGCGCTCACGCGGGAGGCGGTGCTTGAAGAACGCCGCCGCGTGTGCGCGCAGGGCGGCGAGATGCTCGTGGACGAGGCGTTTATCGGCTTTTGCCCGGAGCACACCGTCCGCCATGACGCGGGCGACGGCCTGACGGTCGTCGGCTCGCTGACGAAGACGCTCTGCATCCCCGGCGTGCGGCTGGGGTACGTCGTCGCCGGGCCGGAGCGCATCGAGGAGATCGAGCGGCGCATGCTGCCGTGGGCGGTCGGCGCGTTCGCGTCGGCGGTGGCGGTACGCCTGCCGGAGCACCGCGGGCAGATCGAGCGGGACGCGGCGCTCAACCGCGCGCGGCGCGAAGAACTCAGGGTGGCGCTCGAGACCCTCGGCGCGCGCGTAGCGCCGTCGCAGGCGAATTTCCTGCTTGCGGACTTTGGCCGGGACATGACGGCGGCGGTAGCGGCGCTGCGCGCGCAGGGGATTCTTGTGAGGACGTGCGCGTCTTTCGGCCTGCCCGCAAGCATGCTGCGGCTGGCGGTGCGCACAGAGGAAGAAAACGCCCGGCTGATCGGCGCGCTGCGCCGGGCTTTGGAGGGATGCGCATGCGCGGAAAGTCGCTGATGATTCAGGGGACGGCGTCCAGCGTCGGCAAGAGCGTGCTGTGCGCGGCGCTGCTGCGCATCCTGCGGCAGGACGGCCTGTCCGTTGCGCCGTTCAAGGCGCAGAACATGTCGCTCAACGCGTTCGTCACCCGGGATGGGCTGGAGATGGGCCGCGCGCAGGCGACGCAGGCGCAGGCCGCAGGCATAGAGCCGGACGTGCGGATGAACCCCGTGCTGCTTAAGCCCACGGGCGACCGCCGCAGCCAGGTCATCGTCGAAGGGCGAGCGATCGGCGTCCTCTCGGCGATGGCATATCACCGTATGAAGCCCGAACTGCGCGGACGGATCAAGGCGGTCTACGACAGCCTCGAAGCGGACTTTGACTGCGTGGTCATTGAGGGCGCGGGCAGCCCGGCAGAGATCAACCTGCGCGAGGGCGATCTCGTCAACATGGCGATGGCGCGCGCCGCCGACGCGCCGGTGTTGCTGGTCGGGGACATCGATCTGGGCGGGGTGTTCGCCTCGCTGCTGGGCACGATGATGTTGCTCACGGACGAGGAGCGCGCGCGGGTCAAGGGCGTCATCATCAACAAGTTTCGCGGCGACATCGCGCTGCTTGAACCGGGCTTGCGCATGCTCGAGGAGCGCATCGGCGTGCCGGTGCTGGGCGTGGTGCCGTGGATGGATGTCGAGCTGGAAGAGGAGGACGGCGCGACGCGACGCTTTGCGCGCGCGGGCGGCGCGGGCGAGATTCGCGTGGCGGTGGTGAAGCCCGCGCACATCTCCAACTTCACGGATATTCAGGCGCTTGCGCTCCAGCCGGACGCGCGGGTGTTCTACGCGCGCGCGCCCGAGGAACTGGAGGAGGCCGACCTCGTCGTGCTGCCGGGGACGAAGAACACCGTCGAGGATCTCGAAACGCTGCGCCGCAGCGGCATGGCCGAGGCGATCCGGCGATTTGCGCAGAGGGGCGGCATGGTGTTGGGCATCTGCGGCGGGTATCAGATGCTGGGCCGCGCGCTGCGCGATCCGGAGGGCGTCGAATCGCGCGTGCCGTTTCTGCCGGGGCTTGGGCTGCTGGACATGGAGACGGCCTTTTGCAAGGACAAGACCGTCTCGCAGAGCGTGGGCACGGTGGACTGCGCCGCGGGCTGGCTGCGCGAGGCGAACGGCCTGACGCTGGAGGGCTACGAGATTCACGCGGGCAGGTGCGCCTTTGGGCCGGAGGCAACGCCGTGGCTGCGCATCGGCGGCCGCGTGGACGGCGTGATGAGTCCGGACGGCAACGTGCTGGGGACGCACCTGCACGGTCTGTTTGACGACGGGCGGCTCTTTTCCGCGATCGCCTCGCGCATCCGGGCGCAGAAGGGGTTGCCCGCGCGCGAGGATACGCCCCAGTCGGCGGCGGAGCACCGGGAGCGGGAGTTTGAGCGCATCGCGGCGGTCGTGCGCACGAGCCTTGACATGGACGCGATCTACCGCATCATTCGGGAAGGGGCGTGAGCATGCGGGACTTCATGGCGGCGCTGCTGCTGGGTTATGCGCTCGATCTGCTGCTGGGCGATCCGGCGTGGCTGTATCACCCGGTGCGGCTGATCGGGCATGCGATCGATGCGCTGAAAGGGCGGCTGCGGCGGCGCGGCGGCGACCTGCGAAGGAGCGCGGTTGCGCTGGCCGCCTCGGTCACGCTCGGCACGATGGCCGCCGTCGCGGCGCTGCTTTGGGGACTGTCGCTTCTGGGGCGCGGGCCGCTGCTCATCGGGATGGCGCTCCTTGACTGGATGGGTCTCGCCCAGCGGAGCATGGCGCGGGAGGCGCTGGCCGTGGAGCGGGCGCTTCTGCGTGGGATCGAGGCGGGCCGCGCGCAGGTCGCGCGCATCGTGGGGCGCGACACGCAGGCCCTTGGCGAGGCCGACGTCATCCGTGCGACCGTCGAGACGGTCGCCGAAAACACGGTGGACGGCGTGATTTCGCCGATGCTCTATGCCTTTGCGGGCGGGCCTGTGCTGCTGTGGGGCTTTAAGGCGGCCAGCACGCTCGATTCCATGGTCGGCTACATGGACGAGCGCTGGCGGGACATCGGCTGGGCCAGCGCGCGGCTGGACGATCTGCTCAACTTTTTGCCCGCGCGGCTGACCGCGCCGCTGCTGATCGCAGCGGCGGCGCTGACTGGGCTGGACGCCCCAAATGCGGCGCGCATCGTCCGACGCGACCACGCCAATCACCTCAGCCCCAACTGTGCGTGGAGCGAATCCGCTGCCGCCGGGGCGTTGCATGTGCGTCTCGGCGGCACGCACGAGTACTTTGGAAAGCCCGTCCATAAGCCCGCAATCGGCGACGACGACCGGCCGCCGGAGCGAGCGGACATTCGCCGGAGCGTGCGCCTGATGCGCGTCGCCTCCGCGCTGGCGATACTGCTGCTGACCCTGTTGTCCATCGCGCTCTTTTAAGGAGGAACGCCCATGAAAAGCAGCGAGCGATTTTTCAGCAATACCTCTTGCCCGTTTTTCCCCTGCCACGAGGGGATCGACCGGGAGGCGTTTAACTGCCTGTTTTGTTATTGCCCGCTCTACGCGCTGGGGCGCGCCTGCGGCGGGGATTTCCGCTACGACGAGAAGGGGCGCAAGGACTGCTCCGGTTGCCCGTTCCCGCACCGTGCGGAAAACTATTCCAGCGTGCTGGCGCGCTATCCCGAGATCATGGCCGTCGCCGCGCGCAGTGACGAGGAGGAGACGACCGATGAACATTGAGCCGCGCGTGCCCGACGCGCGTGCGATGGCCGAGGCGCGGCGGCGCTGGGACGCCGTCGCCAAGCCGCTGCGCTCGCTGGGCCTGCTGGAGGACATGATCGCGGACGTCGCGGGCATGCAGGGTACGGCGGACGTCGCGCTGTCGCCCCGGTGCGTCCTCGTGTTCTGCGCCGATCACGGCGTGGTCGCCGAGGGCGTGACGCAGTCCGGCAGCGAGGTGACGGCGCAGGTCGCGCGCGCGATGGCCGAAGGCACATCCAACATCAACCTGATGGCCCGCGCGTGCGGCGCGGACGTGCTCGCCGTGGATATGGGGATGGCGGTGCGCGTTCCCGGGCTGATCGACCGGAGAATCGCGCCCGGCACGGCGAACATGGCGCGCGACCCCGCGATGACCCGCGCGCAGGCGGAGCGGGCGATCGAGGCGGGGATCGGCCTCACGGGCGAGGCGTGCGAGAAGGGCTATCGGCTGATCGCGACCGGGGAGATGGGCATCGGCAACACCACCGCCAGCGCGGCGCTGGCCTGCGCGCTGCTGGGCCTGCCGCCGGAGTTGGCGGTCGGGCGCGGCGCGGGACTATCCGACGCGGGCCTTGCGCGCAAGCGGGACGCGGTGCGCCGGGCGCTCGCCGTGAACCGGCCCGACCCGGGCGACGCGCTGGACGCGCTTTCCAAGCTAGGCGGCTTTGAGATCGCGGGCATGGCCGGGGCGTTCCTCGGCGGGATGGCGCACGGCGTGCCCGTCGTCATCGACGGCGCGATATCCGCTGTGGCGGCGCTGGTCGCGGCGCGGCTCTGCCCGCAGGCGCGCGAATTTATGCTGCCCTCGCACAGGAGCCGGGAACCCGTTGCGCGCGCCGCGCTCGAGGCGCTGGGCCTTACGCCCGTGTTGGACGCGGGCCTCGCGCTGGGCGAGGGCACGGGGGCCGCGATGCTTTTCCCGCTGCTGGACGCGGCGGCGGCGGTCTATGCGGGGCCGCACACCTTTGAGTGGATGGGGCTTGCGCCCTATCAAAGACAGGAGGGAAGCGCATGACGATCCTGCTGACGGGCGGCAGCGGCTGCGGCAAGTCCGCCTATGCGGAGCGGCTGATCGACGCGATGCCCCGCGAGGGGCGCGTCTATCTCGCCACGATGCGCGTCGCCGACGACGAATCCGCTCTGCGTGTGGAGCGGCACCGGGCGCGGCGCGCGGGGAGGGGCTTTCGCACGCTGGAATGGCCGCTCGCGCTCGGGGAAGCGCCCGTGGCGGCGGGAAGCGTCGCGCTGCTGGAGGATCTGCCGAACCTGCTGGCGAACGAGATGTTTTCCGGCGGCGACTGGCGGCGCGTTGCGCCCGACCTTGCGGCGCTCGCGGCGAAGTGCAGGCACCTCGTCATCGTGACCAACGACGTCTTTTCGGACGGCGTCGCCTATGACGGGCAGACGCGGGAATACATGCGCCGCCTCGCGCTCATCAACCGCGCCGCCGCGGAGCTTTCGGACTACGCTGCCGAGGTGGTCTATTCCATCCCCGTGACCCTGAAAGGAGAAGCGCCGTGCGTTTGATCAAGGCCCTCGCGGTCGCGTTTGCGACCTATTCCCGCTTCCCCGTGCCGCGCGTGGCGTGGACGCGGGAAAACCGGCGCTGCGCGCTATGCTTCCTGCCGCTGGTGGGCGCGGCGGTCGGCGGGGCGGTCTGGTTCTGGCTGGCGGTCGGCGGCGCTTTGCCGCCCCTGCTGCGCGGCGCGGTCGCGGCGGCGCTGCCGCCGCTGCTGACGGGCGGCATCCACATGGACGGTCTGCTCGACACGGCGGACGCGCTCGCCTCGTGGCGCACGCCGCAGGAGCGCTTGGCGATCCTCAAGGACAGCCGCGTGGGCGCGGGCGCGGTGGTGACGTGCGCGCTGTATCTGCTGCTTTGCGCCGCAGTGCTGGGGGAGGCGAGCGCCGCCGACGCCCCGGCGATCGCGCTGTGCTATGTCGTTTCCCGCTGCCTGAGCGCGGGAACGTCGGTTCTCCTGCCGAGCGCGCGGCCCGGCGGGATGCTGGACGGCTTCGCGGCGGACGCACCCCGCGGGACGGTTGTCGGCGTGTGCGCGGCGACGCTCGCGGTCTGCGCCGCGCTCTGGGCGGCGCTGCTGGGATGGCGGGCGATCTGGCCGCTGCTCGCGGCGGGCCTATGCGCCATTTTCTATCGCCGGATGGCGCTGCGCGACTTCGGCGGTGTGACGGGCGATCTGGCCGGGGGACTCACGCAGGTCGTCGAGCTATGCGCGCAGGCGGCGATCGTGATCGGAGGGGCGTTATGAAGCTATACATCGGCGGGGCGTATCAGGGGCAGGAGGAGCTGGCGCGCAGCGAAAACCCCGGCGCGCTGATCGTGACAAACTTTCACGAGACCGTTCGCGAGGCGCTCCTTTGCGGCGAAACGCCGGACGCGCTCGCCGCGCGCGTGCTGCGGGAGCATCCGGACGCGGTGATCGTCGCCGACGAGATCGGCGCGGGGATCGTTCCGCTCGCGGCGGAAGATCGCTTATGGCGCGAGGCCGTTGGGCGGGCGCTATGCCTGCTGGCGCAGCGCGCGCAGACGGTGACGCGCGCGGTGTGCGGGATCGGGATGCGCATCAAGTGACGCGGGCGGCGGGCTGTGCCCGCACCCACTTCCGAAGGGCTTTTATGGTCATGACGCTTGGACACACGAGGCCGGAAGTTTTTTGAATGAAGGAGGGCAGCATGCGGGCTGTGCCCGCACCCACCTCCGAGCGGACTGTGCCCGCTTCCACATCCGAAAGGCTTTTGCGGTCATGGCGCTTGGTCGCACGAGGCCGCAGGTTGTTCTTTTGAAGTGCGCGCCGGGTTGGGGCTAAAGTTTGGCCCGCTCCTTCCAAAGAACAGGAGGGAGCGGGTGTTTGAATCTTTGCCTGTTTGGGCTAGGCTATTTCTTCCCCTTGGGGTTGCCGTTGGCGTATTCGCAAAATGCGCGCAGCGTACACTCGCCGCAGGCGGGCTTGCGCGCGGCGCAGACGCGGCGGCCATGGTAGATCAGCCAGTGGTGCGCGCGGCTCCACTGTTCCTTGGGGATGCGCTCCATGAGCTGCTGCTCGGTCTTGAGGACGTCGCCCGCGTCCGCCAGCCCCAATCGGTTGGTGACGCGGAAGACGTGCGTGTCCACGGCGATGGCGTCCGCGCCAAAGGCGCAGCTCATCACCACGTTCGCGGTCTTGCGGCCCACGCCGGGCAGCGTGGTCAGCGCCTCGTGGCTGTCGGGCACCTCGCCGCCGAAGCGATCGACCAGCGCGCGGGCCGTCTCCACGAGGTTCTTCGCCTTGTTGTGGTAGAGGCCGCAGGTTTTGATATACGGCTCGATCTCCTCCGGCGAGGCCTTTGCCAGCGCGGCGGCGCTTGGATAGGCGGCAAAGAGCGCGGGCGTGACCGTGTTGACCTTCACGTCCGTACACTGCGCCGACAGGATGACCGCCACGAGAAGCTGATAGGGGCTGTCAAAATGCAGCGCGGGGCGGGCCTGCGGGTAGAGCCGCTCCAGCTCCGCGAGAATATGCGAATAGCGTTCCTCCTGCGTCATGCTCATTCCTCCTGCGTATGCGGCCCCGCGGGGCCTTCCTTCGTATTATAGCCGCGTTCGGGCCAAAGCGCAAGCGTCAGAGGACGAGCGGGGTCAGGCGGATCTGCCGGGTGCCGTAGCCGTCCACGCGGTAAAAGCCGATCAGCGCGCCGGGGTTCATTTTCCGGTAGACGCCCATGACCTGCGCCGCCTGCGACAGATCGAAGCGCACGGACAGCCCGCAGCCGATGGCGACCTCCCGCGGCGTGGACACGACGCCCGAGGCGAGTCCGGCGCGGCGCAGCGCATCCTCAAAGCGGAGCACCTGCGTGCGCGAGCGAAAGGCGGCGATGCCAAAGGATGAATTCATCTGCGTTCCCTCCCGTGGGTCTTGTTTGGGGAAGACCTCATATACTTTAGCGTATGAGACGGCGGATGAGGCCGTGCGGACGAAGTGAGGGATGGCATTGATCTATCTGGACAACGCGGCCACCAGCTTTCCCAAGCCCGGCGTGACGGTGGAAGCGATGGCGCGCGCGCTGACGGAGTGCGGCGCGAATCCCGGCCGGGCGGGCCACAAGCTGTCGCTGCGGGCGGGCAGGCTGGTGGAGGAGTGCCGCGAGGGCATCGCGGCGATGCTGGGGGAGGAGGACGTCTCGCGCGTGGTCTTCACGCAGAACGCGACCGAGGCGCTCAACATGGCGATACACGGCGTGCTGCGCACGGGCGACCATGTGGTCTCGACGCTGATTGAGCACAACTCCGTGCTGCGCCCGCTCTCGGAGCTTTCGCGCGGCGGGACGATCACGCTGACCCTCGTGCCGCCGGACGGCGAGGGGCGCATCCGCGCGCAGGACGTGGAGCGCGCGCTGACGCCGCGCACGCGGCTGGTCGCGATGACGCACATGTCCAACGTCTTGGGCGTGGCGCAGGACGTCGCGGCGATGGGCGAAATGTGTGCGCGGCGCGGGGTGCTGCTGCTGCTCGACTGCGCGCAGACCGCGGGGCATCTGCCCCTGACGCCCGCGCGCTGGGGCGTATCGCTCTTGGCGATGCCGGGGCACAAGGGGCTGCTCGGCCCGCACGGCACGGGCGCGCTGTGGGTCTCGCCGCGCGTGCGGCTGGCCCCGCTCAAGCAGGGCGGCACGGGTTCGGCGTCGGAGAGCATGTTCCAGCCGCGGATGATGCCCGACAGTTTGGAGAGCGGCACGCTCAACCTGCCGGGCATCGCCGGGCTGTGCGCGGGCATGCGCTATGCGCTCGCCCACCGCGCCGAGGCGTTGGAGACGGCCGTCGCCCTGTGCGACTTCATGCGCGAGGAGCTGCTGGGCGTGCCGGGTGTGCGCGTGTACACGCCCGCGGGCGCGATGCTGACCAGCTTTAACGTCGAGGGCATCGCCTCGCAGGAGGTCGCCTCGGCGCTCGACGAGGCGGACATCGCCGTGCGCGGCGGGCTGCACTGCGCGCCGGGCGTCCACCGCTTTCTGGGCACGCTGCAAACGGGCGCGGTGCGCGTCAGCCCGGGGCTTGGCAACACGATGCGGGACGCGCGCGCCCTCGTGGACGCCGTCGCGCGCATCGCGGGCGGGGCATAGCGGCAAAAAAGGGGCGCCGCAGGCGATGGCCTGCGGCGCTTTCATGCGCTGCCCATTGGATGAAAGGGCCGCTTCGTCATTCCGTCTGCGAGAAGGTCGCCACCAGCGCGTCCACGTCGTCGCGCAGGGTGGTGAACAGGTCGGTCAGCACGAGGCCGGACTGCCAGCGGTTCTCGCACTCGTCGAGCGTGGAGACGCAGGTCTCCAATAGCGTGGCATCGGCGACGGCCGTGCCGGGGCCGTAGATGTCGGCGGCGAGCGTGTTGAGGGATTGTAGCGCGTAGACGTGGCCGCGCACCATCGCCAGCAGGTTGATCGTGTTTGCGCCGCTCGACTGCGTGAGGCGGTACACGGCGCTCTGCGCGCCGGCGGCCTCGCTGATGGCGCGGGCGTAGATCGCCTCTCCGGTCACGCGCTCGGAGCGCGAGGCGCGGATGAAGCTGTACGTCACGCCCGCAAGGGCGATCACGAGGACGAACAGCGCCACGCGCATCAGCGCCGCGCGCTGCTTGCCTCGCCGCCGCCCGGCGTTCGTTTGGAAGGAATACATCGCAAAACCTCCTCGATGGGTCAAAGGTCGAACTTCATGCGGGGGCCGCGCGCGGGCGCACGCGCCCGCCGCTCATTTTCATTATACCACATTCGGCAAATGGGGTAAAGGGGGCGAAAACGGGGCCAAAAGCGCGCCTGTGTGGCGGGCGAAGGCCGCGAGCCGCGCAAAAAAGGGCGAAAAGTGGAAAGCGCGCCCCCAAATGGCCGACGGGGCTTGAAGAAGGCGGGGCGGATGTCGTATAATAAGACGCAGCCGCGAAAGAGCGCGGCGCGCAAGGGGGAAGGCGCGTATGCCCATGAATATCGCCATCGACGGCCCCGTGGGGGCGGGCAAGTCCTCGATCGCCGACGCGGTCGCCGAAAGGCTCGGCATCCTGCATCTGGACACGGGCGCGATGTACCGCGCTGTGGCGCTGTACATGCTGCGCCGCGGCATCGACCCGCAGGACGAGGCCGCCGTGTCCGCCGCGTGCGAGGGGGCCGGCGTCGCCGTGCGCTACGAGGACGGACGCCAGCGCACGCTGCTGTGCGGCGAGGACGTCACGGACGCCCTGCGCACGGGCGAGGTCTCGGCGGCGGCGAGCGCCGTGTCGAAGTGGCCCGCCGTGCGCGCGCGCATGGTGCGCGCCCAGCGCGAGCTGGCGGGGACGGCGGACATGCTCATCGACGGGCGGGACATCGGCACGAACGTGCTGACCGACGCCCCGGTCAAGATCTACCTGACCGCGACGGCGGAGGAGCGCGCCCGCAGGCGCTGCCTGCAGCTGCGGGAAAAGGGAACCGATACGCCCTATGAACAGGTGCTGCGCGAATTGAACGCGCGCGACGAGCAGGACATGCGCCGCAAGACCGATCCGCTGCGGCAGGCGGAGGACGCCGTGCTGGTGGATTCCACCGGCATGACGCCGGAGCAGGTGGTCGAGCGCATCGCGCGGATCGTGGAGGACGTCTATGGACGGTAAGCAGGAGATCGCAAGGAAAGAGAGGCCGAAGCGCACGTTTTTGTACACCGCCATCGTGGCGCTGTACCGGGTGGTGGCGAAGGCGCTCTTCTTCCTGCGCATCGAGGGAAGGGAAAACATCCCCAAGGGCGCGTGCGTGCTGATGGGCAACCACCAGTGCATCCTCGACCCGCTGACGCTGGCGCTGTGTACGCCCGACCGGGAGATCCACTTCATGGGCAAGAAGGAGCTGTTTCAAAACCCCGTCCTGCGCTGGCTCTTCACCAAGGTACACGGCTTCCCGGTCGATCGCGGGAACATCGACATGAGCGCCGTGCGCACGGCGCTGGGCGTGCTGGCGGACGGCGACACGCTGGGCATCTTCCCGGAGGGCACGCGCTCGCACGACGGGCACATGGGGCCGCTGCTGGGCGGCGCGTCGCTGCTGGCGCTGCGCAGCCGCCGCGACGTCGTGCCCATCTACATCGACGGGCGCTACCGGCCCTTCCACCGCATCACCGTGCGCGTCGGCGAGCCGCTCAAGACGCAGGATCTGCTCGCCCAGCGCGTCAACAAGGAGACCTGCGACGCGCTGACCGGGCGCATGCAGGCCGCGTTCGCCCGCCTGAGCGGCGGCCGTTCGCTGCCGCCGGGGCCGGGCGAGGCGTGAACCCGCAAAATAAATTTTGAAAAATCCAAAAAAAGCAAAATTTGAGGCAGGAATCTGCAAAGGGGCATAGAACATTATAAGATGGCTAATAGGGAGAACCGGGCCTCTATGCCTGTTTTGGGAGAAAATTCCCTCAAAGGCGAGGCGGGCGGGCGCAAGGCGCGCGGCTCGATCGTGGTCGGAGAGCACTCCGGCTTCTGCTTCGGCGTGGGACGCGCCGTCGAGAAGGCCTATGAGTGCGCGGAGCGCGGTCTGTCCTGCGTGACGCTAGGGCCGCTCATGCATAACCCGCAGGAGGTCGAGCGCCTCGCGCGGGCGGGCGTGCGCAGCGTGGAGACGCTTTCGCAGGTCGCGCCCGGGCAGACGGTCATCATCCGCTCCCACGGCGTCACGCCGCAGGTCTACGCCCAGTGCGAGGCGCGGGGCCTGCCGGTGATCGACGCGACCTGCCCGCATGTGGCGCGCATCCATGAGCTGGTGAGCGGCTACAGCGCGCAGGGCGACGCGGTCATCATCGTGGGGGAAAAGGAACATCCCGAGGTCATCGGCGTGGCGGGCTGGGCCAGGGGCGAGGCGATCATCCTCGCCGACGAGGCGGCCGCGCGCGAGGCGAAGCTGCCGCGCAAGGCGCTCGTCGTCGCGCAGACCACGATTCGCCAGAGCCGCTTTGACGCGGTGCTCGCCGTGCTGCAAAGCCGCGTGCCGGAATTGACCGTCCGCCGGACGATCTGCGCCGCGACCAGCCAGCGCCAGCAGGAGGCCGAGCGCCTTTCCCGCGAGGCCGACGTGATGATCGTCGTCGGCGGGCGCAACAGCTCCAACACGCAAAAGCTCTGCGAGACGTGCCGTGCGCTGTGTGCGCGCGTGGTACACGTCGAAACGGCGCAGGACATCCCCGAGGGCGCGCTGCGACCCGGCGACCGCGTGGCGATCACCGCGGGCGCGTCCACGCCGCAATGGCTGCTCGAGCAGGTGCGCGCGCGCGCCGAGCGGGACGTGTACGGCGCGCCGATCCATTCCGCGATTCGCGGCGAAGAGCCGTGATTCAATAAAGCGTATCATTCCGGGCTTACCCGGCAGAGATACTTGAGGAGGTTACCACATGAACGACATGGAAAAGATCCCTGTTTCCGAGGGCGAGGACTTCGCGGCGATGCTTGAGGAGACGATGGTGAAATTCCGCACCGGCCAGGTCGTCAAGGGCATTGTCGCGCAGGTGAGCGACGACGGCATCGTCGTGAGCATTCCCGGCAAGGCCGACGGCTACATCAAGAGGAACGATCTGGTCACGACCGATCCCAAGGTGGATGACGAGATCGAGGCCGAAGTCGTCAAGCTCAACGATGGCGAGGGCTATGTGCTGCTTTCCGAGCGCAAGGTCATGGCCACGCGCAACTGGGAGAAGCTGATCGCCGAGTACGATACCGGCGCCTGCGTCGAGGCGACCGGTCGCGAGGCCGTCAACGGCGGCCTGATCGCCGACGTGATGGGCGTGCGCGCCTTCATCCCGGCTTCCCACCTGTCCCGCCGCTTCGTCGAGAATATCGGCGAATTCGTCGGCAAGACGATGACCGTCAAGATCATCGAGGTGGACAGGGCGAAGAAGCGCATCGTCGCCAGCCGCAAGGCCTATCTGCTTGAAGAGAAGAAGAAGGCGTGGGAGCGCATCGAGAAGGACATGGTCGTCCACGGCATCGTGCGCCGCCTGACCGACTTCGGCGCGTTCGTGGACATCGGCGGCGTGGACGGCCTCATCCATGTGACCGATCTGGCGTGGCACCGCGTGAAGCATCCCAGCGAGATCGTGACCCCCGGCCAGGAGGTCGATGTGAAGATCATCGGCGTGGATCGCGAGAAGGAGCGCATTCAGCTCAGCCTCAAGGCCCTGCAGCCCCAGCCGTGGGACGTCGCCGAGGAGAAGTACCCGGTCGATTCCATCGTCGAGGGCAAGGTCGTGCGCATCACCACGTTCGGCGCGTTCGTCGAGCTGGAGCCGGGTCTGGATGGCCTCGTCCACATCTCCCAGTGCGCGCTCAAGCGCATCGCGAAGGTCGAGGACGCCGTGCAGGTCGGCCAGATCGTGCGCGTGAAGGTGCTCAAGGTCGATACCGAGGCCAAGCGCATCAGCCTCTCCATCCGCGAGGCGCTGACCGAAGAGGTCGATTACAACGCCGAGGTGCAGGGTCTCGACTTTGACGACGCCGAGGAGCTTGCCGCGGAGGCCGAGCCGGTCGAGGAGGCCGCGCCCGCCGAGGAAGTCGCCGAGGCTGCGCCCGCTGAGGCCGCCGAGGAGAAGCCCGCTGACGCGGAGTGACGTAAAATCGCCCGCCGCGCGTTCCCGCTTTGGGGATGCGCGGCTTTTTTGCCGCTATTCCGAAGCACGCATGGGATGGGGTCTGAGGACAATGTCCCCAGACAGGGCTTGGGGCGGTAGCCCCAACGTACCCCAAATCGCGAAGCGATTTCCAAATGTAGCCCGGAAGCGAAGCGATCCCGGGCGGGTTCACCATGAATAGGATTTGATTTAAGAATAGTATGATTTGCAAACGCCCTTGGAGTTGGCGGCGGCCACCGGCCGCGTCGATAGGATGGGTAGAGTGTATCTTTGGAACGCGGCGAATTGACTTTTCCGCATGTTCGTCGTATGATGGAGCCATCATAGGACGGGCCGCTTATGCCCGTGAAAGGATAGCGTATGAATAAGAAGGACACACGAAAGCCGCTGATCGTGTATTATGTCATCGCCCTGATCGTGGTGATGCTGCTCAACACGCTGCTCTTCCCGCAGATCGAGCGTTACAGCGTGCAGCAGGTGGAATACTCGGAGTTCTTGCAGATGTTGGAGGACGGCGAGATCGAGGCCGTCCAGATCAACGAGACGCAGATCGCCTTCACGCTCGCCGAGAAGGAGGAAAGCGGCAGGCTCGCCTACTACACGACCAACCGCGTCACGGACGACTGGCAGGTCGTGGAGCGGCTGATCGACGCGGGCGTCACCTTCGGGCAGGTCGTGCCGCAGGAGATGTCGCCGCTGCTCTCGTTCCTGCTCTCGTGGGTGCTGCCGCTGGTGATCTTCTACGGGCTGGGCATGTTCATGTTCCGCAAGCTCAGCCAGCGCATGGGCGGCAATTCCATGACCTTTGGCAAGTCCAACGCCAAGATCTACGTCGAGGCGCAAACCGGCAAGACGTTTGACGACGTCGCCGGCGAGGACGAGGCGAAGGAGGCGCTGCAGGAGATCGTCGGCTTCCTGCACGACCCCAAGAAATACGCCGACATCGGCGCAAAGCTGCCCAAGGGCGCGCTGCTCGTCGGCCCTCCCGGCACGGGCAAGACGCTGCTGGCGAAGGCCGTCGCGGGCGAGGCGAAGGTGCCCTTCTTCTCGATCTCCGGCTCGGAGTTCGTGGAGATGTTCGTGGGCATGGGCGCCGCGCGCGTGCGCGACCTGTTCAAGCAGGCGGGCGAAAAAGCGCCGTGCATCGTGTTCATCGACGAGATCGACGCCATCGGCAAGCGGCGCGACAACGGGCTGGCGACCAACGACGAGCGCGAACAGACGCTCAACCAGCTTCTGACCGAGATGGACGGATTTGACGGCGGCAAGGGCGTCGTCATCCTCGCTGCGACGAACCGGCCGGAGATCCTCGACAAGGCGCTCCTGCGCCCGGGCCGCTTCGACCGGCGCATCCCCGTGGAGCTGCCCGACCTCGCCGGGCGCGAGGCCATCCTGCGCGTACACGCCAAGGACGTCAAGACCGAGCCAAACATCGACTATACGCAGGTCGCGCGCGCCACGAGCGGCTGCTCCGGCGCGGAGCTGGCCAATATCATCAACGAGGGCGCGATCGCGGCGGTCAAGGCCGGGCGCGACCGGGTCTCCCAGCGCGATCTAGAGGAGGCCATCGAGACGGTCATCGCGGGCTACCAGCGCAAGAACGCCGTGGTCTCCCAGCGGGACAAGCTGACCGTCTCCTATCACGAGATCGGCCATGCGCTCGTCGCGGCGAAGCTCGAAAACGCCGCGCCCGTGCAGAAGATTACGATCGTTCCCCGCACCAGCGGCGCGCTCGGCTATACGATGCAGGTGGACGAGGAGGAGCGCCTGCTCATGACCCGCGAGCAGCTGCTCGACAAGATCACCACGCTCTGCGGCGGGCGCGCGGCGGAGCAGCTCATCTTTGCGCGTATCACCAGCGGCGCGAGCAACGACATCGAGCAGGCGACGCGCCTCGCCCGCGCGATGGTCACGCGGCTGGGCATGAGCGAGACCTTCGGCATGATGGCGCTGGAGACCCAGAGCGGGCAGTACGTCTCCGGCGACGCGCAGCTCGTCTGCTCCGACGCGACGGCCGCGCGCGTCGATACGGAGATTCGGCAGATCATCGCGCTCTGCTATGAGCGCGCGCTGCAGATTTTGAGCGACAACAAGGAAAAGCTGCACGAGCTGGCGAAGCTCCTGCTCGAGCGCGAGACGATCACGGGCATCGAGTTCATGGCTGTCCTCGCGCCGAACCAGCTCCCCGCGCGGCAGGCGGGGCCTGCATCCACCTCCGACGAGGCTGGGGTGGGTGAAGGGACTCTTGCGACCGAGAGCGTGGCTTCCAATGAGGCAAAGGTCGAGCAGGCGGAGCCTGCATCCACCTCCGACGAGGCTGGGGCGGGTGAAGGGACTATTGCGACCGAGAGCGTGGCTTCCAATGAGGCAAGGGTCGAGCAGGCGGGGCCTGCACCCACTTCCGAGCGGGCTGTGCCCGCCTCCACCTCCGACGAGGTTGGGGCGAGTGAAGGGACTATTGCGACCGAGGCCGAGAGTAGGGCGTCTGTGTCTGCTTCCGACGAGGCTGGGGCGAGTGAAGGAACTGCTGCGACCGAGAGCGTGACCTCATCTGGGGCGGATGACGAGGATATCGCGCCCGCGTCTCCGGCGCCCAGCGTGATCGAGCTGGGCGAGGCGTCCGGCGAGCCGAAGAAGGCGGAAGAGTTATCCGGCGAGGGCGAGCGTTGATCGCGGCGCTATGGATCGCGTTTGCGGCGATCAATGCCGGCGTATTCGCGCTCTACGGCGTGGACAAGCGGCGCGCCGCGCGCGGCGAATGGCGCATCCCGGAGCGGACGCTGCTGCTCGGCGCGTGGCTGCTGGGCGGCGTCGGCGCATACGCGGGCATGCGCCTGTTCCGGCACAAGACGCTGCACCGCGCGTTCGCGGTCGGCGTGCCGCTGGCGGCGGCGTGGAGCCTGCTATGGATGCTGCTGGCGACTGTGCGGCTTATGAGCCGTCTGTGAACCGAGGCCGAAGGGCAGAGAGAAGGAGGAAAGATCATGGCGAACGAAAAGCGCGTGGACAAGGGCCTGCGCCGCATCGCGTGCGGCGTGTTCCTGCTGACGGCGCAGCAGGACGGGCGCGACAACGGCTGCATCGTGAACACGGTGCTGCAATCGACCAGCTCCCCGGAGGGGCTGATCGTGATGATGAACAAGGGGTCGATGACGCACGACATGGTGATGGCGACGCGGCGCTTCTGCGTGAGCGCGCTGGACGTCACCGCGCCGTATGCGCTCTTTGAGCGCTTTGGCATGCGCAGCGGCCGCGACGGCGACAAGTTTGAGGACTACGAGGAGGTCGGCCGTGCGGACAACGGGCTGCTGTTCCTCTCGCGGCACGCGTGCGCGATGTTCACGGTGGATGTGGAGCAGACGATGGATTTGGGGACGCACACGCTGTTCGCGGGCAAGCTGACGCAGGGCATGACGCTGAGCGGGGAAGCGCCGCAGACGTATTCGGGGTATCACGAGCATGTGCGGCCGAAGCCGCAGAAGAAGGAAGAGGCGAAGCCGCAGGGCGGATGGGTCTGCACGGTGTGCGGATATGTGTATGAGGGAGAGGAGCTGCCGGAGGATTTTGTGTGCCCGTGGTGCGGGCATGGTGCGGCGGACTTCGAGAGAAGATAAACAAAGGAAGATATAATAATGATGGGAGTCCGAGGGATGAAATCCCTCGGGCAGGTCTGGGCGGCAGCCCAGCGTTCCCCATGATAAAAGAGCAGCCCGGAAGCGGACGCGAAGCGTCTGCGAGACCGGGCGGGGGATATTGCAAAGCATCTTGTGAGAAGGAGAGCCGGAAGCGCTTATGCCAAGGCTCTTTTCTTTTGCGGGCAATGCCCGCATCCATCTCCGAAAAGACCTGCGGTGACCGTGCTTAGGCGCACGAGGCCGCAGGTTTTTCTGGATGGGATACGGGGTTACGAGGGCTACGACCTTGCCTGCGGCTCGGAGAGGGACGGACACTGTCAATGCGGTGGCACTCGAAGGGACTTTGGCGCTCGCCCGGGGAACTCGCATAGTCGCGAGCTACGCTCGCTCCTGTTACAATATATTTGCCTCACGGATGCGGCA
>CANRLC010000003.1 GCA_947631405.1 uncultured Clostridia bacterium | reverse complement strand
GAGACGCCCGCCGCGCCGGTTGCGCCTTGCGGCCCCGTCGGGCCGGTTGCGCCGGTCGCGCCCTGCGGGCCGGCCGGGCCGGTCGCGCCCGCCGCGCCCTGCGCGCCCTTTGCCCCGGTCGTGCCCTTGATGCAGCCCTTGTAGCTCCACTTGGCCACGCTCGCCGCGCCGCCCAGCTCGCAGCGGTACACGTTGCCCGTCTGCGTGTTCAGGTACAGGTCGCCGACCCGCGCCGCGGTGATGCTCGTCCCCGAGAACACCGCCGCCGTCGTGCTCGTGCCGGTCACCGCCGTGCCCGTGTACCACGTCGCGCCCGGCGCGCCCTGCGGGCCTGTCGGGCCTTGCGCGCCGGTTGCGCCCGCCGGGCCTGTCGGCCCCTGCTTGCCCGTCGCGCCGGTGGGGCCGGTCGGGCCTGCCGGGCCTTGCGGCCCGGGGTCGCCCGTGTCGCCCTTTGGCCCTTGCGCGCCGGTCGCGCCGGTGAGGCCCCGCGGCCCCTGCGGCCCCTGCAGGCCCTGCTCGCCCTGTTCGCCCTGCGGCCCCTGCTCGCCCGTGTCGCCCTTGGGGCCGGTGGGGCCGGTCGGCCCTGCCGGGCCTGTCGGGCCTTGCTTGCCCGTCGCACCCCGGATGTTGCCGGCGTAGGCCCACCGCGCGACGCTCGCCGCGCCCGCAGCCGTGCAGCGGTACACGCTGCCCAGCGCCGAGGCGTTCGTGCTGACATAGTAGTCGCCCACGCGCGCCGCGCTCACACCGGAGTTTGCGAATACCGTCCCCTCCGCGCTACTGCCCGTGATGCCCGCGCCGCTGTACCACATCGCCCCCGGCGCGCCGGTCGCGCCCTGCGGCCCCGCGGGGCCGGTCGGCCCGACGTCTCCCGTCGCGCCCTTTTCGCCCTTTGGCCCCTGCGCGCCCATCGCGCCCCGGATGGACGCCGTCGTCGTGCTCGTCCCGTCGGTGAAGGTCAGCTTGAGACCGTAGTTGCTTAGCAGCTCCGCCTTCGCAATTCCGTTGCCCGTCTCGCCGCGCTCGCCTCTCGGGCCAACGTCGCCCTCGTCGCCTTTGTCGCCCTTCGGCCCGGTCGCGCCCTGCGGTCCTGCGGGGCCTGTCGGCCCGACGTCTCCCGTCGCGCCTTTCTCGCCCTTTGGCCCCTGCGCGCCCGTCGCGCCGCGGATGGACGCCGTCGTCGCGCTCGTCCCGTCGGTGAACGTCAGCTTGAGGCCGTAGTTGCTTAACAGCTCCGCCTTCGCGATGCCGTTGCCCGTCTCGCCGCGCTCGCCTCTCGGGCCAACGTCGCCCTCGTCGCCCTTCTCGCCCTTCGGCCCGGCCGCGCCCTGCGGCCCTGCGGGGCCTGTCGGCCCGACGTCTCCCGTCGCGCCCTTCTCGCCCTGCTGCCCCTGCGCGCCCGTCGCGCCCCGGATGGACGCCGTCGTCGTGCTCGTCCCGTCGGTGAAGGTGAGCTTGAGGCCGTAGTTGCTTAGCAGCTCCGCCTTCGCAATTCCGTTGCCCGTCTCGCCTTTTTCGCCTCTCGGGCCAACGTCGCCCTTCTCGCCCTTCGGCCCGCGAAACGACTGAACCGCCTCCAGTTCCGTCACCGCGGCGCGCTGGGCCTTCGGCTGCTCCAACATCGCCGTCTCCTCCTCTCATTCCTCGTTTACGCAGCCCACCGCGCGCAGCACCACAAACGGCGCGGGGTGCATGGGCGTGGCGACCTCGCGTCCCCCGATCACGCCGCCGCGCTCGTCCGTCCGCGCGTCCAGCACATAGCGCACGTCCCACTCGTAGGCGTCCGGCCGCCACCGCGCCGTCTGCGCGCTCTCCAGCGCCACCTGCACCGTGCCGTCCGCCTCCGGCGTGTACACGGCCTCCATCAGCGCGCCGCCGCCCGGGCGGCGAATGGTAAATACGGCCCTGTCCTGCGCGCCAAAGACGTGGTCTCCTCGCGGTTTCAGCGTCAAAAGGCCGCTGTCGCCCCGCGTGATGGCGACGCGCAGCCCGCTCACGTCAAACATCGTTTCCCTCCTTCCGCGCGTGCCGTCCCCCGGCAAAAGCGCGCTCTCATCCGTCTGACGAAGATCGCCGCGCCGTTGTAGACGAGGTGCTCCAGCTTCGTCCCGTCAAAATGGATCTCGCGCAGGTGCGTGTCGTCAAAGTACACGGGAAGGTCGCTCGTCGCCATGTACGTCAGTCTGGCCGCGCCGTTCAGGCCGTTGCCCCCGGCATCCTGCCCGTAACCCGCGCCCTGCGTGCTCTCGGGCGAATAGCTCGTCCCACCGCAGGTAAACGCGGGCACGCCGTCGATGTAGCCGCTGCCGCCGCCTCCGCCGCTGTCGTCGCCTCCGCCGCCTCCGCCAAACCAGCCGCCGCCACCGCCGCCGCCCGCTTTGCCGCCGTTGCCGGATGCGCCCAGCCCGCGCAGGCCGCTTCCGCCGCCGGTTTGCCCGCCGCCCGTGCCGCCGCGGTCGTTGTAGCGCCTGCCGTTTGTCGGGCTGCCCAGCCACGCGTTCTCGCCCTGCAGGCCGCCGCCGTTTCCGCCGTAGGTCATCTGGCTCGAGTTGTGGATCGCCCCGCCTCCACCGCCTCCGCCCGCGACGATCAGCACGTCCTGCGCCGCGTCGAGCGTTCCGTCGCCCAGCGCGATGTGCGTCGCGCCGCCGCCGCCTCCGCCGCCCGCCGTGGTGTTGCCGCCGGAAGCGCTCTGATGCGCGCCGCCGTTGTAGCCCTGCGTGATGTATCCGGCGGACTTTTTCGCCCCGCCGCCGACGCAGACGTAGAGCGTCTGCCCTGCGCTCAGCTCCTTGTAGCCCGCGCTGTAGCCGCCCTTGCCCGCCTTGCCCGCGGCGTCGCCGCCGCCCGCGCCCCAGACCTCGAGCTTGTAGATGCCCGACGCCGGGACGAGGTAGGGCTGCACGGCGCCGGTGAAGGAAAAGTCCTGCGTCTGCCCCGCCTCTCCTGTGATCGCCATAGCGCCTCCTGTCAGTCGGTCGTAATGTAGAGCGTCGTCCCCTGAAGCAGGAACGTCACGCCCGCGGGGCCGGTCGGCCCCTGCGGCCCTCTCGCGCCCTCGGGGCCGGCCGGGCCTTGCGCGCCCGTCTCTCCGCGCGCGCCCGGCTCGCCCGGCTCTCCCTTGTCGCCCTTGTCTCCCTTATCGCCCTTTTCGCCGCGCGGGATGCCCAGCTTGATCCTGTGCCCGCCCTCCTCGCGCGTCAGCGTCGCTGTCGCCTCGCTGCCGGGCGCGAGCGTGGTCGCCTCGACCTTGGCGCTTTCCCACGCCTGCGTCTCCTTCTCGGCGGCCCCGGCGGCCTCGCGGGCGGTCTGCGCCGCCGCGTTCGCGTTAGAGGACGCCGTGTTCATCGCGGCCATCGTCAGGTTGATCTCGCGCACCAGCACGTCCCATGTGTTCAGCTGATCCTCGGTCACCAGCGTGCTGGGCACGGGGCGGCTCACGGGCGTAAAGGTCGCCTCGTAGCGCGTCTTGCCGCGCAGCCTGTCGTCCGCCTCCCCGTGCGAAACGTAGACGTAGACGTGTACGGGCGCGCTGCGCGTCAGGTACGCGTTTGGGATCTCGGCGATCCACACGTCCTCGCGCGCGTCGTAGCTCGCCGGGCGCATCTCGGTCTGGATATCGCCGACGAAGCTGTACTGCGCCTGTACGCTCACCGCGTCGCCGCTGATGAATTCATCCTCCGCCGCCAGCTCCTGCGGCGTGGGCAGGCCGTGCATGCGCAGCCGCTGCCCCGTGTCGTATTGGTACGCCCCGCTGACCGCCGCGCCCCGGCTTCCCCTTCTGCTAAAGCTCGCCTCGATCATCGGCAAGCGCCTCCTCTCATCGCTTCGCGCTCCTGTATGTGGATGTGCCCGAGCGCTTCGTGCGGTCTACGCCCTTGCTGCTCGTCTCGCTCTGCGCCGCCTTTTTGCCGCCGGAGCCGGAACCGAAGCTGCCGCTCAGGGTGGTGGATCCGCCGTTTGTCGAGCTTTCCCCGGTCGAGTCGGTCACGGTGTCGGCGGTGCCCGTCTGCTGGCTGCTCGAGCGGGACGTCGTCTCGCTGTTTGTCGTTCCGGTTCTGTCCGTCTCGCTGCTCATCGTCGCGGAGAGCGCGGTCAGGTATTGGTCGTTGCGCGCCTGATCGCGCTGCCTTTGCAGCTCCTGCACCTTCGCCGCGTATTGCGCGGCGTAGTCGGCGTTCAGCCGTCCCTGCGTCTGGGCGTTCTGCTCGGCGCTCTGCGTGATCTGCCGCCCGATCTGCTCCTGCTTGCGCTCGCTCTCCTCGGTGAGTTCGCGGATGCTTCGCGCCATCGCGTCCCCTTGGTTGGCGAGCGTCTGCATCGTGTAGCTGGAACGCCCCATCCCGCGCGAGAGCGCGGCGGTCTCCACGTCCGCCATGCTCCGGCGGTAGGCGCTCTTCTGCTCGTCGATGCTGCGCGTCAGCGACGCGGCTAGGTTCTCGATCTCCTGCTCGCGGCTGAGCTTCCCGGTCTCGTAGGCCTGTTGGCTGGCCTCCAGCTCGGCGTTCAGCTGCGGCCTGAGCAGGTTTTCGGCAAATCGCTCGATCTCCTCGTCGCTCATCTGGCCGCTCAGGCCGGAGAGCACGGTGCCCAGCAGCTCGGCGTCCAGCGTGCGCCGCGTGGAGCTGTGGCTCTCGCTGACGGAGCTGCCCCGGCTCTCGCCCTCGCTGCGGGTCTCGCTCCGGCTCTGCCTGTGGCTCTCGCTGTGGCCGGACGATTTGGTTTTGCTCCAGCTGCTGCTCTCGGTATAGGTGCCCGTGGCTCATTCCTCCCTTTCCAGCGCGTCGAGCCTCCGCTTGATGCGCTCGATCTCCTCGTCCTTTCGCCTGTCGGCGTTCCAGCTCGCCATGCAGTCGTCCTTCAAAAAGCGGATCAGCGCGCGCAGCGTCTCCTCCGCGCTCGCCCCCTGCGCCGCCTGCGGCACCTTCGGCTGTCTGTATGCCACTTTTCCTCCTGCGCTCGTCACGCCTCGTCGCTCGTGTATTCCACCTGCACCCCGCCGTAGATGCGCCATTGCACGGCGCGGGCGTGGCTGCGTATGCGCAATCGCACGCGCGATCCGCTCAGCTGCACGCGCACGCGCAGATCCTGTCTGCGCCTGTGCAGCAGCACGGTGCGCGTCTTGGCGCGCCGCTCGGTCTCCACGGTCAATTCGATGGGCACGTCCTCCTCGTCGGCGTCGGCGGTAAAGCGCAGCTCAAAGTCGCGCTTCACATACGTCTTCCCCATGTCGAGCCACGCCGTCTCCCACACGCACTCCATCGCCTTGCCCACATAGCCGCCCGCCGCGGCGTCGCCGTAGCGCAGCACCTCGTGCGGCGCGTCGGCTTGGGTGAAATACACCTTGTCGTCCAGCGCGTAAAAGTCCTTCACGCGCAGCCCCGTGCGCAGCATGAACGTGCCGCGCTCCGTGTCGTATTCGATCACCGTGTTGTTTTCGCGCAGCACGTCCCCGCCGCTCGCGCGCACGCACAGCGCCAGATAGTACACATGCCCGGCGACGCACGCGGTGGCGAGCGTCTCGGCGCCCTCCATTCGCATGTCCATCGTCTCGCACAGCGCGTCTCGGCTGACCAGCCGCGTCGTCTGCCCGTCGTAGACGCCCAGCCCGCCGCCGGTCAGAAACAGCAGGTTCGCCCCGTCGCAGCAGATCGTCCTCTCCTGCATCGGGCCGTCGGAGCCGTAGGCCTCGCTGATGGTGAAGCTGCCGGGGTCGGTGCCGCGTATCTCAAATACGGTGCTCGGCTTGATCGCCAGCAGGTAGCCGCCAAAGGGGCAGATCGCCAGGAACGATTCCCCGTCCCACGTCGGCTGGTTGATCACGCCGCCGCCCACCTCGGGCGTCTCGGGGACGTCCGTCCATGTGAAGGGATCGTAGGGCCGCGAGTAAAACACGCTGTCGGGATAGCCCGGCGCACCCGTGCCCCAGATGCGCTCCGCGTACCGCCCGAGCACGGCGAAGCGCACCTCGCTCTCCCCGTCGCCGATGCGCAGCGGCTTCCTTTCCACGCGCAAATCGTCGCCGTAGAGGGCGATCATCCCGTCCTTCGCGTTGGAGAGGATCAGCAGGTCGGTCGTCTTCCCCTCCTCGGCGGCCTCATAGGTCACCGTGCTCCATCGGTCGCTTGAAAAGCCCTCGGCGCGCTTCACCCAGCCCTCGGTGCCCATCGTGTAGGTGTAGAGCGCGCCGCCGCTGGCCGCCACGAATACGTCGGGGTCGTCGGGCCGGTTGCGCCGGTAAAAGCGCGTCAGCGTCTCGATCGGCCCGCCCAGCGCCGGGAAGGCGCGGCTGGTGCCGCTGGCGCTGGCGAGCAGCCCGCGCTCGGTGCGTATGTTCTGCGCGCGGTAGGCGTATTCGGTGGAGAGGTTCGTGTCGCCCACGGCCTGATACACGCCCTTGGGCGCGGGGATGGAAAAGCGGCCCTCGTAGCCGCCGTCCAGAATCGCCACCCGCCCTCACCTCCCGTATCGCGCGTCGGTGACGGCGTAGAGGTTCCGCGCCCGCGTCACGCTGCCGTAGCCCTCCGGGCGGATGGCGCGCATCGCGCGGTAAAAGCTGTCCTCGTAAAAGCGCGCGCGGCCCTGCTTGGCGAGGTTCCCGCAAGAGAGATGCCTGAAACAGATGTAGTCCGCGAGCGCGGCCTGCGCGGAGGGCGGCAGGCGCGGCACGTCCGTCGGCGCCTCCAGCGGCGCGTAGCGCACCTCGCACAGCGCGCGCAGCGGCGCGCCGCCCTGCGCGTCCGCCGCGCCGTATGTCCAGTCCAGCAGGCGGATGTTCCGCCCGTCCGGGGCCGTCTCAAAGGCGCGCTCGCGCCCCTGCTCGTCCCACACCCGCACCACGCGCTCCACGTCCATCCCCTCGATGGAAGCGTAGCCGCGCCTTCCCGCATACAGCGCGCGCGTCTCGCGGGGCTTTAAGTATTCGCGCACGGCGATCTCGTATCCGAGGTTCGCGTATCCGGCGAAGAGGTCGTCCACCTCGCCGACGTCCTCGGGATCCTCGTCGAGCTGGCGCAGCGCGAGCCGCATGATTTGTGCCAGCGTCATGGCGTCCCTCCTCAGATGTTCCCGGTGTTGCGCAGGATCTCGGCCAGCGGCTTGGGCATGGCGACCTCCTGCCCGCGCAGGAAGTAAAAGCCCACGCCGTTGAGGCCCACAAAGACCACGTCGTCCTTGCACCCGTGGATGGCCGTCAGCGTCACGTTCTCCGTCTCGTACTGCGGGCAGCCCGCCTCGCTCATGCGCCTCTTCATCTCGCGCGCCGTCTCCTTGCATTTGCCCTTCAGCACCGTGCTCGCGCGCTCCATCGTCTTGGTGGTGTTCATCGCTCCGCTCATGCTCTCGTCCTTTCCGGCTTTCGCCCGTCTCGTCTGGTTTTGGGGTTTCTGATATTCGCCCGCCGCGCGGGCGAAGGCGGCCCCGCCGCATGTCTCTGCCGGGGCCGCCCGCGCCGCGTTACGCGGTGAAGCCGCACTCGATGCGCACGGCGTACTCCGGCTGGAGCAGCTTCACGCCGAAGCCGTCCATCTTCCAGCCGACCGTGGAGATCTGGTCGAGCGGGTCGCTGGTTCCGGCGCTGCCCGCGCTCTTGACGATCACGCGGGGCTTCGCGCCCTTCCAGCTCGTCACGCCGTAGGCGTACTGCCCCAGCACGATCACGCTGGCCACGTCCGCGCCGTCCGCGCCCGCGCCCTCGAAGATCTTCGCCTCGGTCGTCTCCACGATGCGCACGCCGAACAGGCGGCCGATCTCGCCCGTGTACACGGCCTCCTTGTCCTGATAGCGGGCGACGGAGATGAACGTCTCGTCGTCCTGCAGGTCGTAGAAGGTGTCCGGGCCGACGATGGCGACATAGTAGCCGCCGAATTTCTGCGCGTGCCGCTTCTTGAGCGCGCGCACGGCCTTGCGCAACTCCACGCTGGTCAGCTTGTCGGCGCTGGTCAGGGCGGCGCGGCTGGTCTTGCCGCCGGCGTAGATGACGTTGGTGCAGGTCGCCAGCTCGTCGCGCACGACGGCGTCGATGCTGCGCGCGCCCGCGTCGCCGAAGAGCTTGGTCTTGCGCATGATGTTCGCGTCGAGGTGGCTCATGTCGAGCTTGTCGGTGCAGCGGGCGTATTCGCCGTACTGCCCCAGCCGCACGGTCACCTCGGTCTCGGCGAGCATCACGCTCTCGCCCGGATCGCCCTCGGTCAGCTCCGCTGTGTTCGCCTCCAGCGGGATGATCTTGCGCATGTTCATGACCAGGCCGCTGTTGAGCGGCATGCGGTGCTCATCGCCGAACTGCAGGTGTACAAGCTCCGGCTCGAAGGTGCGCAGCAGCTCGCGGTTGTAGTAGGTCTGCATGCCCGGCGTCAGGCCGGAGCTGGTGGTCATGTTGGTGTTCTGGTCGGTGTAAGCCATGGTTTTCCTCCCTTTCGTCAAACGGTTTGCCGCATGTTCGCGCTCACAGGCGCACGCTGCGCCCGGCCATCATCGCGGCGCGGGCCTTGCGCGAGAACGCGTCGAATTGCTCGTCGGTCATCCGCTCGATCCGCTCGCCCTCGTCCGCGCCGTCCGCCGCGCCGTGGCGCACGGTCGGCACGCCGCGCTTGTGCAGGCGCTGCTGCGCCTCCAGCGCGCGGCGCAGGTACGCGCATGCGGCGCGGCTCACGCTCATGCCGCCCGCCACGTCGCGCCGCGCCTGCGCGTCGCGCGAGAAGTCGAGCAGCTCCTCCTCGCTCCATCCGTCCTGGAAAAGCTCGCCGATCCCTTGGCGCACCTGCGCCTGCAGATCGTCCTGCGCCTCCTCGATCTCCTCCTCGGCCTCGCCCGCGAGGTTCTCCTCCAGCTGCCGGGCGGTGATCTCGCCCTGCTGCTCCATCGTCTCTTCCATCGTTTCCTCCGTCGTCATGCGTCTTCTCCTTTCTCGTCCTGTTCGCCCGCCATGGCGTCCTCCTCGCCCCGCGGGGCTTGGGCCGCCCGCTCCGCCGCCGCGCCCAGCGCGGCGCGCATCGCCTCGTTCTCCTGCGTCAGCCGCGCCAGCTCCGCGTTGATGCGGCTGTTCTGCTCCACGGCGCGCAGCACGCTCCCCTTGGTGCGGTAGCCCTCCATCAGCCGAATCACGGCCTCCGGCGGCAGCGGCTGTCCGCTCTGCGCGCAGATCTGCGCCACCTGCGCTAGGAACTCGTTGTCCGCCTGCACCTGCAAGGGATTGTTCTTTTGCACCTGTACGCGCACGGTGTAGGCCGGGCGCGGCAGCGCGTCGCCCTCGTCGCGCGGGGCGAGCAGCGTGATGATGCGGTCGCGCATGTTCCCGCTGGAATCCCATCCGCCCACGATGCGCAGCGTGCGCCCCGGCTGCAGGTATTCGCTCAGCACCCAGAGCAGCTGCTCGATCATCTCCCGGAAGGACTCCTTAAAGCTCGCCGTGTGCCAGCGGGTGATCTTGTTTCCGGCCTCCTGCAGCGCCTGTATCGCCAGCGCCGCGGTCACGCCGAGGCCGCCCTCTCCCCGGCTGAACTGGTTCTGCCCGCAGTCCTGCTTCATGGTGTCCACCATGTACTGCATCATCTGGTACACCTGGTTGTTGAGCGGCGCGGCCTGCACGGTTTGCAGCACCTCGCGGATGTCGTTGCCCTCCCACTCGACGATCGTGCGGCTCATGTCGGCCACCTCGTCTGGGTTGACGCCGCTGCCCTTGCGAATGAAGTGCCGCTGCACGCTCGATTGCCGCGCGTTGTCGTCGATGTACTTCTGGTAGCGGTCGATGGCGCTCTGCGTGTCGCGGTAGTCGTAGATCAGCCCGGTGCCAAACGGCCTTCTCCACACCGTGCGGTAGCGGTAGAGCGTAAACGGGTACAACCCGTGCGCGTATACGCCCTCGCGGTAGGCGTCCTCGCCGCCCGGCACGCCGAATCCGGTCTCCGTGCTGTAGAGCAGCGCGCGCCCGGCGAGCAGCGCCATGTGTACGCGGCTCTTGCGCGCCTCGGGGTCGAAGCGCTTGTACCAGAATTCCAGCAGCGTCGTGCGCCTGTCTCCCTCGGGCATGTCGTCAAAGACGGTCTCCTCGGCGTATCGGTCCTCCTCCACATAGCCGCGCGCCTGCGGGTAGCGCTCCTCGACCCACGCCACACTGGTGTGCGTCGCCTTGAAGCACGCGCGCCCGTCTTGCAAATTCTCGGCAGTCGGGTCGGGATAGAAGTCCTCCGGGTGCCACACCAGCACCCCGGCCATCCCCTCGCCGTCCTCCAGATCGTCGTCCCAGTACACCTGCGCCACGCCCGTCCCGGTCACGACGGCGTCCTCCATCAGCGTGTGATACTTCGCCGGCCACCCGGTCTGGTAGAGCACATACGAGACCACGTCGCTCATCTCCTCGGCGCTGCGCGCGGTCTCCTCGCGCTCGGGAACCATCACCGCCTCCGGCATGTTGTCGATCTGGTCGGCGATCACGTTGTCCACGCAGGAGTTGAGTGTGTTGCTCGTGGGCGCGGTGCTGCTGCGCTCGTCCTGCCTCAGCTGCCGCATCCGCCGCGCCGCGCGCATCTGCTCGTGCTCGTCCCGCAGCCGCTCGTAGAAGAAGTCGAATAGCGCGTAGGCCCGCTCCACGAGCGCGCGTTCCCGCGCGCCCAGCGGCTGCAGGCTCGCGCTCCTGCGCTCCTTCGCCATCACCGCGTCCCCGGGCGGCTGGCGCACCCTCTGTCTTCTCATCTCGTCCATAGCCTCCTCCTTTCCGGCAAAAGGGCGGGTCGCCCCGCCCTCCGCTCGCTCGTCCCGCTCCCGCCCTCGCGTCGGAAACGGCCCTTTTCCTCCCCTTGCTCCCACCCGCCTACGCGCCTCTGGGCATTTGCCCTCTTCCCCTGCGCGCCGCACATGATCGCCGCTCCACGCGCCTCCCTTTGCCGCCCTAGTCGTCCAGCGGCCCGGGGCGACTGCGCGCGGGCGACGCCGGTCTGGGCGCGATGGGCCGGGACATCAGGAAGTAGCGCGTCTCGTCGTAGATGTGATCCTCACCCGCCGTGTCGATGTCCTCGGGCCGCCGCGCGTCGTACACGAGCGACGGCAGCGTGCGGATGAAGTCCCGGCAGCAGCTGAAGACGTAGAGCATCGGCCTTCCGTCCTCGCCGAACTTGAGCCGCTCGTGAAGCTGCATCTTGCCGGGCAGGCGCGTGTTGTCGCCTTTTCTAAAGATCACCCCGTCGTATACCTGCCGTATCTGCTCCTCCACGCTCACGCCCCGGCTCCTGTCCCAGATCGCCGGGTCGGCGACGCCCGTCACGCGCAGCCCCTCGCGGCGCTCCTCCTCCAGCAGGTCGCACAGGCGGCTGGCGATCTCGCTGGGCGTCTGCTGCACGCCCGTGTTCGCCTCGCCCGGCACGCAGCCGTATAGCTCCTTGTAGCGGTAGGCGCGCCCCTCCTCGTCCACGGCCCACACCCCGAAGGAATACGGCCTCGTGTATCCGTGGTCGAAGCTGACCGTGCGCGGCCAGTGCAGCGGGATGGGGAACGGGTCGATGACGTGCGTATACAGCCCGTCGGCGTGGTGGCTCGCGTCGTCGGTGAATTCCGGGAACGCCTGCCCGTCGAACGCGTCCCACTTCCCCAGCAGCAGCGCCTCGCGCAGCGCGCGGGGCTTCTGCTCTAGCTCGATCACATAGTCGCGCGTCAGGTGCGGGTTGTCGCGCGCCGTCGCGGGGATGTATTCCACCCGCCGCGTCTGCACGCGCCCGAGCACCTCGCTGCGCACGGGGATCTCGCACACCCGCGCGCCCGCGCCCGTCGCGTCCACGAATCGCGCCTTCACCCACGCGTGCCCCGGCCCGCCGGGGTTGCTCGCCGCGCGCACGCACGGCACGATGCCCAGCCTGCGCTCCGCGCGCAGCCGCGTGCGCAGGTAGTCGTACATCGGCTTGGTGAAGTGCGTCAGTTCGTCAAAGTACAGCCAGTGGATTTCCGCCCCTTGGTATTTGAGCAGCCCCTCGCCCTCGTTGCTCAGGTGGCAAAAGTGCGCCACGCTCCCGTTCACAAAGCGCATCTCGTGCGCCCCGGCGTTGTACTTGCCCAGCTCCGCCGGCACGATGCGCTGCATCGTCCGCACGAGCGTCATCTCCAGCTCCGGGTACGTCCGCCTGAAGAGATACGCGTGCGTCTGCGGCCAGCGCAGGCAGCGCATGAACGCGTCCCAGCAGATCGCGGTGCTCTTGCCTCCGCCCGCCGCGCCGCCGTAGAGCACCTCGTCCGCGGTGCTGGCGTGAAAGCTGCGCTGCCTCGGCGTGGGACGGTAAGCCAGTTCGATCTCCATGCCGTCCTCCCGTCAGTCGTCCCCCGCGCCGCCGGGCACGCCAAGCTCCGGCGCGCCGTCCGCGAAGGTGACGGTCACGTCGCTGCGCGTCTCCTTGGGCACGCGCACGCCCGCCCGGTCGAGGATGTCCTTCGCCGCCCTCTGGCTGATCGTCCATGCGCCCTCGTTCTCCTCCCCGTGTACGAGCCGCGCCTGTACGCGCGCGGCGGCCTCGGCGCTCTCGTTGAGGCGAATCTGCGCGCGCAGCTTGGCGGCCTCGGATCGCTTTCTGTAGCGCTCCAGCGCGCCGGGGTCGTCCAGCAGCGCCAGCACCGTCCCCTCCTTGAGGCCCAGCGCCTCGGCGATGGCGCGCGGCTCCTGCCCGCCCTCAAAGTAGGCCGCCAGCGCCCGCTCGCGTTTGGTCTGTGATACTCTGCTCATCCCCTGCCTCCCTTTCTCGTGTTCCGAAAGCGGCGCGGGGCGTCCGCGTGTCTGAATCCTTGGGGATGCGTCCCCGGCGTTCGGCTCGCCCCGCGCCATAGCAAAGGGCCGCCTCCCGGTTGGGAAGCGGCCCTCGGCCTCTTTCGGTGACTGTATCATATCACACCTTCGCATCCCCTGACAAGCTGACGCTTTGCGACATTTTCCGTCATGCCGCGCCGCCCTCGATCTCCCGCTTGTAGCGCAGGCACTGCCGCTCGCTGCGGTCGATGGCGCGCGCCGTCTCCTCGATGGAAAGCCCCTCGATGTAATACAGCGCGCAAAAGCCGTAGTGCTCCGGGCGCATGCGATCCATCGCGGCGCGGGCCTCCCTTTCGCATTCGCGCAGCAGCGCGCTCTCCCGCGTCAGGATGCGCTCCAGCGCGTCCCGCCGGGCGACGCGCGCGTCCAGCCCGCAGGGCGCGCCGCCCCTTCCGCGCGGCATCCCGTCCAGTTGCAGGCTGGGCAGCGCGCCGGGCGCTTCACGCCGAAGCCGCTCCGCGAGCGTGCGCACCAGCTGCGCCTGCGCGCGGGCGCGCCGCAGCGCCGTGACCTCCTTCTCCTGCAATTCGGCTCCCTCCCCGCTCGTCACTCGCTCCAGTCGCTCATCATCCCCGCCTCGTCGGCGAGGTTCCTGCGCCTGCGAACCTCCTCGCACAGCCCGCAGCCGTCGCATTCCTCCTTCAGGTGCAGCACACAAGAAAACGCCATGTCCCCTCTCTCCTTTCCGTCCCGCCCTCATCCAGCTGGCGGTTCGCTGATTCTCGCGCCTATTATATTCTCGATTCGCAAATTTGTCAAGCCCGTTTTTGCAAGATGATTGACATTTCGCCAATTCTGTGCTACACTGCCTCAAAAGGAGATGATCGCATGCCCGCCTTTTGCGACGCGCTCAAACACGCCCGCCTGCGCGCCGGGCTGACCCAGCTGCAAGTGGCGCGCTCCCTCGGCGTCACGGCCAGCACCTATTGCGGCTACGAGACCGGCAAGCGCGAGCCGGACATCCCCAAGCTCCGCCGCCTCGCGCTGCTCCTGCGCCTCTCCGGGGACGAGCTGCTCGGCCTTCCGCACGCCGTCTCGCAGGTCGCGCCCCACGAGATCGAGCTGCTCGACCAGCTCCGCGCGCTGGATGCGCACGGCCGCCGCCTCGTCCGCCTCGTCCTGTCCGAGGAGGCCGACCGCGTCCGCGCGCAGGACGAGACGGAGGGCGTCCCCTTCCGCGTCTCGGAGCAGCCCGCCGCCGCGGGCCTCGGCGCGTATCTGGGGCCGGAGGCGTTCCGCACGGTGCTCGTTCCCCGCCGCGCGCTGCCCCGCGGCGCGTCCTTCGGCGTCCCCGTCTGCGGCGACAGCATGGAACCGAAGTATCGCGACGGCGACGTCCTCATCGTCTCGGACATCCCGCCTGAGCCGGGCGACGTCGGCGTCTTCATCATGGAGGGCGCGGGCTACGTCAAGGTGATGGGCAACGGCGAGCTGCTCTCGCTCAACCCCGCCTATGCGCCCATCCCCATGAGCGAGGGCATCCGCTCCTGCGGCAAGGTCGTCGGCGTCCTCTCCGCATCCGACCTGCATTGACCCGTCCTCCGCGCATCACCTTTCCTCTCTCGCGGAGGAAGGGCCTTTTCTTTTTTTCCCCCCCTTCGCCGCATTTTCCCCATTTTGGCAGTTGACATTTCGCCATATCCGCGTATAATATCGATAGGAACATCTGTTCGTATTTTATTCAGGAAGCGCGGGGTGATCTTCGTGGAGCGCGTCATCCTCCATTGCGACGCCAACAGCTATTACGCCTCCGTCGAGTGCCTGTATACGCCGTCCATCCGCTCGAGGCCCGTGGCGGTCTGCGGCGATCCGCAGGCACGCCACGGCATCGTGCTGACCAAGAATCCGCTCGCCAAGTCGTATGGCGTGCGCACGGGCGAGGCGATCTGGCAGGCCCGGCAGAAGTGCCCCGATCTCGTCTGCGTCCCGCCGGATTTCCCGCTCTACGTCCGCTTCAGCGAGCGGATGCGCCGCCTCTACCAGCGCTATTCCGACCGCGTGGAATCCTTCGGGCTGGACGAGGCGTGGATCGACCTGAGCGCGCCGGGCTTCACGTTTGAGGACGGCGTGTACGCCGCGCACGAGATTCGCCTGCGCGTGCGCCGGGAGCTGGGCATCACGATCTCGGTCGGCGTGGCGGACAACAAGATCTTCGCCAAGCTGGGCAGCGATCTCAAAAAGCCGGACGCGGTCACGCCCATCCCGCCGGACGAGATCGCCTCGATCGTCTGGCCGCGCCCGGTGGAGGAGCTGCTCTACGTCGGCCCCAGCACGCGCAGGCGTCTGGCGGAGCTGAACGTGAGCACCATCGGCGACCTCGCCCATTGCGACGAGCGCGCGCTGCTGCGCCGTCTGGGCAAAAACGGCGCGACGCTCAAACGCTACGCCTGCGGGCAGGATCGCTCGCCCGTGCGGCCCACGGAGCACGTCGTCCCCGCCAAGTCGATCGGCAACAGCACCACGCCCCCGCACGATCTGCAAAATATGGACGACGCGCGCTGCCTCTTCTACCTTCTGGCGGAGTCGGTGGCGGCGCGCCTGCGCCAGAGCGGCGTGCGCGCGCGCTGCGTGAGCATCCATGCGCGCGACGTCTCGCTGGTCACGCGCTCGGCGCAGCGCATGCTCCCGCGCCCGTCGTATCTCACGGACGACCTCGCCTCCGCGGCGATGTCCCTCTTCGGGGAGCGCTTTGCGCACGGCTTCCCCTATCGCAGCGTGGGCCTGAGCTGCTCGATGCTCTCGCCGGACGACGAGCCGATCCAGCTCGATTTCACGGGCGAGGCGGCGCGCCTGCTCCACGCGGAGGAGCTGGAGCACACGATCGACGGCCTGCGCAGGCGCTTCGGCCATCGCATCGTCCAGCGCGGCGTGGTGCTCTCCGACGCGGCCTGCGCGCGCATCGACCCCGTCGAGGATCACACGATCCATCCCGTGCCGTTCTATTCGGGCCAAGCGTAAAAGGAGATGAGCGCGATGTCTGCGCGCCGTGAAAACGCGGGCAAGGTCTTTCTCACCGTCCGCGCGGATCACCTGCCGGACGGCCGCGTCCGCCCGCTGCTGTTTCGCGCGCCGGGCGCGCCGTCCTGCCGCATCGACCGCGTGCTCGATGAGCGCGAGGCCCCGTCGCTGCGCGCGGGCGGTCAGGGCACGCGCTACCTGTGCGAGGTGGATGGGCGCATCGTCGCCCTCTTCCACGACGACCTCTACTGGTTCCTCGAGGCGGATTGACGCCCTCCCCTCCCCGCGCATAGGCTGTATCAGCCCCAAGGAGAGGAGGAGGGCGGATGTCTATCCGCCCGCGCTTATGGAAAACCGCAATCTGGGCAATACGCCCGTCATTCCCCTGCCCAATGTCGGCGAAGGCGGCCCCGTTTACCCCGGCCCCGACGCCTCGAATACCCCCGTCGTCCCTCTGCCCAACCCCGGAGAGGGCGGCCCCGTGTACCCCGGCAACGGCGCTTGGCCCAATCGGCCCAACAACCGCCCGACGCCCAACCGCCCCAGCCGCCCCTCTTGCCCCTACTGGCCCAACCCGTCCCAGCCGTCGCCCAGTCAACCGTCCTATCCCGGCGGTGGCGTGCAGCTTCTTCCCGGCACGACGGTTCCCGGCCTCACGAGCAACGCGGCGGCGGCGCGCTTCCTCAACTCGACGAAAGGCTACCCGCCCTTCCGCATCGCGGTGGACGGCAGCGTCGTCGTACCCCAGCTGTCTCCGGGCTACGCGACGAGCGCCCTGCGCGTCTCGTCCGGCACGCACACGGTGAGCGTGCTCGGGCAGAACGGCTACGTCTACCTGCAACAGCGCGTGCGCTTCGCGCGCGGCGCCGTCACCCTCGTCTCCATCGTCAACCGCCCGGGCGGCCTCGCCCTGCGCACGACGATCGACAGGTAAAAACATCCGGCCGGGATGCGCTCGCATCCCGGCCTCAGTCTGTCAAAAAACCCAGTTTCACTTTTTCTCATGCCCACGGAGGATGTGGGGCGCTGCCCCACCGCCCCGCCTAGGGGCTTTCCGTTAGCTTGCGCCGCCGTTAGGCGGCTCGCCCCTAGGAACCCTTCGGCCCCCAAACTTTGAAGGTTGTAAAAGCTTTTGAAGATTACACAAGATAGTACAATGACTTTTTTGACAAGCTGCGGCCGGGATGCTCCAGCATCCCGGCCTCGTCTATAGCGCGCTTACCCGTTCCCTTCCTCAAACGCCGACTGCGGCACATAGCCCACGCTGCCGTCCAGCAGCATCGCGACGTACCAGCCCTCGCCCGATACGCCGATCAGGTACGCCCCTTGGCCGCCGGTAAAGCGCTCGCCGGGGATCGCGGGCGCGTCCCAGTCGGCCCCGGAGCGCAGCGGCAGGCCGTCCGCCTTGTATTCCTCGCGCAGGAAGACCTGCGGGAACACGCACTTGACGCCCGCGCGATCCTCGCCAAAGGCCAGATATTCGGTCATCATGTAGCCCTCCAGCGACGTCTCGCCCAGCCCGATGCGCACTCTGGCCCACTCGCCCTCGCGCGAGAGCACCTGCACGGGCGTGCCGTTAAAGAATTTCCCCTTCGACGCGCTGCTGCGGCTAGCGCGGGTGCGCAGGTGCAGCCGGTCGCCCGGGTCGGGGTTGTTTACGATCGCGTAACCCGTCGTGTCCATCTGCAAGACGGCCTCCTGCATCGTCCCCGGCAGCGATGAAAAATCGACGCTGAACAGGTCGCCCCACGGGAGCCTCCCGTAGACGGAGCCGTCGTTGCGGCCCAGTTGCGCCCCGCCGTACACGCTGTCGGCGGTGAAGCTCATCCCCTCGTCGCCCGTCACGCCGGTGAGCACCCACGTCCCGCCGCACAGCGCAAAGTCCACTCTGCGCTCCTTCCCGTCCAGCATGTAGCCCAGCAGGATCTGGCCCTCGCTCGCGTGGAAGGCGTCCAGCCACGTTCCCTGCGGCAGGTCGTCGCTCTCGCGCACGTCGTAGTCCTGCCCGTCCCATTCGGCGACGCGCAGCCGCCGCACGCCCACGGGCTTTTCCGCCAGCAGCACGAGCCGGTCCCGCTGCGCGTCCGCCGCAATCAGCCGGTCGCCCGCGTCCAGCAATCCGTCCGCCAGCCCGTCCGCGCCGGGCACCTCGCCCACCGGGCTGACGGCAAAGCCGTCGATGGCAAAGCTCTCGAGCCGCATCGCCCGCGCAAATTCGTCGCTCACCGGGATGGGCGCGTAATCCCATGTCTTGAGCGTGTTGTCGTTCTCGTCGGAAAGATAGCCGGTATAGCGCAGCGTCCCATCCGACACCGACGCCATGTAGGAGACAAACGTCCCGTCCCGCTCGTCTTGCGGCTCCCAGCCCGTCGCGCTCACGCTTCCCCAGCCGTCCGCGCCCTTGAAGCAGGCGTATTCGATCTTCACGAAGCCCGCGCCCCTGTCCGGAACGCCGCCGGGATAGCCGATGAACAGCGCGTCCCCGCCGGTGTCGATGAGCAGGTCGGGGATCGCTTCGCCGTCAAACAGCGCGCCGGGATTGTCCACGGTCAGCGCGTAGGCGGCGTCTCCCTCGCCGCGCTCGGCGATCGCCAGCGCATTGTGCTCCCCGTCGGAGAGCGCGATCGCGAATTGTCCGCGCGTCTCGTCGCCCCAGCCGTCGTATTCGGCGACGGCGTATCCGGGATGCGCCGCCTCGCACAGCGCCGTGACCGCCTCCGGCAGCGCGGGAGCCTCCTGCGCGCGGGCTGGCCCCGCCGCGCAAAGGAGCGCCGCCAGCCCCAAAGCCGCAAACCGCTTTCTCATTGGCCTCTCTCCTTTCGGTCGCCTCTGTCTATCTAGACGGCAAACCCGCCCGTTTTCTTCCCGCATTTCCGCATTTTCCCTGCCCATCATACCACAGCCGCGCGTTTGCGCGCAAGCCGCCGTCTGCTCCGCGTTCGCCGTCACGCAGCCCCTGTGTGTTCTTTGTCATTGACCCACCCTTGTTTTGGACTCGCATTGTGCCACGCTCGCGTCCGTCGTTCCTCCTTCGTCCTCAACCTCACGATTCCAACGCTGACCGCGCCGTGCCTTCTCCCGCCCCAGCGCCGCCGCGCATAACCGCCGTTTCATCTCCCGCTCGCCGCGCTCTCCCGCTCCCGCTCCATGCCGTCCGCCTCCCCGCTCAGCGCGCGCAGGATCGCCCCCGGCGCGGCGGCCGCGGCGCTTTGCAGCAGCGGCGGCAGCAGGTCGCCCAGCGCCGCGCGCGTCTCCCCGTCCATCCCGGCGGCGGCCTGCAAGATCGCGATCGCGCTGGGGATGTCCAGCAGCTCCCGCAGGCTCCGCTCGCCCGTCGCCCCGATCACCGCATACAGCGCGTCGATCGCCCGCCTGCGCGTCTCCTCCGGCAGTCGCGCCAGCCAGCGGCGCGCCGTGTCCGCCGCGTATGCGCTGGAGGCGTTTTGCCGCTCCGCGCGCACGAGACGCCCATCCTGCACGAGCCATGTGTAGGGGTCGTGCTGCAGCGCGCCCGCGCCGCTGCTGCGCACCAGCACGACCGGCTCGCTGTGCCAGAGCAGCGCGCCCACCAGCGACGCCTCCGGCACGAACGTATGAACCCGCACGCCGGCCTGTCTGAACGCCTCCGTCGCGGCGACCCGCTCGTTGAATCCCGGCCCGTCGAAGCTGTAGGCCGCGCGCACGGGCGTCTCCGGCGGCGCAAACAGCGCGGCATACGCGGCGAGGTTGCCGCCCTTCGAGTGTCCGCACAGCGTGAGCGGACGGCGCAGCGCCCGCGCCGCGCGCCGCGCGTAGAGCACGGCGTCCCGCTGGGCAGGCACCTCGCGCTCGAAGCTCATGTTGAAGTCTTCCTTCCACCCCACGATCGTCCCGTCCGTCCCGCGGTAGGCGATCACGGCCTGCTCGCCCGCAAGAAATGCGACGGCGGAAAACTGCTCCTGCGCCTCCCCGTCGTAGCGGTCTACAAACCCCGCCACCCGCATCGGCGCGAATCGCTCGCTTGCGGCGACCTCCGCGAGCAGCGTGCGGTCGCGCTCTCCGGTCTTTCTGGCCACGCGCGTACACGCGTGGCACGCGAGCAGCGCCTGCGCCGCCTCGCCCAGCGTCACGCCCTGATCGCCAAAGTCCTCCCCGGCCAGCTCGTCAAAGGCCATATACGCCAGCGTGGCGAGCGTCAGCGCGTCCGCCTCGCCCAGCTCCTTCTGTGCGAGCGTCAGCCGCGCCGTCTCCCGCACATGCTCGATGATGCCTCCCATCCCGTCGCCTCCCGGCGACCCTATGTGCCGCGCCCGCGCGCTATGCCGCAAAAAGCCTATTGACTTTTCCTTCCGTTGTGGTATAATACTCCTTGCTTGACGGGGTGTAGCGCAGTTTGGTAGCGTGCTTGAATGGGGTTCAAGAGGCCGCGAGTTCGAATCTCGCCACTCCGACCAGAAAAAGCCTTGGAATTCAAGGCTTTTTCTTTTATGCTCTATCTTCTGTTTTTGCGCATTGCTCGCGCCTCGCCCACGATGGATTTCTGGCGCGCCCCGTTCAAAGCGCTTTCCCGCCCTTCCGGGGCGCGACCGCGCCACTCGGCTTGCCGCCTGCCGGGCGGCCTCATCGCCATCCCCTCGCCGTCTCCTTCCGAACCTCACATCGGCCAGTGCCACTTGCAGTTCAGGCACTTTTGGCGCTGCTCTTCGTTCCATACGATCGACGGTGGGAGAATAGAATTGCCCGGCGCGCCGTCAAACAGCACGCGCGGATTGACCATGTTGTCTGCCACATCACACATCAAATAGCAATCAGCGCCATTGATTTGCGCTTCCTTTACAGGACAATAGACGGTCTTCTCCATATGTCCTCCTTAGTGACGGCGCTCTCCCAAGGGGCGCGGTGAAATCGGTCAGGGGACGCTGCCCGCGCATCGCTTCGCGATTGGGGTATCGTTAGGGCTACCGCCTCAGCCCCCGTGCTTGGCGCTCCTTTTGTTTGCCCTCGCCACGCTCCGTTTCCCGTTTTCCCCGCATAAGCGCGGGGCGGCCCGGCCTCATCTCGCCGCCCGTCCCGCCTTCCCTATTTGTCCTCGTACCCCAGCGTCCTTAAATCGTCCGCCCGGTTTCGCCAGTCCTCTCGCACCTTCACCCACAGCTGCAAATTGACCTTCGTGCCCAGCAGCGCCTCGATGTCGCGGCGGGCCTCCTGCCCGATCGTGCGCAGCATCGCGCCCTGCTTGCCGATGATGATGCCCTTGTGGCTGGCGCGCTCGCAGTAGATCGTCGCGTGAATCTCGGTCAGCGTGTTGCTGACGCGCTCGATGGCCATCATCTCCACGCCGATGCCGTGCGGCACCTCGTCGCGCAGGTGCAGCAGCGCCTTCTCGCGGATCAGCTCGGCGCACACGACGCGCTCCGGCTGGTCGGTCATCATGTCGTCCGGGAAGTATTGCGGCCCCTCCGGCAGGCCCTCGACGATCAGTCGCTTCAGCTCGTCCATCCCGCGCCCCGTGCGCGCGCTCACCGGGACGATCTCGTCGTACCCCGCGTCCGCAAAAGAGGCGATGGCCGCGAGCTGGCGCGCCTCGTCCACCGTGTCGATCTTGCCCAGCACGAGCAGCTTGCGCACCTTCTGGCCCGCCATGTCCTCGACGATCGCGCGATCCTGCGGCCCGACCTCGCCCACGTCCACCATCACCAGCAGCAGGTCGATGCCGTCCAGCGCTTCCTGCGCGGCGCGCATCATGTACTCGCCCAGCTTCGTGCGCGGCTTGTGCAGCCCCGGCGTGTCGAGGAATACGATCTGCCACCCCTCGCCGCTGGCGACGCCCATGATGCGGTTGCGCGTGGTCTGCGGGCGGCTGCTCACGATGGCGACCTTCTCGCCCACCAACGCGTTCATCAGCGTGGATTTGCCCACGTTCGGGCGGCCCAAAATGGCGGCAAAGCCCGAGCGGTATGCCTTCTTTTCCATATCTTTCCTCATTTTTTCGCCCCGCGCTGCGCGTTGTCCTTTCCCAGCGACATCGGCCCGAAGCCCTCCGGCAGCAGGTCGCACAGCAGCGCCTCCTCGGCGCGCCCGTCCCACGTCACGAGGATGCGCAGCTTCGGCGCGAACTCGTAGAGCGACTGGCGGCACGCGCCGCAGGGATAGGGCGCGGAGCCGCTGGAGGCGATGGCCAGCCGGGTGAAGCGGCGCGCGCCCTCGCTGACGGCCTTGCCCAGCGCCGTGCGCTCCGCGCAGATGGTGTTGCCGTAGGCGGCGTTCTCGATGTTGCAGCCCGTGAACACCAGCCCGTCCTCGCTCTCCAGCGCCGCGCCGACGCGGTAGCCGGAGTACGGCGCGTAGGCAAATTCGCGCGCCGCGATCGCCATCTCCATCAGTTCCCGATCCGTCATAGGTTCTCCTCCTTCGCGCGCCAGCCCGATCGAGACGAGCGAACGCTCCTCCATCTCGCGCATGCGCGTTTTTTCCTCTTCGTTCATGTGGTCGTAGCCCATCAGGTGAAACAGCCCGTGCGTGAGCAGGTAGCCCGCCTCGCGCCGCTCGCTGTGCCCGTATTCGCGTGCCTGCGCGCGCACATGGTCGATGGACAGCAGGATGTCCCCCAGCATGCAGGCGTCCGCATCCGGGTCGTATTGGCGGCGCAGGAGCGCCTCGCAGTCCTGCGCGGTGCGTCCCTTGGGATAGTTCGCCGCCGGGAAGGACAGCACGTCGGTCGCGCGGTCGATGCCGCGCTGCTCGCGGTTGACCTCGCGGATGCGCGCGTCGTCCACGATGGAGACGAACGCGGCGACCGGCACGCGCAGCCCCTCGGTCTGCGCCGCGGCGTCCGCGCAGCGGCGCAGCAGCGCCACGGTCTTCGCGTCCAGCAGCCCCTTTTCGTCCTCGATCAGCAGCTTCATGGCTCCTCCTTGGGCGGCTGCGCCACGCCCTTGGCCTCGCCCTCGGGCGCGCTCTTCGCCGCCTTGTTCGCCTGCTGGCGCTCGCGGTTTTGCTGCCGCTCGCGGCTCTGCTGGGCGCGCTTCTGCGCGCGGCGCAGGTCGACGTTCGGGTATTCGATGCGCTGGTGGAATACGCCCTGCATCGCCTTTTCAAACGCATTGCAGATGTGGCCGATGTCGCGGAAGGTCAGCGTACATTCGTCCAGCTGCCCGTCCTCCATCTTGCCGCGCACCAGCTTGCGGATCATCTGCGAGATCTTGGCCTGCGTCGGCTCCTGAATAGAGCGCACGGCGGCCTCGACGGTGTCCGCGAGCATCAGGATGGCGGCCTCGGCGCTCTGCGGCTTGGGGCCTTCGTAGCGGAAGTCGTCGATGTCCACGCCCTCCTCGCCGCCCTGCTTGACGGCCTTGGCGTAGAAGTACATCACGGGCGTGTCGCCGTGGTGTTGGCAGATCATGTCCACGATCGGCTCGGGCAGGCGGTGCTTGCGCGCCAGCTCGACGCCGTCTCGCGTGTGCTCGGTCAGGATGGCGGTCGATACGCGCGGGTCGGTCTTGTCGTGCGGGTTCTCGCCGAGCTGGTTTTCCTTGAAGTACATCGGCCGCACGAGCTTGCCGATGTCGTGATAGTACGCGCCCACGCGCGCGAGCAGCGCGTTCGCGCCGATCTCCTCGGCGGCGGCCTCGGCGAGGTTGGCGACGATCATCGAGTGCTGATAGGTGCCGGGCGCCTCGATCATGAGCCTGCGCAGCAGCGGCTGATTCGGGCTGGCCAGCTCGATCAGCTTCGCGGGCGTCACCAGATTAAAGGCGGTCTCCAGCAGCGGCTGCAGCCCCACGCAGAGCACCGCGGCAGTCAGCGCGCCGATGGCGGCTTGGCTGCCGTAGGCGAGCGCGCCGGAAAGCTCGCTGGTGGTGACCGTGCTCACGAACAGCAGCACGGCGTACTCGATCACGCCGCAGATCAGCCCCGTCACCAGCGCGTACACGCGCGCGGCGTTCTGCCGCAGCAGGATGATGGCGGCAGTGCCCGCGACGCTGGTCATCAGCAGCACGCTGATCGTCTGGCTCGTCGTCAGGTCGGCGGCGCGGAAGGTCAGAAAGGCCATGAGCAGCGTGGTCAGCAGGTTCGCCACGAGCGCCGGGCGCGCGCCGATCAGGCTGACCACGAGCAGCGCGGAGAGGATGACGGGCATCGCGTTCGCGCCGACGTAGCGCCCCATGAGCAGCGAGAGCAGCAGCGTCAGCACGCACGCGAGCAGCACCACCAGCGCCTGCGTGCCGCTCGTGAGCAGCTCGGGCGAGACCAGCATGGCGAACAGCCACACCGCCAGCAGGATCAGCGCCACGATCGCGGCGAGGCCGACGTAGAGCCACACGTCCACGCTGTTGCCGCGCAGCAGGCCCAGCGTCTCCAGCACGGCGATCTGCTCGGCGCTGACACGGTCGCCCTTGACCACAATGTTCTGATCCTGCTTGTAGACCGTCGGCTCCACGGCGTCGTAGGCGCGCTGGCGGTTTTCCTCCGTGGCCTCCTGATCGATGAGCATGTTCGGCTGGAGCACGGCGCGCAGCGTCGGGATGGCGACGTTGTACCAGAGATCGGTGCGCGTGTTGTAGGCGACGATCTGCTGGATGTTGTTGATCGCCTCGCCGGTCTGTCCCTCGGCGATGGTGGAGACGAGCGTCGTGCGCGTGGCGGAGGTGAGGCTCTGGTAGAGGTTTTCAAAGTCCGCCTCGTCGGTGTTCATGAGCGTGCGCAGCTGATAGGTGCTCAAGGTGAGCGTCGTCAGCAACCCCGTGGCCTGCGCGTAGTCCTCCTCGGAGAACTGCTCGTCCTCGTCCTCCCACGCTGCGCGGATCTGCCCGCCCAGTTCGCGCACGGCGCGCAGCTCGGAGAAGGCCGTCTCCATGTCGGCGAGCACGGCCTCGGCGATGCTGTCGTCCTTGTAATACACGGGCGACACGGCGTCGGCGGCGGCCTGCCTGCGGCGTTCGGTGGTCACCTCGTCCACGGTGTCCTTGCTCGCGGTGATGGTCTGCGGCGCGACGTCGCCCACGCGCAGGTCGTATTGCTGCGGCGAGACGGCGAGCATGCAGATGAGCAGCAGCACGGCGTATGCGCCGGCGGCAAAGATCGCCTGCCGCAATCGAAGGGGAAGGCGCGTAAAGGCGCGCAGGCCCCTGACCTTATCCTCTTGCATGTCAGTCCTCCTTTGCATGCGCGGCGCGCTCATACGCCTGCACGATGGCCTGCACCAGCTCGTGGCGCACGACGTCGCGGTGGGTGAGCCGCTGCACGGCGATGTCCTCGACGCCCTCGAGCACCTGCACGGCCTCGGTCAGGCCGCTGACGCGCCCGTGCGGCAGGTCGATCTGGGACGGATCGCCGGTGACGACAACGCGCGAGCGGAAGCCCATGCGCGTTAAGAACATCTTCATCTGCTCCTGCGTGGTGTTTTGCGCCTCGTCGAGGATGATGAACGCGTCCGAGAGCGTGCGCCCGCGCATGTAGGCGAGCGGCGCAACCTCGATGGTGCCGCGCTCCTGCATCCGCTGGCAGGTCTCCGCGCCGAGCATGTCGAACATCGCGTCGTAGAGCGGGCGCAGGTAGGGATCGACCTTCTGGCTGAGGTCGCCCGGCAGGAAGCCCAGCTTTTCGCCCGCCTCCACCGCGGGGCGCGTGAGCACGATGCGCTCGACCTCCTTGGCCTTGAGCGCGGCGACGGCCATCGCCATCGCCAGATACGTCTTGCCCGTGCCCGCCGGGCCGATGGCGAAGGTGAGCGTGTGGCGGCGGATGGCGCGCACATAGTCGCGCTGGCCGAGCGTCTTGCAGCGCACGGGCCGCCCGCGGAACGTGGTGGCGACGACCTCGGAAAACAGGCCGTCCATCTCGCCCAGCGCGTCCTGCTGCGCGAGCTGGCAGGCGTACTGCACCACGCCCGGCTCCACGCGCTCGCCGCGCTCGCTGAGCGCCATCAGCTTTTGCAGAATCGCACGCGCCCGATCGACGCCCGCCTCGTCCTCGCCCTCCACGATCATCTCCCCGCCGCGCAGCGACACGCGCACGCCGCAGAGCTTTTCCAGCAGGCGCAGGTTTTCGTCGCCCGCGCCGAATACGCTTTGCAAAGCCCCCAACCTCGGGGCGTTTTTTCTCTCTTCTGTCAAGACGGCCTCCCGTATCCTTTGCGCGGCGCGCCGTCACGGCCTTTCGGCGATGTCCCGCTCGTATTCCAGAATGACGCGCGCGCACACAAACTCATCATCTATCATACTATATTCTGTCCATTTGTCAAGAATCTGTGCGCCTGCGGGGCACTCTTTTTTTGCCAACCGCTCCGCCGCCCCCTGCGCGATGGAGGCGGCCTCCTCGCGGCTGCGCATTTGGCGCGTCACGCGCGTACAGGCCAGCGTCTCGATGCGCCGCCACACGGGCAAAAACAGCCCGACCACCGGCTCCGTGTACGCGCTCACGTCCTGCGAGGGAAACGCCTCGGCGTCCGCCACGACGCGCTCTCGCCACGGCGTACACAGCGTCACCCGCGTGCGCGTCTCGCCCGTCTCCTGCGTCTGCGTCTTCCACAGGCTCACGCGCGCCGCGCCCTCGGCCCACACGCGGGCCTGCACCTCACCCTGCGCGCGCACCGCGCGCATGCCGCCGTCCGCGTCCCGCTCTTGCCCCAGCACCAGCGTCTGCCCCGCCGCCACGGCCTGTCCCACGCGCACCTGCGGTGTGCCGCTCTGCACCCACAGCCGCGTCACGACGCCCGCCTCCGACGCGACGAGATCGAGCGCCTCGCCCGCGACCCCGACCCGCTCGCCCTCGCGCGCGCTCTCGCATTCGACGATCAGCGTGCTGCCCGCGTAGCGCACCCCGGCGAAGGCGAGGCCGGGCAGGCGCAGCGCGAGCGCGTCGCGCAGCGCGTCCGTGGAGAGCGCCGCCTTGAGCCGCCCGGGCCGCGCGCCCTCCGCATCCAAGGCCCTGTGTACCTCGGCGATCTGCGCGCCCGCCCCGTCCACGCGCACGCGCAGCACCAGCCGCGAGGAGGCAAACACCAGCGCCGCCCCCAGCAGGAAGCCGGCGGCGAGCGGCTTTCGCGCGCGAAGAAAGCGGCCAAAGCGCACGAGCGGCCCGGCCGCCGCCTCTCGCCACTCCCAGCCGCCGCGTTCGCACAGCTCCCGCAGCGCCCGCGCCCGCCAGAAGGGAATACGCACGCGCATCGTCCGCGCGTCCAGCCGCCGCACGCCGCGCAGCGTCACGCCGCCCTGCGCCGCGGCGCGCAGCAGCCGCTCCAGATTGATCCCGCCGACGTCCACCCAAAGCCGCAATCCGCGTTCCCTCCCCGCTATCGCTCGACGCCGCCGCCGTAGCTCACGGAGGCGACGCGCTCCGCGCCGATGATCGCCGCGTCGAGGGAAAGCTCGCGCAGGCGCAGCCCTTCGCCGCAGACGGTGAGCACGCCGCCGTCGGTTTTGAGGCGTATGCGCGCGCCGCTCAGCTCCACGACGCCGCGCTGCCCCTCCACGAGCACGCCCGTGCGCCCGGTCAGCGTCACGCGCGCGCCGCCGAGCAGCGCGTCCTCCGGCAGCTCGGTTTTCAGCGCAACGCGCCGCAGCCTCTCGCGCATGTCCGCTCCCCCCTTCGCGCCGTTTGCCGCTTAGGCTTATGCGCGCGCGCCGCTTCCCATGCAGCGCAAAAAACGCCCCTTCCCTCCGCGCGAGAGGAAAGGGGCGCGAGCGTCTTTGTCAGTGCGCCGTGCGCACGGCGTTTTCGCGGCTGAGCGCGTAGAGGCTGTCGTAGCGGACGACGCGCTTGATGTCCAGCGTCAGCTCAAAGTAGTCTTGCAGCAGCTGCTGGCAGCGGTCGAGATGGCGGGACACCCGCTCGTAGATCTCGTCGCCGCTCATCTCGCGCATCGGCAGCCCGAGCAGGCGCATGTGGTGCGGGTTGATGACCAGCAGGACGTAGAACACCTCGTCGTTCGCGGTCTCAAAGATGTTCTTGAGCGCGTTCTCCAGCCTCTCTCGCCCGTAGCGCCACACCTCGGCGAGGAAGTAATCCCCCTGCGGCAGCCTGCACGAGGACGTCGTGATGGGCCGCGCGGGGTCGATGGAAAACATCTTGAGCGAGCGCATGCGCTCGTCGATCTTCGCGTCGTCGTAGGTCGCCCCGCGCAGCAGGTCGCACAGGAACTCGCCGCGCATCATGCGCGTCAGGTCGTCGATCTGCTTGGTCTGGCGGGCGGCGTCCCGGGAGGAGAGCGCGCGGCGCGCGGCGCCGATCTCCCGGCGAAGGCGCTCCTCGCTGCGGGCGGTCTCCATGCCGAACATCTCGGGGCGCTTGGACAGGTATGCGAAGAAGCGCTTGCCCTCCGTCACCGAGAGCAGCCACGACACCGCGTCGTAGCGGCCCTGCCCCAGCCGGTCGATGCCCTGCTGCGCGTCGGCGGCGATGGTCGGGCGCTCAAAGCCGAGCTGCTCCCACTCGGGGAATTGCTCGTAAAGGCTCCGCACATCGGCCTTATCGGAAACCAGAAGCAGTCTGTACATGCGTCCTCCACCGTGTCAGCGTTACAGTTTTCGTGGAACAGTCCTATTATAGGTGAAAGTGCGCCCAAACACAAGCGCTCCGCACCGTTTTGTAAAAACTGGTAAAATTTCCGGCCGCAATTTCGCCAAAATCTGGGGCTGTCGCGCTTCCCTTTGGTGCAGGATTTCGGCATCAATCGCGCGCTACAGCCCCAGCCGCGCGAAGACCTCGTCCACATGCGCGAAGTGGCGCGCCGGGTCAAAGCACGCGCGCAGCTCCTCGTCCGTCAGGCGCGAGGTCACGGCGTCCTCCTCGCGCAGCCGGTCGGCGAGCGGCGTCTGCGTCTCCCACGAGCGCATCGCGCAGCGCTGCACCAGATCGTAGGCGTCCTCGCGCAGCATCCCCTTGCCGATCAGCGCGAGCAGCACCTGCTGGGAGAAGCACAGGCCAAGGCTCATGTCCATCGAGCGGCGCATGTTCTGCGGGTAGACGAGCAGCCCGCCCAGCACGCGCGTGACGACCGCAAACATGTGGTCGAGCAGCGACGTCGCGTCGGGCAGGATGATGCGCTCCACCGAGGAGTGGCTGATGTCCCGCTCGTGCCAGAGCGCCATGTCCTCCAAGGCGGAGAGCGCGTAGCCGCGCAGCACGCGCGAGAGGCCGCAGACCTTTTCGCAGTTGATCGGGTTGCGCTTGTGCGGCATCGCGGAGGAACCCTTCTGCCCCGCCGCGAACGGCTCCTCGACCTCGCGCAGCTCCGTGCGCTGCAATCCTCTGATCTCGGTGGCGATCTTTTCCAGCGTCCCGCCGCAGATGGCGATGGTCGTCAGCAGCTCGGCGTAGCGGTCGCGCTGGAGCACCTGCGTGCTGATGGGCGACGGCTCAAGCCCCATCTTCTCGCAGACGTAGCGCTCCACGAAGGGATCGACGTTCGCGTAGGTGCCCACCGCGCCGGAGATCTTGCCCACGCGCACCGTCTCCCGCGCACGCGCGAGGCGCTCGCGGTCGCGCTGCATCTCGGCGTACCAGAGCGCGAATTTAAGGCCGAGCGTCGTCGGCTCCGCGTGTACGCCGTGCGTGCGGCCGATGCAGGGCGTCTTCTTGTAGCGCCGGGCCTGCTCGCGCAGGACGCCGGTCAGCTTGTCCGCGTCCTCGAGCAGCGCGTCGCAGGCGCGCGTCGCCACGCTGGAGAGCGCGGTGTCCACGACGTCGGTGCTGGTCAGCCCGTAGTGCAGGTATTTCGATTCCTCGCCGAGGCTCTCGGCGACGCACCGCGTGAAGGCGACGACGTCGTGCCGGGTCGAGGCCTCGATCTCCTCGATGCGCTCCACGGTGAAGCGCGCGTTGCGGCGCATCGCCTCGGCGGCCTCTTTGGGGATGCGGCCCAGCTGCGCCCACGCGTCGGCGGCGTGCAGCTCGACCTCGAGCCACGTCTCGAATTTGGTCTGGTTGCTCCAAAGCGCGGCCATCCGCGCGCTGGCATAGCGGTCGATCACGGCGTCTCCTCCTCGCAGGGTGCAGTCAAATGCCGCCCGCGGTTTGTCGCGGACGGCTTTTCATTTCCGGCGGCCCGCCGTTTAGAAGGCCACGTCCGCGTCGTCCGAGTCGATGTAGACGAAGCAGCCCGTGTCGCTGTCGATGGTCAGATACCAGCCGTCGATCTCGTCATAGCAGGTGAAGCGCTGGCCGGAGCCGATGTCGCGCACGGTGGCGTATTCCTCGCCCGGGCCGGTGCGCAGCTGGGTCTTGCGGGAGGTCGTGCCGCGATAGGTAGACGCATTCCGGTAAAGGCTCGCGAACTGGCTGTCGTAGTGGCGGCAGCTCATCGGGATGAACGCCGCCGCCTCGCGCAGGCTCACGACGTAGTACGGCCCGTAGAAGCCGAGCACCGTGTAACTGGTCAGCTTGCTGAGCGAGCCGACGCGCTTCGCGTTGCGGCTCGGCGCGCAGTAGGCGGGCACGTTGCTCTCCATCAGCGTGATCTCCGGCGTGCCGCACACGACGTAGGCGCTGTTGATCCAGCCTTCGCGGCCCTTGTAGGATACGCTGTAAAACCCGCTCTGCATCACGGGCGCGCCGCCGTCGGTATGGACGCTCAGCTTCTCGCCGTTCTTGGCCGAGCCGAGCTTGTTGCTGTTCGTGCGCGGCTGCGACCAGACGCTGGCGTTGCGGCTGACGACGCACGCCGTGTCGTTCCCCGCGCCGAAGCCCGTCGCGTCGATCCACTCGTAGCCATAGTCTCCGGCGGCTGCGGCGAGCTGCACGCTTCCGTGGAGCCGGCTTCCCACCCAGCCTCCGTCCGCGAGCGCGACGGCGCACAGCAGCGCGAGCATCAGCGCGGCGGCGGAAATCCTTTTTGCGTATTTCATGCGTCTTCCTCCTCCTTCGTTCGTCAAGTTCTCGCCCCGTGGGCGCTAATCGCGGTCAGTTTTCGGCGTCCGGCGCGGGCGGCGTCTGCTCGGGCGTCGCCTCCGGCTCCGCTCCCATGTCGAGCTGCTCCTTCGCGGCCTGTATGGCGGCGTTTTGCCGCTCGCGCCGCGCGTCGCGCTCGTCCACAAATTCGAGGTTGGTGAAGATGGACTTCATCTTTTCGTCCGGGTAGTATTTGTCGAAGTACTCCTCCAGCATGGACGAGGGCGCGCTCCCGTCTCGGCGCTCGCTCCAGCGCAGCAGCGCCATGCCGGTCATCAGCACGTTCACGGTCATGAACAGCGCCAGCGCCACGGTGAGCGGCTTGCCGACCTTGTTGGGGATCTTGAGGATCAGCTTGGCGATGCGCGGGTAAAACTCCTTGATGTAGAGCATCCCCAGCACGCCCCAGTAGACGGAATACAGCAGGCAGATGCGCCCGTTGATGTTAAACGGCCGGTTGGAATAATCCCACGAGGCGGAGCCGAACACCAGCTCCTGCACGAAGGAGCACGCGTACTCGACGGCGGAGCCGACGATCGCCCCGCCCAGAAAGGACAGGATGCGCCCGCGGTTGCGCAGGCCATAGAGCGTGAGCGTGAGCGCGGCGGCGGCCAGCCCGTACACGGGGTTGAACGGCCCGTAGATGGAGCCGACGCGCGGCTCGTAGAAGCCGTAGCGCACCACGCACCACACGCGCTCGACGAGCACGCCGAGGATGCTGCCCACGAAGAACATCCAGAAGATCTTGTAGGCGCTCTTGCCCTGCGCGAAGTGGTCGCGCCTGCGCTCCTCGCTGTCGATCTGGCCGTTGGTCGGCGCGGGCGGCACGATGTGGAAGCGGCCCGGCTGCTGGCGGCGCAGCTCCTTGACGCGCGTCTCGATCTCGTCGATGAGCGCGCTCTCCTCGGCGATGTAGCCGAAGAGCTGGTCGCGCTCGTGGCGCATCTGCATCAGCCGCCCGTCGATCTGCTCGAAGAGCGCCTCGCGCGCCTCGGCGTCCACCTCGCCGCCCTCGATGCGGTCCAGCTGCTCGAAGATCTCCTCGCGGCTCTGCAGCGCGGTCGCCTTCCACTCCTGCTGCACGCGCAGCCGCTCATGTCGCTCGGCCATAGCGGGTACTCCCTCCGTCGGTTTCCTCTGTTTTTTCTCGCGCCCGGCGCGGCTTCCCTTCTTTGGGATGCGCGGGGCTTAGGCAAAAAAAGCGGCCACGCTGCGTGGCCGCAATGGAGCGGTAGACGAGATTCGGACTCGCGACATCCACCTTGGCAAGGTGGCACTCTACCACTGAGCTACTACCGCATCGCTCATTGACAGCCGATATTATACCGCGAAAGCGCGGCGCTGTCAAGCGCGAATTTGGAAAAAAGGCGGCCTGTGCGGCGATCACATCTCCCGGCGGCCCTCGATGGCCTTGGCGAGCGTGACCTCGTCGGTGTATTCGAGGTCGCCGCCGACGGGCAGCCCGTGCGCGATGCGCGTGACGAGCACGCCCATGGGCTTGAGAAGTCTGGCGATGTACGCGGCGGTCGCCTCGCCCTCGATGTCGGGGTTGGTGGCGAGGATGACCTCGCGGATATGCTCGTCCTGTACGCGCTGCACCAGCTCGCGGATGCGGATGTCGTCGGGGCCGACGCCCTCCATCGGCGAGAGCGTTCCGTGCAGCACATGGTAGCCGCCCTTAAAGTCGCGCATGCGCTCGATGGCGGCGACGTCGCGCGGCTCGCGCACGACGCAGAGCACGCCGTTGTGGCGGCTCTCATCCGCGCAGATGGGGCACGGCGCTTCTACGGTGTAGTTCCCGCAGACCGGGCAGAGCTTCACGTCCTTGCGGCCCTGCCAGATGGCGGCGGCCAGCTCGCGCACCTGCTCCTGCGGGAGGGAGACGATGTGATACGCCAGCCGCAGGGCGGACTTGGAGCCGATGCCGGGCAGGCGGCTCAGCTGCTGCGCCATGCGCGCGATGGGTTCGATCTGTCCCGTCATATCACAGCATCCCGCCCATGCCGGCCCCGCCGAGGCGGGCCATCTCGCGCTCGCGGGTCTCCTCGCCCTTGCGCAGCGCGTCGTTGACCGCAGCGACGATCATGTCTTGGAGCATCTCCACGTCGTCCGGATCGACGGCCTCGGGCGCGATGGTCAGCGAGAGCAGCTCGCGCTTGCCGCTCACCTTGCAGGCGACCGCGCCGCCGCCCGCGCTGCCCTCGTACTCGCGCGCGTCAAGCTCCTCCTGCGCCTTCATCATCTGCTGCTGCATCTTCTGGGCCTGCCGCATGAGCTGCTGCATATTGCCGCCGGGGATGCCGGGAAAGCCGCCTCTGGCCATGGGAAAACTCCTCCTCCAATGTAATCTGGCTTCTATTATACACCCAAAGCGCGCCCTTGAAAAGCCTCCCAAAACAAAAAAAGCCCGCGGAGCGAATCCGGCGGGGCAGACTGTCAAAGACGCCTTTTCTCCCCCGGATGGGGGAGAAAAGACGATTGTATCGCAAGACACAGGTTTTGGGCAAGCTGAGTCCGCGGAGCGAATCCGGCGGGCGCAAACTGTCAAAGACGCCTTTTCTCCCCCGGAGGGGGAGAAAAGACGATTGTATCGAAAGACACAGGTTTTGGACAAGCTGAGTCCGCGGAGCAAATCCGGCGGGCGATGGGTCAGGCGCGGCCGCTCATGGAGCGCTCGGCCTGCTCGACAAGCCGCTTGACCATGTAGCCGCCGATGTAGCCCGCCTGACGGGAGGGCAGATCGCCGTTGTAGCCCTGCTTCAGGTTGATACCCAGCTCGCTGGCGATCTCATACTTCATCTGATCGAGCGCGCCCTTGGCCTCCGGCACGACGGTCTTGCCGCTGCGGGAGGACGAGCCGCTCTTGGAGGACGCGGCGCCCTGCGCGCCCGTCTGGCCAAAGCCCTGCTGGTTCTGCGCGCCGCCCTGCGTAAAGCTCTGCTGGGCGTTAAAGCCGCCCTGATTCGGATTCTTCATATCGCTTCATTCCCCTTTCTTTTTATGCGGAAGGCGCGCCGCGCGCAAGGATCGCGCGGCGCGCCTTCCCGGTCTTCCCTTCCCCGCCAAGGCTTGTCATGTCGTTTCACGCTTTACACTCTGGGGAAGGGACGCGCTGCCGCGCTCAGAAGCTCTGGCCGGCCATCTGCTGCTCGGCCTGCTCCACAAGTCGCTTGACCATGTAACCGCCGACGTAGCCGGCCTCGCGGGAGGTCAGGTCGCCGTTGTAGCCCTGCTTCAGGTTCACGCCCAGCTCACGCGCGACCTCATACTTCATGCTGTTGAGCGCGTCGCGGGCCTGCGGCACATTGATCTGGTTGCTGCTTGAATTGCTCGCCATGTCTTCTTCACCTCCAATCGTTTCGGGCCTATTGTATCTGCGCGCCGCTCGCGCTATTCTGACAATAATCGTCTTCATTTCCATTCGGTTTTTCGCGTCCGTTCGCCGGTCGCACAGACGCTTTGCGCAAAACAAAAAGCGGCCGCGCCGCTTTAAGCTTGGCCGCTTTTCGTGAATAACTCGCCCGGGATCGCTTCGCTTCCGGGCTGTCTTTTACAATCGCTTCGCGATTTGGGGTACGTTGGGGCTACCGCCCCAAACCCTGTCTGGGGACATTGTCCCCAGACCCCATCCTGTGCTTCGCACCATATGATGATTTTATCTGAGAAAAGCATGAGAGGGATCTCTTCACATGCGCCCGTCTTCCCGCAGCGCGTCCTCGTAAAACGACGTCAGCGCGCCGTAATAGGCGTCCGGCTCGACGTAGCGCGCCATGCCGTGGCGCGCGCCCTCGACGAGCAGCACGCGGGCCTCCTCCGCGCGCGCCGCGATGTCCTCGCCCTCCCACGCGGGCGCCTCCTCGTCAAACGTGCCGCACAGAAGCAGCAGCGGCGTGTACACGCCCTCGCCGCTTGAAAGCGCCGCGACGCGCGCAAGCGGCATGCCCAGCCTCGCCCGCGCCCACGGCAGCGCCAGCGCCGCATGAAGCGCGCCGCCCGCACCGACCTCGCCCAGATATGTCCGGATGCGCCGCAAGAGATCGCCGCTCACGCCGTCCAGCGCGGCGGCCCGCACGGCGGGGTCGGGATCGCGCGCGAGATAGAGCAGCGCCGAGAGCGCGCCCTCGTCCTGCCCGAAGAGCACGATGCGCGCGTCGCCGCCGCTCCTGCCCACGGCGTAATCGACCCACGCGCGCACGTCGTCCGCGTCCCGCACGCCGAGCGTCGAGGCCGTCCCCTCGCTGCGCCCGTGCGCGTAGAGATCGGGCGTCAGCACGCGATAGCCCGCGAGCGAGAGCGTACACGCCACGTCGCGCACCTGCGCGCTGTCGGTGCCTAGCCCGCCGTGCAGCGCGATCGCAAGCGGCGCGTCCGCCTCGCCGGAAAGCGGCTCGTAGAGCGTCGCGTAAAGTTCCCCGCGCGCGCCCTGCAGCGTCACGGCGCTGGAGGATACGACGCTCAGCCAGCCGTTTACGCGCACGGCCTCCTGCTCTTTGCGCGTCTGCGCGCGCAGATCGAATTCCGTCGTGCGCTCCGCCTGCATTTCGCGCGCGCGACGCCCGTCCGTCGCCCGGCTCCAGAGCGTCCAGCCGCGCCCCGCCGCCGCGATCGCCACGGCGAGGCACGCGATCAGCGCCGCAGCAAGGATCGCCCGCGGCCTTGCCACCCGGTAGCGCATCCGCCCGCTCATCACAGGCAGCAGCAGAGCGGATAGTACATCATCCGCCCGCCGCCGCAGCACATACAGCACAGGTTCAGCGCGAGGATCGAGCAGCACAGATTCGGCCTGCCCATCGTGTAGCGGCCATACTCCGCGCCGCGCTGGTCGTACCATGTGCCGCCGCTTTGCAGCTGACTGAGCAGCTGCTGGTATTGGGGATTGGAAGGCTCCATGCTCGCGGCCTGCCTGGCGTATTCCATCGCCTGCGCGTTGTTGTGCAGCCCGCTCTGCGCCAGCGCGGCGAGGAAATACCAGCGCGCGCTGCGCTGCTCGGGCGGCACGGTGCCCAGCGCGTTGAGCGCCTCGGCGTAGTGCCCGGCGTCAATGTAGTTTTTCGCCGCGCGCATGCCCGTGGGCATCTCCTGCTGCTCCTGCGCGGCCGCGCCATACGCGCCCCAGAACGAGGCAAACGGATCCTGATAGCCGCCGTAGCCGCCGCCGAACGGGCTTTGCTGCCCGCCGTTGTAGCCGCTCCCGGGCCGCGAGCCGCCGCCCTGCCGCCTGTGCATGATCTCCTCGTAGGCCTGCTGCACTTCCATGAAGCGCCGCTCCGCCTGCGCGGCGTCCGGCTTGCCCACGTTCGCGTCCGGATGGTAGCGCTTGCACAGCGCGCGATAGGCCTTCTTGACCTCGTCGTCACTCGCCGTCGGCGGCACGCCCAGCACCTGATACGGATCCGTCATGGTCTGTCCTTTCTCTTCTCGCGCGCCGCCTCAAAGCGCACCCACACGCCGCTGTAGAGGATGTTGCGCAGGATCTCGGCGTCCTGCAAGATGGGCAGGCGCTCAAACGCCAGCGCGGCGCGCGCCATCATATCCCCCAGCATTCGCTCGCAGTCCTCGTCAAACGTCGGCGACTCCCGCCGCGTGAGCAGCGGATTGTAGCTCCCCGCGTGCGCGTCCCGCTCGAGATCCTCGTAGCTGTCGCACAGCGCGATGAACTTGCCCAGGTAAAACCCCATCTCGCGCAGGTCGCGCGCGTAGACGTCCTCGCGCGCCGCGCACAATTCCGCCATGAGATCGCCCGCGAGGTTGGCCGCCGCGTCGAGGTTGTCGTCGCGCCGCCGCTCGACCTCGTGCAGCGACGCCACATAGGTCTCCACCGCCTGCCGCTGCCGGGGCAGCGCCTCGCCCGCGCGCTGCGCGCCTCGCTTCAGCAGCGCGCTCGCGGCCAGCGCGCCAGGGCGGCGCTCGTCCTCCCAGCCGTCCCGCAGGTCGTAATAGGAGATCAGCGCGCTCACGTCGGCGCAGTAGTCGATCGCCTCGCCGCTCAGCGCGAGATGCTTGCGCGCGGGATGCAGCGCGCAGCGGCGCATCGTCTCCTTCGTCTCGCTCTCGTAGAGCGCGGTCTGCAAAATCGCCAGAAAGGTCATCTCGAAGCTGAGCGCCAGACGGCACGCGCCGCCGCAGCGCGCGCCGATGGCGTGGCACAGCCCGCAGTAGAAGCCGCGATAGCGGTCAAACTCGCGAAAGCGCAATTCCGCCTTGCGCACGGTCATCACGCCCAGCATCGTCTTCCCTCCCGTGTCGTATCATACCACGCGCGGCGCAAAAGCGAAAGGCCCGCCGGGCGAAACGTCGCGCCCGTCGCCCCTTTGGACGCTGGGGCCGTCTCAGCGCCTGCGCAGCGGCAGCGTGCAAAAGTAGCACGCGGCCAGCAGAAGCACCACCGCCGCGCCCGCCGACGTGTTGAGATAGAAGGAGAGCGCCAGCCCCGCCACGCCGCATGCGAGCGCGATGAGCACGGAGAGGCCCATGTACGCGCGGGCGTTGCGCGCCACGTTGCGCGCGCAGGCCGCGGGCAGGATGAGCAGCGAATTGATGAGCATCACGCCGACCCAGCGGATGGAGACCATCACGGCGACGGCGACGAGCAAGGTAAAGGCGTATTCGGTCAGCGAGGCACGCACGCCCCGGCTCTGCGCCAGCGGCGCGTTGACGCTGGTGAGCATCAGCGGGTTAAAGAGCAGCGCCCACAGCGCCAAAGAGACGGCGAGCGTGGCGAGCAGCGCGAGCAGGTCGCCCGGCGTGATGGCGAGCACGTCGCCCACCAGCACGCTCGAATAGCGCGCGAACGCGCCCCCGCGCGAGAGCACGACGAGGCCCAGCGCGACGGACGTCGAGGAAAAGACGCTGATGATCGTGTCGGCGCTCATGCGCGAGTGGTGCTTGACGAACGTGATGAGCGCCGCCCACAGCACGCCAAAGGCGAGCATCGCGGCCATCTGGCTGCGCAGGCCCAGCAACACGCCCACGGCGATGCCCGTCAGCGCGCTGTGCCCCAGAGCGTCTGAAAAGAAGGCCATGCGGTTGTCCACGGCCATCGTGCCGAGCATCCCGAAGAGCGGCGCGATCATCAGCATCGCCAGCAGCGCGTTCTTCATGAACGCGTAGCGCAGAAACTCAAACGGGAGCAGCGCGTCCATCGCGGCGTATACGGCGTTCACGCTCGTCCTCCTCTCCCCGAAAACACGGCGGCAAACTCCGGCGAATCGAACACGACCTCCGGCGACCCCTGTTTGACGACCCCGCCCTGCATCAGCACGACGCGGTCGGCGTAGCGCTCCACCACGCCCAGATCGTGCGAGACGAGCAGGATCGCCATGTGGTTGGTGCGGCGCAGCTCGTCCACCGTCCGGTAGAACGCCTCCAGCCCGTTGGGATCGACGCCGGAGACCGGCTCGTCGAGGATGAGCAGATCGGGCTGCGGCGTCAGCGCGAGCGCGAGCAGCACCCGCTGCAATTCCCCGCCGGAGAGCGCGCCCAGCGGCCTGTCGGCCAGCGCCTCGCAGTGCGTGCGGGAGAGCGCCTCCCCCACGCGCGCGCGCATCGCACGGCCGACGCCCAGAAACACGGGCCTGCGGCCGATCGCCCCGGCGAGAAAATCCGTCACCGTCACCGGCGAGGAGCGGTCAAACTCGAGCTGCTGGGGCACATAGCCGGTGCGCACCGCCGCGGCGGGGCGTCCGTCCTGCGTCAGGTGGCGCACCGCGCCCGTGTATTCGATCTGCCCGAGCAGCGCGCGCAGCAGCGTCGTCTTGCCCGCGCCGTTCGCGCCGATGAGCGCGGTCAATTCGCCGCAGTGTACATGCAGGCTCACGTCATGAAGCAGCTTCTGCCCGCCGAGCGTCACGCTCAGGTGGTCGATCTCGATGCGGCAAAGGCCGCAGGGCGAGCCGCCGTGGCAGCCGTCGGGGTGCCGCAGCTTCGGCGCGCCGGGGCGCGCGGTTTGCGGGGTGGTCATAAAAGCGCCTCCAATAGCGTCTGCGCGTTGCGGCGCATCGCGTCCTCATAGCTGGTCAGGCCGCCGTCCCCGGAGACGACCGGGTCGAGCGTGTAGATCGCCGCGCCCGTCTCGCGGGAGACGGTCTCGGCGGCGCGCTGGGGGTATTGCGGCTCCACGAACAGCGCGCGGATGCCGCGCTCTCGCACCAGATCGCAGGTATGCGCCAGATCGCGCGTGCCCGGCTCCATGCCCGGCTCCTGCTCGATCACCGTCTCGACCGTCAGGCCGTAGGCGCGGGCGAAGTAGTCAAACGCCTCGTGGAAGGTCACGATGCCCGCGCCCGCGAGCGGCGCAAGCTCGCCCTGCAGCTCCTCGCCCAGCGCCGCCAGCCGCCGGATATAGGCGTCGGCATTGGCGGCGTAGAGCGCCGCGTGTGCCGGGTCGGCGGCGGACAGCCCCGCGGCGATGTTTTGAACCTGCCGCGCGGCCAGCGCCGGGTCGAGCCAGACGTGCGCGTTGTCCCCGTGCTCGTGCCCGTCGTGATCGCCGTGCTCGCCGTCGTGCTCGCCGGAGGGCAGCAGCGCGATGCCCTCGCAGGCCTCGATCACGGGCAGGTCGCTTCGCATGCCCTCTACCATCGGCAGGAAGGCCTCCATGCCGCCCCCGCAGGCGACGAGCGCGTCCGCGTCCTCGATGAGCGCGGCGTCGTGCGTCTTCAGCTCGTAATCGTGCAGGCATCCGGCATCCGGCCCCGCCATGCTCGTGACGACGACACCCGGCACATCCATGGCGACGTTTTGGGCGAAGATGTACACAGGATAAAACGTGGCGACGATGCGGAAGCCGCCGTCCTCCGGCGGCGCGGCCCGGCATCCGCCCAGCAGCGGCAGCGCCAGCAGCAGCGCGCACGCCGCCGCGATGCGCCTCGCCCGGCGCGCGTCCTTCTTCAGCATAGCCGTCCTCACGTCCCTTTCCGCGCGATGCGCGTTCTCGCTCGAATTGTCTCTTTTCGTGCTCGCGCGCGCTTTTTCCTGCCGTTTCGCCGCAAAAAGATTTTGCGGCCCCCGCGCGAATCGTGTCGAACGGTTTTGCTTGCCATCGCCCCGCGCCTGCGCTATGCTGGAAGGCGGCCCCGGCCCGCGCCGCGCGCTCAGGCCTATTTTGCCCTGTCGGAGGTTTTGCCATGATCCTTCCCGATCTCACCGTCTACGGCATCGATACGGCGGCGGGCCTCGTCCAGTCCGGCGGGGACGCCGCGCTCTACCGCCGCTTCCTGCTCGCCTTCGCCGAGGAGGACGCCGTCTCACGCCTCGCCGCCGCGCTGGAGGCGGGAAACGCCGCCGCCGCGTTTGACGCCGCCCACGAACTCAAGGGCCTGTGCGCGCAGCTGGGCCTCTTTCGCCTGCGCGCGCAGGCGGACGCGCTTTGCAGCCTGCTGGGCGGCGACGGCGACCCGGCGCAGGAGGCCGTCTCCCTCGCGCGGGAGCGCCTTGCCCCGCTCCTGCGCGCCCGCGCTCAGGCGCTGCGCGGCCTTCGCGCGCTGGAACAGGGCGCGTAAAGGGCATTTGTATTTTTCCTTCATCTGTGGTATCATAGGGGCAACTTCATTTGCGAGGAGACCCCTATGTTTGACGAGACCTTCGTGCTGATCGACGGCAACAGCCTGATGCACCGCGCCTTTCACGCGCTGCCCCCGCTCGCCAGCGAGGACGGCGTGTACACCAACGCGGTCTTCGGGTTTCTTTCCATGCTCCTCAAAGTCGTCTCCGACGAGCGGCCCGACTACCTCGCCGTCGCCTTCGACCTGCACGGCCCGACCTTCCGCCACAAGGATTACGACGCCTACAAGGCGGGCCGCAAGCCGACCGCGCCGGAGCTGCGCCCGCAGTTCGATCTGGTCTACGACTGTCTGGACGCGATGGGCGTGCGGCGCATCACCTGCCCCGCCTTCGAGGCGGACGACATTCTGGGCACGATGTCCCTGCGCTGCGAGAAGGAGGACATTGACGCCCTGCTGGTCACGGGCGACCGGGACGCGATGCAGCTGGTCAGCGACCATACGCAGGTGCTCTACACGCGCCGCGGCGTGAGCGACGTGGTGCGCTTCACGCCCGAAAAGGTCAAGGAGGTCTTCGGCGTCTGGCCGGAGCAGATCGTCGATCTCAAGGGCCTGATGGGCGACGCGAGCGACAACCTGCCGGGCGTGCCGGGCATCGGCGAAAAGACGGCGGCGCGGCTGCTCACGCAATTCGGCTCGCTGGACGCCGTGCTGGAAAACGCGCACACGGAGCTGAAGGGCAAGCAGCGCGAAAGGCTGCTGGAGGGCCGCGCGAGCGCGCTGATGAGCCGCAAGCTGGCGACCATCGCGCGCACCGCGCCCGTCGAAACCCAGATCGAGGATTGCCGCCTGAGCTACCCCGCCATGCTGGGCGCGCTGCCGCTCTTTGAGCAGCTGCAACTGCGCTCCATCAGCGCGCGGCTCACCCAGCTCTGCGGCGGGGCCAAGGCGGAAATCCCCGCGCCGCCCGAGGCCGAGCGGCAGGAGGAGGCGCAGCTCTCCACCGAGGAGGCGGTCGCCGCGTTTGTCGGCGAGGCGCAGGCGTGCGGCTCCTGCGCGCTGATGCTGCACGATACGCGCATCACGCTGGCGCTGCCGGACGGCCGCCGCGCCGCCATCCCCTTTGCGGAGGGGCTGCTCGGCGGCGGCTTCGACCCCGCGCAGGCGCTCGCGCTGCTCTCCCCGCTGCTCGCCGGCGAGGGGACGCTCATTCTCTTCGGCGCGAAGCGGCTGATGACGCAGGCCGCGCAGTGGGGCCTGACGCTCACCGCGCCCGTGGAGGACGCGCAACTGATGGCCTACCTGCTCGCCCCGCAGAAGGGCAAGTACGAGCCGCCGCAGGACGCCGACGCGCTCTACGAGCAGGCGCAGCGCCATCTCGCGCTGCTCGCCGAGCAGGGCATGGACAAGCTCTACCGCGAGATCGAATTGCCGCTGCTGCGCACGCTCTACGACATGGAGTGCGTGGGCTTCCTCGTGGACAGGGACGAGCTGGAGCGCCTCGGCGCGCAGTACGGCGCGCAGATCGCCGCGCTCAAGGAGGAGATCTTCTCGCTCTGCGGCGTGGGGCCGTTCAACCTGAACAGCATGCAGCAGCTCGGCGACGTGCTCTACAACAAGCTGGGGCTTCCGGCGCGCAAGAAGACCGCGCGCGGCTTCTCCACCGACGCCGAGACGCTGCAAGAGCTTGCACCGCTGCACCCCGCCATCGAGCGCATCCTGCTCTACCGGCAGATCACCAAGCTGAGCAGCACCTACATCGACGGCCTCCTGCGGCTGGTGGGCCGCGACGGGCGCGTTCACACCTGGTTTGATCAGACGATCGCCGCGACGGGCCGCATCTCCTCCAGCGAGCCGAACCTGCAAAACATCCCCGTGCGCACGCCGATGGGCCGCGAGATTCGCCGCGCGTTCATCGCGAAGCCCGGCTGCGTGCTGGTGGACGCCGACTACTCCCAGATCGAACTCCGCCTGCTGGCGCACCTGTCCGGCGACGAGGCGATGTGCGACGCGTTCACGCGCGGGCAGGACGTCCATGCGCGCACGGCCGCGGAGGTCTACGGCGTGCCGCTTGACGAGGTCACGCCCGCGATGCGCACCAGCGCCAAGGCGGTCAACTTCGGCATCGTCTACGGCATCAGCGACTACGGCCTCTCCGAGCAGCTTCACGTCACCCGCAAGGAGGCGGCGGAGTTCATCGAGCGCTACTTCGCGCGCTACCCGGCGGTGCGCCGCTTCATGGACGAGTGCGTTTCGCAGGGCAAGCAGCGCGGCTATTCCGTCACCCTGTACGGCAGACGCCGCCCGCTGCCGGAGCTTTCCGCCGCAAACTACGCGCGCCGCCAGTTCGGCGAGCGCGCCGCGATGAATACGCCCGTGCAGGGCGCGGCGGCGGACATCATCAAGATCGCGATGAACGCGGTGCGCGCGCGGCTGCAAAGCGAGGGCCTGCAGGCAAAGCTCATCCTGCAGGTACACGACGAGCTGATCGTCGAGGCCCCCGCCGGGGAGGCGGAGAAGGTCGCCGCTCTGCTGCGCGATTGCATGGAGGGCGCGGCTTCCTTGCGCGTGCCGCTGATCGCCGACGTACACGCGGGCCGCTCGTGGTACGATACCAAGTGACGTTCTCTCCCCTTTGAGGGACGCATATTTTCCTGCATCTGCATCCCGCCCGTGCGGCGGGCGGCGCGGGCGGCGCTTTCCGCCCAGATCTGTGAGGAAGCTTATGAAGATCGGATTGACCGGTTCCATCGCCTGCGGCAAGAGCACCGTCGCGGGCTTCCTGCGCGAGGCGGGCTATCCCGTGATCGACGCGGACGCCATCTCGCGCGAGATGACCGCGCCCGGCGGCGAGGCGCTTCCCGCGCTGCGCGAGGCGTTTGGCGACGACGTGTTTTCGGGCGACGTGCTCGACCGCGAAGCGCTGGGCCGGCTCGTCTTTGCCAGCGAGCCGCAGCGCCTCAGGCTCAACGCCATCCTGCATCCGCGCATCATCGGCCGCATATTCTCCGATCTGGCCGCGAGCCGCTCCCCCCTCGTCTTTGCCGACGTGCCGCTGCTCTACGAGTGCGGCATGGAGCCGGGGTTCGACCGCGTCTGGGTCGTGGCCGCGCCGCGCGCCGTGACGCTGCTTCGGCTGATGCGCCGCGACGGCCTGAGCGAGGCGGAGGCCGCCGCCCGCATCGACGCGCAGATGCCGCTCGGCGAAAAGATGCGCCTCGCCGACGCCGTCATCCGCGCCGACAGGCCGCTGCCCGCCGTGCGCAAACAGGTGCGCCGCCTGCTGGACGCAGAACTGGCTCGCCTTGCGCAGCAATCCTGAGAAGGAGGCCGCCATGAACACCCCGTCCCCCGCGCCCCGACGCCGGCGCCGCAACCCCGCGCCCCCGGCCCCGACGCCGGAGGAGCGCGCGCCGCTGCTCACCGCGCTGCCCACGCCCGTGCGATTGCTGCTGATCTTCCTGTGTACGGCGATCTTCTTCACCTGCGCCGTGGCGGTCACGCGCAGCTATCTCGCCCGGCAGGAGGAGCGCCGCAGGCTCGAGGCCGAGGCCGCCGAGCGCGCGCAGCACCCGCTCTACTACCGCGAGGCGATCGAGCAGTACGCCCTCGCGCAGGAACTGGATCCCGCGCTGGTGTGCGCGATCATCCTGTGCGAGTCGAGCTTCGACGCGCAGGCGCAGAGCCGCCTCGGCGCGCGCGGGCTGATGCAGCTGATGGAGGACACGGCCGCGTGGATCGCCCATCGCCTCGGCGAGGACGGCGAGGGGTATTCCTTCGATGCGCTCTACGACCCGGTGACCAACATCCGCTTCGGCACATGGTATCTGGGCTATCTCTCCCGGCGCTTTGGCGGGGACGCCACGAAGATCGTCTGCGCCTACCACGCCGGGCAGGGCAACGTGGACAGCTGGCTTCAAAACCCGCTCTACAGCCCGGACGGCGTCACCCTTGCCACCATCCCGACCGAGGACACGGCGGCCTACGCCTCCCGCGTGCTGCGCGCGCGCGACGTGTACCGCAAATACTATTATCCCGCGGAGGCGCCCGCGCCGGACGCCGCCGTGGACTGACCCCAAGGAGCTTTTATGGCCAAGATGTTTTGCCGCCCGCTCGCCGCGCTGCTCTGCTGCCTGCTGTCGCTTTTGCCCTGCGCCGCTTGCGCGGAGACGACGTCGCTCTCCTGCGCGGCGGTCGCCACGCGCGATCTGGCGCTGCGGCCGCTGCAACTCAACCAGCGCGACGTGGTCAGCGTGCTCGATCTCGTCTACGAGGGCCTCTTCGCGCTGGACGACGACTACGTCCCGCAGATGGAGCTGGCCTACTCCTACGAATTTGTAAACGGCGGCCAGCGCCTGCGCGTGACGCTGCGCGACGACGTGACCTTCCACAGCGGGCGCAAGCTGACCAGCGCGGACGTGGTCGCCACGCTGGACGAGATGTACGCGCTCTCCGGCTTTGACAAGGATCTCAACTCCGAGGTGCCCGTCGAGGATCGCGGGCTGTACTACGCCACCTTTTACACGCTGCGCTCGTGGGAGGCGACGGACGAGCGCACGCTGCTCTTCGGCCTGCGCCGCCCGAGCTTCGGCGCGCTCTACGCGTTCACCTTCCCCATCCTCCCGGCGGACGAGGTGCAGCGCGACATGCCCTCGGGCACCGGGCCGTACCGCTACGACGGCTACGAGCAGGGCAGCGCGATCTGGCTGACGGCGAATACGTCGTGGTGGCAGCGCACGCCGCAGGTGCGCAACATCCGCGCGAGCCTGTTTGAAAACGCCGAGCAGGCGCTCACCGCGTTCGATCTGCAAAACGTGGACGTCGCGATGTCCCGCTCGATCAACGCCTCGCGCTACTCCGGCTCGCTCAATTCCTACTCGCTCACCGCGCGCACGCGCCAGCTCGAGGTGCTGCTCGTCAACCGCGCGCAGACGATCTTCAAGAGCGACGACAACGGGCAGAACCTCGTGCGCTCGGCGATCTCCTACGCGATCAACCGATCCGACCTGATCTCCTCGATCTATCAGGGGATGGCGACGGTGGCCTACACGCCGGTGCCCGCGGGCACATGGCTCTCCAACGAATCGACGATCGAGGATCCTTACGACCCGCTGATGGCCGAGGCGCTCCTCGAGCAGGCGGGCTGGCAGCTGGCGGACGACGGCAAGCGCTACAAGGGCGGCGAGGCGATGAAGACGATGCGCCTGCTGGTCTACGACGAACCCGGCTCCACCGTGCGCACGAACGCCGCCAACCGCATCAGGGAGCAGCTGGAGGCGGTCGGCATCCCCGTCTCCGTGCAGACGTGGTCGCGCGAGAACGTGCTGGAAAAGCTGCGCAGCGGCGACTACTATCTCGTCTTGGCGGCGTTTAATTTCGACGTCTGCCCCGACCCCGGCTTTACCCTCACCTCGACGGCGAGCTGCAACTACACGCGCTACCGCTCCAACGCGATGAACGACCTGCTCGTGAAGCTGCGCAGCAGCGACTGCCTCTCGCAGGAGGCCTACGGCGAGACGATGCGCGACATCCAGACGATGTTTTCGCAGGATCTGCCCTATCTGCCGCTGTACTGGCGCACGGGCGCGCTGCTCTCGCGCTCGGCGTTTACCGACGCGCGCGACATCCGCGAGCTGGAGCTGCTGCGCGGCGTGGAACTCTGGGCGCATTGACGAACGGTTGGAGACGATGACCGATGGAAAGCTTTGACGTCGTGGTGGTCGGCGCGGGCCACGCGGGCTGCGAGGCGGCGCTTGCCGCCGCGCGCTTGGGCTGCACAACGCTCGCGCTCACCCTCAACCTTGACGCGGTCGCGCTCATGCCCTGCAACCCGGCCATCGGCGGCACGGGCAAGGGGCAGCTCGTGCGCGAGGTGGACGCGCTGGGCGGCGAGATGGGCCGCGCCATCGACGACACGTTCATCCAGTCGCGCATGCTCAACACGGGCAAAGGCCCCGCCGTCCATTCGCTGCGGGCGCAGGCGGACAAGCGCGCCTATCAGCGGCGGATGCTGCGCGCGCTGCTCGCGGAGCCGAATCTGCAGCTGCGTCAGGGCGAGTGCGGGCGCATCCTCTGCGAGGGCGGCCGCGTGACGGGCGTGGAGACGACCACCGGCGCGCGCGTCGCTTGCCGGGCTTTGGTCATCTGCGCGGGCGTGTACGCGGACAGCCGCATCATCATTGGCGAGTGCTCGTGGGCGGGCGGGCCGCAGGGCCTGCTCTCCTCCACGCATCTGGCGGACGCGCTGCGCGCGCTGGGCGTGCGGCTGCGTCGCTTCAAGACGGGCACGCCGCCGCGCGTGGACGTCGCCTCCATCGACTTCGACGAGACCGAGCCGCAGCCGGGCGACGAGCCGGTCACCCCGTTTTCCTTCCTCACGGACGCGCCGCTTTGCAATCGCGCCCAGTGCTACCTCACCTACACGAACGAGGAGACGCACCGCATCCTGCGCGAGAACATCCACCGCGCGCCGATGTACACCGGGGCCATCCACGGCACGGGCGCGCGCTACTGCCCCTCCATCGAGGACAAGATCATGCGCTTCGCGGACAAGGAGCGCCACCAGCTCTTCCTCGAGCCGGAGGGGCTGGACACGCCGGAGTGGTATGTGCAGGGGTTTTCCACCTCCATGCCGGAGGACGTGCAGCTCGCCGCGCTGCACACCATCCCGGGGCTGCGCCGCGCGCGCGTGCTGCGTCTGGCCTACGCCATCGAATACGAGTGCATCGACCCGCTGCAGCTGCGCGCCGACCTCTCCTGCCGCGCCGCGCAGGGCCTCTATTTCGCGGGGCAGATCAACGGCACCAGCGGCTACGAGGAGGCGGCGGCGCAGGGGCTGATCGCGGGCGTCAATGCGGCGCGCCATGTACAGGGCAAGCCGCCCGTGACGCTGGGGCGCGATCAGGCATACATCGGCGTGCTGGTGGACGACCTGACGACCAAGGGCACCAACGAGCCGTACCGCATGATGACCAGCCGCTGTGAGTATCGCCTGCTGCTGCGGCAGGACAACGCCGACCAGCGCCTCACCGAGCTGGGCTGCGAGATCGGCCTCGCCTCGCCGGAGCGGCTGCGCCGCCTGCGAGAAAAGCGCGCGCGCATCGAGGAGGCGGTCTCGCTCCTGCGGCGCACGCGGCTTGCGAAGACGCCCGAGCGCGACGCGTGGCTCTCCTCGCTGGGGCAGGGCGACAGCGACGCCTCGCTGCTCGCTTGCGATCTGCTGCGCCGCCCCGGCGTCGGCTACGACGACCTGCGCGTCCTAGCCCCGTCCATGCCCCCGCTCCCGGCTGACGTGCGCGAGCAGGTGGAGATCTCCCTGCGCTACGAGGGCTACATCGACAAGGAGCGCCGCCATGTGGAGGCGTTCCGCCGGACGGAGGACGCGCTGCTGCCGCAGGGCTTCGACTACGGCACGCTGGACGGGCTGCGCATCGAAGCCCGGCAAAAGCTGACCGCGCAGCAGCCGCGCTCCCTCGGCGAGGCCAGCCGCATCTCCGGCGTGTCGCCGGGCGACGTGGCGGTGCTGATGGTCTGGCTGGAGAAGAGAAGGCGGGAAGGCGCTGTGCGAGGAGAGCAAGGCTAAAATAGCAGATGTTAAGACGTCCCGCCGCAACTCGCGGCGGGACGTCTTTCTATGCGTTCGTCAGATGCGCCGTCTTCCCGTTCGGCCCTCAGAACCCCAGCGCCTCCACGACCTCGCCCGTGGCGCTGTCAAGGGCGAGCACCAGTGCGCGCTGATCGCCCAGCTGCATCTCGGTGAGCATCTCCTCGCCGTCCACGGCGATGCGCAGCGCGCCGCCCTGCGCCGTGAACGCGAGGCGGCCGAAGGACGCCTCGATGGACGCCTCGCCCGCGCCCGCGCGGTCGGCGATGCGCATGCGCTCGCCGCCCCGGTCGATCAGCGCGATGTACGGCAGGCCGTCCGCCGCCGCGTCAAAAAGCGCGCCGAGCGGCTCCAGCGCGTCCGACCAGGCCGACGCGCCGTCCTCCTCGAAGATGTGCGATCGGCCGATGTTTTGCAGGAGCCGCATCGCCCGCTCGTCCGCGTAGAGCGGCGAGTCCCCCGCCAGCACCACGCACGCGCTGTAATCCGCGTCGTGCAGCAGCATCAGCGTCGAGTTCAGGTTGCGCCACGCGCGCAGCAGCACGTCGTGCTTCATCTGCAGATATTCGGCGTAGTCCGCGTTCCATTGCTCGAGATAGGCCGCGTCCTCGTGGCGGTCGGGCAGGTCGTAGTGGTCGCGCAGATAGCGGCCCAGATAATCCGTCACCTTCTGCGCGCCGGAGGCGTTCAAATGGGAGTACGAATCGTACATGTCGCAGCGGTAATCGACCACCTGATCGAGGTACACGAAGTCGAGGTAGTCCACGCCGTAATCCTGCGCCACATAGTACACGGCGTTGGAGGCCATCTGCTGCGTCTCGGTCGCCGGGTACGGCAGGTTCGTCAGCAGCACGTCGATCCCCCGGCGCTGACACTCCTCGATCATCCGGCGCAGGTAGTCAAAGCCCACGGTGTCCTCCCCCATGAGCAGCCCCTCGTCGATCAGCTCGTAGTCGCGCGGCGTCGCTACGCCCACGGCCAGCTCGCCGCCCTTGGCCGACGTAAACGCCGGGTGAAAATCGTTGGGCGTCAACTCGCTCCAGCGGCTGTGATACTTGCCCAGCGTGAAATAGTATTCGCCCTTCATGTCGGCGTAGTATCTGCCGTCGTCGTCCACGGCGTAGCCGTTCATCAGATCCTCGATCGCGCGGGCCTTGGTGAGCGTCAGCGGGAACGCGTCCAGCGCGGTGTGTACGTCGCTGCTGCTGCCGGAGAGCTTGTAGTTTTGTTCCACGTCCATCGTGCCGATGACCATCAGCTTGGGCGTCGCGTAGTCGAGCGCGTTCATCATCGCCCAGTAGGAGACCGCCATCGTGTTCCCGTAGGAGGCGATGTTGTAGGAGGCGATGCCGTAATCGCGCCAAAGCTCCATCGGGAGCACGTCGTTGACGACGTGGCTATCGCCGATAAACAGCACGTCAAACTGCGCCGCATCGCGCAGAAAGGGCGTCATCCGCGTGCGGCTCGCCTTGCGCTCCACCAGACGCGTGACCCCCGCGAGCACGCACAGCAGCAGCGCCGTGAACGCCGCGCCGCGCAAAACGCGCCGTAGCTTTCTCTTCATCCTTCGTCTCCTCGCCGCGTCAGAACTGATAATACAGGAACGCGGCCTCGTTGAAGCCCGAACCCCACACGCCCAGCAGCAGCACGCATACCACACCGCCGATCAGCACGAACCAGCGCACGAGCATCGGGCGGCGGACGACCCAGTCCCTCAGCACGACGCCGCGCTCCTGCAGCACGGAGACGGCAAACAGCGCCGCCACCGCCACCGCCAGCACGCGCAGATCCACCGCCGACACGCCCATCTCGAGAAGCGCGCCGCCCGCAAGCTGCGCCGGGCGGAAATCCGTCACGACGCTCGCCATCATGCGCAGCGCGTCGCCCGCGCGCGCGCAACGGTCGAAGAACCAGCCGATGTTGACGATCACGAACGTGCGCAGCACACGCGCCACATAAAAGCCCTTGGAGGCGGACAGCCGCGCGTGCTTCGCGTTCCACGCCTTGTATGCGGGTTCCAGCGCGGCGGAGATCGCCAGCAGCACGCCGTTATACAGCCCCCACGCGATGTAGTTGGCCGTGGCCCCGTGCCACACGCCGACCAGCAGGAACACGAGCAGGTTGCCCAGCACCGCGGGCAGCGCGCGGGCGAGCGGCGCGCTCACGCGCTTTACCGCCTTCGAGAGCGCGGTCACCGGCCGCGTCAGCGCGAAGGGATAGAACACATAGTCGCGCATCCAGCTGCCGAGGCTGATGTGCCAGCGCCGCCAGAAGTCGCCCAGCGAGACCGAGAAATACGGCCGCTTGAAGTTCGGCGCGAGGCGGATGCCGAACAGCTCGGCGATGCCCGCGACCAGATCGATGCCGCCGGAAAAGTCCGTATACTGCTGCACCGCGTAAAACAGCACGGCCACCAGCGCCGCCGCGCCGCCGTAGGCGCCCATGGGCGCGGAAAACACCTGTTCCACGAGCGGCAGCGCGCGGTCGGCGATGACCATCTTCTTGAACAATCCCCAGAGGATCAGCAGCACGCCGCGCTCGGAGCCGTCCCAGTCGAAGTCGTGCGGCTGGGAAAGCTGCTCCGAAAGCTGGTCGTACCGGCCGATCGGCCCCTGAATCAGCTGGGGGAAGAACGACACGAACAGCGCGTAGCGCAGCGGATGGCGCTCCGGCGGGTACTTGCCGTTGTAGACGTCGATCAGATAGCCGGTGGACTGGAACGTGTAAAACGAGATGCCCAGCGGCAGCACCAGCCCTAGCGGGGAGCCGCCGAACCACCCCAGCACGTCGTCCGCGTATTTGAGCACGGCGAGCAGGCCGAAGCACAGCGCCAGCGCCGCGATCAGCCACGCGCGCTGCCGGCTCTTCGCCTGCGCGCGCAGGCGGCGCTTCTCCTCGCGCGTAAGCTGCGCGCCCTCCCCCTGCAAGCGGCCCTTGAGGCTCGCGGCGATCGCGCCGATGCGCAACGCGGCCAGATACGTCGCAGCCGTCGTCGCGAGGATGAACGGCAATCCCGCAAGGCCGTTTGCGGCGTAGAAGCCGTAGCTGGCCGCCAGCAGCACCAGATAGCGCAGTTTTTTGGGGAACAGGTGGTAGACGGCCGCGCAGCAAAGGCCGTACCCGGTGAGCGCGAACAGGGACATTCTCTTGCCCTCCGTATTTCATGGCGGCCCTTGGGCCGCCCGGTTCACGGTCGATTTTACCATGCCGCGCCGGGCTTGTCAATCCGCGCGGCATGCGGAAAGCGGCGCGCTTGCGCGCGCCGCTTTCGCTATAAGAGGGGGATTCGGAGAAGGTCGTAGGGATCAGAGCGCGGGCGGGGTCTCAAGCACGTTGACCTTTTTGTCCTTGAGGAGCGACACCGCGTCGTTCACGGCGTTGACGTTCAGGGAGTACTCCTGATTGGTGCCGTGCGTCTTGGAATGCAGGAAGTGCAGGCAGAACTGGCCCGGGAAGTTGTTGTTCGTGATGTCCTGCGAGCCGTGCGGCTGCCCGTAGATCGCGCAGGCGAACTGGTAACCGCCCACGGTCAGCACCGCCGGACGGCGGACGTAGCTGATCTTGCTCGGGTCGGAGACGCCGAAGATCTCGCACATCGTCGTGGTGTCCTTCGCCGTGGAAGGCTCCACGTCGGCGTGGTTGCCGGTGGACTGGACGTAGATGTTGAAGGAACGCCCGGTCTTCAGGTCTGTCAGCTTGACCTCGCCGTTCTTGCCGTTGCCCCGCTTGAGGCCCAGCTTGTTGAAGACGCTCTCCTTATAGGTGAACCAGTTGATGTTGTAGGCGACGTCCTTGTAATCGGTCTGCGCGGTGCTCCCGCCGGAGTACTGCGCGCGCAGGCGGGCCAGCGTATCCGGGCCGACGACGCCGTCGGCGGAGAGGCCCTCGTCGCGCTGGAAGCGCCGGACGGCCTCCTGCGTGCCGCTGCCGAAGTGACCGGTGATCTCGCGCGTGTAGTAGCCGAGGTATTGCAGCGCCTGCTGGATGTAGGTGACCATCGAGCCGGTGTCGTTGAGGCGATATGAGGTCTTGCTGTCGGAGTCGATGTACTGATCCGCCTCGCTGCCGCTGAGAACCTCGACGTAGCTGCCGCTGATCCAGTAGCCGTTGCGCGTCTGATACCAGCCGCCTGAGACGTCCACATAGTAGAACGTATCGCCCTTGTTCGCGTAGCCCACGACGGTGGCGTCGGTGTTCGGCGCGTAGCGCAGCTTCACGCTGCTGCCCGTGACGCGGATGATGCCCAGCGTCTCCTGATCGCCCGCGCCCGCGCTGCCGTCGCCGCCCGCCTGCGCGTACTGCTCGGCGGTCAGGGTCTCCATCATATCGCTGCGGACGTAGCCCTTGTAGACGTAGTCGCCGACCGTCACGCTGATGTAGTACCAGCGGGAATCGCCGGAGGCCACCGTGCGCGAGATGCGCACCAGCGTGCCCTTGCTCAGGCTCGCCTTCGGCGCAGAGGTCGTGGAGTAGGAGGAGCGCAGGTACACGTTGTCCTTGATGATGCGCCCGTAGGATTGATCGGTCGTGGTGACCGTGCCGGAGCTGGAGCTGTCGCCCGCGCTGGCGCTGCTGCCCGAAAGCTGGCGCAGCAGGTTCAGTGTCCGGGTGCCCGCGATGCCGTCCACGGTGAGGTTGTGATCGTCCTGGAACTTGCGGACGGCCTGCCGGGTCAGCGAACCAAAGTGGCCCGTCACCTCGCCGTAATAGTAGGGCTTGCCGTTGGCGTTGAGCACCTTCTTGAGCATGTTCTGCAGCTCGGTGACGGCGGCGCCGCTGTCGCCCTCGCGCAGCGAGGTGCCCACGCCGGAGGAGGAGCTGCCGCCCGCGACGGTCGCGCCGCTCGCGCGCAGCGCGCTGGTGATCGCGTCGAGGGTCGTGCTTCCGGCGATGCCGTCGGCGGTCAGCCCGCGTGCCTTTTGGAACTTGCGCACGGCCGCCTCGGTCATGCTGCCGTAGTGGCCCGTGATGTCGCCGTAGTAGTAGCCCAGCGTGGTCAGGTTCTGCTGCAGCGCGCTGACGGCGCTGCCCGTCGATTCAAGGCGAAGCCCGCTGCTGGAGGAGCTGCCGGAGCCGCCGGAGGACTTGCCCACCTTCGCGGCGATGGCGTCGAGCGTGTCCGGCCCGGCGATGCCGTCGGCGGTCAGCCCGTTCTTGCGCTGGAACGCCATGATCGCGGCCTCGGTCTTGCTGCCGATGTTGCCGGTGATCTCGGCGGAATAGAAGCCCAGCGTCTTCAGATCCTGCTGCAGCTGGGAGACGCGGCTCCCCTGGCTGCCCTTGCGCAGGATGGTGGTGCTGCCGGTGGAGGTGGTGGTGCCGCGCAGCGCGGCGGAGATCGCCGCAAGCGTGTCCGGCCCGGCGACGCCATCGGCAGAGAGGTTATGCTTCTTCTGGAAGGCCTTGATGGCCGCCTCGGTCTTGGCGCCCACGTTGCCGGTGATCTCGGCGGCATAGAAGCCCAGCTCCTTCAGATCCTGCTGGAGCTTGGTCACGTTGCTGCCGGAGCTGCCCAGCTTGATCGTGCCGCCGGAGGAGCCGCCGGAGGACGAGGAGCCGCCCTTCGACGCGTAGACGGCGTCGAGCTTGCCCAGCGTCTTGGGGCCGATCACGCCGTCGGCGGTCAGGCCGTTATCCTTCTGGAATTTCTTGATCGCGGTCTCGGTCTTCGCGCCCACGTTGCCCGTGATCTCGGCGGAGTAGTAGCCCAGCGCCTTGAGCTTGGTCTGCACGTCCTTGACCGTATCGGAGGACGCGCCGCCGCTGCCGGAGCCGGAGCCGGAGCCGCTCTTGCGCTGGCTGGCGCTGAACGTGCCCACGCGCTTGCTGGGCAGCGCGCCGTCCTTCACGCCGAACTTGCTCTCGGCCTGCTTGGCGCTGAGAATCTCGACATACTTCGAGCTTCCGCTGCTCTGGCAGACCCAGCCGGTGGAGGTGTCGCCGTCGCTGTTGCGATACTTGACCTCCACGAACACGGTGCTGCCGCTCGTCTTGGACGAGGTGATGTACACGCAGCCACCCTTGATGATGTTGTCGATGATGGTCGCGCTCGTCGATGCGGACGCGCGCACGCGCACGCGATCGAGCGTGGCGCCGTACACCTTGCTGTAGCTGGCGGCGCTCGCGGACGGCGCGACGACGATCATCGCCAGCACGCAGAGCAGCGTCAGCGCGGCCAGCCTTGTCATGATCTTCTTCATACCTCTTGTTCCCCTCTTTCGGTGTCCCGGCGCGGCTGCGCGGGACGACTGGAATACCGGCCTCGCCGCGCCAAAAATGCGCGGACTAGGGCCTTCTTCACCGTACCTTGCGACAATTCTATTACAAAACTGTTAATTTGTCAACAGCATAATTCACATTTCTTCGCCCGATTTGTCGATTTTTTGTAACTCCTCGCCCTTTTCGGGCGTCTGCTCGCCCAGCTGCAGGCGCTTTCTGGGAATAAACCCGGAAAACACGGTGTCGCCGTCGCGGCTTTCCAGCGAGATTTTGCCGCCCATCTCGCTCACCGTCCGCCCGACGATGAACAGCCCCATGCCCTGCCCGTTCTTCTTGGTGGTGAAGCCCGGCTCAAAGACGCGCCGCTCCACGTCCTTGGGGATGGCGGGGCCGTTGTTGCGCACGGAGAAGAACCAGCTGCGCAGATCCTCCCCCAGCACGACCTCCACGGTCGGCTTGCCGCCCTGCGGCGGCGCGGCGGTCGCGGCGTCCAACGCGTTGTCGATCAGGTTGGCGAGCACGCGGCAAAGCTCCCACGCGGGCAGGCTTTCGTCGTCCCACTTGGCGCCGATGGAGAGCCGCATCTCGGCCCCGCGCTGCTCGGCCTCGGCCAGCTTGGCTTGCAGCAGCGCGTTCACGGCGGGGCAGGCGGTGCGCAGCATGCCGCTCACGCGCTGCATGTCGCCGTAAAGCTTGTCGATGTAACCGAGGGCCTCGCCCGGCTCCTGCATCTCGATCAGGCTGTAGACGACCTGCAGGTGGTTGAGAAAGTCGTGCCGCTGGGCGCGCATCTCGCGGTTTAAGCTCTCCAGCTGGCGATAGGCCTCCTCCAGCTCCTCGGTGCGGCGCACCATGCGCAGGCTGGTGAGCGCCGCGCCGATGTCGGTCGCCGCGCCCCAGCCCACGATGGTCAGGCACAGCAGCGACGTCATCCGGGCGATGGTCTCCTCCACCCCAGCGCCGAGCAGGCGGTTGACGAGGATCACCATCGCCACGCCCGCAGCGATCTCCAAGAGGTTTACGGCGATGGCGATGTGCGCCGCCTTCGCCAGTTTGACGCCGCCGCGCACCTTGTCAGAAAGCATCCTGCCGATGCGTTCGGTCTTCATCGTTCCTCCGAATAAGGCAAACCCGCGCGGACGCTCTTTCGCCGCGCGGGCCAAGGGTTGCCGGCGTCAGGCGTGCAGAGAGGGCGGATAGACGCCGCTCTCGTGCAGCGCGCGCAGGGCGGCCTGCACGCCGGGCTTGTCCTCCTTGTAGGTGACGCCGAACCACGTCGCGTCCGTGGTCAGCATCGGCACGCGCAGCTTGCCCGCGCGCATCATCTCGTCCACGAACACGGGCAGAAGGCATTCCGCCTTGATCGCGTCGGGCGCGAGGCCGCGCAGGAAAGCGTCAAAGTAGCGCTCCAGTTCCCCGAAGATCCACGGGGTGAAGCCCCAGAAGTTCATGCTCACGGGGGCCAGCGGGTCGAGCGTCACGCCCGGCTCGCCCTCGGCGACGTCGCGGATCGCGCCGTCCGGGAAAAGCTTGATCTTGAGCGTCTCCACGACCTTTTGCAGCATGCCGTCCTCGGCCTTGCACACGCCGCGCGAGACGGTGCCGTTCTTGGAGACGGTGTTGCGCAGCTGGTAGCCAACCATGGTCGCCTCGCCCTCGGGGGCCAGCGTCTGCAGCTTGTCGTAGATCGTCTTAAACGCGGAGACGCCGTAGTAATCGTCCGCGTTGATGACGGCGAAGGGCTGCGCAATCGCGTCCTTTGCGACCAGCACGGCGTGAACGGTGCCGAAGGGCTTGGTGCGCTCCTTCGGGATGCTGTAAAAGGAAGGCACGCTGGAAAAGTCCTGATAGGCGTAGTCCACGCGCGTGTGCTGAGCGATGCGGTCGCCGCAGATCGAGGCGACAGCCTCCCGCATGCCGGGCTTGATGACGAAGACGATCTGGTCGAACCCCGCGCGCACGGCGTCGTGGATGGAGTACTCCATCAGAATCTCGCCGTTCGGGCCAAGCCCGTCCACCTGCTTATCCCCACCGTAGCGCGAACCCATGCCCGCGGCCATAATCAGAAGCGTTGCGCCCATAGTCGATCTCCTCCCCAATCTTTCTTGCCGATATTATACAGGATTTGCCGCCGCCCTTCAAGCCGTTTCCCCATTTTTCACAAAAAGTTGACGCGGCGTTCACCCTCGCGCCTTGCGCGCGGGCGTCGTTTGGGGGTATAATGGGAGGAGAAGCGGGGCCGCCGGGGTTCGGCGAGCCAAGGGACGGGATGGGAGGAATGAACGGATGCCAGTATTGAGCCTGTTTTTCGGGGTCATCATTCGCATGTATCCTGAAAAGGACGCACGGCATCACAAGCCGCACATTCATGCGGAGTATCAGGGAGAAGAGGTCGTCATCGCGCGACGGCGAGGTGATCACCGGGAAGATCAAGCCCGACCGATTGGAGATGGTGAAGGTGTGGATGCGCATCCATCGGGAAGATCTGGAAGCAGACTGGCGTCTTCTCGAAAATGGCGAAGCGCATTTTCGCATCGACCCGCTCAGGTAAAGGAGGCGTTTGCATGGGGATCAGACCGCGCGCCGTAGCCGTGACGCCGGAAGAAAACTACATGCTCCGCGTCACGTTTGATACGGGAGAGTGCAGAATGTTCGATGTAAAGCCGTATCTATGCGGCAGCTGGTATGGGCGTCTGCGCGATCCGAAGCTCTTTCGCAGCGTGCGCATCGCGGGATTGTCGATCGAATGGCCGGAGGGACAGGACATCTGCCCGGACTGTCTCTACGAGGACAGCGTGCCCGTCGGGGAACAATAAAACCGCGCCTTTCCCATAAGGCTTAAGGCCGATCCACCCGCGGCGTGCTTCCCCGCGTCGCCCGCCGCATAGGAATAAACGCACGATCTCGCCGCGCCCGTCGCGGCACAGGAGGCATGACCATGGCAGACAACCTGAAGATTCTTCTCATCAACGGCAGCCCGCACGAGCACGGCTGCACCTACACCGCCCTGCGCGAGGTCGCGGGCGCTTTGGAGGCCGAGGGCGTCGGCACGCACATCCTGCATGTGGGCAACGGCCCTGTGCGCGGCTGCATCGGCTGCGGCGGCTGCGCGCGGCAGGGCAAGCACCGCTGCGTCTTCCGCGACGACCGCGTGGACGAGGCGCTCGATCTCGCCGAGGGCTGTCAGGGGCTGGTGATCGGCTCCCCGGTGCATTACGCGTCCGCCTCCGGAAGCGTCACCTCCTTCATGGACAGGATGTTCTACGCGGGCGGCCGCGCCGTGTTCGCCAACAAGGTCGGCGCGGCGGTGGTCAGCGCGCGGCGCGCGGGCACGACGGCGGCGCTCGACCAGCTGCAGAAGTATTTCGCCATCAGCGGCATGCCCATCGCGCCCAGCCAGTATTGGCCGATGGTGCATGGCAACACGCCCGAGCAGGTGTTGCAGGACGAAGAGGGATTGCAGATCATGCGCACCTTGGGCCGCTACATGGCCTACATGGTCAAGAGCTTCGCCCTCGCCCGCGAGCACGGCCTGCTCCCGCCCGAGCCGGAGGCCGAGCGCAAGACGACCAACTTCATCCGCTGAGCGCGCCTACTTCCATAGACGCGCAAAGGCGGGAAAATCATCCGCATTTTTGAAAATTTTTCCATTTTTTCGGCGCAGCGCAAAGGCGGCGGCCGCTCCCGGCGGGGATGCGGTCGCCGCTTCATGCTTTTCTCAAATCAAATCATATTCATGGTGAACCTGCCCGGGATCGCTTCGCTTCCGGGCTACTTTTGGCAATCGCTTCGCGATTGAGGTTACGTTGGGGCTACCGCCCCAAACCCTGTCTGGGGACATTGTCCCCAGACCCCACCCCGTACTTCGCACCAAAGATATAAGGCGGCGGCCGCTCCCGGTGGGGATGCGGTCGCCGCTTCGCTCTGGCAAAACGCCGTTTCGCTTTGTCTCGCGCTTTTGGAGCTGCGCCATCAGGAGAACATCCGCTCCAGCTCCTCGTACTTATCGTGCGTGATGAGCGCGTCCTGATCGGTGCCGGTCAGGTGGACGACGTAGGTCCAGCGGCCGTAGGGCGTGATGCTGTCCACCGCGTTCAGGTTCACGATGTAGGACTTGTGGCAGCGGAAGAACAGCCGCTTGTCGAGCCGCGCCTCCACCTCGCCCAGCGGCTCGCTCGTCTCAAAGCGCCTGCCGCCCTTGGCGTAGAGCACGGTCGCGCGGTTTTCCCGCTGCACCAGCAGGATGTCCTGCTGGCTGACGAAGTGAACGCCCTCGCGGTGGCGCAGCATGATGCGGCCCGAAGCGCCGCGCGCGGCGCGGTTCTCCGCGGCCCTGCGCGGCTGCGCGGGCAGCTCGCGGCGCAGCGCCTGACGGATGCGCCCCAGCGTCTGCTTCGCGCGGTCGATCTTGAAGGGCTTGACCCAGTAGTCGAACGCGTACACCTCGAACGCCTCGGCCATATAGCCCTCGTGCGCGGTGGCGAAGACGAGCACGGTCTGCGGGTCGGTATCTTGCAGCAGCCGGGCGCACTCAAGGCCCGACAGGCCCGGCATCTCCACATCCAATATGCAGACCTGCGGCCGCTTTTCCGCCGCGAGGGCGAGCAGCTCCCGCCCGTCCTTCGCCTCGCCGCAGAGCGTGAACCCTTCCTCACCCTCGATCAGCTTGCGCAGGATGAGGCGCATGCCCTCCTCGTCGTCCGCGATCGCCACGCGGATGTCCGCCTGCTCCGCCATGCGATCACCTCATCCCCAGCCTGCGGCGCAGGATGCGCTCGCGCGGGCTTGTGAGCACCTCGGAGAGGATGACGCCCGAGAGCAGCGCGCGCGCCTCATCGCTCAGCGGCTCGTCCTGCGGGGCGCCGATGTCCAGTTCGTCCGGCGGCGGGGCGAACGCGTGGCAGGGATCTTCCCCCTCGCCCGCCGCGGCGAATTGGGAGGGCGTCGCCTCCCGCGCGTACACGCCGGGTCGGGCAGGGCGCATCCCGCCCTCGTGGCAGGGATCCTCCCCTTCGCCCGCCGCGGCGAGCTGGGAGGGCGTCGCCTCTCGCGCGAACACGCTGGGCCGCGCGGGACGCAGCATGCCCTCGTGGCAGGGATCCTCGCCCTCGCCCGCCTCATGCGCGTGTGCCGGGGCGGGCGTCGCTTCGCCCTGCGCGGGTTCCTTGGCGGCGAAGGCCTGCGGCGGCATGTTCACGGCCGTCCGCCGGGCAGAGCGTCTCTCCTCGCGGCGCGCCTTGCGCTTCTCGCGCTTCTTGCGGCTCGCGGCGGAAAAGACGACCGCGTAGAGGTAGAACAGGACGAGGATGATGACGAAATCCACGCGGCTTCACCTCCCTTGATCCTTCGCGATCTTACTTCTTCTTGATCTGCGTATCCCCGCCGATGGAGGCGATGGACTCGCGCATCGACGTATCGGCAATGGTGTTCTTCATCTGGTAGTAGTCCATCACGCCGAGCTTGCCCTCGCGCAGCGCGGACGCCATCGCCTTGGGCACCTCGGCCTCGGCCTCGATGACCTTGGCGCGCTGCTCCTGCGCGGCGGCCTTCATCTCCTGCTCGCGGGCGACGGCCATCGCGCGGCGCTCCTCCGCCTTGGCCTGCGCAATGCGGCGGTCGGCCTCGGCCTGATCCATCTGCAGCTGCGCGCCGACGTTGCGGCCGACGTCCACATCCGCGATGTCGATGGAGAGGATCTCAAACGCCGTGCCGGCGTCGAGGCCCTTGTTGAGCACCGTGCGGCTGATGAGGTCGGGGTTCTCGAGCACGGCCTTGTGCGTCTCGGCGGAGCCGACGGTGGTGACGATGCCCTCGCCCACGCGGGCGACGATGGTCTCCTCACCCGCGCCGCCGACGAGGCGCTCGATGTTCGCGCGGACGGTGACGCGCGCCTTGGCGCGCAGCTCGATGCCGTCCTTGGCGATGGCGGCGACGACGGGCGTCTCGATGACCTTGGGGTTGACGCTCATCTGCACGGCCTGCAATACGTCGCGCCCGGCGAGGTCAATCGCGCAGGCCTCGGCGAAGCCGAGCTGGATGTTCGCGCCGCGCGCGGTGATGAGCGCGGTGACGACGCGGTCGAGATTGCCGCCCGCCAGATAGTGCGCCTCCATCTTGCTGATCTCCATGCGCAGCCCGGCCTTCTCGGCCTTGATGAGCGGGATGACGATCTTCGCCGGGGCGACGCGGCGGATGCGCATGCCCAGCAGCGTGAACATGGGGACGTGTACGCCGGAGGCGAGCGCGGACACCCACAGCCCCAGCGGCACAAAGCTCAAAAACACGATGACGGCGATGAGGATGACGACGACGAGCACGATGCCTTCAACCATTTTGTTTCCCTCCTGTAATTACGGGCTAGACGCCCGGATGATTCATACTATTCACAAATCAAAAGATTTTCGTAGTGAACCCGCCCGGGATCGCTTCGCTTCCGGGCTACCTTTGGCAATCGCTTCGCGATTGGGGTACGTTGGGGCTACCGCCCCAAACCCTGTCTGGGGACATTGTCCCCAGACCCCATCCTGTGTTTCGCACCATATGATGGTTTTATCTGAGAAAAGTATCAGTCGATGATTTCGCGCACGACGATGCGCGCGCCCTGCGCGTCCACGATCTCGACGTCGCGATCCTTCTCGATGAAGTCGCCCTGCGTCACGACGTTGAGGCGCACCCCGTCGAAATCGCCGATGCCGGACGGGCGCAGCACGCTGAGCGTGCGGCCCCTGCGGCCCACCAGCGCGCGCATGTCCTCCGCGTCGCCCAGCGCGTCCTTCTCGCGCAGGAACAGCTCGGAGCGGCCCACGCTGCCCTTGGCGGCGGAGCGCAGCACCCACGAGATCAGCACGGTCAGAAGCGCGATGAGCACGAGCAGGATGCCCACGGCGACCAGAGCGCCGAAGTGTACCCCTGCGAGGACGATGCCCACGCCGATCAGCGCGATGCCCGTGATGCCGGGCAGGCCGAAGCCGGGCAGGAACACCTCGGCGACGATCAGCCCCGTGCCCAGCAGCAGGCAGAGCAGCATCGGCAGGTTGGCGATCAGAAATTCTAGCATGGTTTACCCCTTCCCTTCCGGCTCAGTCTATCACAGGCGTTCGCTTCGGGAAAGCGCTTTTGCTTCAAAGATACATTTGCGCGCACCAAACCGCAGCGGCGGGCGATCAACGCGCGGCCTGTCCCTTGCCCAGCCGCCGCGCCAGCGCGAGGACGTCCTGCTCGTAGACGCCCTCCAGCGCGCGGTTGTAGATGAGGCTCGCCGGGTGGTAGAGCGGCGTGAGCGGCGCGGGGATGCCCTCGGGATGCAGCAGCTGCCCGTGCGTCTGGCCGATGGTCTTGCCCGCGCCCAGCAGCGCGCGCAGCGGCACGTTGCCCAGCGTGGCGATCATCCCCGGCGCGATCCATTCGATCTCGCGCAGCAGCCACGGCCTGAACAGCTCGATCTCCTCGCGCGTGGGCGGGCGGTTGCTCACGCGGCCGCTTTTGCCCACCTTGGTCGGGCGCAGCTTGACCGCGTTGGTGATGTAGATCTCCTCGCGGCGCAGGCCCGCGATCTCCAAAAAGCGATCGAGGTTTTTCCCCGCCGGGCCGACGAACGGGCGGCCGAGCAGCGTCTCCTGCTCGCCGGGCGCCTCGCCCACGAGCATCAGCCGCGCGCCCTTCGGCCCCTCGCCGAAGACCAGCGCGCTCTCCCGCCCCGGCAGCACGCTCGCCACAAACGCGCGCAGCTCTCTCCGATACCTTTCCATCTTCCGCCCTCCAGACCGCTACGAGATCGGGATGAAGCCCGTCTGATCCGCCTGCGGCGCGTCCTGCGCGAGCGCGGGATGCGCGCGAAGCTCCAGTAGTTTGTCCCGTATCGCCTGAAAATCCTCCCACGCGGGGCGCTTTTTGGCCTCGTCGCGCAGCAGCGCCGCCGGGTGGAACGTGGCCAAAAACCACACGCCGCGCCGCAGATGCCACAAGCCACGGTCGCGCGTGATGCGCACATCGTCGCCCAGCAGCGCCCGCGCCGGGGTCGAGCCGAGGCAGACGATCACCTTCGGCTGCACCAGCGCTGTCTGCGCTCGCAGGTAGCCCATGCAGGCCTCGCGCTCGTCCGCCTCCGGCACGCGGTTGTTCGGCGGGCGGCACTTGACCACGTTGCAGATGTACACTTGCTCGCGCGTGAGCGCAATCGCCGCGAGCATCCTGTCCAGCAGCTGCCCCGCGGGGCCGACGAACGGACGGCCCGTGCGATCCTCCTGCTGGCCGGGGCCTTCGCCCACGAACATCAGCGCGGCGTGCGGGTCGCCCTCGCCCAGCACCGTGTGCGTGCGCGTCTGCGACAGCCTGCACCGCGAGCACGCGGCGATCTGCGCCTCCAGCTCCGGCCACGACGCCCTCATGCGCCCGTCCCCCTTTACCGGCCCTGCGGCTCGGTGACGAGCACCGCGCCCGTGATGTTGTCGCTCAGGTCGGCGAACGTCACCGCCAAGTCCTGCCGCAGCCACGAGACGAGGCTGCCCAGCATCAGCATCAGCACGACGATCGCCAGCGCCGCCGCCGCCGCGCCGAATACGTCCATGACGCCCGCGGCCACGCGGTAGCCGATGCGGCTCTTTTGCTTCTTCTTCATGCGGGTCTCCTCCTCCTCACAGCGCGGCGGGCGTCAGGCCCTCCAGCCACGCAAAGGCTTCGTTTCGGTCGGTAAAGACGCGGTGCGGCGCGCCGCGTATTACAGGTAATCCATCCACGCGCCGGGTTCCTCGTCCCGGCCCGTGAGCGCGCCCTGAGAAAGCAATCCCTCAAAGCCGCGCTGGCGCAGCGCCTCGTAGACGACGATCGCCACGGAGTTGGACAGGTTCAGGCTGCGCGCCTCTTCCCTCATCGGGATGCGCACGCAGCGGTCGTACACCCGCTTAAGCAGGTTTTCCGGCAGCCCGCGCGATTCCTTGCCAAAGACCAGAAAGGCGTCCTGCGGATAGGCGACCTCGGCGTAGCCGCGCGGGGCCTTGGTGCTGGCGTAGAAAAACGGCGCGTCGGGGTATTCCCGAAGCAGCTGCGAAAGATCCTCGTGCAGCGTCAGCCGAACCATCGGCCAGTAATCGAGGCCCGCGCGCTTCAAATACTTGCTCTCGAGGCTGAAGCCCAGCGGCTTCACCAGATGCAGCGCGCTCCCCGTCGCCGCGCAGGTGCGGGCGATGTTGCCCGTGTTCTGCGGGATCTCCGGCTCGACCAATACGACGTGCAGCATGCGGCCCCTCCCAGTGGGGCGCATCGCTTCACCGCGCCCCTATCGCCTCTATTGTAACGCTTTTATCGCCTTTTCGCAAGCCCCGCCGCGCCCCTTGACAAACGCGCGCAGAAGCCCTATAATAGCGCGTGAAGCGATGAAGGGAACAAGTACGCGCGTTTTTTCGCCCCAGAGAGCCGCCGGTCGGTGCGAGGCGGCGGCGAGGGACGCGCCGAATACCTCCCCGAGCGCGGCTCCGAACGCGTAAGCCAGTAGGCGGCCGCCGGTGCGCCGGATACAGCGCAGGCCCGTATCGCGATCTTCGCGCGTCGGGCGGCAAGGGGGCGTCAGCAATGGCGTCCTAAACGGAAGTGGTACCGCGTGACGCACGCCTTCCCCGCGAGGGAAGGCGTTTTTGTTCGCTCCCGCTTCCCCCGCGCCGCACGGGAGCGGACGCGACCCGATGGGAGGAAACACCTATGGCACAGCACATCCTCGACCTGCTCAAGGAGCGCGGCTTCATCGCGCAGACGACCTTCGAGGACGAGCTTTACGAGCAGCTCAAGCAGCCGACGACGTTCTACGTCGGCTTCGACCCGACGGCGGATTCGCTGCACATCGGGCACTACATCCCGATCATGGCGATGGCGCACATGCAGCGCGCCGGGCACCGCCCCATCGCGCTGATGGGCGGCGGCACCGCGATGATCGGCGATCCCTCCGGCAAGACGGACATGCGCCGGATGATGAGCGTGGAGACCATCGACAGCAACGTGGCGCACATCAAGAAGCAGATGGAGCGCTTCCTCGACTTCTCGGAGGGCAAGGCGATCATCGCCAACAACGCCGACTGGCTGCGCTCGCTGAACTTCATCGACTTCATGCGGGACATCGGCTCCATGTTCTCCGTCAACAAGATGCTCACGGCGGAGTGCTATAAGGCCCGCATGGCGACGGAGAACGGCCTGTCCTTCCTCGAGTTCACCTACATGCTCATGCAATCCTACGACTTCCTTGAATTGTTCCGTCGCGAGGGCTGCCGCCTGCAGATGGGCGGCAACGACCAGTGGAGCAACATGCTCGGCGGCGCGGATCTCATCCGCCGCAAGGAGCGCGAGAGCGCCTTCGCCTGCACCTTCCAGCTGCTGCTCACGCACGACGGCCGCAAGATGGGCAAGACCGAGGCCGGGGCGCTCTGGCTGGACGCGGCGAAGACCTCGCCCTACGACTTCTACCAGTACTGGCGCAACGTGGACGACAAGGACGTGCGCAAGTGCCTCGCACTGCTCACCTTCCTGCCGATGGACGAGGTGAACCGTCTGGGCGCGCTGGAGGGCAGCGAGATCAACGAGGCCAAGAAGACGCTCGCCTTCGAGGTCACCAAGCTCGTCCACGGCGAGGAGGAGGCGCAAAAGGCGCAGGAGGCCGCCGCGTCCCTCTTCGGCGGCGCGGCGCTCGGCGGCTCCATCCCCACCACCGAGATCACGCGCGAGGATCTCGCCCGCGACGCGCGCGTGACCACGCTGCTCTCCTTGACGGGCCTCGCGCCGTCCAACTCGGCCGCGCGGCGGCTGATCGAGGGCGGCGGCGTGAGCGTGAACGAAACCAAGATCGCGAACGTGAACGCGACCATCACCGAAGACCAGTTCGGCGCGGAGGGATTGATGCTGCGCAGCGGCAAGAAGAAGTTCCACCGCGTGCTGCTCAAATAGCATGGGCGCGCCGCTTCGCTACAGGACGCTGCGCGCGGAGAACAGTGCGGAGTTTATCGTCAACAAGTCGCGCTTCATCGTCTACGGCTGCCCGTGCGCCACGGAGGAGGAGGCGCTCGCCTTCCTCTCCCGCGTGCGCATGCGGCACAAGGACGCCACGCACAACTGCTACGCCTACATCATCGGCGCGAACGCGGGTGTGATGCGCTACAGCGACGACGGCGAGCCGGGCGGCACGGCGGGCCTGCCGATCATCGAGGTGATGAAGGCGCGCGGCGTGGTCGATTGCGCGGTCGTCGTCACGCGCTACTTCGGCGGCGTGCTGCTGGGCGCGGGCGGGCTTACGCGCGCCTATGCGCGCGGCAGCAAGGAAGCGCTGGACGCGGCGGGCGTCGTGGTGATGGAGCGCAGCGCGCGCCATCTGGTCGAGGTCGATTACTCCACATGGCAGCGCCTCGAGCACTTCCTGCGCAGCGCCCCGTGCCTCATCGAGGGGACGGAATTCACCGACCGCGTGCTCTGCACGCTGACGGTGCGCTGCGCGGACGAGGCGCGCCTGCTTCAGGAGATCGCCCGCGTCAGCGACGGCAAGGCCGAGACGCTCGCCGACGGCGAATTGTACTACCCGTGGCCGGATGAGGGCGCGTAAGCGCAGAGGATATGAGAAAGGGGCGCTCCCCGCGCGGGAGCGCCCCTTTGGTATTCCGTTCGCCCGATCAGACCGGAACGGTCTTCTCCTCGCGGTCGAGCATCGTGCTGTCGAGCTTGAGCTTCTGCGCCCGGCGGTACTCGAAGAACTTCGGCGCGACCTTCGGGAACAGCGCGTAGGAGAGCACATCCTCCTCCTGCTCGTAATACTCGCGAATCTCCTCGCGGTATTTGTCCATCTCCGGCGGGATGCGGTCGGCGGGACGGCAGGTGATGACCTCGTCGTCGCCGATGACGATCTTGCGAACCTCCTCGTTCACCGGCGCGGGCAGCTTGCCGTACTCGCCGCGCATGAGGCCCTTCGATTCGTTCGGGCAGGTCTTGTAGCGGCCGAAGAGCACGTTCATCACAGCCTGCGTGCCGACGATCTGGCTGGTCGGCGTGACCAGCGGCGGATAGCCGAAGTCCTCGCGCACGCGCGGGATCTCGCTGAGCACGTCGTAGTATTTGTCCATCGCGTTGAACTGCTTGAGCTGGCCGATCATGTTGGAGAGCATGCCGCCCGGCACCTGATACTTGAGCGTGTTCGCGTCCACGCTGAGCACCTTGCTCGTGTCGCGCCAGCCGTCGGCGGTGAGCCTGTCGGCGACCTTGCGGAAGTGGACGGCGCACTCGTTCATCAGATCCATGTCCAGCTCCGGGTCGTACTCGGTGCCGCGCAGCGCGGCGCACAGGGACTCCGTCGCAGGCTGAGACGTGCCGCTGGCCAGCGGGGAGAGCGCGGTATCGACGATGTCGCAGCCCGCCTCGATGGCCTTGAGGATGGTCATCATGCCGGTGCCCGCCGTGTTGTGCGTGTGCAGGTGGATCGGGATCTTGACGCTCTCCTTCAGCTTCTTGACGAGGCTGTAGGCGTCGTAGGGCAGCAGCAGGTTGGCCATGTCTTTGATGCACAGCGTGTCCGCGCCCATCTGCTCGATGTCCTTGGCGAGCTGCACGAAGTACTCCTCCGTGTGGACGGGGCTGATCGTGTAGCTGATGGCGATCTCGGCCGTGCCGCCGTACTTCTTGCAGCTCTTGACGGCCTGCTCCATGTTGCGCAGGTCGTTGAGCGCGTCGAAGATGCGGATGATGTCGATGCCGTTCTCGATCGCCTTCTTCACGAAGGCGTCGACCACGTCGTCGGCGTAGTGCTTGTAGCCGAGCAGATTCTGCCCGCGCAGCAGCATTTGCAGCTTGGTGTTGGGCATCGCCTTGCGCAGCGCGCGCAGGCGCTCCCACGGGTCTTCGTTCAGGAAGCGCATGCAGGCGTCGAACGTCGCGCCGCCCCAGCACTCCAGAGAGTAATAGCCGATCTTGTCGAGCTTGTCGGCGACGGGGAGCATCTCGTCCAGCCGCATGCGGGTCGCGGCCTGCGACTGGTGCGCGTCGCGCAGGATGGTATCGGTGATGAGAACCTTGCCCATGCTGGTTTCCTCCTTGTCAAAATGGGAACGCGTGTCCGGCTCAACCGAACATGGAGATGAACACGCCCGCGGCCACGGCGGAGCCGATCACGCCCGCGACATTCGGACCCATGGCGTGCATGAGCAGGAAGTTGCTGGGGTTCTCGGCCTGTCCGACCTTCTGGGAGACGCGCGCGGCCATCGGCACGGCGGAGACGCCCGCGGAGCCGATCAGCGGATTGATCTTGCCGCCGGAGAACTTGCACATCAGGTTGCCCAGCAGCACGCCGCCCGCGGTGCCGCCGCCAAAGGCGATGATGCCCATGGCGATGATCGCGATCGTGCGCGCCTGCAGGAAGGTCTCGGCCTTGGCGGTCGCGCCGACGGTGACGCCGAGGAAGATGGTGACGATGTTCATCAGCTCGTTCTGCGCGGTCTTCGACAGGCGGTCGGCGACCATGGACTCCTTGAACAGGTTGCCCAGCATCAGCGAGCCGATCAGCGGCGCGGCGCTGGGGAGCATCAGGGAGACGAGCACGGTGACGACGATCGGGAAGATGATCTTCTCGGTCTTGGAGACCGGGCGAAGCTGACCCATCACGATCTGGCGATCCTTCTTGCTGGTGAGCGCCTTCATGATCGGCGGCTGAATGACCGGCACCAGCGCCATGTACGAGTACGCGGCGATGGCGATCGGGCCGAGCAGGCCGGGCGCGAGCTTCGTGGTGACGTAGATGGCGGTCGGGCCGTCCGCGCCGCCGATGATGCCGATGGAGCCGGCCTCCGCGGGCGTAAAGCCGAGGGCCAGCGCCAGAATGAACGCAAGGAAGATGCCCAGCTGCGCGGCTGCGCCGAGCAGCAGGCTCTTCGGGTTGGCGATCAGCGGGGCGAAATCGGTCATCGCGCCGACGCCCATGAAGATCAGCGGCGGGAAGATGCCGAGCTTGACGCCCTGATACAGGTAGTAGAGCAGGCCGCCGTTCTGCTTGACGTACTGATAGCCGATCAGCACGCCGTCCGAGGTCAAAATCGGAATGCCGGCCTTGCCGTGGTACATCGGGTTGGAGATGATCTCGTAGATCGGCTCGTCCATGATGCCCGCCAGAGGCAGGTTGGTCAGCAGCATGCCAAAGGCGATGGGCATGAGCAGCAGCGGCTCAAACTGCTTGACGATCGCCAGATACAACAGCACAAACGAGATCAGGATCATGACGCCGTTTTTCCAGTGCCCGGTAAAGAGCGCGTAGACGCCGGAGTCGCGCACCAGACCCATCACGGTGCCGCCGATGCTGAAGTCGGCCATCGCCTGCTCCACGGTGCCCGCGACGGCCTCGGCCTCCTCGTCCACATAGCCGGGAACCATATCCGCCGGTTCCATGGCCTGCCGGACGTCCTCCCCGGCGATGACGACGGGGCCAACCTCCGTGGACGGCGAGGCGATCTCCTCGGCGCAGGCGCACGCCAGCGACAGGCAGAGCGCCAGACCGAGGGCCACACCAAGAATCTTTTTCACAGCGCTTTACCCCTCTTTGTCACTCGAGTACGACCAGCGCGTCGCCCGTGTTGACGGCGGAACCCTTCGCGGCGAGCACCTGCGCGACCTTGGCGTCGCGCGGGGCCATGATCTCGTTCTCCATCTTCATCGCCTCGAGCACGACCAGCACGTCGCCCTTCTTGACGGCGTCCCCGGCCTTGACCTTGACGTCCACGATGTTGCCGGGCATCGGCGCGGAGATCTGCTCGCCCGCGACGGGCTTGGCGGCGGCGGGCTTGGGCGCGGGCTTCGGCGCGGCCTTGGGGGCGGGGGCGACGGGAGCGGCGGGCGCGGCGCCCGCGGCGACTTCCTCCACGGCGACGTCATAGGCGACGCCGTTCACGGTGATGACAAACTGACGCATGGAAACGACCTCCTAGCTTTTTTCTCGATCTGTTCTTTGGGGACGCGTGCGCCCCGTCACATTCTGCTGTATACCTGCTCCTCGCGGCCCGCGCGGCCCCATGCGCTGGTGCCTCTGCGGCGCACGGAGCTGATCGCGTAGGCGGCGGGATCCTGCCCCGCGGCCTGCAGTGCGCAGGCCACGGCGGCGGCGATCGCGGCGATCACCGCGTCGTCCTCCTCCTCTTCGGGTTCGGGCGCGGGCGCCGGCGCGGCCGGGGCCGGGGCGCTCGCGGGTTTGGGCGCGGGCGCGGGCGCGGCGGGCTTCGGCGCGGGCTTCTTCGTGAGCGCGCCCATCGCCAGCTCGAGCAGCTTGATCAGCCCGATCAGGATGACGAGGCCCACGAACACCGTCGCGATGCCGACGACGGCCACGGAAAGGCCGTACTGAAAAATCGCTAACATCGGCTTGCCTCCTGCTTACAGCGGCAGATTGCCGTGCTTCTTGGGCGGGTTGGAATCGCGCTTGCCGGAGAGCATCTCCAGCGCGGCAACGACCCGCTTGCGGGTCTCGGCGGGATCGATCACGTCGTCCACGAGGCCCTGCGCCGCAGCGTTCACGCCGTCGGCAACCTCCGCCTCGTACTGGGCGGCCAGCTCGGCGCGCGCAGCGACGGCGTCGCCCGTGCTCTCGCGAATCTTCTCCGGGCAGAGCACCTGAATGGCGGCCTCGCCCGTCAAGGGGCTGATGACCGCGCCGGGCCACGCGAGGACGGCGTCGGCGTTGGCGCTGCCGCCCATCGCCACATACGCCGCGCCCACGGCGTGGCCGATGACCAGCGTCACCTTCACGGTCGTGGCCTCGCTGTAGGCGTAGACCAGCGCGGAGGCGGCCTTGACGACGCTCATCTGGCGCTTTACGGTGTCAAAAATCTCCAGACCCGTGGAGTCCACGAGCGAGATCACCGGGATGTTATAGCAATCGGCGAAGCGGACGAAGCGCGCGATCTTGTTCATGCGCTTGTCGCAGGTGTCGCCCGTGCCGGTGTAGGCGAAGGCGACGGTGCGCCCGGCCATGCGCCCCAGCGCGGTGACGGCCCCGGTGTAGCCCTTGCCCAGCTCCACGACGCTGCCCGGGTCGGCCATCGCCTCGATGGCCGCGCGGCCGTCCATCCCGGCGCTAAGGCCGGGGCACAGGCGATCCGCGTCCGCCTCGACCCCGAAGGGCGCGTCCTCCAGATTGTTGGCGGGCAGCATGCCCAGCAGCGTGCGGCTCAGCGCCAGCGCTTCCTCCTCGCTCGCGCAGGCAAAGTGCGCCGCGCCGCTCTCCACGGCGGCCTTGCCGCCGCCCAGCTCCTGCGCGGTCAGGCTCTTGCCCATCGCCGAGGAGAGAACCTGCGGCCCCGCCTCCAAGAGCGCGCCCTCCGGCGCGGCGAGAAGCGTCAGGTCGCACAGCTGGGAAAGCATCGCCGCCGTGCCCACGCACGGCCCGAGCACCAGCGCGATCGTCGGCACGACGCCGCTCAGGCGCGCCAGATGCGTCAACACATCCGAGTAGGCCTCCAGCGCCGCGGCGCCCTCGCCCACGCGCGCGCCGTTGCTGTCGCACATCGCCACCACGGGCATGCCGGTCTTGCGGGCCTGCTCCAGCGCGCGCACGATCTTCTTGCCCTGCGCCGCGCCGATCGCGCCGTGCATGACGGAAAAGTCCTGCGCGAACACGATCACGGGCCTGCCGTCCACCGTGCCGCAGCCGGTCACGACGCCCGCGTCGCAGGCGAGCATGCCCTGCTCCACGAAGCTGCCCTCGTCCAGCAGCCGCGTCACGCGGTCGCGCGCGGAGAGCTTGCTGCCCTGCTTGCTTTTCCCGCCGCCCGCCTGACTCTTATTCAAGATGTCCTGCTTGCGCGAGAGGACCTGATCGAGATCCTGAAGGGTGCTCATTCCTCTATCGCCTCCGTAGTCGTATGGTTCCGCGCGCGCCAAGGGGCCGGCCCTCGCGCGCGTCAGAGACAAAGTTACCCGTTTTCGTAAATTCCACGCACACCCTAGCTTTTCCTTCCCGCCGGGCGCAAAAAGCGAAAAAACGGCAAACTGTACAGTTTTAAGCCGCCGCCGACTGTCAAAAAGGTCTTCCAGCCTATCGAGGGCGGGAAGACCTTTGCGCTACGATGCGCTCTTCTGCGCCGCCAGCAGCTGCGGCGCGCCGGGCGCGGCGTTGATAAAGCGATGCCACAGGGCGTTGAAGCGCTGCGGCGGCAGCGCGCGGGCGAACGCCTCCAGCGCTTCCAGTTCGCGCCGCCCCTCCTCGTGTCCGGGATAGACGCACACGGTGAGCAGCCCGCCGGGCGCGAGCAGCTCGCACGCCGCGCGCACGGCGGCAAGCGTCGTCTCGCAGCGCGTGGTGACGCCGTGCGGCGCGCCCGGCAGCCAGCCGAGATTGAAGCAGACCGCCTGCGGCTGCGCCGGGACGCGCTCCCCCATCGTCTCGTGCCCCGCGAGGATCAGCGTCGCGCGGGAGAGCAGGTTGGCCTCTTCAAGCCGCGCGCGCGTGGCGTCGAGCGCCGCCCGCTGCACGTCGAAGGCGTACACATGCCCCGCCTCGCCCACCAGCCGCGCCAGCGCCAGCGTGTCGTGCCCGTTGCCCATCGTCGCGTCCACGGCGACATCTCCGGGCCGGAGCGCGCGGGAAAGCAGGTCGGCGGCCAGAAAGCGCGCGCTTCGAAGCGTCAGGCGCTCCTCAGCCATCGTCCTGCGCCTCCTCCGGCGCAAAGTGCATCTGCCAGTAGGCGACCTCGCCGTCCTTCGCGCCGATCTCCAGCAGCGCCGTCTCGCCCCGCCCGGTCAGGCAGGCGTAGCGCAGCGCCAGCGTGCCGTCGCCCTGCGCGACCGCCTCGCCGTAGGGCGGCTCGTCCCCGGCCTCGCCCAGCAGGTAGAGCGCGCCGCCCAGCGCGCCCACGTCCGCGTCGCAGCGGAAGCGCGCAGCGGCCTCGCGCACGCCCTCGCCGACGGTCACGCCGCGCGGGCCGCTCAGGCCCGTGCCGCTGACGCTCACGCTCATCACGCGCTCCTCGCCCGTCTGCTCGTCGAAGCGCAACGTCAGCGCCGCGCCCTCGTAGAGCAGGATGCGCCCCGCCGCCCCCGGCAGCACCTGCACCTCGACCGGCTCGCCCAGCGCCGCGACGAACCCGGCGACCGGGTCGCCCAGCGCCGCGCCGAGCACGCGCAGATCATCCTCTTGCAAGGGGGCCTCGTCGTTGGCGAGCGCGAGCGCCTCTCCGGTCTGCCGCCGGGCGATCTCCTCGGCGGTGCGCATGCCCTCCTCCGCCTGCGCCTGCGTGGCCTGCGTCATGCGCACGCGGATGCCCTCGATGCCGCCCGCCTCGCCGATCAGGTAGGTGAGCGTGTATTCGCGCAGGTCGGCGCCCTCGCCGCCGTAGGCGACGTATTCGACGCCGTACACGCCCGCGTCGTTCACATAAGCCCAGCTCCAGCCGAGGCCCGCGTCCTGCGTGTCCAGCACGATCAGCGTGCTCTGCGCGGTCTCGGGCAGCGCCGCGCCGTCCAAGGCGCTCTCCAGCCCCATGCCCACGCGCACGCCCCGGCAGTCCGTCACCTGCGCGGTCGAGATGTCGATCTGCGCGATCTCCTCCGCCTTCGGCGCGGACGGGGACGCCGATTGCACCGTGCCGAACGCGTACTCGATCAGGTACTCTCCGGGCCGCGCGGGGTCGGCGGTCTCCAGCGGATCGTTGAGCGCGGGGAGCGAGGCGAGCTGCCCGGCGAACGCGTCCAGCCACGCCGCGGCGGTCTCGGCGTCGTAGGCGAGCGCGGCGGCGGGCAGGAGCGACAGGCACAGCGCCAGCGCGGCAAACTTCTTCATAGGCGGCCTCCTTTGAGGGCGATGGGGCTTGCATTTTGGCCGATCCATGGTATCATAAGGAAGAATCGACGCGAGCGCGCCCACTCCATTATAGCAGAGTTCGCGCCCGCCCGAAAGGAGAAATTTTCATGGCAGCGGAAAACACGAATGCATTTGATAAGCGCGACGCCGCGCCGGAGGGCTGCGCGCCCAGCGAGTGCGGCACCAAGAGCGCCTGCGCGGGCTGCGCGAAGAACCCGAATGCGGCCCAGCAGCCGCAAAAGCCCGCGCCGAAGGTGGGCAAGGTGATCGGCGTGGTCAGCGGCAAGGGCGGCGTGGGCAAGTCCTTCGTCTGCGGCGCGCTGGCGGTGATGCTGCGGCGCATGGGCCTGCGCGTGGGCGTGCTGGACGCGGACATCACCGGGCCGTCCGTGCCCCGGATGTTCGGCGTGCGCGAGAAGGCGATGGGCGACGGCGAATCCATCTTCCCCGCCCAGACCGAGAGCGGCATCGAGCTGATGTCCATCAACCTGCTTCTGGAGAGCGACGACGCGCCGGTGGTCTGGCGCGGGCCGGTGATCGCGGGCGCGGTCAAGCAATTCTGGGAGGACGTCGCGTGGAGCGAACTGGACGTGATGCTCATCGACATGCCGCCGGGAACGGGCGACGTGCCGCTGACCGTATTCCAGAGCCTGCCCGTGAGCGGCGTGGTCGTCGTCTCGACGCCGCAGGACCTCGTCGGGATGATCGTGCGCAAGGCCGTGAACATGGCCTCGATGATGAACATCCCCGTGCTGGGGCTGGTGGAGAACATGGCCTACGCGCTGTGCCCCGACTGCGGAAAACGCGTCGAGCTTTTCGGCGCGTCGCACGTCGCGCAGGAGGCGCAAAGGCTGAGCCTGCCCGTGCTGGCGCAGCTGCCGCTCGACCCGTCCGCCGCCGCGCTCTGCGACGCGGGACAGATCGAGCGCCTGCAAAGCGAGGCGCTCATGGACGCCGCCGCAGCCGTCGCCGGGCAGGTTGGGCTGAAATAAGGCGCTTTCATGCGGTGCGAAGCACATGTAGGGGTCTGGGGACAATGTCCCCAGACAGGGTTTGGGGCGGTAGCCCCAACGTCACCTCAATCGCGAAGCGATTGCAAAAGGTAGCCCGGAAGCGAAGCGATCCCGGGCGGGTTCATCTTGAGAAGTCGCGTTATTCCGCTTATGCTCGCGCAGCGTAACCCGATGACAGCATATGCGAAACGCCGCCCCTTCTTCCTCGCGGGAGAAGGGGCGGCGCTTTTCTATGTCCCAGATCACTCGAGCAACCCAACGTCCACGTCGAGGCGCGTCTGCCCGGAGCGCAGCGCGATCACGTCGCTGCGCGCGCTCTCAGGGTCGAGGTCGCTGTCGATCTCGCCCAGCGGGTCGCCCACGCGGCGCGCGAGCGGCCTGTCGTCGTCCAGCCGCAGGATGTAGCGGCCCGGGCGCAGCGCGTCAAAGTGATAGTAGCCGTATTCGTCGCTGACGGCCGTCTCCGCCGCCTCGGTCGAGCCGTCGGGGAGCACGCGCAGCAGCGTCAGGGAGACGCCCGGAACAAGCGGCTCCTTGTAATCCTGCAAGCCGTCGCCGTCGTCGTCGAGCCACACGGTGTCGCCCAGCCGCCCCGGCAGGATGCCGCCGACATGTACGTTTTCCACCGTCTGGCCCATCGCCAGCGCGATCGGCTCCGTGTCGCCCACGCTGCCCGGCACGACCGGGATGCGGGAGCCGCCCTCCGCGTCCAGACAGTCGGCGAAGAGCCAGCCCTCCGGCAGCGTCGCGCGCACCGCGTAGACGCCGCTTCGCAGCAGCGGGAAAACGTAGTAGCCGTCCGCATCCGGCTGCGCGTCGGCGACCGTCTCCGGTTCCCCGCCGTCCGTCAGGCGCAGCAGCGATACGCTCGCGCCCGCAAGCGCGCCCTCCTGCGCGCCCATCGCGCCGTCGGCGTCCTCGTCACGCCACACGCGGCCCGCGATTTGGGCGGCCCGCACGGCGGCGACGGGCGGCTGCTGCGCCGTCTCGCCCATCTCCAGCGTGAAGGCGGCGGTCTCGCCCTCCTGCGCGTCGGCGTGCGCCAGCGTCAGCGGCACGCCCGGGGAGAACAGCGCGTCCTCCGGCAGCGTCACGCGCACACGGGTGACGCCCGGGCGCAGCGTGGTCAGCGCATACGCGCCCTGTTCGTCCGTGCGCGCGGTGGCGACGACGGTGCCGCCTTGCAGCGCAGTCACGACCGCGCCGGGCAGTCCGGCCTCCGCCGCGTCCGGCACGCCGTCCTCGTTCGCATCCAGCGTCACGCGGCCCACGGCGCTCGCGGGCGCGATCGCGCCGAAGATCATGCCCTCGCGCCCCTCGCCCATCGCCAGACGGAACTCCTCCGTCTGCGCCGAAGAGACGTCCAGATCGGAGAGCAGGCTGTCGCCCGCGCGGGTGAAGATCATGCCGTCCGGCAATTCCACCTGCACGGTGTACGTCCCCACGCGCACGAAGCCGATGGCAAACGCGCCCGTCTCGTCGGTATCCGCCTGCGCGGCGACGCTTCCATCCTGCCGCAGCAGCGACACCGTCGCCCCGACGACGCCGGCTTCCCCGCTCCCCCACTCGCCGTCGTACTTCGCGTCGGCAAAGATCGCGCCGGAAACCGTGCCCACGCCGACCACGCCGACGTCCAAGGGGCCGATGTCCGCCCCGGCGGTCACGGCAAACGCGTCGCTCTGCGCGATGATCGCGTCCGCCTGCGGCGCGACGCTCACGCGCCGCGTCCCCTCGACGCGCTTTGCAAACGCCTGTCCGTCCGTAAGCTCAAAGGTGAGCTGCGCGTCGCCCGGCATGACGCCCTCGAAGCGGTAGATGCCCTCCGCGTCGGTCACCGTCTCCATCACACGCCCGGCGTCGCTTCCGGTGTGCTGCGTCAGCGTCACGCGCACCCCGGCGACGGCCTCGTCGCCCGACTGCCTGCGGCCGTCGTCGTCCTCGTCGAGCCACGCCACGCCGGAGATCTTCGCGGGCGTCAGCGCGCCGACGTTCACGTCGTCCATCCGCCCGCCCATCTCGAGCAATCCGAGGCGCAGCGTCGCTGTCGGCTCGTCCTGCCGCGGCGCGCGCGAACCTGCGCCGCCCGCGGTGTAGACGTAGCCCTCGGGCAGCTCCACGCGCAGGCCGTATTCGCCCGGCGAGAGCGCCTCAAAGGAGAACGATCCGCTGCGGCCCGTGCGCTGCGCGGCGATCTCCTGCCCGCGCGCGTCCAGCAGCGCGACCTCGGCCTCGCGCAGGCCGTCCTCGCCGTCCTCCATCCAGCCGTCGTAATCGACGTCCTGCCACACGCGCCCGGCGATGAGGCCCTGCCGGAACGCGCCGCAGGCGACGCCCTCCACGCGCGCGCCGCCCGCGAGCGTAAACGCGGCGGTATAGGCACGCCGCTCATACACGGTATCCAAGGGGATCGCGCTGTCCTGCGAGGCCGCGGAGAGCACATAGCCCTCCGGCGCGTCCACGCGCAGCACATAGTCGCCGGGGAGCTGCCCCACGAAGGCAAACTCGCCCAGCTCGTTGGTCTCGGCGCTGGCGAGCAGCGTGCGCCCCGCGCCGTTCATCAGGTGGACGCTCGCGCCGGACAGGCCGCTCTCGTTGTCGTCCCACTGGCCGTCGGCGTCGAGATCCTCAAACACCGCGCCCATGACGCTGCACAGGCGCACCACGCCCGCGTCTACGGTGTCGAGACTCTCCCCGCCGGAGACGGAGAACGTCCGCGTCTCGGAGACGTGGATGTCGCTCTGCTGCACCGCGCCGCGCGCCAAGCTGCGCTCGGTGGCGGCAAACGCGCTGCCGTCCGGCCCGGTGAAGCGCACGCGGTAGCGGCCCGGCGCGACGCCGTCAAACTCGTAGCGGCCGTCGTCGTCGGACGTGCGGGAGGCGACGGTCGTCCCCTCCGCGTCGATCAGCTCGATATTGACGCCCGCGCAGGCGTCCTCGGTCTCGTCCCAGCGGGCGTCGCCGTTGTCGTCATCATACACCGCGCCGGAGACCGACCCGGTCAGCATCGCGCCGATCATGTAGCGCACGCCGTTTTGGCCCATCGAGAGCGTGAAAGCCGCGCTCTCGCCCGCGCTTTCGGCGCTCTGCGGCACGAAGCTGACGGGATCCTCGCCCGGCTCCGCCTGTACGGTGGAGCGCCACGCGCCGGGCATGCGGTAGCCGATGCGGTACTCGCCCGGGCTGACCAGTGCGAAGATCACCGCGCCGCTCTCGTCCGTCTCGGCGCTGGCGACCACGGTTTCCCCGCCGCCCTGCAGCGCGATCAGGTCGATGCCCACGCCGGGCAGCATGGATTCGTTTCCGTTGTATGTGCCGTCGCGCTGCGTATCCATGAACACGCCCACCGCGAGCTGGGCCGGGATGGCCGCGCCCGCATTCACGTCTTCCGCCGCCTGTCCGATGGCCAGATCGAAGTTGTCCGTGCTCCCCGTCGTTCCCGCCGCCGCGGCGACCAGCGAATCCGCGCCGAAGCGCGTGAACGCCCAGCCCTCCGGCAGCGCGAAGAGCACGCTGTAGGTTCCCTCGGTCAGTCCGCCGAAGGCGTATGCGCCGTCCGCCCCGGTGCGCGTTTTTGCGACGGGATCGGTGTGGCCGTCCTCGGCGCGCAATAGCGTCACCTCGGCGTTCGCCAGCGGCGCGGCCGGTTCGGCGATCGCGCCGTCGCCGTCGTCGTCGATGTACACGAAGCCGCGAACGCCGGCGGCGCGCTGCACCGTCACGTCGCTTAAAGTCGCCTCGTCGCCCTGCGCGACCTCGATCTCGCGCACGATGCGCCCGTCCTCCGCCTCGCCGCAGAGCGTGTCCTCCGGCAGCGCGAGCGTGAGGCGGTAGCGTCCCGGCAGCAGGCGCGCAAAGCGGAAGGCGCCGTCGGCGTCCGTGCGGGCCACGGCGGGTTCGGCGTCCGCGCCGCCCGTGAGCGGGAGCAGCTCGGCGTTGAGCGCCGCGTAGCCATGCTCGCCCTCGGCGGTTCGCTCGATCACGCGCCCGGAGACGCTCGCCGCCTCGATGCAGCCCGCGTTCACCAGCGCGTCGGTATGATCCGCGTCGATGCGGATGGGCGCGCTCGCGCCGTCGCGCGCGCTGCGCACGCCGCTGACGATGTGCTCGGTGTATCCCTCGCCCTGCGTGAAGACGACCCTGTCGCCCTGATCGAAGGCGACCGTGTACGCGCCGCCCGGCAGCGCGTCAAAGGCATAGCGTCCCTGCGCGTCGGTGCGCACGGTCTCCACCGCCGCACCGTCCTCGCCAAGCAGCAACACGGTCAGACCCGCGTAGCGCGCGCTTTCGTCCGCGTCCATCAGGCCGTCGGCGTCCTCGTCGAGCCACGCCACGCCGCCGATGCGCCCGTCGCGCCCGGGCAGCAGGGTCTCAAACGCGCCGTCGCCCTCGGCGTCGAAGGCGAGCGCCGTCTCCTGTGCGCGCGCCATGCGCTGCGTCTCGCCCGATAGCTCCGTCTTGTAGGCGAACTCGCCCGCGATGCGGGCGCGCGCCTCGACGCGCGCGCCTTCCTGCGCGCCCACGCGCACGTTGAGCGACGTCTGGCCCGGCATGAAGCCGTCCCCGGCCTGCTCAAGTCCCGTCTGCGCGTCCACATAGGTGACGCGCACGGCGGAGATGTCCTCGGCGACGTCGGCAAGGCTGACGGCGGTCGGAGCGGTCAGCGCGCCGGTCATCCGCGCGTCCGACGGCTGCCAGCCGCCCGCGCGCAGGCAGTATTCGATGCGGGCCGCGTAGGCGCGCCCCTCGGCGTCCGTCGCGCCGGAGAGCACGACGCTGCCGATGTCCGTGCGCACGCCGCCCTCGGCCTCGACCTCGACGGTCATCTGCGGCACGCGGAGCGTCTCGCCGCGCGCGAGCGCGCCGCCGTCCACGGTCACCATCGTCAGGCCCGTCTCGCGCGCCGCGTACATCTCGCCCATCAGCGAGAGCGCGGCGTCCTGCGGGATGCGCGCGCAGGGCATCGCGACCTCGGTCACGGTGCCGCCCTGCGACAGGTACGGCAAAATCTCGATCTCAAGCTCCGGCTGCGCGCTCAGCGCACAGCCCTCGGCCGCGCCCGTCTGGCGCAGCGTGTACGTCCCCACGGGCAGCGCCATCTCGTTGCGGTAGGCCTCGCCCGTCAGCGTGAAGGACAGCGCCGTATCGCCCTGCGCGTCGATCAGCTCAAAGCGGCCGCCCGCGACGGCCTCGCCCAGCGCGTCCGCCTGCGTGAGGCTGAAGAAGCCGCGGTCGCTGGAGACGGCGCAGTCGATGTGTACGCTATCCCCGGCGCGGAGCGTCACCTCGTGCGCCTCGGCGTCCACGGTGAAGCCCTCCGCCCCGCCGATCTCCCGCAGATAGTAGGTCGTGCCCTCGACGGACGCGGGCAGCTTGACGCTCGCACTCTTGCCCGTCTCCAGCGTCACGTTCGCCCAGACGGTCGCCTGCGCGCCCTCGCTGGGATACGGGCGCAGTTCGCCGCCCTGCAGCGTGTAGACGCCGTACTCGCCGGAGAGCGGCACGGCGAACGCCTGAAGATCGTCGTTAAAGGTCAGGCCCGTCTTGCCCACCGTGAGGATCGCATACTCCTCCAGCGGCACCTCGACCTCGGTGACCGCGCCGCCGGAGACGGCGACGGTCCGCTCGGCGGCGAGCGTGTATCCCTGCGGAATCTGCGTCTGGCGCAGCACATACGTCCCCGCCGCGAGGCCGCCCGCGTAGAACGCGCCGTCCTGCGGGGTCAGCTCTGCGGCCGAGCCGTCCGGGCCGGACAGCTCAAAGCGCACCTGCGCCGTCTGCTCGTCGGTCAGTTCGCCGCCGATCAGCCGCGCGCGCACGCCGCCCAGCGCGTCCGGGCAGAGCATCTCGCCGGACACGCGCGTCATGTTTTCCGTGGTAAAGCGCAGCGCCTGCGGCGCGAGCGCGCCGGGCGTCGCCGCCGATACGTCCGCCTGCGCGACGTACTCGCCCTGCGGCAGGCGCGCGACGGCGCGGCCGTTCTCGTCGGTCGTGAGCTGAACTCCCGTGTCCTCCATGCCCTCGCCGCCGTCCAGCACGCGGTAGACGCGCACGGGAACGCCCGCGATCGGCGCGCGCGTCTCCTCGCCGCGCTCGTCAAGCCCGCGGCGCAGCACGAACAGCTCCGCCTCGCCGTAACGCGGGTGGGAAAGCTCCACGCCGGACGCCACGCCCGCGTCGAGCCACAGCGCCTCCGGCTCGCAGACGTCATGCCCCTCGGGGCTTTGCTCGCAGGTCACGTCGATCTCGCCGGGGGCCAGCGGCGGCGTCACCGCCACGCCGTCCTCGTCGGCGTACACGGTGAGCGTGCGGCCCGCGCCGTCCGTGACGCGGTAGACGGCCCCGCCGACCGCCGCGCCGAGGTCGTCCACGCCGCACAGCGTCAGGCGCGCCGCGTTCTCGGGGAAGACGGCGCTCTCATCGCCACCGGGCACGGCGAACGAACGCGAGGTCTCGCACACACCCAGCGCCTGCGCCTCGCGCTGCGGCATGCGCAGCGCGTACTCGCCGCTGACCACGCCGATCGTCGCGACGCCGTCCTCAGCGGTCACTTCGCCCACGGTCTCGCCCTGCGCGTTCACGATCTCCAGCGTCATCGCGCGCGCGATCGGCTCGTAGACCGCCTGCGCCTCGTCGCCTAAGCGCAGCGCAAACAGCGAAAGCGCCTGCGTTTCCCATGTGAGCATGTTCACCGAAACGCGCGCGACCTCGCCCGCGCTCACGGCGAGCGTGAGCGCCGTCGCGTCCTGCGCGCTCTGGCCCTGCGCCGAGGCTTCGCCGGCCTCCATCTCCTGCGGCGCGTCGATGCGCGCGATGCGGTAGTTGCCCGGCGCGAGCGGCTGCGAAACCGCCAGCCCGTCCGCGTCGAACGCGTAGGGGCCGTAGGTTGCGCCGTCCTCGCCTTTCAGCGTCACGCCGCCGCCCACGACGGCGCGCGCGGTCTGCGCCTGCACGGCGACGCGGCCTGTGTGCTGCGCCGCCGTCAGCTCCACGGGCGTATCCTCGCCCGCGTATACGACGATCTGCCCCGCCGTCACCGGGAGCAGCGCGTCCTCATCGCCCGCGTATTCGGCGGTAAAGTCATATGTGCCGGAGAGCAGCGTCAGCGTCGCGCGCCCGTCCTCGCCGGATACGACGGCCGTCCCGGCCTCATCGGCGAGGCGCAGCGTCACGCCCGGCAGCGGCTCCTGCGCGATCTCGGCGTCGTCGCCGATGTGCGCGAGCGTCGCGTGCAGCGACACGGTGCCCGCGGCGGGATGCGTGAACGTCACGCGCGCGCGCGTGGCGAGGGCCACCTCGGCCTGCGCCAGAGCGTCGCCGCCCGAAAGCGCCTGCGAGGCCACGCCCCGCGCGTCCTTGACGCCCGCCGAGAGCGCGGCAAACACGCCCTGCGGGCAGCTTTCCTCCCGCACGGCATACGCGCCGCCCGCGTCGCAGGCGATCGCGGCCTCTCCGCGCTCGTCGGTAACGGCGGAAATCTCCTCGCCGTCCGGGCAGGTGATGGAAAGCGTCACGCCGGGCAGCGGCATGCCCAGCTCGTCCTGCGCCAGCACGAGCAGCTCGCCCGGCGTCGCGTTGCGCACGGCGATCGCGTCGCCCTGCACGGGAATGAGCGCGTCCGGGTCAAAGAGATAACCCTGCGGCGCGCTCTCCTGTTTCAGATAGAACTCCGTGTCCTTGGGCAGCGTGAAGAGCGTCTCGCCCTCGCCCGTGCGGATGCGCATCGGCTCGCTCGGGAAGAGCGGGTTGGCCCAGCGCACCAGCCGGCCGTCGCTGGCATAGACGTACACGCCGAACTCCGCGCCCGCCAAAGGCGAGACGGATTGCGGCTCGTCCTCGTCCGCGCCGAGGGACAGCCCCTCCACGGTCAGTGAGACGGCCCCGGCGCTCCCCGGCGAGGAGATCGCGGGGACGTAGATGAGGTCGCCCAGACGCCATTCCTGCGCCAGCGCGCCCGCGTTCGCCAGCAGCGCGGCGCACGCGCAGAGCAGCGCCGCTATCTTGATCGCAGTCTTTTTCACGTTTTTCCTCCGACACACGCAAAACGGCCCCAAAGGCCGGACGCCATACAAAACCGTCCCGCCTGAGCGGGCCTTCCCCATTGTAATCCATCCCGCCCCGCTTGTCAAGGAAGGCGAATTGTGCTATGCTTTGTCCGAATACAGGAGGCGTTTTGATGGAACGACATGAGACGGGATCCGTAGAGCGGATCCACAAGGAGACCTTTTGCGTGCGCCCGACCGACTGCGACCTGACGGGCCGCATGCGCCCGGACGCGCTCTTCGCCGCCATGCAGGAGGGCGGCGAGCACCACGCGCAGGCGCTGGGCTTCGGCTACGAGGCGCTGCGCGCGCGCGGGCTGTTCTTCGTGCTCTCGCGCATTCATGTGCGCATCGAGCGTGCGCCGGGCAAGGACGATCGGGTCGTCCACACGACGTGGCCGGGCACGGTGAACCGCTTTTTCTTCCCGCGCTTTCACACCTTTACCCTGGAGGACGGCACGCCGCTGGCGCAGGCGGGCGGGCTTTGGGTGCTGCTGAGCGAGGCGGATCGCCGCGTGGTGCCCCCGGCGAAGGCGGCGCTCTCCTTCCCGGACAACAGCGACCTGGCTGAACCCATCGATCTGCCGCTGCGGCTGCCCGCGCCGGGCGCGAACGAGGAGCGCTTCGCCCGCACGAGCGCGTACAGCGATTTCGACGTGAACGGGCACGTCAACAACACGCGCTATATCGCGTGGCTGTGCGACGCGCTAGGCGCGGCGGCGCTGCGCGAGCGGTCGCTGTGCGAGCTGACCGCCGGATACGAGCGGGAGATTCGCGGCGAGGTTCCCTTGACGCTTGCGCTCGCGCGGGAGGGCGACGCCTTCACCTTCCGCGTGCTTTCCGCCGAGGGGGAAAAGCACTTCGTCGCGGGCGGCGCGCTGCGTGCGGAGGCGGAGGCATGAACGACGCGATGCGCGCGATGCGGGCGCGCGCCCTTCAAGACGAGGCGTTTCGCGAGGCGCTTCTCGCCACGCAGCGCGCAAGCGAGCCGCTTTCCGCCTTCTGTGCGCTGGCGCGGGAAAACGGCTTTGCGCTCACCGAGGCGGACGTGCTCGGCGAGGGCGACGCGCTCGCCTGCCAGCAGATGAAGTCCACCAACGGCGGCAATCCCCTGCCCTACGAGTGCTTCGACGACGCCTACGAGATGTTCCTCTTTTCCATCCGGCGGTGAAGCGATGCTGCCCATTTGGGGAAAAACTTTGATACACGCAAAGCCGCCGGGTCGCTTTCATCGCGTCCCGGCGGTTTTGCTTATGGCATTCTTTTACCCTTCCCGCTACGGCCTTGCGGGCGCGCCGCACGCCTCGCACGGCACGAGCTTGGGATGCTTGTCCAGATCGCCGTAGGTGAAGCTGGCCAGCGGCAGATAGCTCTTGTCCACCGTGTAGCAGTTGGGGTCGATGTGGTAGCGCTTGCCGCCGTCCTTGTTGTAGTAGAGCTTGGTCTTCGGGCCGGGCGTCGGCGTGGGCGTCGGCTCCGGGGTGGGCGTCGGCGTCATGTTGGGATCGGGCGTCGGCGTGGCGGCCTCCTTGAGGATGCCGCTGGAGAGCGAGTCGGGATCCACATACCACTGGCTGTTCTCGCACAGCGTGATCGCCTCGTATTCGTAGGTGCGAATCTCGCCGTCGTAGTAGCTGATGTCCGCCTGCACGGTGATCGTGCGCGCGTTGCTGGATTCCGTGCCCGTCGGCGCGGACATCTGCCGCCAGTCGGAGAGCGGCTTGTTGGCGAATTTCCAGAAGAGCTGCTGCTGCGCGGCGTCGCGCTGGGCGCTGTCCTGCTGCGCGGCGCGCCAGCTCGGCGCGGTGTATTCCACCATGTCCGCGATGATGCCGCGGCGCCAGCGCTCCATGAAGTTTTCCAGCGCGATCTCCGAGCCGCTCTTTTCCCCCGGCACATACGGCGTGTCCGCGTCCTGCTCCGGCGCGGGCGTCTCGTCGTCGATGAGGAGCGTGATATTCAGGCCCGCGGCCGGGTCGGGCGTGTCGTAATACCCCTCCGGCACGTTGGTGCCCATGGTGCTGGCGGAAAACATCGGGGTCGCCAGCGGCGTCGTCTGCGCGGCGGGCGAAAAGACGGGCTGCCGCGGCGTCGAGGGCTTGTGCGATCTGTTGCCCAGCGCCGTCACCAGCGTGAAGATCAGCATCAGCCCGTAGGCGGCGGACAGGATGAGCCGTCCGGGCAGCAAAAACGCGCTCTTCGTCCACATCGCGGCGATCGCCGCGACGGCGCAGAGCAAGAACAGCCAACGCATTGGCTGAAAGAAGATCGCCAGCAGCCCCAGCACGGGCAGCGCGAGGAAAAAGACCATCAAAAGGATCTGGTTCCATTCCCTGCGGGAACGACGTGGTCTCGGCTTCTGCGAGAGCGCCTTGGCCGACCCGGCGGGCGTCGAGGCATAGCTGGGCCTGTTGGATCTCACGGGATCGCCTCCTGAATGACATGGGCCGCAAGCGCGGCATGAGGCGCGAGCGCGCCAGATGAGCGGTCGTAACGCGGCCCCTTCGCTTCCTTGCGGGGAGCCGCCGCCTTTTATTATAGCACAGATCGGCGCGATTACAAAGCGCTATTTCGCGGGGTCATTGAAAAATGCAGAACTGGACTCAAAAAACGCCGCGCCCTCAGCTTGTCAAAAAAGCCCAGTTCTGCATTAACTCCCACTTTCGGAGATGTGGGGCGCTGCCCCACCGCCCCGCCTAGGGGCTTTCCGGTCGCCCCTAGGAACCCTTCGGCCCCCAAACTATGTAGGTTTGTTGCTTGTTTCGAGAATACAAAAACTCTAAATTTGACAGAAATGAGGTTTTTTGACAGACTGAGGGCGCGGCTCGCGCCGCGCCCTCGTATAGAGACTGTGCAGTTGTGGCTTACAGCTGTCCCTGCTTCTCCAGAATGGCCGCATGGGCCGCCGCCAGACGGGCGATCGGCACGCGGAACGGCGAGCAGGAGACGTAGTTGAGGCCGACCTTGTGGCAGAACATGACGCTCGACGGATCGCCGCCGTGCTCGCCGCAGATGCCCAGCTTGATGTCGGGGCGGGTCTGCTTGCCGAGCTTCGCGGCCATCTCCACCAGCTTGCCCACGCCGTTCTGGTCGAGGCGGGCGAACGGATCGGACTCGTAGATCTTCTTGTCGTAGTACGCGCCGAGGAACTTGCCGGCGTCGTCACGGGAGAAGCCGAAGGTCATCTGCGTGAGGTCGTTGGTGCCGAAGGAGAAGAACTCCGCCTCCTTGGCGACCTCGTCGGCGGTAACCGCCGCGCGCGGGATCTCGATCATGGTGCCGACCTTGAAGGCCAGCTCCACGCCCTTCTCCTGCATGACCTTCTTGGCGGTCTCCACGACGATGCCCTTGACGTAGGCCAGCTCCTTGACCTCGCCGACGAGCGGGATCATGATCTCGGGATGGATGTCGTAGCCATCCTCCTGCTTGACCTCGATCGCGGCCTCGATGACGGCGCGGGTCTGCATCTCGGCGATCTCCGGATAGCGCACGGCCAGACGGCAGCCGCGGAAGCCCATCATCGGGTTGAACTCGTGCAGCTCGTCGATCTTGGCGATGATCTTGTCGGTGGTGGTGCCCAGCTCCTTGGCCAGCGCCTCGATCTCCTCGGTCATGTTCTTGGCCGGGAGGAACTCATGCAGCGGCGGGTCGAGGTAGCGCACGGTCATCGGGCGGCCTTCGAGGGCCTTGTACATGCCCTTGAAGTCGGCCTTCTGATACGGCAGCAGCTTCGCCAGCGCGACGCGGCGCTGCTCCTCGGTCTCGGAGAGGATCATCTCGCGCATCGCGGCGATGCGGGTCGCCTCGAAGAACATGTGCTCCGTGCGGCACAGGCCAATGCCCTCGGCGCCGTACTTCACGGCGACGGCGGCGTCGTGCGGGTTGTCCGCGTTGGTGCGCACGCCGAGCTTGCGGGCGGCGTCGGCCCAGCTCATCAGGGTGGCGAAGTCGCCGGAGACGGAGGCGTCCACGGTCGGGATGGCCTCGGCGTACACCTTGCCGGTGGAGCCGTCGATGCTCATCCAGTCGCCCTCGTGGAAGACGACGTCGCCGATGGTCGCGGTCTTGGCTTCCTCATCGACGCGCAGCGCGCCGCAGCCCGCGACGCAGCAGGTGCCCATGCCGCGCGCGACGACGGCCGCATGGGACGTCATGCCGCCGCGGGCGGTCAGGATGCCCTGCGCGTGCGCCATGCCCTCGATGTCCTCCGGAGAGGTCTCCAGACGCACGAGCACGACCTTCTTTCCGGTCTTGGCGGCCGCGGTGGCCTCCTCGGCGGTGAAATAGACCATGCCGCAGGCAGCGCCCGGGGACGCGGCCAGACCGGTGGCGATCTCCTTGGCCTTCTTGAGGGCCGCGGCGTCAAACTGCGGGTGCAGCAGGGAATCGAGCTGCTTCGGCTCCACCTTGAGGATGGCCTCGTCGGTGGTGATCATGCCCTCGTTGACCAGATCGACGGCGATCTTGAGGGCGGCGGCGGCGGTGCGCTTACCGTTGCGCGTTTGCAGCATGTAGAGCTTGCCGCGCTCGATGGTGTACTCCATGTCCTGCATGTCGCGATAGTGATCTTCCAGCGTCTTGGCGATCTTGACGAACTGGTCGTACACGTCGGGCATGACCTGCGCGAGGGTCTCGATCTTCTGCGGGGTGCGGATGCCGGCCACGACGTCCTCGCCCTGCGCGTTGATGAGGTACTCGCCGTAGAGCTTCTTTTCGCCGGTGGACGGATCGCGGGTGAACGCGACGCCGGTGCCGGAGGTGTCGCCCATGTTGCCAAAGACCATGCTCTGGACGTTGACGGCGGTGCCCCAGTCGCCCGGGATGTCGTTCATGCGGCGGTAGTAGATGGCGCGGGGGTTATCCCAGGAGCGGAACACGGCCTTGATGGCCTCCATCAGCTGCTCCTTCGGATCCTGCGGGAACTCGACGCCCTTCTTCTCCTTGTAGATCTCCTTGAAGCGGACGACGATCTCCTTCATGTCGTCGGCGTTCAGATCGGTGTCGTACTTGGCGCCCTTCTTCTCCTTGATGTCGTCGAGGACGCGCTCGAAGAAGCTCTTGGGGATCTCCATGACGACGTCGGAGAACATCTGGATAAAGCGGCGGTAGGAGTCATAGGCGAAGCGCTCGTTCTGGGTCAGGTTGGCCAGACCCTTCACCGCGACGTCGTTGAGGCCCAGGTTGAGGATGGTGTCCATCATGCCGGGCATCGACGCGCGCGCGCCGGAGCGCACGGAGACGAGGAAGGGGTTCTCGAGATCGCCGAACTTCTTGCCGCAGACCTTCTCGGTCTCGGCGAGCGCGGCATAGATCTGCTCGACGATGTCGTCGCCGATCGTCTTGCCGTCCTGATAGTAGCGGGTGCAGGCCTCGGTGGTCACCGTGAAGCCCTGCGGCACAGGCAGACCGATCTTGGTCATCTCGGCGAGGTTCGCGCCCTTGCCGCCGAGCAGGTTGCGCATGCCCGCGTTGCCCTCTTTGAACAGGTAAACGTACTTCGTCATGCTGCTGGTTCCTCCTTGAGTCTTGATTTGATCCCCGCCCGCGCGAGCGCGGCCGGGAGAATGGCGACAGCGAACGGCCCGAAGGCCGCACAGACCTTATTATACTTCACTTTCCTTCATTTGGCAATCGTTTTCTGCGCACGGACGCACTTTTTTTCGCCTTCGGGCGCGCAAACGCGCGCGATTTGGGACGAAGCGTCCGTCACAATCTGCCCGCATGCGCGGCGGTTTATGCCGGTCGCGCGGGAGACCTGCCGCCGCTTGCGTCAGTTTCTGCCAAAGAGTGCTCTGCTGCGGTCAAAGCGCGCGGCGGCGGCGCGGTGTACGGCCAGCCGCTCCCCCGCCAGCTCCGGCTCGCGCTCCAATTCGAGGAACGCGTCGCGCGCGCGTGCGAGCAGACGCCCGTCGCCGGAGAGCATCACGGCGGGCAGCTGCGGCTCGCCGTGCTGGCGCGTGCCAAAGAACTCGCCCGCGCCGCGCAATTCGAGATCCTTCTGCGCGATGGCGAAGCCGTCCGAGGTCGCCGCGAGCGTGCGCAGGCGCTCGTTCGGCTCGGCCATGAGGAAGCACCAGCTCTCGCGCTTGCCGCGCCCCACGCGCCCGCGCAGCTGGTGCAGCTGCGCCAGCCCGAAGCGCTCCGCGCCCTCGATCACCATCACCGAGGCGTTGGGCACGTTGACGCCCACCTCGATCACCGTCGTGGCGACCAGCACGTCGATCTCCCCGGCGTAGAATTTGCCGAGCGTCTCCTCCTTCTCGGCCTTTCCCATGCGCCCGTGCGCCAGCGCGACGCGAAGCGGCGCGAGCGCGCGCGTCAGCTCGCGGCAGACCTCGGTGGCGCTGCGCGTCTCGCCGCCCAAATCGTCCTCGCCGCCGACCAGCGGGCAGACGACGTAGGCCTGCGCGCCCTGCGCGGCCTGTGCGCGCAGGAAGCCGTAAAGCCCCTCGCGCTTTTCCTCCGGCACGATGCGCGTGGCGACGGGCGTGCGGCCCGGCGGCATCTCGTCCACGGCGGAGATGTCCAGATCGCCGTAGAGCACCAGCGAGAGCGTGCGCGGGATGGGCGTGGCGCTCATCACCAGCACATGCGGCGCGGCGCCCATGTCCTCCAAGCGGGTGCGCTGGCGCACGCCAAAGCGGTGCTGCTCGTCCGTGATCGCCAGCCGCAGATCGGCGAACTCGACGCCCTCGGAGATCAGCGCGTGCGTGCCGATCACCACCTGCCACTCGCCGCTTGCGATGGCCTCGCGGGCGCGCCTGCGCTCCGCCGCGCTCATGCGCCCGGTGACGAGGCCGCAGGTGACGCCCAGCGGCGCGAGCAGCTCCACGGCGCTCTGCAGATGCTGCGTGGCCAGAATCTCCGTCGGGGCCATCAGCGCGCCCTGACCGCCCGCGCGCGCGCAGAGGTAGAGCGCGCACAGCGCGATCGCCGTCTTGCCGCAGCCGACGTCGCCCTGCACCATGCGCGCCATCGCGCGCGGGCGGCGCATGTCCGTCGCCACCTCGTCGATGGCGCGGCGCTGCGCACGCGTCGGCTCGTAGGGCAGCGCGCGCAGGAAGTCGTCGATCCACGCGTCCTCGATGGCGAGCGGCTTCGCTTCGCGCCGCTCCCCCGCCGCGCCCGCGACCGCCGCCTGAAACAGCAGCAGCTCCTCAAAGGCCAGCGCGTCCTTGGCGCGCGCGAGCCTGTCCATGTCCTGCGGGAAATGCGCCTGATAAAGCGCCTCGCGGCGATCCATGAGGCCCCAGCGCGCGCGCAGCGCCCCGGGCAGCGGATCCGGCTCGTCGTATTCAGAGAGCAGTAATTCGACCGCGTCGCGCAGCGGCTTTTGCCCCACGCCCGGCACGCTCGCGTAGATCGGCGCGATGTGCCCCGGCTCCTCCTGCGCGGGATTGACGACGAACACGCCCGTCTTCTTGCGCACCGCCGTGCCGTAGAGCGTGACGTGCTGCGTATCGAAGAGGCGATCCTTCATCCACGGCTGGTTGAACCACATGCAGCGCACCCGGCCGCACTCGTCGCCGACCGTCGCGCTGACCCACTGCATGCCGCGCGCGCGGTGCAGCACGGGCTTGCCCACGACGTAGCCCTCGAAGCAGGCGGTCACGCCCTCGGTCATCTGCGCGGGCGAGAGCGGGCGCGTCGTGTCGCGGTAGCCCGTGGGCAGGCGCTCGACGAGATCGAGCGACGTCTCCACGCCCCGCTTCGCCAGTGCGGCGAGGCGCGCCGGGCCGAAGCCCTTGATCTCGCTTAAGCTGCGCATGCGTCCTCCCGCGGCCCATGGCCGCTCAGTTTTGGGGTCGTCTTTTCTCCCCCCTCCGGGGGAGAAAAGGCTCAGTCTGTCGAAAAACCCCATTTCACTGCCTTCAAGCTTCCGAGGAGTGCGGGGCTTTGCCCCGCCGCCCCACCTAGGGGCTTTCCGGTCGCCCCTAGGAACCCTTCGGCCCCCAAACTTTGATGGTTGTAAAAGCTTTTAAGGATTACGCTAGATAGTACAATGACTTTTTTGACAAGCTGAAGGCTTCTTCTTTGTCTGCCCGCGCGGCCCACGGCCGCTCAGTTTTGGGGTTGCCTTTTCCATTCAAATACGCGCTAAAACGCCGCGCGGCGGGAGCGCGTCCCGCGGCGCGGCGCAGCGCGTCACTCGGTGGCGATCAGGTAGTAGTAGAGCGGCTGGCCGCCGTACTGCACCTCGACGTCGAGGTCGGAGAACATCTCGGCCAGCTCGTCGCCCAGACGCCTTGCGTCCTCCTCCTTCGTCTCCTCGCCGTAGTAGACGGTAATCAGCGAATCGCCGTCCTCCACGACGTGGCGGGCCAGCTCCAGCGCGATGTCGTGGATGTCCTGCCCGATCTCCTCGATGCGGCCGTTGTGGATGCCGATGATGTCGCCTTCCTTGATCTCCTTGTCCTCGAAGACGGTGTCGCGCACGGCGAAGGTGATCTGTCCGGTCTTGACCTGCTCGGCCGCCTGCGTCATCGCCTCGCGGTTCTCCTGCGCGTCGGCCTCGGGGTTGAAGGCGATCACCGCGCCGATGCCCATCGCCACGTTCTTGGTCGGCAGCACGATCACCTCGCGGTCGGACAGCTCCGCCGCCTGCGACGCGGCGAGGATGACGTTGGAGTTGTTGGGCAGCACGAAGACGGTCTTCGCGCCCACGGCGTCCACCGCGCCCAGAATGTCCTCGATGCTGGGGTTCATCGTCTGCCCGCCCTCGACGATGTGATCGACGCCGAGGTCGCTGAAGATGCCGGAGAATCCCTCGCCCAGCGACACGGCGACCATGCCGTAGCGCTTCTCCTCCGCCTGCGGGGCGTCGCCGCCGTCCTGCGGCGCGGCCTCGGCCTGCTCTGCGTCGCGCTTGGCGGCCTCCGCCATGCGCTGGCGCTCGCGGCGCTCCTCGGCCATGTTGTCGATCTTGAGGTTGACCAGCTCGCCCAGCTCGCAGGCGTATTGCAGCGCCTTGCCGGGGTCGTTGGTGTGTACATGCACCTTGACCAGAGAGAAGTCGCCGACGACGACCACGCAGTCGCCGATGCGGGTCAGCCGCGTGCGGAAGCGGTTCACGTCGTCCTGCGTGACGCCCGGGTTCATCTCTTGGATGATGAACTCGGTGCAATACTTGAACCTGATCTCCTCTAGCGCGTCGTGGTCGTCCTCGAACTCGAAGGACGCGGCGTCCCCGACGGCGACGGCGGTCTCCTCGATCTTTTCGCCGTTGAACGCGGCGCGCCAGCCCTTGAGCACGGTGAGCAGACCCTGCCCGCCCGAATCGACCACACCCGCCTGCTTGAGCGCGGGCAGCATATCCGGCGTCTTTTCGAGGATCTTTTCGCCGCTGCGGATGACCTTATCCAGCAGCCCCGGCAGGTTGTCGGGGTTCTTCTGGACATAGCGCGCGGAGTCCTCGGCGATCACGCGGATGACGGTGAGGATGGTGCCCTCCTTGGGCTTCATCACGGCCTTGTAGGCGGTCTCCGCGCCGGAGCGCAGGCCCTTCGCAAAGAGCGCCGCGTCGATCTCGGCGCTGCCCTCGATGCCGCGCGCGAAGCCGCGCAGAATCTGCGAGAGGATGACGCCGGAGTTTCCGCGCGCGCCCTTGAGCGCCCCGCGCGCGGCGAGGTCGGCCAGCCGGGACGCGTCGGGCAGATCCTGCGCGGCGATCTCGCGGACGGTGGACTTCATGGTCAGGGACATATTGGTGCCCGTATCGCCGTCGGGCACGGGGAACACGTTGAGCGCGTCGATGGCCTCGCGGTTGTTTTCCAGCAGGCCCGCGCCCGCGATGAGCATTTCCTTCAAAAGCAGCCCGTCTATCGTTTTCTGTGACAAATCATTCGCCTCCCAGACGGCATCACACGCGGATGCCTTCGACCGAGATATTCACCTTGCGCACCTTGGCGCCGGCCATGTTTTCGATCTTGTAGCAGACCTGCGACTTGATGATGTTGCAGACCTCAACGATGGAGATGCCGTACTCGACGATGATGAACAGGTCGATGTCGATGCCGTCGTTCGTGACGTTGATCTGCACGCCCTTGGTGAGATTCTCGCGGCCCAGCCACTCGACAAAGCCGTCCTTCGCGCGCTTGCTGGACATCGCCACGATGCCGTAGCACTCCAGCGCCGCGTAGCCCGCAACCTTGAGCAGGACGTCCTCGCTGATGGTGATCTGACCCAGATCGTTCTTGATTTTGCATTCCATGAACAAATCCTCCTTGCGCAGGGCCTCGCGGCCCGAAAACTCGATGGATCGACATACAGTATACAGGAAATCGGCGTTTTTTACAAGGATTCCGGAAAAAAAGCCCGCGGCGGGTTTTCCTTCCAAAGAATTTCGGGATAAAATTTCAAAAACGCTTGCCTTTCGGGCTTAAAAGTGCTACAATCATCGTGTTATGACTGTTTGCGCACCAAAAGGAGGTGTGATGATGGGAAAGATCTGTGAGGTCTGCGGAAAGGGCGCCATGAGCGGCCACAACGTCAGCCACTCCAACCGCAAGACCAATCGCGTTTGGCTGCCGAACACCCAGCGCGTTCGCGTCAACGTCGGCGGCTCCGTTCGCCATATGAACGTCTGCACCCGCTGCCTGCGCAGCGGCAAGGTGGAGCGCGCGCTGTAAGACCCGGTCAAGAAAAGCTCAAAGCGGCGGGATTTCCGCCGCTTTTGCTTTATCTTGTCGGACATAATAATGGAGGGATTTTGCGGTTTGTCAAAAACCTTCTCGCAATCTTGCATAATTCTCTAAAGCGATTTAACCTTAAAAGGTTGTGGCACCGAAGGGTTCTTAGGGGCGATCGGAAAGCCCCTAAGCGGGGCGGCGGGGCAGCGCCCCGCATCCCCAAAGGTGTGAAGCAGAAAGAAGGGGTTTATCTCCCCCCTTCTTTTTTGCCTATTCCGCCTTTCCTCCGCTGAAAAGCCGCAGCAGCGCGCGCACAAAGCGCGGCGCGCGGATGCAGATCATTCGCACGCTCACCCTTTCGCCCCCTTCCGTCACCTGAGCAGCAGCAGTCCCGCCGCGGCGAGCGCGATGCCCAGCACGATCAAAAAGAACTGCATGGGCAGGCAAAGGAACACCAGCAATATCCCCGCCAGCGCCAGCAGCGCGCCTGCGAGCCGCTTGCCGCCGCACCATCCCATGCGCATCCCTCCTCGCGCTATCCTATGCGCCACTCCCTCCAAACGTGCTGGCGGGCGGCGCGGCCAGTGGCCGCTTCCATCTCCGAACAAGTCGTTTGCTATGCCAGCTCGAGCGGACGAGGCCGACGGTTTGAGGTTAAACCTTTGCGCCGGGTGGCCGGTGGCCGCTTCCATCTCCGAATGAGGCTGGCGCAGGTCATGCTTGGGCGAACGAGGCCGACGGTCTGCGGTTAATCTTTTGCGCCAGGCGGCCGGTGGCCGCCGCCAACTCCGAATGAGGTTGGAGCGGGTCATGCTTGGGCGAACGAGGCCGACGGTCTGAGGTTAAACCTTTGCGCTAGGCGGCCGGTGGCCGCCGCCAACTCCGAATGAGGTTGGAGCGGGTCATACTTAGGCGAATGAGGCCGACGGGCGGCGAAAGCGTCCCCGCCTTTTTTGGGGGACGCCTTCGTCATCACATGTTGAATATTGTGATCTTTCTGTCCGGACTCATATCCGAATTGCAGTAGATGTGCAGCACGCTCCCGGTCTCGCCGTCGATGATGACCTGATAGCTGTAATGGTCTGAAACGGGCGATGCGTCGTCCCGCGCCTCGAACGGAACCGGATACAGCATGAGTTTCCAGATGGGCTGTTCGGGATCGGTCACGTCAAAGGTATACGCAATCCTTCGGTCATCCATGGTCTCCTCTCTCAGTCCCTCCTCCATAAGGGCCTCCTTCGCGATGCGCGTCGCCTCCTCCTGCGAGATGTCCCCGTCGCCCGGCACCCCGTAAACCTGCCGCGTAGCCTTATACCAGAAGCTGTTATAATTCGGATAGTAGGGATGGCTCTGGCAATAGGCGTCCACCAACGGCTTCCACTTTTGCGTGAACGCGGCCTTCTCTTCCACGGTGTAGTAGGCAAAATCCAAATCAAATTTGGCGTCGATCTCCCAGTCATCCCGCGCCGTCCTTTCAAACTCGCACCCTTCAAATGCGCCGTCGATATACGCGCCGTCGTAACCAAAGAGCATCCGGTACACCTGCGCCCCGTTTTCCTTGAAGCTGACCAGCCAAACCGGTTCGCATCCATCGTTATAGCGCTCGTCATAGAGGAATACCGCGTCGAGCGTCATCCGCTGCATCCGCGTTTCAAAGTCCCCAATCTCCCGTATGCTGTCCCACGCGATCCGCTCGATCTCCTCGTAGGACAGGTCGTATTCGCCGGGCTGCACGATCTCCGCATCCGCCGGAATATCCTCCTCCTTGCCCGCGGTATAGGGCAGCGTGCCCGGCGCGTCGTAGCTCCGCACCTCGCCGCTTCTCTCCAGAATGACCCGGTACGCGCCGGAGAACAGATTCGGTTCGGTCAATTCCACAATCCAGACCGGGGCCTCCCCGTATTCCATGGCGTTTTGAAGAAACGTCGCGCGCGCGTTTGCGGCCTTAATCCGCTCATTCGCCATAAACTTTTCGCACAGGATTTCCCTCGCCGCCTGTATCGCCTCGTCCTGCTGCATATCGCCCTGCTCCGGCATCAGGTAGACCGGCCAATCGTCCTTCTGTACGCCGTACTCGATCAGCAGGGAGCTGTACAGCGCCTTTTCTTCCTGCGGCCAATCCTCGAATTGCCCCAACTGCTGAAGCATCACGTTATAGGTGTCCACATTCACTAAGCGCTCAAAGTAATCTCCAAGAATCTGCTCGGCAAGTTTTTCCTTTTCGCGCTCAGATTGCGCCTTGTCCCATCCTTTAGCCTGCGCTTGCGAAAGCAGCTCGCTCTCGCGCATGGTCTGAACCAATTCGACCTTCGCGCTCCCCGGCCACTGTTCGTACTCGCCGTAGGTGTTTTCCAAAGCCGCAAAGCTGGAAAAGTATCGGGTCATCCCCACGGCGAGCGCCGTCGCCGCGAGTATCGCGAGGACGAGCGCGACGGCCAAACCGACAGAAATCTTCTTTTTCACTTTCTTTTCTCCTTTCGCCGCGGCGACGACGCGCTGCGCGAGCCACGGATCGTCCTGCAGGCCGGAGAGGGACGCGTCGAGCGCGCGCCGGATTCTTTCGACGTCTTGGCGCTTATTCACAGAAACCCCTCCCTTCCAGCAGGTCGCGCAGCCGCGCGTGCGCGCTGCGAATCCGCTTCGACGCGGTGCCCGTCGAGACGCCTAGCGCCTGCGCCGTCTCCCGCAGGGTCAAATCTTGGTAGTAGTAAAGGAGCACCGCCTCCCGCAGCTTTCGCGGCAAGCGCAGGATGGCGAGCGCCAGTTCGGCGTTTTCCTCGCTGGGCGCGTCGCTCGCCAGCGGCAAGTCCTCGATCGTCACGCGGCGGTCGACGCGGCGGAACCACGCCGAGCGGCGCATGTCGCGGCAGGTGTTGACGGCGATGCGCGTCAGCCACGCTTTCTCGCTGTCCTCCTCGCGGAGGGAATCCATCGCGCGGTACGCCTTGAGAAACGTCTCCTGCACGGCGTCGTTTGCAGCTTCTTCATCTTTCAGGATGGCGTAGCACACGCGCCGCAGCCCCGTCTGGTATCGCTCGACGAGCGCGGTAAACGCCCGCTCGCGCCCGCCGTCTTGCCCTTTGTTCGCGTCCAAGTGCGGCTCACCTTCTTTCCAAATTTGGCCCTCCATAGATTTAGACGAGAGAAAGGGCGGGGTTTTTACGGTTTTGGGGGGAAAACTTTCGGGGAAAAAACTGCGGTTCATTTTGGGCTGGCGGGCAGCCGGTGGCCGCTTCCATCTCCGAATGAGGCTGGCGCAGGTCATGCTTGGGCGAACGAGGCCGATGGACGGCGTCAGGTCTTTGACAGACTGTGATAGCACACAGCGCCCTCGCCTCTTTTATGGAATGATTTCAGCCAAGAAATCACCAATGTCATACGACTGCGAGAATTCCTTCTGAAAGAGAATATCGCCGCTGTTTGCGTCGATGGCAACGCCCGCTAAACGGTATGCGAAACGCCATTCGGGCCTTTCCGACTTCGTCGTGTAATAGAACACGCCCACCTGAGAAATATCGGGGCGTTCCCCCACGATCTCCGTCATGGCTTCCATAGCGGTTGAAAATGCAGCTTCCTGAGAGATTGCATTGTTTGCGGGAATGCTGCTGACGTTTCTTGTCCACTGCCAGTAGGGTTCATTCTCGCTCAGGTAAGGGTGCGTCGCTGCATATTCCGCAACGATCGGCGCCATCACTTCGTACAAGCGCGCCTTATCCTCTAGCGACCACCAATAATAGAATCCGCCCGCGCGGTCGTCCAGAGCAGCGTTGAAACCGAAGCCTTCGCACTGTTCGCGCCACAGATCGCCGAGGGTGAGTTCCGTGCGGTTCGTCACGTCGAATTGCTTGCCGGACGGCTCCACATCGATGGGACTGCCGTCATAGCCAAGCAGTACGCGATAAAGGATTTCACCGTCACGGCTCCAGTTTACAAGCCATATGGGTTCATTTCCGTGCGCATAGCGCTCGTGATAGAAGAATTGCGCTGTGGCAGTCATCGCGTCCACATCATCGGAGGACAGGTTCATGACCTCCGTCAGAGAATGACGAGCGTTCGCAATCGCTTCCTCACGGGTCGCATCATGTTCGTCCGGTTCCACAATCTTGGCGCGATCAAGAATGTCTTCTCCCCAGTAGACATAGGAGCTGCCCGGCACAGACAAAGCGACGATTTCGCCATTGCGCTTCATGTGTACCCAGTGTCCAGTATCGCCGTAGCCAATCTCGACAGTCCAGAAAGGCTCGTCTTCGGGCAGGCCAAACTCATTTATTTCAGCACGGAAAAGCGCATCTACAGGCAGGCTGTCGAGATACTCCGCGTCCAAAGAGAAAACGTTCAGCAGCGCTTCCTTTGCCCGCTCCACGGCCTGTTCACGGGTCAAATCGTCCTTGCCCGGAAGCTGGAACACAGGCCAGCTATCGGTTAATTTGCCATACTTCTCCAGCAATTCCGTGTACATCACGCGCTGTTCATCCGTCCACTGCTCAATGGGGCCGAGGACGCGAACCATCGCGTTATAAGTGTCCACATAAATCATGCCATCGAAATAAGCGCCGAGAATCTCTTCGGCGGCGGCCTCCTTTGCCTCGCCCGTCAGATCGTCCGTCCACTGCGGCGTATCTTCGTCATTCAGCATGCCACATTCCAGCATCAGCTCGACAAGCTGTACCTTCGCGCTGCCCGGCCACTGCTCGTACTCGCCATACTCGTTCTCCAGCTTTGCAAAGCCGGAGAAGTAGTTCATCATCCCCACGGCGAGCGCCGTCGCCGCGAGCATCGCGAGGACGAGCGCGACGGCCAAACCGACAGAAATCTTCTTTTTCACTTTCTTTTCTCCTTTCGCCGCGGCAACGACGCGCTGCGCGAGCCACGGATCGTCCTGCAGGCCGGAGAGGGACGCGTCGAGTGCGCGCCGGATCTTTTCTGCGTCTTGGCGCTTATTCACGAGAATCCCTCCCTTCCAGCAGGTCGCGAAGCCGCGCGTGCGCGCTGCGAATCCGCTTTGACGCGGTGGCCGTCGAGACGCCCAGCGCCTGCGCCGTCTCCCGCAGGGTCAAATCTTGGTAGTAATAAAGGAGCACCGCCTCCCGCAGCTTTCGCGGCAAGCGCAGGATGGCGAGCGCCAGTTCGGCGTTTTCCTCGCTGGGCGCTTCGCTCGCCAGCGGCAAGTCCTCGATCTCCACGCGGCGGTCGACGCGGCGAAACCACGCCGTGCGGCGCATGTCGCGGCAGGTGTTGACGGCGATGCGCGTCAGCCACGCTTTCTCGCTGCCCTCCCCGCGGAGGGAATCCATCGCCCGGTACGCCTTGAGAAACGTCTCCTGCACGGCGTCGTTTGCGGCCTCTTCATCCTTCAGGATGGCGTAGCACACGCGCCGCAGCCCCGTCTGGTATCGCTCGACGAGCGCGGTAACCGCCCGCTCGCGCTCGCCGTCTTGCCCTTTGTTCGCGTCCAAGTGCGGCTCACCTTCTTTCCAAATTTGGCCCTCCATAGATTTAGACGAGAGAAAGGGCGGGGTTTTCTACGCTTTTTGGAAATTTGTGAAAAAATTTTTGCAAGGCGCAAGCCGCGGCAGTCAAAAGCGGGCCGCCCTCCGTCTGGAGAGCGGCCCGCGTCGCGTGTTTTGGTTTTTACTTCATCCGCTTGGGATAGGTCTTCACATCCGCCTCGGAGACCCACTGGGTGACGGCGGCCTCATAGGCAGCGTCCTGCGCCTCGGTGAGCATGTCGCCCTTCAGATCCTCGGCGATCTCGTCGGTGTACTCGACCGCGCCGGACGGGATGTCCATCTCATACTTGAGGATGTGGTAGCCGTAGTCGGTCTTCACCAGATCGGAGATGTCTCCCACGTTTTCAAGCGCCATCGCGGCGTCTTGGAACTCGGGCACATAGAGCGACAGGCCGTCGCAGATCAGGTAGCCCTGCGTCTTGGCCGGCTCGCTTCTCATGCCGGAGTCGTCGCCGTAGGTTTCGATCAGCGCGTCAAAGTCTTCCCCGGCCTGCGCCTTGGCGAGCGCCTCCTCGGCCTGCGGCAGCACCTTGGCGAACGCCGCCTCGGTCGTCTCATCGATCTGCTTCTGCGTGTCGGCGATCGTCGCCTCGGCTTCGGCCTTCTGCTCGGTCAGCGCGTCCTTCTGCTCCTGATAGGCGGCGAGCGCTTCCTCGTCGTACTCGGAGGTGTCCTCCGCGTCGAGGTCGTCGAGCTGGCCCTGCACGCTGGTGAGCATGCTCTGCGCGGTGGTAAGCGTGCTGTTTAGCTCATTGAGCGCATCCTGATCGTCGTCCTCGAGGCCGATGAGCAGGTTCTTCACGCCGCGATAGCCCTCCGGCGCGTAGTACACGTCGCTTCCGTTGTTCACGGCCGTGGCGTAGAGCGTCGGGGTCGCGTCGTAGCTGGTCTTCTGGGACTCCACGAGGCTGTCGAACTTGGCGCGCACCTCGTCGTCGCTCACCGACACGTCGGCGATGGCGTACTCGCGCAGCTTGTCGTTCTGCACGTCCATCGTCTCGGACTGGATGAAGTAGTCGCGCGTGTAGCCGTAGGCCTCCATGCGCTCGGTGATCATCGCGTCCAGCTCGGCGTCGGTGATGGTGGCGGTCAGATCCTCCGGCGCGATGGTCGGCGTGGGCTGCGGCTCGGCGGGCGTCGCCTCATCCGGCGTCGCTTCGTCCGGCGTGGCTTCGGACGCCTCGTCCGGCGTCGCCTCGCTCGCCTCGTCCGGCGTCGCGGTCAGGCGGGCGTACTCCTCCTCCACCGTCTCGATGCCGGGGAAGTCCTGATAGCGCACGAGCTGCTTGTAGAGATCGACCATCGAGTCGGCATGGGCCTCGGCGTCGGCGGCCTCCTCGTCGCTCAGCGGCAGGAAGCCCAGCTCCTCGGCCTTGTCCTCCAGCACGATGGACTCGATCATCTCCTCCAGCGCGGAGTCGCCGTAGTTGGCGAGGGTCTCGTCGTCCAGCGGCAGGTTCACGCCGTAGGTCTGCTGATAATACTGCTGGTAATAGTTGGCCATATAGTCGCGGTAGACGAGCCATTCCGCCTTGGTCACGTCCGTGCCGTTGACGGTGGCGACCACCTGCGCGTTATCGAGCGCCTCGTCATAACCGACCAGATTGCAGCCGCTGGCGAGCAGCAGCAGCGCCAGCAGCATGACGAGCAGCGCGAAGCCCTTTTTCATCGTTCTTTACATCCTTTCGGCCAAAGATGGCAACATACCGCTTCATTATAGTGAACCTTGCGCAAATTGTCAAGGCAAAATCGCGCCGATCGGCGGCCGCGCGCGAATTTTACGGCGCGATCGCGCCTTCCCCGCGCACGGCGATCCCCAGCGCGCGGGAGAGCGCGGCGTTGGGCCAGAGCGCCGGGTCATCGCTCAGCGCGATGTCCATCGTAAAGCGCGAATGGGACGGGACGCTGGAAAGCGTCGCCTCGTCCTCCCCGCTGATGATCGCCGCCTCGGCGCGCGCGAGCTGCGCGTTCCACGCATCCTCGTGCGCGGTCACGTCGCGCAGCGCGCCGTAGCCGCCGTAGAGCATCAGGCAGACGGCCAGCGGCAGCGCCGCCATCCGCGCCGGGGCCATCGACGTCGCGGAGGCCTCGAAGTCGGAAAGCAGCGTGAGCGCCCCGGCCAGCGCGAGGGCGAACGCCCCGGTGTAGGAGCGGTCGGACAACACGGGCGAGGCGATCATCGCCGCGGAGGCGATCGCCGCCCCGGCAAACAGCCAGAGCGCCCGGGCGCGCCGGGCGTCAAAGTCCGCCTCGCGCAGCAGGCCCGAGAGCAGCAGCGCGGCGACGGCGAGCAGCCCCAGATAGACGACGCCGTAGGCGGCGGCGCGCAGCAGGCGCGCAAGAAGCTCCGCCGCCGGCGATCCCTCCGCCGCGTAGCCGGAGGCCCGCGCAAAGTTGCCCGGGGCCAGCAGCATCAGCGCGATGCCGGTCGCCTGCCCGGCGAGCAGCGCAAGACGCCACGCGCGCGGTTTTTCGCCCTTGCGCGCGTCCGCAAAGACGCGCAGCGCGACCAGCGCCAGCACGGCCGGCGCGGTGTTTTCGTTCGTCCAGCCCGCGATCAGGCCGCACAGAAACGCCAGCGGCGGCCATGCGCGCCCGCGCCGGAGCAGCAGCAGCGGCAGCAGCGCCAGCGCCGTGCCCCAGAGGTAGTTGCACGCGCCCGTCAGCCACAAAAACGCCGTCCCGAAGAACGGCACGAGGAAGAACAGCGCCGCGTGCGCCGCCAGCAGCAGCGAAAAGCAAAAGCGCCTGCCGGGCCGCTTGCAAAGCGCGTAGATCTCCAGCAGCAGCGCCAAGTACGCCAGCGTGTTGAAGACGTCGAAGACGCGCTTGTCCGCCTGCAAAAAGAGCTGCGCGATCGCGTGGACGACGCTGCGCCCGCCCCAGAGCCGGTAATGCGCCGCCTGCGAGGCGATCACATCCGCCAGTCCGTGTACGCTTTCCCCCGTCGCCCAGCTGATGCGGTAATCGTAGTCGTCCATCTGCAGAGGCGTGTGCAGGTTGAGCAAAAGCATCGTCGCGCCGATGAGCAGGAGCAGCCCGGCAAACAGCAGCGCGCGCACGCGCCCCTTGTCGTAGAGCCGCGCCAGCGCGCCCCACGCGCGCTCCCAGACGCTCACGACGCGCTCCCCAGCGGCTCGACGCCCAGCACGGCGTTGCCGTGGCTGGTCAGCGCCACGTCGCGCCCGAGCAGGCCGTCCGGCAGGGTCTTCGCGCAGTCGAGCAGAAAGCGGCGTTCGCCCTCCTCGGATTGATCCTCGTAGATGTTGAGGATGCACTCGCGCATCCACACGCCGTCCTCGAAGACCGGCTCCTCGCCCAGCCGCACGAGCGTCCCGGCGGTCTTGTGGGAAAGCCCGCCCGTGATCTCCCGCAGGAACTTGCCGTAGCGCCACAGCGGCGCGACGCGCAGATCGCCTAAGAAGATGAGGACGCCGCCGCACAGCAGCGCACCCGCCAGACACAGCGGCTGCGAGCGGATGAGAAAGCCCGCTATGGCCAGCGCCAGCATGGGCAGCGCCAGCAGCGCCGCGCGGCGCGCCTCGCGCTTCATGCGCGCCTTGTTTTGCAGGATGTCCGTTTCGGCGTAAAGCATCCGGTCACGACCTTTCATCCGCCCGGCGATCCGCCGCGGCGGGATTCTTTTCAAACGACACGCGCCCCTGCGCGTAGCGCACCACGCCCGTGGAGCCGCGCACGTCGCCCTTTTGCAGGCAGAGCGTCACCAGCTTCGCGGTGAGCGGCGGCCCGCCCCCGCGCACGAGCGCGTCCTTCCACAGGGTGAACGCGCACCCCTCGCGAAAGCGCGTGCAGTAAAACGACTTGCTGTTTTCCGCCACCCGGCCCTGTCCGCACAGCGGGCACGGGAGATCGAGCGGCTTGACGCGCGGCTTGCCCGCGCGGCCCTTGCGCGCCTCCGGCTCGAAGGGGACGTCCGGCGCGGTGTGCGCGCGCTCGACGAGGAACGCGGCCATCCGCGCGATGCCCTCGCGAAAGCGCGCCTCGCCCTCGCCGCCGCGCGCGATCTCCTCCAAGGCGCGCTCCCAGCGGCCCGTGATCTCCGGGGAGGCGATCTCCGGCGGCACGGCGTCGATCAAATGTACGCCCTTGGGCGTGGCGATCAGGCTCTTGCCCGAGCGCTTCGCGTAGCCGACCTCGATCAGCCGCTCGATGATCGCCGCGCGCGTCGCGGGCGTGCCCAGCGCGCAGTCGCGCAGCGCCTCGTCCTCGATCTGCCGCCCGGCGCGCTCCATCTCCCGCAAGAGCGACGCGTCGTTGTGCTCGCGCGGCGGCTTGGTTTGCTCGCGCTTTACCTCGGCCCGGGCGCAGGCGCGCGCGTCGCCCGGCGCGAGCGGCGGCAGCGGCTGCGTCTCGTCGTCCTCAGCCTTTTTACGCTCGGCCTGCGCGCGCCGCTCGGCGGCCCTCCAGCCCTCCTGCGCGACGCTGCGCCCGGCGCTCGCGAAGCGATCCTCGCCCACGGCGGTCACCACGCGCAGCGCGTCGTATTCAAAGTCGGGATAAAACGCCGCCGCCAGCCTGCGCGCGACCATCTCGTAGAGGGCGCGCTCGTCCGCCGCGAGCGCCATGCCCGCCGCGCGCCTGCCCGTGGGGATGATCGCGTGGTGGTCGGTCAGCTTGGCGTCGTCGAACACGCGCCGCGTCGGCTTGACGCCGAAGGCGAGCGCCTGCCGCCCCACCTCGGCCAATTCGCCCTCGTAGGCGGCGAGCGCCTGCTTCACCTTGCCCACCATGTCGTGGGAGAGATAGCGGCTGTCCGTGCGCGGGTAGGTGAGCAGCTTGCGCTCCTCGTAGAGCTTCTGCGCCAGCGCGAGCGTGCGCTTGGCCGTGAAGCCGAGCTGGGCGTTCGCCTCGCGCTGGAGGGTGGTCAGGTCGTACAGCTGGGGCGCTCGCTCGCTCTTGCGCTCGCGCGTCGCCTCGACGACGCGGCCCTCTTGTCCCCTGACGCGCGCGGCGATGGCGCGGGCCGCGGCCTCGTCCTGTACGCGCCGCTCGCCCTTTGCGTCGATGTAGACGCCCTTGTAGTCTCCAAAGTCCGCGCGCACGGTGTAGTACGTCTGCGGCGTGAAGGCGTCGATCTCGCGCCGCCGCTTCACCAGCATGGAGAGCGTCGGCGTCTGCACGCGGCCGACGCTCAGCAGCACGCCGTAGCGCAGCGTGAACGCGCGCGTCGCGTTCATGCCGATCAGCCAATCGGCGTCGGCGCGGCAGCGCGCGCTGCGGTAGAGCGCGTCGTAGCGCGAGGACGGCGCGAGGCTCTCGAACCCCGCGCGGATGGCCTCGTCCGTCATGGACGAGATCCACAGGCGGCGCACCTGCTTGCGGCAGCCCGCCTGCTCGTAGATATAGCGGAAGATCAGTTCGCCCTCGCGGCCGGAGTCGGTCGCGCAGACGATGCTCTCCGTCTCCTTGTCGTTCATCAGGCGCTTCAAAACGGTGAACTGCTTGCGCGTCTTGGGGATGACCTTGGTCTGCATCTGCGCGGGCAGGATGGGCAGATCCTCGGCGCGCCAGCGGGCGTAGCGCTCGTCCAGCTCCTGCGGCTCCTTGAGCGTCACCAGATGCCCGAGCGCCCAGCTGACGACGTAGCCGCCGCCCAGCAGGCACCCGTCGCCCCGCTCCTTCGCGCCGACCACCCGGGCGATGTCCCGCGCGACGGACGGCTTTTCCGCGACGATCAGCGTGTGCATGCGTTACACCCCGCCCTGCTGCAGGCTGGCGAAGCGCGTATACTGCCCCAGCCACGCCAGCTTGACCGTGCCCAGCGGGCCGTTGCGCTGCTTGGCGACGATCACCTCGGCGACGTTGCGATCCTCGGTGTTGGGGTCGTAGTATTCCTCGCGGTGCAGGAACAGGATGACGTCGGCGTCCTGCTCGATGGCGCCGGAGTCGCGCAGGTCGGAGAGGATGGGCCGCTTGTCGCTGCGCTGCGCGCCCGCGCGCGAGAGCTGCGCCAGCGCGACCAGCGGAACGTTCAGCTCCTTGGCGATGCTCTTGAGGCTGCGGGAGATCTCGCTGACCTCCTGCTGGCGGTTTTCGGGGTGGCTGTCGGCGCTCATCAGCTGCAAGTAATCGACCACGATCAGGTCGAGGCCACGCTCCAGCTTGAGCCTGCGGCAGCGCGAGCGCAGCTGCGAGGGCGTCAGGCCGGAGGTGTCGTCGATGTAGATGTTGGCGGCGGCCAGCGGGCCGAGCGCGGCGGAGAGCTTGACCCAGTCGTCGTCGCGCAGGGAGCCGCGCCGCACGCTCTGCATGTCCACGCGCGCGTCGCCGCAGAGCAGGCGCATCGCGAGCTGATCGCGCGGCATCTCCAGCGAAAAGACGGCGGCGGTGCGCCCGGCGGTCGCGGCGGCGTAGTCCACGATGTTCATGCCGAAGCTCGATTTGCCCATCGACGGGCGCGCGCCTACGATGATCAGCTCGCCGCCGTGCATGCCGGTGAGCAGGTTGTCCAGATCCACAAAGCCCGTGGGCACGCCGTCGATCGCGCCCTTCAGCTCCGTGAGCTTCTCGATGCGCATGTAGGTGCCGGGCAGAACGTCCGAGATGTGCTGCAGCGTCGCGCCCTCGCCCCGGCGCATGACGATGTCGAAGATCGCCTTTTCCGCCGCGGCGAGCACGTCCTGCACGGGGGTCGTCTGCGCGTAGCAGGCGGCGGCGATGTCGCCCGTGGCGGAGATCAGGCGGCGCAGCGTGGATTTTTCATCGACGATCTGCAAATAGGCCCCGGCGTTGACCGTCGAGGGCATGCTCTGGGAAAGCTCCACCAGATAGGACAATCCGCCCACGCCCGCGAGCGTGCCCCGGCGGGAAAGCTCCTCCTCCACCGTCACCAGATCCACGGGCATGCCCTGATTGCTCAGCACATGCATCGCGTCGAAGATCTCCCGGTTGGCGGGCATGTAAAAATCGTCCGCGACGAGCAGCTCCAGCGCGGTGGAGAGCGCGTCCCTGTCCTGCATCATGCAGCCGAGCACGCTCTTTTCGGCGTCCGCGTTGTTGGGCGGCACGCGCACAACGGCCTCGTCCATAGCGTTCCTCCTGAATGGGGCGTCGTTTGGCGGCTTACGCCTTGGCGACCTCGACGCGCGCGGTCATCTCCGCCGTGATGCCGGGGTGCAGCCACACGGTCACCGTGTACTCCCCGGCGTTGCGGATGTTCGGGCTGTCCACGCGCCGCTTCTCCACGCTGACGCCGTACTGCGCCTTGAGCGCGTCGGCGATCTCCTGCGCGGTCACGGAGCCGTAGAGCCTGCCGCCCTCTGCGCCGCGCGCCTCCACGCGCACGACCTTGCCCGCCAGCTTGGCGGCGGTCTCCTGCGCCTTCTGCCGCTCGACGTCCTCGCGATGCTTCTGAGCGGACTGCGCGTTGCGGATGGCGTTCAGGTTGGTGTTGGTCGCCTCGCGCGCGAGGCCCTTCGGGAAGAGGAAATTGCGGGCGAAGCCGTCGGACGCCTCGATGATCTGGTCCTTCTTGCCGGTGCCCTTGATGTCCTTGAGCAGAATCACTTTCATGCGTGTGTCCCTCCTTGGATTGCGTTCACATCCGCGCGCGCGGGTCGTAGGGATTGCTCCCCTCGGCGAGCGCCTCGCGGCGATGGGTAAAATCGAACGCCTGATCGGCGATTCCGACAAACATGGCGACGGAGCGCAGCAGCAGCGCGCCGAGCACGAACACGGCGGCCTGCCATCCCCTGCCGCGCCCGCGGCTGTGCAGCAGATAGCAGACGGCGGCGACGCCCTGCACGGCGAAGATGACGGTGAACACCCCGCCGAAGACGTAGGCCATCACGCCCATGCGCTCGGGCAGCAGCATCGAGAGCAGGTACAGCGCCGCGTAGGTGATCCCCAGCACGCGGCCCCAGCCCTTGGGCAGCATCCATGTGCGCAGCGGCGGATAGGCGACCGGCTCCCCGCGCCTGCGCAAGCCGCGGCGCAGCATCGCCTGCCCCAGCAGGCCCGAGAGCATCGCGCCCGTGGTCATCTGCATCGGCATCTCGTAGCGCAGGCCGACGTTGAGCACATAGAGCATCGAGGAGAGCATCTCCTCCCGCGCCTGCGGCGGCAGGTGTGCGCCCTGCGCCACGGCGTCGAGGCTCACGCCCTCCGGCAGGGCGAGCGCGCCCGCCTGCGCGATGAGCACGAGCAGCGGGTCGAGCAGATCGCCCAGCCCCTCGTACACGCCGCGCAGCGCCTCGGTCAGCGCGGTCACGACGTCGCTGCCCGTCGCCAGCGACACGCCGAGCATCATCGCCCCCATCGAGGCGAACAGCACCCCGGCGCACAGCCCGGCGCTCGGGAAAAACGCGATCTCGCGCCGCAGGGTGAACACGGCGGCGGCGAGCACGGGCAGCATCAGCAGCGCGGCGAAGATCGCGCCGTATCCGCCGTAGACCGCGCCGCACACGCCCATGAGGATCGCGCTGCACGCGCACGCGCTGACCGGGCCGACGTAGCCCAGCAACATGAGCGCGATCGCCGGGATGAGCGCGCCAACCTGCGGCAGCATCATGCACATGGCGGCCGGCGGCGCGAGCAGCAGGCAAAGCGCCACGCTCAGCGCGGTCAGCCCCCAGCGGTTTTTGAGGCGCAACGGCGAAAGGGTCATCTTTTCCACGATATTCTCCTTGAAGATGCAAACATGCGCGCGGAAGGGCCGCGCGAAGGAAATGACGGCGCGCGCCCGGAAAGGGGCGCTCAGCTTATTATAACGCGTTTTTCTCGATTTGTACATCGCATCTGGAACATTCCGCATTTTCGCGCGATTGTATTATAGCACATCCCCCGCGCTTGCACAAACCAAAGTTTTCGCGTTCAGTCGCCGCACGACGGCCTGCATGAGCAGGCACGCCGCCAGCAGCAGCGCCTGCAGGCAGAGCAGATACGCGGGGTAGCCCAGCGCGTAGGCGCGCGTGAGCGGCGTGCCCGGCGGCGGCCCCATGAGAAAGAGGTAATCCGTACCCAGCGCGCGGTTGACGAAAAACGCCGCGAGCGCCATGCCCTGCATGAGAAGCAGCATGTCCGCCGCGCGGCCCGGACGCGGCCTTGCGCCCAGACGCAGCGCGCGCAGCGGCACGGCGAGGATGAGCGCGTGCGTGGCGACATACGAGGCGTCCAGCAGCGCCTGATACCGGCTCGCCGCGGGCGCGGGAAAGAGCAGCGCCAGCAGCGCGCCCGGCATGCCGGGATACCACAGAAAGTCGAGCGCCCACCCCCGCGCGCCCAGCGCCACCGCCAGCGCCGCCAGCGCGGACAGGCCGCACAGGTGGAGCGGCAGCGCGTTTTTCCACTCGCCCTCCACGGCTAGCAGCGCCTCGGTCGTCGCCAGCGACGCGGCCAGCGCCGCGGTGAGCAGCGGCATGCGCCGCGCGCGCCCTTCGTCTCGTCTATCCATGCGCGCTCCCCCTTTCGGGGCTAGTCTTTCGCGGATAAGCGGGGCGCATACCTGTTTTGGCCGTTTATCCTTCCCCATCGCGCACGGCCAGCACGGCGGCGTCGCGCGCGCGCTCGGCGACGCGCCGCCAGCGCCCGCCGCGCGTGCGCAGAAAGAGCGCCTCGCCGAGGCTGTCCTGAAGCAGCGCGCCGTCCTCCCGCTCGATGTAGCGCCCCGCGCGCCCGGCGGCGTCCCGCTCGCGCAGCACGCGCGTGCCGTCCGGCGACACGCAAAAGAGGTGCTCGTGCGTGGCGGCGATCAATCCGCCCGCGCCGCCCTGCACGAGGCCGGGCATCCCCGGCAGGCGGAGCGTCTGGCGCGCGCCGCCGGGGAGCACGGTGGTGAGCGTGGAGCCGAGCGCCTCGTTGAGGCAGAGCGCGTACACGCAGCCGCCGCGCAGCGCCACGCTGTACACGATCCCCGGCATCGGCATCTCCCGCAGCACCCGCAGCGTGCGCGCGCACAGCAGCACGGCGCTGGCGCATTCCCCGCCCGCGACGGCCAGCACCTCGCCGTCCTCGTCCAGCGCGAGCGCGCGCGGGTTGACGCCCACGCGGTTGACCATGAGCGGCGCGCCCGATCGCGCGCTGACGGCGAGCAGGCTGTCGGCATCCGCGCAGAGCGCGTAGAGGCGCGCGCCGTCGGGCGAGATCGCCATATCGCACATGCCCGGCCCGCCCGCGAACAGCGCCGTGGGCACGAGCAGCCGCGCGTCCATGCGCCAGATCATGTCGCCCCAGTCGCAGGCGCAGAACAGCTCCTCCCCCTGCGCGCACAGCGCACCGGAACCCTCCAGCCGGATGCGCCGCAGCGGCGACGCGCCCGGCAGCGCGTACTCGCGCAGTTCGTCCCCGCCGGAGACGATCAATCGCTCCATCACCAAAGACACACCCTTTCCCGGCTGCTGCATCGTATGCGCCGGGCCGGGGGACGGTCCCAAATCGCGGCCGCCGGCAGGAAACGCGCGAGCGGCGTCGAATGATAAGGGCGTGAGCATTCCAAAGCGCCCGCGCTCCCGCGGGCGAACGCATCAGGAGGAAGACCGATGAACACCTACAAGACGCACGGCACCTGCTCCCGCGCCATCGAGTACGAGGTCGAGAACGGGATCGTCAAGAGCTGCCACTTCGTGGGCGGCTGCGCGGGCAACACGCAGGGCGTCGCCGCGCTGGTCGTGGGCATGCCCGTGGAGGAGGCCATCCGCCGCCTGCGCGGCATCCAGTGCCGCAACGGCACGTCCTGCCCGGATCAGCTCGCCAGCGCGCTGGCCGAGTATCAGGCGATGCAGGCCGACTGACAGGGCGCAGTCAAAGGGGCGGCCCCTCTCCGATCGTGGAGAAGGGCCGCTTTCTGCTTGTTTGAAGTGGTAAACTAAAACTGGACACAGAGGGGGTAGAAATTAGGGACGGGAAAAGGTATAATAAGAGCAAACCC
>CANRLC010000002.1 GCA_947631405.1 uncultured Clostridia bacterium | reverse complement strand
TCGTTTACATTGGTGCTATTTCCGTTTTGTTGAAATAGCACTATGCTTCACTATTTTTCAAACAAGGCCTAGTATGATTCGGGAAAAACCGAAGCAAAAAGTAAGCTGCCTCTTGCGGCATTTCACCGCGGAGGCAGCTTGTTTATTTCACTCTTTTCTATCCGCAGGCTGCGCGTCAGCCCTCGCCGCGCAGCTCGCGCTTGCGGCGGTCGGCCTCATCCAGCATCGCCTCGGCGTGGCGCGCGCTGCTCTCGCTGGCGCTGCCCGCGCCGCCGATCATCCGCGCCAGCTCCGCCGCACGTCCGGCGCGGTCGAGCCGCGTCACCTCGGTCTGCGTCGCGCCGTCGATCTCGCGCTTGCTCACGAGGAATTGTTCGTCCGCCATCGCGGCGATTTGAGGCAGGTGCGTCACGCAGATGACCTGATGGTGGTCGCCGATCTGGCTCATCTTCTCCGCCACCACCTGCGCCATGCGCCCGCTGATGCCCGTGTCGATCTCGTCGAAGACCATGCTGCGCGGGATGCCGGGCTTCTGCGCGGAGAGGTGCTTGAGCGCCAGCATGATGCGCGACAGCTCGCCGCCCGAGGCGACCTTCGCCAGCGGGCGCATCGGCTGGCCGAGGTTCGCGCAGAAGAGCAGCTCGACGCGATCCACGCCCTGCGCGGTGAAGCGCTCCACCAGCTTTTCCCCCGGCTGCGGCGGCGCGAAATCCACCGATAGCCGCGCGTGCGGCATGCCCAGCTCGCGCAGCTGCGCCACGACGCTCTCCTCAAAGCGGCGCGCGGCGGCGCGGCGCGCCTGCGTGAGCTGTTCGCTCGCCGCCTCCAGCGCCTTCGTCTGGCGGCGGTACTCGCGCTCCAGCTTCTCCATCGCGCCGTCGGAATCCTCGAGTTCGCTTAGCTCCGCCTCGATCTTCTGCTGGTAGCGGAGCATGTCCCCGGTCGTCGGGCCGTATTTGCGCATCAGCCGGCGCAAGAGATCGAGACGGCTCTCCACGCGCTCGGCGTCGCGCTCGTCGTAGTCCATCTCCTCGCGCAGCGCGGTCAGTTCCGCCGCCGCGTCGTCCAGCTCGTAGTGCAGGCTCTCCAGCCTCGCGTACACGGCCTCGTAGCGCTCGCCTAGCGCCGATATGGGCGAGAGCGCGCTCACACCCCGGCGCAGCAGCTCCGCCGCGCCCGCGCCCTGCGCGCCGCCCGTGAGCTGCTCGCAGGCCTCGTCGAAGGCCGAGATGATCTTTTCGGCGTTGCGATAAAAGACCTTGCGCCGCTCCAGCTCCTCCTCCTCGCCCTCGGAAAGGCGCGCGCTGCGCAGTTCGTCCAGCTGGAAGCGCAGCATGTCGATGCGCTGCTCGCGCTCGGACACGCTGCGGCGCAGCCGTGAAAGCCGCTGCGCGCTCTCGCGCCACTCGCCGTAGCGCGCGGCGACCTCGGAAAGCGGCCCCTGCACCTCGTCCGCCGCGTAGGCGTCCAGATAGCCTAGATGGTTCGCGCGGTTGAGCAGCAGCTGATGCTCGTGCTGGCCGTGGATGTCCAGTAGCTGCGCGGAGACCTGCCGCAGCGTTTGCAGCGGCACGACTACGCCGCCCACGCGGCAGATGTTCTTTCCCGCGCCGGTCATCTCGCGCGAGATGCCCAGCGTGTCGTCGCCCTGCGGCAGGGACAGTTCCTCCAGCAGCGCGCGCACGGCCTCGTTTTCCGAGATGTCAAAGACGGCCTCCACGCGCGCCTTGCTCTGGCCGCTGGCGATCATGTCGCGGTCGGCGCGCTCGCCCAAAACGAGGTTGACCGCGTCCACGACGATCGATTTGCCCGCGCCGGTCTCGCCCGTGAGGACGTTCATCCCTGGGGCGAAATCGAGCGTGATGCGGTCGATCAGCGCCAGATTGGCGATCGAGAGTTGCAGCAGCATGGGCGCATCTTCCTTTCGCTTGCCTCAGCGCGTGAGCGCGCGGAAGCGCTTGAGCACGGCCTCGACCTCTTCGTTGGTGCGCACGATGACGAGGATGGTGTTGTCCCCGGCGATGGTGCCCAGCACCTCCGGCCATTTGAGGCTGTCCAGCGCCTCGCCCGCGACGTGCGCGCTGCCGGAGAGCGTGCGCACGACGATCAGGTTGTTGGCGCTGGCGACGTCGATCACCGAGTCGGCGAGCATGCGGATGAGCCTGTCGCTGACGCCCTGCTCGCCCTTGTCCATCGTGGCGTAGCGGTAGACGCCGCCCTCGGAGAGCACCTTGAGCAGGTGCATCTCCTTGATGTCGCGCGAGACGGTCGCCTGCGTGACGTCCATGCCGCGGCTGCGCAGCACCTCGGCAAGCTCCTCCTGCGTCTGGATGACCTGCCCTTCCACGATCTCGCGGATGAGCGCCTGACGGTTTGCCTTCATAGTGACCTCCTTGTCGTGCTTACAGGCTCCACTGGGAGAGCTTGTCCTTGAGAAGCGAGAAGAAGTTGCGTTCCTTGGGGAAGCGGATGAGCAGCGCGTCGTGCGGCGCGCGGCTGACGCGCACCTCGTCCATGTTGTTCATGCGGCAGACGGTCTGCCCGTCCACGGAGAGCAGGATGCCCTCGCGGCTCTCGATCATGTGGATGCGCAGCGTCACCCGCTCGCGATCGGAGAGCACGATGGGCCGCGATTGCAGCGTGTGCGGGCAGATGGGATTGAGCACGAAGCAGGGCACGTCCGGGCTGACGATGGGGCCGCCCGCCGAGAGCGAATAGGCCGTGGAACCCGTGGGGCTGGCGACCACGACGCCGTCGGCGATGTAGTGATCGACCAGCGTGTCGCCCACCAGCGCGTCCAGCGCGATCAGCCGCTGCGACATGCCGCGCGAGACCGATACCTCGTTGACGGCATAGCGATCAACCCGCTGCCCGCCGCACGTCGCCTCGACGTGCAGCATCATCCGCCGCTCGATGTCGTACTCGCCCCGGCAGAGCATCTCGATCGCCTGCGGCAGCTCGTCCGTCTGCGTCTCCAGCAGAAAGCCCAGCCGACCGAGGTTGACGCCCAGCACCGGAGCGTCGCACAGGGAATACGCGCTCAGCGCGCGCAGCACCGTGCCGTCCCCGCCGAAGACGACGATCGCGTCCACGTCGCCGGGTCGCAAAGACGGAAGCAGCGTGAACGCGCCGCGCAGCGCGGCCATCTCGCCCGTGAGCGCGCCCTCGTTTTCGGCGAGCATGCACAGCGAAATGCCGTGCTCCACGCAGAGTTCGGCGCAGGCGCGCGCCGCCGCGAAGACGGCGTCCTTGTTGGGATTGAGATCGAAAAGCACCCTGCGTATCATCGTCAGACCTCCTCCCCGTCCCTGCCGGACGAGAAGCTTTCGTGCGCTTCGCGGACGACCCGCCCGGCCTCCTCGCGCCCGACACCGCCTGTGCAGCGCTCGGGCGGCAGCAGGTGCAGCAGAAACTCGATATTGCCCTCCGGCCCGCGAATCGGCGAAAAGGAGAGACCCTGCGCGCGCCAGCGCATCTGCGTCTCGACGAAATGCAGGATGCTCAGGAGCACGTCCAGATGGACGGCGGCGTCGCGCACGACGCCCTTCTTGCCCACGCGCTCGCGCCCCGCCTCAAACTGCGGCTTGACGAGCGTGACGATCTCGCCCGCCTCGCCCAGAATGGCCGCCGCCGCGGGCAGAATCTTCGTGATCGAGATGAACGACACGTCCATCACGCACAGCGTCGGCCGCTCGGGGAACGCCTCCGCCGTCAGGTAGCGGGCGTTGGTGCGCTCCATGACCGTCACGCGCGCATCCTCGCGCAGCCTGAAGTCGAGCTGTCCGTAGCCCACGTCCACCGCGTAGACGTGCCGCGCGCCCGAGCGCAGCAGCACGTCGGTAAATCCCCCCGTGGACGCGCCCAGATCCATGCAGACCCGGTTCGCCGCATCCACGCCGAAGACCTGCAGCCCCTTTTTCAGCTTGAGCGCGCCCCGGCTGACGTAGCCCGTTCCGCTCTGGCGCACGGTCAGCGGCGCGTCCGGCTCGACGCGCTCGGACGCCTTCTCGATCCGGCGCTCGCCCACATACACCGCGCCCGCCATCACCAGCGCCTGCGCGCGCTCGCGGCTGGGCGCCAAGCCGCGCTCCACCAGCGCGACGTCCGCGCGCGTCTTATCGCTCATGCGTCTCCTCCGGTTTGGCCTGCGCTTCGGCTCCGCCCTTGGCCGCGGTCTCCCCGCCGAACGCCTCCATCGCGCGCCGCGCGATCTGGTCGGGCATCAGCGCGCACTCGCGCAGCAGCAATTCGACCGAGCCGTGCGCGATGAAGCGGTTGGGCGTGCCCAGCATCGCGACCGGGGGCGGCGCGCCGTGCAGCGCGCATTGGCGCGCGATCTCCGCGCCGAAGCCGCCGATCATCTCGCCCTCCTCGACGGTGACGATCTTCGCCCGCTTCGCCATCAACCTGCGCAGGCAGGTCATGTCCATCGGGCGCAGCGAGCAGCAGTCGATCACGCCGACCTTGACGCCCTGCTCGCGCATCATTTCCGCCGCGCGCAGCGCGTGCTGCGTCATGCGGCCGTAGGCGAGCAGCACGCGCTCCTCGCCCTCTAAAAGGCGCTGCCAGCGGCCCACCGCAAAGCCCTCGCCGCCCAACGCCTGCGCGTAAGGCTCGATGCCCTCCTTCGGGTACTGGATGACGCACGGCCCCTCGACGGCGAGCGAGGCGCGCACGGCGGCGCGCAGCTCCTGCGTGTCGCGCGGGGCGAGCAGCGTCAGGTTCGGCAGGGAGAGCAGCATCGGCACGCTCAGCACGCCGTGGTGCGTCTTGCCGTCGTCCCCGACCAGCCCGGCGTGATCGGAGAGCACGCACACGGGCAGGTTTTGCAGGCAGACGTCGTGAATCATCTGATCGTAAGCGCGCTGGAAGAACGTCGCGTACACGGCGAAATACGGGCGCATCCCGGCGCGGGCCAGCCCCGCCGCCATGCTGACCGCATGCTGCTCGGCGATGCCCACGTCAAAGAAGCGCTCCGGGTAATACGTCGCGAACTCGTCAAGGCCCGTTCCGGCCGCCATCGCCGCGGTGATCGCGCAGACGCGCTTATCCTCCGCGGCCATCGCCACCAGCGCGCTGCCCGCCGCGTGCGCGGCGCTCTCCTTGCCGGACTGCTCGCGGCGCAGCCCGTTTTCCACGCGAAACGGCGCCACGCCGTGGAACTTCTCCGGCTGGCGCTCGGCCAGATCGTAGCCGTGCCCCTTCTGCGTCACCACATGGATGAGCAGCGGCATGTCGTCCACCTGCTTGGCTTCCTCGAAGATGTGCGTCATCTCGTCGATGTCGTGTCCGTCGAACGGGCCGAGGTAGCGAAAGCCCAGCGCCTCAAACATCTCGCCGCCCGTCACCACGGATTTGACCATGTTCTTGGCGCTCTCCGCCCAGCGCGCGAGCGTCTTGCCCACCAGCGGAATGCGCTCAAGTCCCCGCTTGACGCGCTTTTTGCCGCCGTACCACGACGCGCTGGCGCGCAGGTGCTTAAAGTAGTTGGACAGCGCGCCGACGTTGCGGTCGATGGACATCTCGTTGTCGTTGAGCACGACGATCAGGCGGTTTTTGCCGTTGCCCGCGTCGTTCATCGCCTCGTAGCACATGCCGCCGGTCAGCGCGCCGTCGCCCACGACCGCCACGACGTGATAGTTTTCGCCCTGCAAATCGCGCGCGCGGGCCAGCCCCAGCGCCATCGAGATCGCCGTGGACGAGTGCCCGGTGTCGAACAGGTCGTGCTCGCTCTCCGCGCGGCAGGGAAAGCCGCTGATGCCGCCGTAGGAGCGCAGCGTGCCAAAGCGCTCCTGCCGCCCTGTGAGCAGCTTGTGCGCGTAGATCTGGTGGCCGACGTCGAAGATCAGCTTGTCCGTCGGGCTGTCGAACGCGCGGTGCAGCGCGATGGTCAACTCCACGTCGCCGAGGTTGGACGCCAGATGGCCGCCCTGCCGCGAGACGGTGTCGATGATCGTCTGCCGCAGCTCGACCGCCAGCTCCTTGCATTCCTCGGAGGTCAGGCGCTTGACGTCCTGCGGGCCGCGTATCTCGGAGAGAATCGCCATGGTATTCCTCCCTACGGATTGCGTCTGTTGTGGGGCGCCTCGCCGCCGCGGGCGCGCTTTCCTGCGCCGCGCTTCGGCGCGCCCGTCCCGCCCGTGAAGGGCGCCATCGCCCGGCCCACGAAGAGGACGATCTTCTCGCTGTGCCGTATGGCGATGCCCTTGCCGTAGGCCTTGCCGCCGATCATGAAGGCGGAGGTAAACGCCGTGGTCATCAGCGAGGCGAACATCACGCGCAGGCCGAACGCCGCGCCCAGATACGCCGCGATCACCGAGCCGGCCGAGCCGGCCACGATGCCCACGATGTCGCCCACGACGTCGTTGAGCACGCTGGAGACCCGCTCCGCCCGGCGCACCAGCCGCAGCGCCTGCCGCGCGCCGGGGATGCGCTTGGAGGCCATCGCGATGAACGGCTGCTCGCTGGCGGAGGTGACGGCGGTGCCGACGGCGTCGGTGACGATGCCGATCATCACCAGCACGATCAAGGTCAGCAGCGCCACGAGCAGCCCGGCGGACTCGACGAACAGGCTCGTCAGCAGCGACATCGCCACCGATAGCGCGAAGGACAGCAAGACCACCGTCAGCACCCAGCGCTGATGATCCTGCCTGTCCCTTTCCTTTTTGCTCAATGCGTTTTCCCTCACTCACGCCGTCCCATTTCAAAAAAGCCCACGGATGCGTGGGCGAACGCCGCGCCGCAGGGGCGCGCGCAACAAGATCAAGAAAGGTGGTGATACGGCAAATAAACCTTGCGGCATAGGTCCGGTAGGATTTCCCCGCCCGCTACTTCCTGTCGCCATAGAAGCGGTTTCCCTTGAAAGCGAACGCCGCGCCGTCTCCGCGCGCGGGACCGAATTACCACTCAGACCACACTGTAATCTCTGCCATATCCATTCGACAGTCTAGGAGCTTTCCTCGGCAGCTTGGAACCATCCTAGCCTCTTTTGCAGCCGTGGTTTCACCCGGCGATCGCCGCGGCTTCCGTGAGCCTTTGGTCGCCGCGCGTTGTTCCGCGATCCACCACAACCGCTCAAGGCAGGCTACGCTGCAGGCAGCTTGGGACCGCCATGCAGGTTTTCATGACGCGCAAGGCGTCATGCCTCCACGAAAGATGGGTCGTCCCCGCCATGCCATTGACGGGCGCCCATAATTCTTACTTCCAGCGCCAACCCCCGACTGGGCGTCAGCAGCCAGCACCAGAAACTTCATCGATATGCCCTTTAACGGATTTTTAGCCCCGCCTTCAGATGGAACTTCGCTGACTAGAATACTGCACCACCTAGAGCCATTATACCATGCCTGTCAAGAGGCGCGCGTCAGGCGAGCAGCGTGCCGATGAGAATGCCAAGCAGCGCCCCGGCCAACACCTGAATGGGCGTGTGGCCGACCAGCTCCTTTAAGCGCTCCTCGGTGAAGGTGAAGCCGTCCTTGCCCAAGTCCTCGATCAGGCGGTTGATGACGGCGGCGTTTCGCCCGGTGGAGCGGCGCACGCCCGCCGCGTCGTACATGACGACCCCGGCCAAGCAGAACGCCAGCGCGAAGATCGGCGAAGACAGCCCCTCCTGCAGACCGATCACGGTCACCAGCGCGCAGACCGTCGAGGAATGGGAGCTGGGCATGCCGCCGGAGCCGAGCACGCGCGAGCTGTCGAAGCGCTTGCTGATCGCCAGCGTTAGCAGCACCTTGACCGCCTGCGCGACCGCCCACGCGATCACGGCGGCGGCGATGGCGCGGTTGCCCGCGATCTGCCTGATGACGTCCATAGTGTTCCCCTCCGATCGTTTCTTTGGCAGGCGTCAGTGCGTGCGCACGCGCAGCTTCTGCGCGAATTCCGTGAGGAACCACGCCCGCTCGCCCAAAGGCGAGAGCGACGCGATCGCGCGATCCCAGAGCCTTGACGAAGACGCGCGCGCTTCCTCCACGCCCACGAGCGACGGCCACGTCATCTTGCCCCGCTGCGCGTCCATCCCGGTCTGCTTGCCCATGAGCGCGGCGTCGCCCTGTACGTCCAGCAGGTCGTCGTCGATCTGGAAGGCGAGGCCGACGCACGCGCCGAACTCCGTCAACGCGGCGAAGGCCGCCTCGCCCGCGCCCGCGATGTGCGCCGCCGCCAGCAGCGGCGCGGTGAGCAGGTCGGCGGTCTTGTGCGCGTGGATATAGCGAAGCAGGCTTTCATCCGGCTCCATGCGCTCGGCGAGCAGGTCGAGGCATTGCCCGGCGATCATGCCCGTCACGCCCGCGCGCGTGGCGATCGCCTCCGCCGCATGGACATGCCCCGCGAGGTTTTGGGGATATGCCAGCGCGTTTTGCAGCAGGCGCTCGTAGGCGAAGTTGAGCAGGCCGTCCCCGGCCAGAATCGCCTGCCCCACGCCATAAACCTTATGGTTCGTCGGCCGGCCGCGGCGCAGGTCGTCGTCGTCCATGCCGGGCAGATCGTCGTGGATGAGCGAATAGGTGTGGATCATCTCCAGCGCCGCGGCGGGGACGAGCGCCTCCTCGAGCGCGCCGCCCAGCGCCTCGCACGCGGCGAGCAGCAGCACCGGGCGCACGCGCTTGCCGCCCGCCAACAGGCTGTAGCGCATGCTCTCGCACAGCAGCTTGGGGATGCCTCCGTCCGCCGGGCACGCCTCCTGCGTCTGCGGCAGGAGCCGCTCGATCGTCTCCTCGACGAGGCCGACGTAGCGGCGGTACTCGCGCTCGTAATCCATGCTCACGCCTCCTCGAGGGGCGACACCTCGCCCGTCTGCGGGTCGATCTGCTCGATGCGCCTGCCGTGCTCGCGCAGCTCGGCGTCCAGCTCGTCCGCCAACGCGACGCCCGCCTCGTAGGCGGCGATCGCCTCGTCGAGCGGCAGCGCGCCGTCCTCCAGCTTGCCGATCATCTCTTCCAGCGCCCGCACGCCCTCTTCGTAGGTGCGGCGGGCCTTCTTCTTCGCGGTCATGTGCGTTCCTCCCCTTCGTGCGGCTTGGTCTCCTCCACAAGCGCGTGCGCTTCGCCGTCCGAAAAGCGCAGCGTCACGCCGTCCCCGGCGCGCAGCGCGGCGCTGGAGGGCACCGCGCGTCCCTCGCGCAGCACGATGGCGTAGCCGCGCGCGAGCACGCCGTAGGGGCTGAGCATCGCGAGCGCCTGACGGGATGCGCGCAGGCGCGCCTCTTCCCTTTGCAGCCTGCCCTGCGCCGCCGCGCGCAGCCGTTCGCGCGCGCGAGCAAGCCTTTCCCGCTCGAGGGCGAGCCGCCGCGCAGGCGAGAGCGCCGCCATGCGCAGCCGCAGCGCGGACAGCGCCGAGCGCTCCGCCTGAAGCCGCGCGCGCAGCGCGTCGCAGAGCGCCCGCCGGGCCGCGCGCAGCTCGTCCTCAAGCTCCGCGCGCAGGGGCACGGTACACTCCGCCGCGGCCGAGGGCGTCGGCGCGCGCAAGTCCGCGGCGAGGTCGCACAGCGTCACGTCCGTCTCGTGGCCGACCGCGCTGACGACGGGCTTTTTGCACACGGCGACCGCGCGCACGACCTCCTCCTCGTTAAACGTCCACAGGTCTTCCATCGAGCCGCCGCCGCGCGCGAGGAGGATGACGTCCACCTCCGGCACGGCCTCCAAGGTATGCAGCGCGCGGACGATCTCCTGCGCCGCGCCCGCGCCCTGTACCCGCGCCGGGCAGAGCAGCAGCCGCGTCTTTGGATCGCGCCGCAGCGAAACATTCAATATGTCGTGGAGCACCGCCCCCGTCGGCGAGGTGACGACGCCCACCGTGCGCGGCACGCGCGTCAGGGGCCGCTTGCGCTCCGGATCGAACAGCCCCTCGCGCGAGAGCGCCTCGCGAAGGCGCGTCAGCCGCTCGTAGAGCACGCCGACGCCGTCTGCGCGAATGTCGCGCGCGTAGAACTGATACTGCCCGCCGCGCGCGTACAGGCCGACGCCTCCGCTCACCCGCGCGCGCATGCCCTCAAACGGCTCCGCGCGCAGGCACGCCGCGTCCTGCGCGAGCATCACGCAGGAGATCGCGGCCTGCTCGTCCTTCATCCGGAAGAACAGCGTGCCGGACTGATGCCACTTCAGGTTGCTGATCTCCCCCGTCAGCACGAGATCGCCCAGCGTCGGGTCGAGCTGGAGGAGCCTGCGCACATACTCGTTGAGCTGGGAGACGCTCAGCGTGAGCGCGCTCATAGCGCCAGACGCCGCGCGGCCTGCAGGGTGTTGTGCAGCAGCATGGCCACGGTCATCGGCCCGACGCCGCCGGGCACCGGGGTCAAATAGCCCGCGACCTGCGCGACCTGCGGGGCCACGTCGCCCGCGAGGCCGCTTTCCGTGCGGCTGATGCCCACGTCGATCACCGCCGCGCCGGGCTTCACCATCTCCGGTGTCACGAAGCCGGGCCGGCCGACGGCGGCGATCAGGATGTCCGCCTCGCGCGTTACGCTCGCCAGATCGCGCGTGCCGGAGTGGCACATCGTCACCGTCGCGTCGCGCGCGAGCAGCAATCGCGCCATCGGCTTGCCGACGATGTTGCTGCGGCCGATCACCACGGCGCGGCTGCCCGCGATGGGGATCTGATAGGCGTCCAGCAGCGCGATCACGCCCAGCGGCGTGCAGGGCACGAAGCCCGGCTGCCCGGTCGCCAGCCTGCCCGCGTTGACCGCGTGGAAGCCGTCCACGTCCTTGTCCGGGTCGATGAGCGCCAGCACGCGCGCGGCGTCCAGTCCCGCGGGCAAGGGCAGCTGCACGAGGATGCCGTGTACGGACGCGTCCGCGTTCAGCCGCAGCACGGCCTCCTCCAGCTCCGCCTGCGTGCAGTCGGCGGGCAGGCGCAGGATCGTGGAGCGGAACCCCGCCTCATGGCAGGCGCGCTCCTTGTTGCGCACATACGTCTGGCTGGCGGGGTTGTCGCCCGCCAGCACCACCGCCAGATGCGGCGTCACGCCCCGACGGATCAGCTGCGCCGCCTCCTCCGCCGCGCGCGCGCGCGTTTCGGCGGCGACGCGCTTTCCGTCGATCATGATCGCTGACATGTCTCGCTCTCCCTTTCCTTTGCGCGCAGCGCGTCCGCGCCCAGCAGCGCCACGCCGACCGCGTTATCCCCCGACAGCTCGGGCCGGGCAAAATGCAGCGCGCAGGGCAATCCCTGTTTGCGCGCGCGCCGCAAAAGCATCTCGCGCAGCAGCGCCGAGGACGCCACGCCGCCCGCCAGCAGCGCCTGATCGCAGCCCGTCTGCGCACACGCCGCGGCGATCAGGCGCAGCACCGTGCGCGCGATCAGATCGAAGATCTCCGCGGCGACGTCCTCCGGCGGCAGCTCGCGCGTCTCTATCCAGCTCCGCGCCTTGTTTTCCGCGCCGGCGAGGTTGCAGCTTATTTCCCTGACCGACGCGCCGATGCGCCCGCGCGCGTTTCCCCGCAGCGCCAGACGCTCCAATTCCGGCCCTGCGGGGAACGGCAGCCCCAGCGCCACGCCGACGCGGTCGATCAGCTGGCCCGCGTGCAAGTCGAGCGTGCCGCCCAAGAGCGTCAGCGCGCCGCCGCGGCAGAGCAGCACCTCCGTCGTGCCGCCGGAGAGATGCAGCGCCAGAAACGCTCGCGCAAGGTCGATGCCGGAATCCAGCGTCGCCGCGCGAACGTGCCCCTCCTGATGGCTGACGGGAAAAAACGGCGCGCGCAACAATGCCGCCGCTGCGCGCGCCAAACTCTCGCCCGCCCTGAAGACGGGCATGTACGAATCCTGTGCCGGGCGCGGGCGAACGCTCGCGCTGACCGCGACGATCTCCGCCTGCGGCGCGGCGCGCAGCGCCTCCTCCACGCGCTCGGGCAGGCGCTTCACATGCTGAAACAGCCCGTCCGACTGGCGCAGGCCGCGCTCCCCGGCGTCAACCGAAAGCAGCCTGCGCGAGGAGGACAACACCGCCCCGCTCTCCGCCTCGACGAGCGCCGCCGAGGTGGTGTAGCAGCTCGTGTCCAGCCCGAGGACGGCCCTCATGCCTGCGCCGCCTGCGCGCGGCTGATCGTGCCCAGCACCCCGTTGATGAACGGGCAGGACTCCTCCGCCGAGAATTTGCGCGCAAGGCGCAGCGCCTCGGTGATGGACACGCCCGCCGCGAGGCCCGCGTAGCGCATCTCGTATACGGACAGGCGCAGGATCGCCAGATCGACGCGGGAGAGGCGGTCGAGCGTCCATCCGCGCAGGCACGGGGCGATCGTCTCGTCGATCTCCCGCGCATGCTCGCGCACGCCCCCGGCGACCGACTCGATGTAGAGGCGGTCTTCCTCCTCGGGCTTGTAATCGGTCAGTTCCACGAGCGTCTCCGGCGCGCCCTCGCCGCCGAAGAGCTGTTCAAACACGAGCTGCATCGCAGCCTCGCGCGCTAAAGGCCGTGTCATTCCTTTGTTACTCCGTCCTATCGCTTATTCGTAGCGATCCTCGTCGCGGCTGAAGAAGGAGACGACGCCCCGCAGGAACGCCTTTTTATCCTTCACGCCGCCGATGAACGCGCCCGCCAGACAGAACAGGCCGATCACCAGCGCCTTGACCACGCCGATCGTCAGGCACAGCACCGCGAAGATCAGGCCGACCGCGATGCCGAAGATCGTGCAGGGCGCGGTGCCGGGCGTAAACATCTGGGAGATGAAGCCGCGCAAATCCGTCATGCCCACTCCTCCTTGTCCGCGCCGTCCGCCGCGGTTTCGCCGTCAGGCTCGAACGCCTCGTCAGTCTTCTGAGGCTCGGCAGTCTCGTCGTTCGCCGCCTCCGGTTCGCTCTGCGTGAAAGCGATCTGCGGCGCGGGCGCTTCGGCGGGCATGTCCTGCTCGCCCTGTTCCGCCTGCTGCGCGCCGCTGGGCAGCGCGTCCGGCTCCAGCCCCAGAAGCGTCGCCGGGATCGCGTAGGGCGAGCGCGCCGTCTCCTCGGTGGCGGGCGTCGTGCCGTCCACGAACACGCGCACCTCCTTCACCGAGACGCCGGAGCAGGCCTCCAGATACTTCTTGATCTGCTTTTGCAGCGCGGAGATCGCCAGCGGCATGCTGATGTCCGATTGCAGCGTGATGTGTACGTCCACGCGCACGCTCTCCTCGTCGCTGTACAGGGACGAGGTGACGACCTTGAGTTCGGCGTGCTGATTGAGGCACTTCTGCACGAGGGCGTCAATGGCCTTGAGCGAGATGCGCACCATGCCGTTCTCGTTATGCTGCACGGCGTAGTTGCTCGAGCGCTTGCGGCGGCTGGGCAGCAGCACGCCGATGAGCAGCACGCACAGCGCCAGCAGCACCACGGCGGCGACGATCAGCGCCGCGCGCATCGGCCACGACATGCTCCCCTCGGCCCAGCTGGTCAGATGCTGAACGAGCGGCAGATTGAGCATGCCGCCGGAAAAGCCCGCCTCCTGCGCGGCGAGGTTCAGCGTGCCGGACGCGAGGCCCGCAAAGCCTGCGGCGCCGAGCAGCATCACGAGCGCCATGAGCAGGATGAGCAGCCTGTCTCTCACGGGATGTTTCACATGTATTCCCCCTTGCTTTTGATCCATCGGTCAACCGCCGCTTCCAGCGGCTCAGCTTGACGAAAAGCATCGAAGTCCGTTTTGATCCGATTCAATAACCAATCAACCACTAAAAGAACAGGGGCGTCTTTTCCCCGCCGGGGGAAAAGGCTCAGGGTGAAGCCGCCGCTTCCGGCGGCTTATTCCTGCTCCGGCTCCTCGCCCTGCGCCTCGTCCGCCTCCGGCTCGTCCGCCTCGGCCTGCGGCGCGTCCACGTCGTACTCCACGGGGTACTGCGGCTCCTCCGCGGCGGCGTCGTGCTCCGGCTCCTCCAGGCTCATCGCGAGCTTCTGGCCCTGCTGCAGCTCCTGATTTTCCTTTTCAAAGCTGACGCCCACCACATGCAGATCGACCTTCTCGACGTGCAGGCCGGTCATCGTCTCGATGGACTTGCGCACGTTCTCCTGCGCGTTGCGGCCCACCTTCTGGATGGGCATGCCGTAATCGACGGTGACGTTGATGTCCACGCGCACGTTGCCGCCGACCATCTCGACCTTGACGCCGCGCGGGGACTTGCCCTTGCCGAGGATGCCGCTGATCGGGCCTGCACCCGCGATACCGGAGATGCCCTGCACCTCCGTCGTCGCCACGCTCACGATGGTGGCGATGACCTCGTTGGCATATGTGATCTGGCCGCTTTCCTGATCCTTATTCAGCTCCAAGTTTTCGTTTTCGCTCATTTTCGCGAACACCTCCTTATGGCTATCTGTTAGTATAGCAGATTTTCGCGCGAAGCACAATCACAAAGAACGATTTGTATGAAAATGTTTTGCCGCGCGGCGCTAACGCGTGAGCAGCAGCTTCACGTTTTCCGGGGCCGTGCCCGTCAGCGAGGCCACCGCGTCCACCGCGCGCGCCGCCTCCGCACCGCCCGCCACCTGCGCCTGCGACAGCAGCAGCGTCAACGTCTGCGCGCCGTAGATCGCCTCCGCGCCCTCGTAGCCCATCTCGCGCAGGCACGCCCTCGCCTGCGCCTCCATCTCCATGCGCTGGGCGAGCTGCGCCTGCTGGGCGAGCGCGCTTTGGCGCGTCGCCTCGTCCGCGCCGCCGTCCGCGAGCACGCCGGAGAGCAGCGCCAGCTCCTCCGCGCGGTCGCGCGCGAGGCGCTCAGCGGCGCTTTGCGCGTCCAGCGCGCCGTCCGACGCGCGCGAGACCGCGACGCTCGCCGCGCTCTTCCCGCCGCCCGACGCGCCCGCAAACGCGCAAACCGCCAGCAGCGCCAGCAGCAGCGCACAGCCCGCCGTCCTCGAATAGACCGAAAGTCTGTTTTTGATCCTTGCCGGCATCGTCATCGTCCTCCCGCTCCGCCCAGCACGGACACCGCCGACGCGGGCAGCCCCAGCAGCGAGCAGAGCGCCTGCGTCAGGCGCAGGTTGACCAGCGGATCCCCCGCGCCCCGCGCCACCGCCACCGCGCCGCAGGGGATTTCCCGCGAGGCCGAGCCGCTCAGGGGCGCGCTCTCCGTCTCCGCGCGCGTCATGATCACCACGCGCACCTCGCCCGCGCCCTCCACCGCGGAGAGCGCGCGTGCGATGCGCCTTTCCAGCGCCGTCTCCTGCCCGCCGCCCGACGCGCCCGCCGCCGCGCCGAGCAGCGCCAGCAGCGCCAGCGCGAGCAGCGCCTGCGGCGTCAGCGCGGCGCGCAGGCGGCGCAGCACGTCCAGCAATCGCCCCACCCCTTCCTTATTGCAGCAGGCGCTCAATTATGCGGCCCAGATCGCCCCCGGCGGCGATCCGCGCGAGGACGTCGCTGCCGCCGCGCAGCGTCAGTTCCATCATCAGCAGCCCGCACAGGAGCCGCAGCCCGGCGCGCGCGCGCTCCTGCGGCACGGCCATTTGCAGCAGCGCGCTGACCGTACACAGCGCGCACAGCCGCGCGATCAGCGTCATCACGCGCATCCCCCCTTGCCGCCTAGCGCAGCATCACCGTCAGGTTGCCCACCAGCAGCAGCTGCACGATCAGCAGAAAGTACATCGTGCCCACGCAGAGCATCGTGATGAGAAACAGCACCAGCGTGCCGGAGAAATCGCCGATGGCGCTGACCACCTGCGCGTCGGCGACCGGCTCCAGCAGCGCCGCGCTGAACTTGAAGACGAACACCACCGCCAGCGTGCGCGCCAGCGGCCCCGCCATCGCCACGACCAGCGCCAGCGCCGCGGTCACGCCGAGCGCGTTCTTGACGATCAGCGTACACCCGACGAGCGTGTCCATCGTGTCCGAGAACATGCCGCCGACGACCGGGACGAAGTTGTCCACCGCGTATTTCGCGGCGCGGATGGCCACGCCGTCCACGCTCGCGCTGCACACGCCCTGCAGCGACATCGCGCCCAGAAACACCGTGAAGCTCACGCCCAGCAGCCAGCACACCGCGCTGCGCAGCAGCCGCGCCAGCCGGGACAGGTGCATGCCGCCCGACAGGCGGTTGACCGCCGTGACCGCGCAGTGCGCCATCACCAGCCGCAGGATGACCTCGCGCGAGAGAAGCACCATGCTCCCCGAGGCCGCCGCGACCATCGGGTGCAGGAACGCCGAGGACGCGCTGCCGCCGACGGCGGTGAGCAGCGTGAGCAGCAGCGGCAGCAGCTTCTCCATCCGCGTGGTCATCGCGACGATGGTCTCCCGCGCGTGGGCCAGCTCCGCGAGCACGGCGAGCGCCGCGGGCGTGAGCACCAGCACCAGACACACCCCGCGCGAGAGCGGCGCGAGCCGGTCGCCCTCCGCCGTCAGGTGCATGAGAAGGCCGGAGAGCAGCGCGGGCAGCATCAGCGAAAACAGCAGCCGCCCCAGCTGCGAGAGCGACTCCGCGAACGACGCGAATAGGCCGGAGAGCAGCGCGTCCGCCGGGACGAAGCCGCCCCGCGCAAACGCGCGCGCCGCCTCCCGCGCGCTCGTCTCCCCATCAGGCCCCGGCAGCCTGAGCGTCTCCAGCCCCGAAAAATCGAGGCCGTCCAGCACGGAATCGAGGGTCTCCTCAAGCGACGCGGCGCCCTCCTGCGCCAGCGCCGGGCGCGGGCACGCAAGGCAGAGCGCGAGCAGGCAGAGCGTCAGCGCAGCGCGTCCACGGCGAGCTGTGTGAGAGAGAGGAACACGGGCAGCGCCACGCCCAGCAGCGCCACGCGGCCGCAAAGCTCCGCGTTCTTCGCGATGCCGGGCGCGTCCAGCTCCTGACAGATCTGCGAGGCGAGCTGCGTCAGCAGCACGATGCCCGTCGCCTTGAGCAGCACGCGGTAATACGCCTCCTCCAGCCCCAGCGAGGAGAGCACGCCGCGCACGGTCTCCACGGTCTGCCGGATGCCGGGGAGCAGCGCCGCGGTCAGCATCGCGCCGAAGGCGACGCCCAGCAGCGCCGCGGCCTGCGGGTGCATCTGCCGCAGGAGCATGACCATCACCGCGGCGAGCAGGCAAAAGCCGATCAGTCGGGTCCATTCCACAAGGCGTCCTCCATGGGTTAGTACAGGCCGAAGATGCTCTTGACGTTGTTGAGGAGCTGAGCGACGAGATCGACCACCAGAAACAGCACCACCACCAGCCCGGCGACCGAGGCCAGCACGGCGATGTCCTCCCGGCCCGCCCTTTGCAGCACCTGATTGACCGCGAAGATCAATATCCCGACCCCCGCGATCTGGAACAACAGATCGATGTTCATGCAAGCCCTCCCCGGATGTAAAATAGACTTTTGGTTTGTTTGCCTCACGGCGGCGAGCGCAGGACGGCGGTCTGTTTTGCACAAATCAGACCAGCAGCAGAAAGACCGCCGCGCCGCCCGCCAGCGAGAGCGAGCGGATGAGCTGCGCCCGCCGCGCCGCGTCGCGGGAGAGCGCCGCCTCCCGCTGTCGCAGGCGCTCGTCTGCGTCGCCGAGCAGGCGGAGCTGCTCGAGCAGCGCCCGCTTGCCCAGCTCGCAGAGCGCGCCCTCGAACGCCGCTCGATCCTCCTCATGCAGCGTCGCGTACCCGGGCGAACGCACACACTCCGCTTGAAACGCCGCGAGCGCCTCCTCGCCCCGCGCAAGCCTCCCTGCGCAGGCGTGCAAAAGGCCGGTCAGCTCCCGCTCCTGCGGCGTGGCGCGCAGATCGATGCGCTCAAAGAGCGTCGCCAGCGGCGGCTGCTCGTAGCGGACGGCGTCGGAAAAGCGAAGCACGCAGCGGCGCAGCGCGCTCACCCACGCGACGCGGCGCTTTTCCCCATCCGCGACAAGGAACCCGATCGCGGCGACGCCGCCCATCGCGGTCACCGCGACGTCCCATCCGGCCATACAATTCCCTCCCCTTCCTCCGTGAGTGGCGTCCCGCGCGCGTCCCACGCGCCGCACAGCGTCGCCATCGGCCCGATGTACAGGCAGCGATCGAACGCGCCCAGCGCCGCGCGCAGCGCAGGCCTGCTCCTCGCGTCCGCCAGACCGTCGGCATGCGCGGAGGCGAGCAGCCCCACGCCGCAGCGGGCCGCGTCGAGCAGCGCACCGGCGTCCTGTGCGCCGCCCAGCTCGTCCGTCACCAGTACGTCCGGGGCCATCGCGCGCAGCAGCCGGCACAGCGCGCGGGCCTTCTCCTCCCCGGCGAGCACGTCCACCCGTTTCCCCTCGTCGCGCAGCGCGCCCTCCGGGAACAGCTCCTCGCGCTCGTCGGCGACGGCGACGTGCAGGCCGCGCTCGTCGGACAGGTAGATCGCCGCGTCGCGCAGCGCGGTCGTCTTGCCGCTGCCCGGCGCGCCGAGCAGCAGCACGCGCATCGGGCGGCCGTGCTTGTCCAGAAGAAAGGGCCTGATCGCCCGGCTCGCCCCCGGCACGCGCCGCGCCACCCGCACGCACACCGACGTGACCGCGCTCAGCCGCGCGCGCCCGTCCTCGCGCACGAGCCTGCCGCAGACGCCCGCGCGATGCCCGCCCGGCAGCGGGATGTAGCCCTCGGCCATCTGCCGCTCGCACGCGTAGAGCGCGCGGCCCGAGAGCGCGGCGAGCAGCTCGGCCATCCCGGCCTCGTCCAAGGCGCAGTCCGTCCGGGTCGCGCGGCGGCCAAAGACCAGCTCGGCCGGGCGGCGCAGGTAAAAGCGCATCTCCGTGAGCGAGCGCGCGTCGGCGTCGCTTAGCCGCCGCAGCAGCGCCGCCGCCTGCGGGCTGAGCCGCGCGCAGAGCGTCTCTCTCCAATCCACCGCGTTCTTCCCCTCCGCACCGCGCAAAAAACGCAGGGCTTTCGCTCTGCGTTCAGTCTGTCAAAAAACCGCTTTCTTTTCGATGCGCTGTTTTTTCTGGCGGGAAAAAACGGAGCGATCATTGAAAGATTTGGGGTGTTTTTCCTCCCCTTCGGGGGAGGAAAAACTTCTTTGACAAGCTAAACGCAGGGCCTTCGCTCTGCGTTCAGTCTGTCAAAACCCGCTTTCTTTTCGATGCGCTGTTTTTTCTGGCAGGAAAAAACGGAGCAATCATTGAAACGATTTGGGGTGTTTTTCCTCCCCTTCGGGGGAGGAAAAACTTCTTTGACAAGCTAAACGCAGGGCTTTCGCTCTGCGTTCATCTTATGACAGACCCTGCCGGTTTACGACGCCCGGCGGCGGATTAACCGATCTCGTAGGCCTGCGTCCCCTCGATCGCGGCGGCGATCAGCGCCTCGGCGTCCAACGCCTCTTCGGCGGCGCGCGCCTGCTCCCTGCGCGGATGCGTCGCAGGATGCTTGGGCGTGAAGATCGTGCAGCAATCCTCGTAGGGCAGCGACGACGTCTCGAACGTGCCGATGGCCTCCGCGCGCTCCACGATCTCGCTCTTGTCCATGCCGATGAGCGGCCTGAACACGGGCAGGCTCACGACCTCATCCGTGCAGGCGAGCGCCTCCATCGTCTGGCTGGCGACCTGCCCGATGGACTCGCCCGTCACCAGCGCCTGCGCGCCCTCGGAGAGCGCCAGCCGCTCGGCGATGCGCATCATGAAGCGGCGCATGATGAGCGTCGTCATGTTCTCCGGGCAGCGCTCGTGAATCTCAAGCTGAATCTCGGTGAAGGGGACGACCAGCACGCGCAGCTTTCCGCTGTACTCGGAAAGCTGGCGCGCCAGCTCGAGCACCTTCTCCTTCGCGCGCTCGCTCGTGTACGGGAAGGAATGGTAGTGGACGCAGCAAAGCTCCACGCCGCGCTTAGCGATCATGAAGCCCGCCACGGGGCTATCGATGCCGCCGGAGAGCAGCAGGCACGCCTTGCCGTTCGTGCCCATCGGCATGCCGCCCACGCCCATGACGCGCTCCACGGACAGGTACGCGTGGTCGCGAATCTCGATGGTCATCACATGGTCGGGGTGATTGACGTCCACCGTCAGGTGCGGCGCGCGCTCCAAGATGACGCCGCCCGCCTCGCGCATGATCGCGGGCGAATCGAGCGGATAGCGCTTGTCCGAGCGGCGGGCGAGCACCTTGAACGTGCCGGTGAGCGGGGCCATCATCGCGGCGGCCTGCTCGCAGACGGCGGCAAAATCCGCCTTGTCCATCTCCACCGCCGGGCTGACGGAGTGTACGCCGAACACGCGCGACACCCGCCGCGCACACTCGTCCATGTCCGCGCAGTCGGAGACGTAGATGCGCCCCTCGCGCATCCAGACGCGCCCGCCCAGATCGCCGACCACTTCCTTGATGCGGTCGATCAGCTTCTTCATGAAAAACGGGCGGTTCTGCCCTTTTAAGAAGACCTCGCCAAAGCGCACCAGCAGTATCGTCCGCATGCTATCTCCTCCTGTACCGCCGAAGCTGCTCGCACGCGCTCGCGATGCGCGCGGCCGCCTCGTCCATCTCGCCCGGCGCGTTCATGAGGCCGAGGCTCACGCGGATCGTGCCGTCGGCCTGCTCGCGCGTGCGGCCCATCGCCAGCAGCGCGTCGCTGACCTTCTGCTTGTGGGACGCGCACGCCGACCCGGTCGAGACGATCACGCCCTCCGCCTCCAAGGCGTTGCGCAGCACCTCGCCGCGCACGCCCTCAAACGACAGGCTGAGGATGTGCGGCGCGCTGTCCGCCTCCTGCGGAAGCGGCCCGTTGACCGTGACGCCGGGAAGGCCGGACAGATCGTCCAGAAGGCGCCGCTTCATGCCGCGCAGCGCCTCGACCTCCGCGCGCCGCGCGGCCATCTCGCGCACCGCCGCGTGCAGCCCGACGATGCCCGCGCCGTTGAGCGTGCCGGAGCGCAGGCCGCGCTCCTGCCCGCCGCCCGTCATCTGCGGCGCGAGGCGCACGCCGCCGCGCACCGCCAGCGCGCCCACGCCCTTGGGGCCGTGAATCTTGTGCGCGCTGATCGTGTACAGATCGACGCCCATGCGCGCCATGTGCATGGGGACGCGCAAAAAGCCCTGTACGCCGTCCACATGCACGAGCGCCCCGGGCGCAATGCGCTTGACCAGCCGCGAGAGCGCCTCGACCGGCTGCACCGCGCCCGTCTCGTTGCTCACCTGCATGCAGCTCACCAGCGCGACGCGCGGGCTGAGCAGCCGCTCGCACGCGGCGAGGTCGAGCACGCCGCGCGCGTCGACCGGCAGGCGCAGCACCTCGTGCCCCATGCGCTCGACGCGCGCAATCGTCTCGGCGACGGCGGGATGCTCGATGTCGCTGCACGCGAAGACCCCCGGCGAGCGCAACGCCTGCGCCGCGCCGAGGATCGCCAGATTGTCGCCCTCCGTGCCGCCGGAGGTGAAGACGATCTCCTCCTCCCGCGCGCCGAGCTGCTCCGCGATCGCGCGGCGGCAGGCGCGCACCTCGCGCTCCGCCGCGATCGCCGGGCCGTAAGCGGCGGAGGGATTATAGTAGCCCTCGCGCATGCTTGAGGCCATCGCCTCGATCACGCCGTCGAACGGGCGCGTCGTGGCGCTGTTGTCCAAATAGATCAATGGATGCTCCCCCGGCGCGCTCAGCCCTGATAGACGCCGACGGGCAGGTAGCGGCGGATCATCTCCACCAGCTCCTCGGTCGGCTCGATGATGATCATGTGCCCGGCGTCGTTCTTGACGTAGTAGAAGTAGAACAGGTTGCCGTCCCGGTTGAGAAACCAGTTCTTTCGATCGACGTTCTTCATCGACAGGTAGCGCTGGAAGCTATCGTGCGCGACGTGGCCGCAGGCGGTGACGTTCTGCACGTTCATGCTGCCCAGCTCCTTGCGGCTGGAATTGCGCATCACCTTGGCGAAATCGAGCGAGCCGTTGGTGAAGGTGTACTCGTACTCCACCTTGAGGTGATCCTTGTAGAGGAACAGCAGCACGGCGCACGCGGCGCTGACGAGGAAGACGAGCAGCGTCGGCACGCTGAACGCCAGAAAGACGAACTGGAACATCATCAGCGCGTACAGGCCGAACAGGACGATCATCACCCATGCGAGGACGTAGAGGACGTTCGGCAAGAGCGAATTGCGCCGCGAGACGATCTCCTCTTTGAAGTTATCCATCATAGCAAAAATGCCTCCTCCCGCTTCTTACCGGGTATTATACCACCAAACCCCGCCGCAGGACAAGCCTTTGCGCTGACTCACGGCGAAATAAAGGAATTTGCGCCTGCCCGGCGAATTATAAAAAAGATATGCGTCCGGCAAAGCGCCGGGCGAGCTACGCCCTTTGGAGGTCAGGCCGTCTTATGAAGTGTCCCCAGTGCGGCGCGTGGAACGCCGCTTATCTGCCCAAGTGTACCCGCTGCGGCGCGCCGCTGCCCGAGCAGAGCGCCGCGCCGGCGGACTGGGAAGCCGCCATGCACGAAAAAAAGCCCGAATTGCAGGTCATCGCGTTCGACGAGCACGATACCGACATCCCGCAGACGCCGCCGGGCGACGCGCAAGACGACGCCGCCTACGACCCGGAGCGCTTAGACCGCGCGGCGCTCACGGACGAGCTGGAGGAATTGCAGCGCCGCCGCGAGGCGGGCGCGCAGCGCATCCGCCAGATGAAGGAACAAGCCGAGCGCATGCGCCGCTCCGTGCGCGAGGCGGAGATCATTCGCCCCGTGCCCGAGGCGGACGACATGCCCTCCGCCTACGCCGGGGACAGCGCGGTCATCCGGCACAGGCAGGCGGCGCGACAGAGCGCGTATCTGGGCGAGGAGCCGCCGCGCACCGGCGCCCATCGCCCGCAGGAAAGCCCCTACGGCACCTTCTCCGACGCCTCCGAGCGCCCGCTCACCTATGTGGACGACGAGGACGCGCCGATCTTCTACGACGGCTTCACGCCGGAGCGCGGCGATCAGGCGGCGCTCACGGACGAGGACTACCTGCCCCGCCGCATCCAGACCCGCGCGGCCTCGCGCGACGCCTACGAGAGCTACAGCGCGGGCGTGCGCCGCAGGCAGAGCGCCGCGCGCGTGATCGGCAAGGCGCTCCTCGCGCTGCTGTGCTGCTTCGCCGTGGGCGCGGGCGGCGTGTTTGCGGCGCGGCGCTTCGTCATGAATCAGGGCATTCAGGTGCGCAACGACAACGAGACGCGCGTAGAGCTGACGGCGGGCGAGACCGAGGACGGCCATCCCTCGCACACGATCACCATCTACGGCCGGGAGAACGCGACCGTCTACCTGATCGAAACGCAAAGCTCCTACGTCATCGCCGACGGAAAGGTCGCGGTGGAGATTCCCGACTACATGTGGTACGACACGGAGTTTTCCACCTACGCCGTGCCCGTTGAGACGGACACGATGGACGTGACCATCACGCCGACCATCAGCACCTCGTCGAGCGAGCGATTCCAGCTCGAACCCGTGGAGTTCACCATCGACGTGCCGCTCTCCCCCGTCTATCTGCTCAACCCCGCGACCACCGTCGCCGACGTGGACGTCTCCATCTTCGAGGTGCGCCTGAACGTGCAGCCGGGTTCCACCGTCGTCATCGACGGCACGAACGTCTCCACGCTCATCCGCAAGACGGGCAACGTCTCCAAGAACGTGCAGGTGCTGCCCGTCGGCGCGAACACGATCTCCATCTCCGTCAAGAGCCGCTACTGCCGCGAAAACAAGATGGAGATCACCCTCAACCGCAAGCCGCAGGAGATCCCGCTGGAGCTTTCCCCGACCGTGCTCGTGGAATGGAACTACGAGCCGGAAGACCCCGAAAACCAGCCGCTGATCACCGGGACGACCCTACCCGGCGCGACCATCACCGTCGAGTTCCCGCACAAGGAGCTGGAGGTCAACCCCGACACGGGTGCGTTCAGCTTCAGGCCCATCTTTACCGAGCTGGGCAACAACGACGTGGTCATCCGCGCCTCCTACGAAAACCGCGCGGATTCGGTCATCACCCACACCGTCTACTACATGCCCAACGAGGACATCTACACCCGCCGCGCGTGGAGTTTGGAGGACGGCTACACCGACCTCATCAACTACATCACCCTGCGCAAGGGGCAGATCTACGTCGGCGAGGGCCGCATCGAGCGCATCATCAGCGACGCGCCGCAGCTCGCCGTGATGTCCATCGGCGACGGCGCGCTCGCCCGGCAGGTGCTGCTGGAAAACAGCTCCAAGACGACGTGGGAGCTGGGCGAAACCTATCAGATCTACGGCGACGTCTACGGCCTGTACGATTCCATGCCCCGGCTGACCGTGCGATACACCTATCTGAAGGAATAAAAAAAAGGGCGCGGTTTGCGCCCCTTTTCCCTGTTATGCCCCCACGCCGGATTCGAGCGAGAGCAGCGCGCGCTTGGCGCAAAGCCCCGCCGCAAAGCCCGTGAGCTTGCCGCCCGCGCCCACCACCCTGTGGCAGGGCGTCACGATGAGCAGCGGATTGCGCCCGCACGCGCCGCCGACCGCGCGGCACGCCGTCGGCCGCCCAATTGCCGCCGCGATCCCGCCGTAGGCGCGCGTCTGCCCGTAGGGGATGGCCCGCAGCGCCTGCCAGACGCGCAGCTCGAAGGGCGTGCCGCGCGGGGAGATCGGTAGATCGAACGCGCGGAGCGCCCCCGCAAAGTACGCGTCAAGCTGGCGCGCCGCCTCCCAAAGCAGCGGCGTTCCCTCGCCGCCGGGCTTTGCGCCGGGGATCAGGCGCACGGCGCACAGCGCGCCGCCGTCCTCGGTCAGGCGCAGCGGCCCGATGGGCGTTTCGATCACGAGGGACGGCCCGGCTTCTTCGCGTTTCATTCCTCTGCACCTCACGCGTAAAATCCCAGCAGCACGCTGAGCGCGGCCTTCATGCCGCCGCAGAGCGACGCCGTGTCGATCCATTCCTCGCGCGTGTGCGCGCCCTCGCCCCGATAGACGCCAAAGCAGGCCGCGGGCACGCCCATCGACAGCGGGATGTTGCAGTCGGTGGAACCCGCGCCGATCTCGGGCGAAGCGCCCGCGTAGCGGCGCAGCGCGTCCACGCAGGCCGCCTCAAGCCGGCGCTGCGCCTGCGCGATCTCCCGCCGCCCGCAGGGGCGCTCGCCGATCGCCTCGCAGGTCAGCCGCGCGTCGCTCTTCGCGTGTGCGCGGAGCAGCGCCTCGAGCTGCGCGCGCATCGCGGCGAGGCAGCCCTCGTCGTCCGAGCGGAACTCATAGAGCATCTGTGCGCGCTGGGCGATGGCGTTCACCGACGTGCCGCCCTCGATGCGGCCCACGTTGTAGGTCGTCGTCGCGCCCTGCGCCTTCGGCAGCGGCTGCGCGTAGAGCGCGCAGACCAGCTCCGAGAGCACGGCGATGGCGTTTCGCTCGCCGAAATTCGAGTAGCTGTGGCCGCCGCGCGTCTGCGCGGCAATGCGGTAGCGCGTGGAGCCGACCGCCCGCGCGCAGACGGCGTCGGTCTGCCCGTCCAGCGCGATGAACGCGCGCACGCGCGGGCCGTAGGCGCGCATGATCTCGCGCGCGCCGCGCAGGTTGCCCAGCCCCTCCTCGCCCGCGTCGAACGCGAAGAGCACGCCGCAGCGCGGGCTGCGCCCCTTCAGCATCTCGGCGAGGAGCATCAGCGCCGCGACGTTGGCGGTGTCGTCTCCCACGCCGGGGCAGCACAGCCGCCCGTTTCCCTGCGCGAAGGGCATCGGCTCCAAATCGGGGAAGACGGTGTCCGTGTGCGCCGCGATCACGACGACGTCCTCGAAGCGGTCAAGCGCCACGGGATAAAGCGCGTTCTTCGCCGCGTCGATCTCGGCGCGCATGCCGCGCTGCGCAAACCAGTCGCGAATGAATTCCGCGCGGCGCTCCTCGCGTCCGCTGGGCGCGGGAATGGCGCAAAGCGCGCGGATCAGCTCGATCATTTCCCCCTGCGCGCGCTCGACGCGCTCCTCGTCCGCCTTACTCAGCTTCCTCGCCTGCATGCCCCATTCCTCCGATTCCTGTCTTTGTATATCATCCCGCCCCGCGAAAGGAGCGATCGCCTTGCAGACCCTACGCGAAAACATGCGCTTCCTCTGCGACGAGACGCGCATGCTCACAGGCATCAGCGTGGCCTACGGCACGCGGACGCAAAGCGAAACCGCGCTCTACGGCCGCGCGCAGGAGGTCGCGCGGGGCGCGGACGGGCGCTTTATCCCTTGCGTGCGCCCGCTCGCCGAGGACAGCCTCTTTGACCTCGCCTCGCTGACCAAGCTGTTTACGGCGGTCGCGGCGATGCAGCTCGTGGAGCGCGGCGCGCTCTCGCTGCAGGAGAACGTCGGCGACATCGACCGCCGCTTTACCGGCCTGCGGGACGTCCCCGTCGGCGACGTGATGGGCTTTACCGCGGGCCTGCTGACCCCGGGGCGCATCGACGACGCGCCCACCCGCGAGGAGGGGCTGCGCCGCCTGTTTTCCTGCGAGCGGCGGGAACCGCTCCGCGTGCGCGCCTATTCGGACATCAACGCGATGGTCATCAAGTACGTCGTCGAAGCGAAGACGGGCCTGCCGCTTGATGAGGTCATCCGCGAGCGCATCCTCGCCCCCGCCGGGATGCGCGAGACGTTTTCCCTCGTGCCGCAGGAGGCGCTGCCCCGCTGCGTCTGCACCGGTTACGAGCACCGCATCGAGGGCGACCGCTACCTTTTGCGCGAGGACGCGACGCCCGGGGCCGTTCACGACCCGAAGGCGCGCCGCTTATCATGCGGCGGGCGCGACCTGTGCGGGCACGCCGGGCTGTTCTCCACGCGCGCGGACATGGTGCGCTTCGCGCAGGCGCTGCTGCGCGGCGAGCTGCTCTCCCCCGCGCTGCTCGCCGAGATCGGCGTGGATCGCACGGGCCGCGACAACGGCGACGGCACGCGCCGCCAGTCGCTGGGCTACCTGTGCTTCGCCAAGCACCCGGTGCAGCGGCTCAGCGAGGTGCCGCCGTGGATGGACGCGCCGAGCATCGGCCTGAGCGGCTTCACGGGCAATCACCTGTCCCTGTGCCCGGCCATGGGGCGCTTCGTGCTGTTTCTGGGCAACCGCTGCCACGCGCGCGTGACGCGCATCGCGCCCGCGCCGGGGTTTGAGCCGCCGGGGCTGCGCTTCGATGCGCGCGGCGTCGGCACGGTGCTCTGGCCGGACGGGCGGAGCGTCCCGTCCTCCGCGCAATACGTCTATTTCAAGGACGAGCGCCTGCACGCGCCCATCGAGGCGCGCATGCGCAAGCTGGGCTGGCTGTGACCTTCACGAGCACACCCAGACGTCGATCTCCTCCTCGCCCGGCTCCTCGTAGCGGGCGAGGAATTTTTGCATGATGTTTTCGTCGACGTAGTAGGCGTTTTCCCGTCCGTCGGTCACCGCGCGGTTGCGGCCCTCGAGCCGCGCGCGCCACGTCTTGTCGTCCACGCAGACGCAGTGCGTCTCGAAGGGGATGCCGCGCGAGGCAAAGCGCTCGCGCAGTGCGGCGCGGCCCGCGCGCGTCCAAGGCCCCCAGTCGAGCGCGACGTCCACCCCGGCGCGCGCAAGCTCCTCCGCCTTCCCCAGCAGATAGCCCTCGATGCGCGAGGCGTACACGTCGTGCATGTCGCCCGCGTGCTGGCCGAACACCGCGAGCATCACCTCGTCGATGGAGAGCGCGACAGCGCGGCCGCCCTCGCACAGCCGCCGCGCGTAGACGCTCTTGCCGCCGGCGATGCGCCCGCAGATGAGGATCACCTTGCCCACGGAGCCGCCCCCTTCTCTACTCGAATCGTAGGCCCGTCACGTCGAGCGTCGCAAAGTAGTCCGCCGGGGTCTCCGCGCGGCGGATCAGCTCCACGTCGCCGTTCTCGCGCAGAAGCAGCTCGGCGCTGCGCAGCTTGCCGTTGTAGTTGTAGCCCATCGAGAAGCCGTGCGCGCCCGTGTCGTGGATGTAGAGCAGATCGCCCCGCTCGATCTTGGGCAGGCGGCGGTCGATGGCGAACTTGTCGTTGTTTTCGCACAGGCTGCCCACCACGTCGTAGACGTGATCGCAGGGCGCGTCCTCCTTGCCCAGCACGGTGATGTGGTGGTACGCGCCGTACATCGCCGGGCGCATCAGGTTGCAGGCGCACGCGTCCACGCCGACGTACTCCTTGTAGATGTGCTTCTCGTGCGTCGCCGTGGTGACGAGCGCGCCGTTGGGGCCGAGCATGTAGCGCCCCAGCTCCGTGTAGATCGCCACGTCGCCCAGCCCGGCGGGCACGAGGATCTCCTCATACGCGCTTCGCACCTGCTCGCCGATCTGCGCGATGTCGTTTTGCTGCTCCCCCGGCCTGTACGGGATGCCGATGCCGCCGGAGAGGTTGATGAACGCGATGCACACGCCCGTCTCGCGGGAAAGCTCCACCGCGGCGGTAAAGAGCATGCGCGCCAATACGGGATAGTAGGCGTTCGTCAGCGTGTTGCTGGCCAGAAAGGCGTGCAGGCCGAAGCGGCGCGCGCCCTTCTTTTTCAGCGCGCGGAATGCCTGCGCGAGCTGCTCGCGCGTCATGCCGTACTTGGCCTCGCGCGGCTGATCCATGATCTCGTTGCCGATGGAGAACGACCCGCCGGGGTTGAAGCGGCAGCAGACCGTCTCCGGCACGCCGCACGCGCGCTCGAGCGTCTCGATGAGCGTGACGTCGTCCAGATTGATGATCGCGCCCTGCGCGTGCGCGCGGGCGAACTCCTCCTCGGTCGTGTTGTTGGAGGAGAACATGATCTCCTCCCCCTGAAAGCCCGACGCCCCGGCGAGCATCAGCTCGGTCAGCGACGAGCAGTCCACGCCGCAGCCCTCCTCGCGCAGCAGGCGCAGGATCGCGGGATTGGGCGTCGCCTTGACGGCGAAATACTCCTTAAAGCCGGGATTCCAGCGGAACGCATCGCAAAGCGCGCGCGCCGTGCGGCGGATGCCCGCCTCATCGTAGATGTGAAAGGGCGTCGGCGTGACCGCAGCGATCTCGCGCGCCTTTTGGAGCGTCAGAAATGGCCTTTTGTCAAACATGGAAGCCTCCCTCCCGCAAGCAACGGTTGCGGGGCCAAATGGATAGGTCTCACTCTACACGCAAAAGCGCGCCCTGTCAAGAGGCAGGACGCGCCAAAATGCCGCGCCTTACGGGCGCGCGCGCCGCGCGCCAAAGAATTCCGCGAGCAGCGCCGTACACTCGTCCTCCAGCACGCCGCCCGTACACGCGGCGTCCGCGCCAAACGCGGGATCCTCCGGGAGGACGTAGACGCTCCCGGCGCAGCCCGCGCGCGGGTCATACGCGCCGAAGATCACCTCGGACACGCCCGCGAGCGCCGCCGCGCCCGCGCACATCGGGCAGGGTTCCAGCGTCGCGTAGAGCGCGCAGCCCGTCAACCGGCGGCTCCCCAGCGCCTTTGCGGCGCGGCGCAGCGCCAGCACCTCGGCGTGCGCGGTCGGATCCTGCGTGCGCTCGCGCTCGTTGTGCGCCAGCGCGATCGTTCGCCCGTCCAGCACGATCGCCGCGCCGACGGGCACCTCGCCCTCCTCCAGCGCCTGACGCGCCTGGGCGAGCGCCTCGCGCATGTGCTCCTCGCGCATCAGCCGCGATCCCTGCCGTGGAAGAACACCGCGACGGTGCCGGGGCCGGAGTGGCTGCCGATCACCGGGCCGATCAGGCTGATGACGATATTTTCGCGCGGGCAGCCGCAGCGCTCCACCAGCTCGCCGGCGACGAATTCGGCATCCTCCTTGCAATCGCCGTGGCTGATGAAGACCATGTCGCGTGCGCCGCCCAGCGCCTCAAACTGCGCGACCAGCGCGCGCAGCGCCTGCTTGCGGCCGCGCACCTTGGAGCGCGCGATCAGCTTGCCCTCGCTGGAGACGTGGAGCACGGGCTTGATGCTGAGCATCGAGCCGAAGAACGCCGCAGACGGCGAGCAGCGGCCGCCGCGCTTGAGGAAATGCAGGTCGTCCACGGTGAACCAGTGGGCCAGCTGCTGCAAATGCTCGCGCACCCACTTGGCGTTGTCCTCCACGCTCATGCCCAGCGCGCGGTTTTCCAGCGCGTCGTAGACCAGCAGGCCCTGCCCGGCGCTCGCCGCGAGCGTATCGACCACCTCGATCACCGCGCCCGGGAACTCCTCTAAAAGCTGGTCGCGCGCGATGCAGGCGGACATGTACGTTCCCGAGAGCGCCGAGGAAAAGTGCAGGCACAGGAGCGGCTCGCCACGCTCGACGTAGGGCCTGTACGCCTCGACGAACTCGGCGGGCGACACCTGCGACGTCGTGCAGGCCTCCCCCGCGCGCAGCCGCTCGTAGAAGGCGTGCGTCTTGGCCTCGTCGCCAAGCGCGTCGGGGTGCGTCTCTCCCGCCATCGTGTAGCTGAGCGGCAGGATGCGCAGGGATTCGTAGCGCTTGATGAACTCGGGGTTCAGGTCTGCGCAGGAATCCGTGAAGATCGTGTACATAGCGTCCGTTCCTTTCATGCGGTGCGGGCTTGCCCGCGCTTTTGAATTCTTGGAAATCAGCGAAACGGTTCCGTTATTTTAATAACGAACACTGACTTTTATATATTCTCTGCGCGCGCTTGCTTTTCCTGCATCCCGGCGCAATTTTCTGCCGCCAGCAGGATCTGCACGCACAGGCCGCGCTCCTGCGCGCACACGCGCACGCTCGCCTCCACGCCCTGCGCGCGCAGGCGCTGCGCCAGCGCGTTCATTTCCCGCAGCGCTTGCCGGGTCGCCCGCCGCCTTCCCTCGCCGCGCGCCGGGCCTGCAAACGTTTCCCCGGCGACGAGCCGCCGTGCCTGCGCGCCGCCCAGAGCGCGCTGGGCGATGATCGACGCCGCCTCAAGCCGCCTGTCCTCGTCCCGCACGAGCAGCAGCGGCTCGGCCTGCTCGAGCGTCAGGCGCTCCCGCCGCACGAGCGAGAGCGTCTTTTCGCCCAGCGCCAGCAATCGCAGCCTGCGCAAAAGCGGCCCGTGCGGCAGCGCGAAGCGCGGCAGCAGCGCCGCGCCGCCCGAGCGGCGGGCCAGCTCCCCCTCGTCCGCGCAGGAGGGCGCCTCGCGCGTCCAGTGCTCCTCTAAAAAGCAGGCGGCGGCCTCCCGCTCGTCGCCCGGAAAGAGCAGCGCGTCGATCTCCTTCATGCCAAGCAGGCGGCAGGCCTGCAATCTGCGCGCGCCGCACACCAGCGCGTAGCGCCCCGCCTGCTCGTTTCGGCGCACGATCACGGGGCTGAGCAGCCCATGCCGCGCGATGGACGCCGCCAGCAGCGTCACGTCCCCGCGGGCGCGCGCGCTCAGCATGCCCCCGTAGATGTCCTCGACGCGCAGGCGCAGCGCCGTCATCCCGCCCCCGTCCGGGCGGGGCTTGTCCATATTCCTAGGCCGTCTTTTCAATCGCGCGCGCCTCCCATCATGCCAATATATGCATGCGGGAGGCCCGTTCATGCCGCGCTACTCCTCCGGCGGCAAAAACGTCTGCGCGCGCCATGCGCCGTCCTTCAGGCGCAGCGTCACGCAGCCCGCCTCATCCGTGCGCAGAACCTGCGCGCCGGCCGAGGCGAGATCCTGCAGCACGCGCGCGGTCGGGTGGCCGTAGGAATTGCCCGCGCCCACGCTGATGAGCGCCACGCTAGGCGTCGCCGCCTCGAGGAAGCGCGCCGAGGTCGCGTTCGCGCTGCCGTGGTGGGCGACCTTGAGCACGTCGCAGTCGGGAATCTCCTCCGGCTCGCACGCGGCCGGAAGGTCGCCCGCGAGCAGGAAACGCACGCCCTCCACCTCGGTGGAAAGCAGCAGGGAGCGCTCGTTGTCGCCTTCCAGTTCCTCCGAAGGCGAGAGGACGTCAAAGGCCATGCCCGCCGCCTCAAAGCGATCGCCTCGCGAGAGATACAGCACGTCCAAGCCCTGCGCGCGCGCAAGGGCCAGCGCAGAGGTCACCGCGTCCGTCGCGCCGTCCTCCTCGGCGCGCTCGGGCAGCGCCAGCGCAGGGATGTCGACCTCCGAGGAGAGCAGCGTACCCAGCGCGCCCGCGTGATCCTGATCGAGGTGCGAGAGCACCGCCATGCGCACCAGCAGCCCCTCGCTTCGCACATAGCGCAGCGCGGCGTAGCTGCTAAGCGGGCCGACGTCCACGAGCACGGCCTCGCGTCCCCTGCGCAGCACGGCGGCGTCGCCCTGCCCCACGTCCAGCTGCACATAGCGCGGCGTCGGGTCAAAGCGCGGGAGCGTCAGCGCCGCGATCAGCGCGAGCGTCGCCGCGCGATAAAGCCCTGCGCGCCGGGGCATGCGAAACGCCTTAGAGCACAGCGCCATGAGCAGTACGCAAAGCGCGACGGTCGCGGCATACGGCGCGGGCAGGCGCACGATGCCGCCGGGAATATTCGCCGCCGCCGCGCTCAGGGACAGGAACGCGCGCCCCGGCAGCGCCAGCGCCCCGGCGCACGCCTGCGCGAGCGGGAGCGACAAAGCGCTGACGAGCAGCCCCGCCCATCCCGCAAACAGCAGCACGGGCGCGAGCAGGCCGCAGAGCAGATTCATCGGCAGCGCGAGCAGCGGCGCGAAGCCGTAAAAGCGCAGCTGCACCGGCACGGCGGCGATCTGCGCGCCCGCGCTGACGCAGAGCAGCCGCACGGGCCGCTCCGCGCGCCGCCTCCCATTCGCCGGGCACAGGCGGAGCAGCAGCGCAGAAAGCCGGTCGCAGAGCAGCAAAATGCCCAGCACCACGAAGAAGGAAAACTGGAACGACCCGGTCAGCGGCCAGAGCGGGCGCACGAACGTCATCGCCAGCGCGGCGAAGGAGAGCGCGGTCAGCGGGTCGTAGCGCTTGCCGCGAAGCGCCGCCACCGAGCGCAGCGTGCTCATCAGCAGCGCGCGCACCGTGCCCGCCGCGAAGCCCGTCAGCGCGGCGAACGCCGTGAGCAGCAGCGTCTTGAGCGCCCAGCGCGCCCTGCGCGAGGGCGTCAGCCGGCGCAGCAGACGCCCCAGCATTGCGCCGATCAGGCTCAGGTGCAGGCCGGATACCGCGAGCAGGTGCGCCGTGCCCGTCAGGCGCATCGCGGCGACGGACGCCTCGTCCATCTCGCCGGAATCGCCGAGCAGCACGCCCTGCAAAAGCGGCGCGTCCTCGCCGAACACCAGCGAAAGGCGCGCGAGCAGCGCCTCCCGCGCGCGGCGAAACGCCTCTTGTGGCGAAAATCGCGCCTCGCCCGAGACGCTCCACCCCGGCAGCAGATAGCCGGACAGCTCGTAGCCGTCCGCCAGCGCCGCCACGCGCCGGTTGCTCTCGCCGGGGTTGCGCGGCTCGTCCTGCGCAAACAGCCTGCCCAGCCCCGACACGCGCTCGCCGACCGTCGGGTATGCGCGCGCGTCGTATTCGTCCAGCATCAGCGTGACCACGGCGGGCCGCGAAAGGCGCGCGCCGCCAGAGAGCGTCACGTCGCGCAGCGCCACGCGCCCGTCGTATACGACGCGGGAGACCACGCCGCTGATCGACGTGCGGCTCGGCGTCGGCGCGTCGCGCAGGGCGAGCTGCGAGGCCGCCTGCGCGTAGAACAGGCACGCCGTCGCGAGCGCCGCAAACGCAAAGGCGCCCCTGCGGCGCAGCCGGGCGAGCGCGCCGAGGGACGCAAAGAGCGCAAAGAGCGCGAGCGACGCGCGCGCATAGGCGCAGCAAAAGCCCGCCGCGTACACGCCGCACAGGCAGGCGACCGCCAGCCCCAGCAGCTTGCGCCGGGGGCCGCGCTCCAGAAAACGCACGCATCGCTTCATAACGCATCCTCTGTTCCGCGCCGCCCCTGCGGGCAAATGCCGCAGGGGAAGGCGCGCAAAGGGGTCAACTTTGGCCGTTTGCAGTCTGCGCGCTATCCGCGCGCCGCTTTGCGCAGGCGCCGCAGCAGCGCGCCCGGCAGGCTTGCGATGCGGCGAACGAGTCGCTCGAGCCGCCCCGGCGGGGCGAGCAGACGCTCCACAAGGGTCGAAGAAAATCCGTTCCTGCGGTACGCGCGAAAGAACCGCGCGCGCCGGGGATGCGGCTTTGCGGGCGCAATCAGCGACGGATTGGCGCGCGTGAGCCGCGACGCGTCCACCGGGAAGACGGCAAGCTCCCCCGCGCAGGCGTCTAGCGCCTGCCGCCCCGCGGGCGTGTTGACCAGAACGAGCGAGAGGCCCGCGTCGTCGTCCCGCTCCGGGCAGATGTCTCCAGCGCCCCACAGGTCGGCCAGCGTCAGATCGGCTGCGTGGCGCGCGCCTCGCAGCGCCGTGCAGACCGCGCAGGACGGGCGCAGATAGAGGTTGGCCAGAAAGCCGCGCAAAAACGGCTCGTCCGCCTGCGTGCCCGCGCGCTCCGTGCCGTCGGCAAACGTCGCCACGGCGGAAAAGTCCTTCCAGCCGCGGCGCTTGTCGCGAAAGGCGTAGGCCGTGACCGCGCTCCCCTGCTCCTCTTCCATGGCCCGCAGGTACGACGCGAACACGCCCGGCGAGGGCACGCCGTGGCAGACGAAGTCCACCGTCAGCAGGCGGTCGCCCCAGTCCGTTCCCACGCGCGCGAGCAGGCCGTCGATCTGGCAGGGCGTGCCGGAAAAGAGCACGCGCTCGCCCCGCTCCAGAAGCTCCGCCGCTTGCGCGATCGCCTCGCTCGCGTCGCTCTGCACATATTTGGAGCCGCGCATAGGCACGATCCCCTTCTCATCCAGCGCGCCGACGTGCTCGACGCGAAAGCCCCCGCCGAACGCCGCGCCGAACACCACGCCGCCGCGCGCGAGCGTCTGCCGCGCCAGCGCCGTAAACGCGCCGCCGGAGGACGAGGCGCGCCTGACCGCTTCGTCCGTATTCTGCGCGCCGAACGCACGCACGTCGCGCTCGGGATGCTCACGCCCCGCGGGGCAGCGCGCCTCGCACGCGCCGCATTCCACGCAGCGCGCGGCGTCCACCGCAGGGTATAAAAAGCCCTCGGCGTCCGCCTGCATGCGGATGGCGCCGCGGCGGCAGACGCTCACGCACGCGCCGCAGCCCGTGCAGCGCGCGCGCTCGGCAAGCACCGTCGTCCTCATCGCGCGTCCTCCCCGGCGAGCGAAAGCACCCGCCGCACCATGTCCTCCATGCCCGCCGTGTATGCGGGCAGCCGCTCGCGCAAAAACGCGCGCTCCTGCGCCTCGCGCGCGATCATCGCGTCGTAGGCGGCGATCAGCTCGTCCGCCGCGCGCAGCTCCTGCGCCGGGAGCAGATGCCCCTCCTCGCGGCCGAACAGATCGCGCGCGATGCCGCGCGCCTTGACCGAATAGCCGATCACCAGCGCCGGCACGCAGGAGGAATAGGCCGCGATCGACGCGTGCGTGCGCGCCGTGACCAGCGCGCGCAGGCGAGCGATCGCGCCCTTTAATTGCGGGGCGTTCAGGCCGTCCGGCAGCGCAAAGACGCGCGGCTCGTCCGCAAAGCGCGCCTTGAGCGCCGAGAGCGCCGCGCGGTCGTCGTCATGCGCCCACGCGACGTGCGCGATGAGCGCGACGGCGTCGCCGCTCGTATCCAAAATGTGGCGAATCAGCCCCTCGAACGCCGCGAGCGCGGCCTGCGCCTGCGGCGCGCGCGCGAGGATGAGCGGGCTGACGTTGACGCCGACGGTCTTCCCCGGCGCGAAAGCCTCCGGCAGCGCGGTCTCCTCGCGCGGCAGGAAGAAGGCCGGGTCGCAGCAGCGCGCGGCGGGCAGGCCCGCATCCCGCAGCGCCGCCTCGGTGATCGACTCGCGCGCCACCAGCAGGCGATAGCGCCGAAGATCGCATAGCGCCTCGCCGCGCAGCACGTCCGGCTCCACGGAGCAGCCCCAGAGCACGAGCGGCTTGCCCTTGCCCGCGAGCCGCGCGTTGACGACCGCGAGGTGTTCCTGCGGCCCGTAGCAATAGGTGTCCCCGCCGATGGAGAGGCAGACGTCGCTGCGCGCGCCCTGCGCGATCACGGGCGCGTACTTGCGCGCGACCTCGTGCTCGCGCGGCATGCCGAGCCTGAAGCCCACCGAGTTGACGAGCCTGCGCACGCTCACGGGCGCGATCGTCGAGGCGATCACGCGCTCGACGTCCGGCAGGGACGCGGCGCGGTCGAAAGCGGGCTGGTCGCTGGCGAGCGCGCAGCGCGCGCCCGCCCTTGCAAACAGGCGCGACGTGGCGCGCACGATGGCCTCGCAGCCGCGGTTTTCGCACCCGCCGTGGTTGTAGAGCAGCACGCGCTTCATCGGCGTATCCCCCATCTTCTGCCCGTCAGCTTTTCCCAGACCCGCGCGGCCAGATAGAAGGCCGGGAATCCGCCGCGCGCCACGAGGCGGTAGAGCCGCGCGTCCTTTTGGGGGATGCGCGACGGGTCGATGCCGTCCAGCGCCAGCGGGCGGATGCCGTCGTTGAAGCCGCGCATGCACGCGCGGATGCCCTTTTCCTTTTCGTCGATCCAGACGCAGCTTTGCAGGTAATCCCTGAAGTACAGCTCCTTGACGCCCTCCTCCAGCAGGATGCGGTTCATGCCGCGCAGCATCGGCTGGTGCGCCTCGCTGTAGCCGGAGATCGTCGCCATCGCCGAGTGGCGGTGGACGCGGTAGACGTAGGTCGATTCCTGCAAATGCTCGACGTGCCGCGCGCGCAGGTACAGCCGCAGGTTGAGCAGCGCGTCCTCGCCGATGCGCACGTCCTCGTCGAGCGTCATGCCGCCCTCGAACAGCTCGCGGTCGTAGAGCTTGTTCCAGAGGTTGTTGTAGATGCGGTGCATGTGGATGATCTCGCGCGCGATCTCCAGGGGCTGCTGCACGACGGGTTCGATGTTGACCGGAACGCGCCGGCCGCGCGTCATGTCAAAGAGTGTGTGATTGGCGGAGGTGATCTGCGCGCCGCTGCGCACGGCGAGCTGGTGGAGCCGGATCAGGCTCTCCTCCTCCAGCGCGTCGTCCGCGTCCACAAAGGCGATATAGCGCCCCTGCGCCATTGTGAGGCCCAGATTGCGCGCCGCCGACACGCCCGCGTTGCGCGTGTGCGTCACCCGCGCGCGCGGCTCCTGCCGGGCGAAGGCGTCGAGCATCGCCCCGGTCGCGTCGGTGGAGCCGTCGTCGATCAGCAGAAACTCCGCCTCCGGCGCGCGCTGGGCGCGCAAGCTCTCCATGCATACGCTCAGATAGCGGTCGGCGTTGTAGCAGGGCACGATCACGCTGACGTCGGGTCTGACGATCATGTGTACCTCCAAAGCGTCACGGGATGAAGTAGGAAAGCGGTGGGCAGACGCGCAGCGCGAGATAGTAAGCCCGCTGCTTGAGCGGGAGTTCGCCGGGGCGCACGCCCCGCGTCACCTCGCGGGCCGCCTCCCGCATGGATAGCGCCGCGCGCAGGCGGCCGCGGTCGGCGCGCAGCGTGCGCAGATAGAGATCCAGATGCGCGCGAAAGAGCGCGGTTTGCAAATCGTTCTCCCGCAGGAAGCGCCCCACGCCCGCGAGCAGCGGCCCGCTCGCGCGGTAGACGTCGCGCCGGGCGCGTCCCATCGCGGAATCCGCGCGGAACTCGTAGCGATAGACGTTTTCGTCGCACACCCGCCACGCGCCGGAGGCGACGCACGCCCGCAGGTTAAAGAGCACGTCCTCGCCGACCTTGACGTCCTCCGGGACGCGCAGGCCGCGCGCCCGCACGAGCGAGACGCGGTAGAGCTTGGCGACCATGTGGTGCAGCGCGCTGTCCGTGCGCACGAGGCTCTCCAGCATCGCGCGCTTGTCCCCATGCGCGCTCAGAAGCAGCGTGCTTTTGCCGCCCTGCGCCAGCTCGCACGCGCCGCAGAGCACGTCCGCGCCGTCCCCCTGCAGCGAGAGCAGCGCGCGCAGCGCGTCCGGCGGAAGCGTGTCGTCCGCGTCCACAAACGCGAGCCATTCCCCCCGCGCCGCCTCGATCCCCGCGTTGCGCGCGGCGGAGACGCCCCGGTTTTCCTGCCGCAGCACGCGCAGGCGCGGCTCCCGTGCGGAAAGCTCCGCGAGGATCGCCGCCGTGCCGTCGGCAGAGCCGTCGTCCACGGCGATCAGCTCCCAATCCTCAAACGTCTGCGCCTGTACGCTCAAGACCGTCCGCCGGACGGTCGCCTCGCACTGGTAGCACGGCATCACGACGCTGACCGTCGGCTTCATACGGCGCGCTCCTTTCCCGCGCGCAGGCGATTCGCCGCCTCCGTGAGCTTGCGGCGCGCGACCTGCGCGGGATAGATCAGCGGATAGGCGGCTGGATACAGCCCGCGCAGGCAGAGTCCGCGAAGCAGCCGCCCATACGGGGAGAGCGCCTCCCGCCGCAACGTCTCCACCTGCAAGACGGGCAGCGCGCGGCGGTTAAAGCCCCGCACGACGCCCGCTACGCCGCCGTCCTTGTACAGGCGCAGCGCCACGCTGTCAAGAAACGCCGGGAAGTACCTTTCCAGCTCGCCGCGCCGGGAGAGCATCTCCCGCATCGCCGCAAACCACGGCTCGTGGACGGGGAACGTCTCCTCGCCCTGCGTGTGCGTCGCAGAGTCCGCGCGCATGCGGTAGCGGTAGACGACCGCATCCACATAGGCGACGCCGCGCGCGAGCAGCGCCGCCTCAAGATTGAACAGCGCGTCCTCCGCCACGGCCACCTGCGGCGCGAGGCGAAGGCCCTCCCGCTCGATCATCTCGCGGCGGGCCAGCTTGCCGCACATGATGTTGAGCACGCTGTCGCCCTCGATCAGCCGCAGCGCGACGGCGCGTCGGCGCGCCTCGCCCGAAAGGCGCGGCCAGCGCGTATCCGGGCGCACGGTCTTCCGCGCGCCGTCTTCGCCAAACGTCTCGTGTGCGCCCACGACGAGATCGACGTCCTCCGTCGCCGCCGCGAGGAGCGCGCGAAACGCGCCGGGCGGCAGCAGGTCGTCCGCGTCCACAAAGGTCACCCATTCCCCGCGGGCCGCGGCAAGCCCCGCGTTGCGCGCGGCGGAGACGCCCGCGTTGCGTTGGGAGATCGCTCGCACCCGCGCATCCCGCGCGGCCCAGCGCGCGATCTCCCCGGCGGTGCCGTCCGTGGAGCCGTCGTCGATCAGGATCGCCTCAAAGTCCGCCATGTCCTGCGAAAGCAGCGAGGAGACGCAGTCCCCCAGCGTCGCCTCGGCGTTGTAGCAGGGAACGATCACGCTCAGTCTCACGGCTCCCTCCCCCGTTCCCGAATCAGCGCCGCCGCGCCGCGCGCATCCCCGCGCAGCAGGCGCAACGCGAAGAGCCGCCCCGTCGCCTGGCTGCGCAGCCCGCGCCCGGTGCGCAGCGTGTATTCCGCCAGCGGCCCCACCCCCAGCAGATCGCGCAGCAGCGCGCACAGCGTCTCGTCGCCGCAGAGCGAGGCGAGCGCCCTTACCGCGCCCTCCTCGCTCTCGTCGAGCTTGATGCCCTTGCAGATCAGCTTGTCGTAGCAAAACATCGCCAGCGCGTTTCGGATGTCGCCCAGCCGGCCGCACGCCTTTGCGTAAGCGTACAGGCGGATGGCCAGCGTCGTCAGCCGCAGGCACAGGCGCGGCTTGCGCATGCCCATGATCGAATCCGCGCGCTGGAGGTAGTGAACGTACACGGCGTTCTTCGCCGCGACGGCGTCCGCGTGCATGAGGTACTGGGTGGTAAAAAGCGCGTCCTCGGCGAAGATCTCGTCGTTGGGCGCAAAGCGCAGGCCGTGCTGCTCGATCACGTCCCGCCGCCAGAGCTTGCACCACGCCTCGTGCCCGTGGCGATACGGCAGCAGGTAGCGCCAGTAGTATTCGGCCAGCGCGCGGCCGCGCACGTCGATCGTCTCGTCCGCCATCGACAGCGCCGCACCGCCGCCCGCGCCCCGCTCGTCCACCCGGTCGTAGTTGAAGACGACGAGCTGTGCGCGCGTCTTCTCCGCGAGCGCCACGGTATCGGCGAGCAGCGTCGGCTCCACATAGTCGTCCGAGTCCACAAAGGCGACGTACTCCCCCTGCGCCGCGTCCAGCCCCGCGTTGCGCGCGGAGGACAGGCCGCCGTTTTCCTTGTGTACCTCGACGATGCGCGCGTCCCGCCCGGCGTAGCGGCGCATGATCTCCGCGGAGCCGTCGCGCGAGCCGTCGTCCACGAGGATCAGTTCAAAGTCGGAATAGGTCTGCGAAAGGAGGCTGTCGAGGCACCGGGACAGGTACGCTTCGACCTGATAGACCGGAACGATCACGCTCACCTTGCGCAAGCTGCCTCGCCTCCCTTCGCGCACATGTACATGTCGCCATGTATTATAGCATAAGTCGCGGCGTTTCACCATCCCTTTGCTTGGGCAGTTGGAAGCATGGCGAAAACCGCGCGTTTTGGAAAATGTGTAAACGGGAAGTTATAGATTTAACATATAAATAATGCTGTTCCTGTCAGGATATGAATATGGTACAGGCAATTCCTCTATACTAATTCTGTGAAATCCAGCTTTCTGATAAAATTTATGAGATGCAAGCGCAACAGAAGGAGTATCTAATATGATATGTTGAATATCCAAGCTCTTGGCAAACGTCAAAAGCTCATTATATAAAGCTAACCCCACCTTCTGTGAACGAAACTCTTTTTTTACAAAAAACTTTTTTAGAATAGCACACCTCTGTTCCTTTTTCATAAGACCAATCGTACCAATTACCTTACCATCATTTAATGCAATCCAAAATTCTCCACCATTTCGCTGATAGCTTTGACTTATATCGAGTAAATCCGGCTGTTCTTGAAGCGACAAATTGATTCCGGCTTCATCGTTTTGTATTCCAAGAATAAGTGATATAATTTCATCCTTATAGTTCTCACTGTATGTTATAATTTCCATAAATATTACCTCCACAAATCCCGATTTGCCGCCTTTGCCGTCTCACAGACACGCGGGGATTTACTTTATTCGTTTCGCCAAATACAGTACGAGATCGTCGTCGTTGCGGCACTTGCGATACGGCTCGCAAACTTGGCCCTGATACCAGACGCCGCTCCCGTCCGGAATGTATCCTCGCTTGACATACATTCTCTGGGCGCTTCCGTACCCGCTATGCAGCCCCACGCCGAGGGTGACCACGTCCGAATAGGAGGACGCGATCTGCTCCGCAATATCCATGAGCCTGCCGCCAATGCCTCTGCGTCTGTATTTTTCCAGCACGCCGAAATCGACGATCTCGGCATAGCCGCGATTCGCATACGCGCCGCACTTGCAATCGGGATAGACGTTGATATATCCGGCAACGCGCCCGTTCCATTCGGCGACCAGCGCGATCGCTTTGCCCTCGGCCTGATGCCTGAGCCGCATTTTGTATTTGTCTATCGTCGCATCCCAGCCCTGCGCGATCTCCTCATCCGTGATGATCTGCGCGTCGCTGCGCTGCAAATCCCGAATGACGATTCCATCTTCATCGTAATAGACCATGCCCGTCTCTCCTTCATCCCGACTGACCGCCTTAATTCGTCGACCGAAACTTCTCCAGCCGCAGCAGCCCTTCATCATCCGGCGCGGCGATCCCGTTTTTATACTCGTAACCCATCTTGCGATAGAAGGGCACGGCTGTGATCGAAGCGGGGATCTCCGTCCGCTTTGCCCTCAAAAAATACTCATCCTCTTCGAGCGTTTGGATGATCTTCCTGCCGATTCCCCGTCCCTGATATTCGGGCAGGACAAAGATCGTGAACAAACTGCTCTCGTCGGTTTTCCCCCAGAAGGGGCCGATCGCGCCGCATCCGACGATCCTTTCGTCCTCGCAAACCACATAAAAATGCATCCAGCTCGCGCGCTCCAAAATGTTTTGCGGCTGCAAGACCTTGATGTCGTTTTCGATGTATTCCACCGAATAATCCTTGATATTCGACGTCCGGAGCGTCGTCGCGATCAACGCGGAGACCTCCGCCGCGTCCTTTTCCTCAAACCTTCTGATCTTCATAGCGATCCTTTCTCAGATGGCGATTGCGCTGACGGGCATTCAGCGACAGGCCGGAATGGACTCGTCCCTGATCTGCGCGATCATCGTTGCGGCAAAAGCACGCGCCTGATCTTCATCCCATGCTGCCGATGGATTTGAAGCATAGTCATCCAGCGCCTGTGCGATCAAAGCCCGATGCCCTTGGGGGAGGTTGTCCATTCCCCAGCGGCCGCCTTCCTGCTTCGACAGGATAAGCCCTTCTCTTTGATACGCCAATACTCTGCACAGGTTCAGAATCATGTACGTTGGGTTATCCATGATTTCCGTTTCGGCATGCTCAATATCGCTCCAGATGCTATCAAAGTAGTCCTCTTTGCCGACCGCTCCAAAGACATCCTCGATGGCGCTTCCATAAAGGCATTTTCCCCTGTGAACGATCACCGTAAAATGCGCCGCCAAGTCTTTATCCGTTCCCTTCATCTTGTCGATATAATCCAGAGGATCGGCTTTATACCACTGCAAATGCGCGACCGAGAAGTGCAGTTCGAAGGGCGTCGGATAGACAAACGGATTACAGACCTCTCTTTTTACAACGCTCATCTCAATTCCCTTTGGGGGCGCGGCCGCATTTAACGCTATAACCCTATCCATGAAGCGGCGTTTGATGTCGTTTGGCACGGTTTCATTTACGACAACCAGCAAATCAATGTCGCTTTTTGCCCAATGAAAGCATCCCATTGCAGCGGAGCCGTGAAGATAGATCCCAACCAGATGATTTCCCAATATCTCCTGACTTTGGGCAACAAATCTTTGAAGCAAATTCTCCAAAGCATCCATATGTAACGTCTCCTATCAATCATATGCGTCAAGGCGGCCGCACCCGATCTTTGCGTTCATTCGCATTCCGCGCCCCTCCCGTATGGAAAGCGCTCCGGCGATCTTGCCCTCGTCGGAGCGCTCGAGTCCGCGCGGCGGGCCGTCACTTCGCCTCGCCGCGCTCGATCAGCTCGATGGCCTTTTGGAGCTGGTTGTCCATTTCGCGCGGGATGTTGTTGATGCCGTAGCGCGTGACGGCGTCCTCGTTTAATTCGATCTCGACGTCCGGCGTGAGGCCGACGCCCTGAATCGACGCGCCGCTGGGGGTAAAATACTGCGCCATCGTGATCTTGACGCCGGTGCCGTCCTGAAGATCCATCACGCCCTGCACGACGCCCTTGCCGAACGTCTGCGTGCCCACGAGCAGGCCCGCCCCGTCGTCTTGAATCGCGCCCGCCAGAATCTCCGACGCGCTGGCCGTGTAACCGTTCACCAGCACGACCATCGGCACGTCGTAATAGTCGCCGTCGATCTTGTGCTCCTCCACGTTGCCCGCCTTGTCCCGCATGGAGACCACGAGGCCCTCCGGCAGGATGCGGTCGGCCATCTCGATGCTGGCGTCCACCAGCCCGCCGCCATTGTTGCGCAGGTCGATGATCATGCCGCGCACGCCCGCGCGCTCAAACGCGGAGACCGCCTCGGCGAAGCCCTCGCTCGCGTCGCCGAGGAAATCGTAGATCATCACATAGCCGATGTTCCCGTCCAGAATCTCGTACTCGACGTAGTTGATGTCGATGATCTGGCACTCGACGTCAAAGTCGATCTGCTCGAGGCCGCGCAGCACCGTCACCTTCACATGCTGTCCCGGCTCGCCGCGCATCACGTTCACCGCCGCGTTGATGTCGCGCGCGGAGTAGTATTCGTCGTTCACATAGACGATCTTGTCGCCGGATTGAAGGCCAGCCGCCTCCGCCGGGCTGCCCTTGAAGACGCGCGTGATGGTGATGGTGTAGTCCGTTGTGTCGGCCAGAAGCTGCATGCCCAGCCCGGCGTACCGGCCCGTCGTCTCCTCGTTCAGATCCGCCATCTCCTCGGCGGTGTAGTACATGGTGTAGATGTCGCCCACGCCGCTCATCAGCCCCACGGCGGCCATCTCGAGCATCTCGTCCACGTCGACGTCCTCGTAATAATACTGCTGCGTGAGGTCGATCAGCAGATCCAATTTCTGGTAACGCTGCAGGCGCTCGTATTCCTCGCGCGTGATCGTCACCGTGTCCTCCTGCGGTTGTCTGAACATCGGCCCGGTGATCGCCTTGCTGCACGCCGGGAGCGTCGATGCCAGCAGCAGCGCAAGCGCCGCGACGAGCAGCAGCGCCTTTCCCGGCAGATGTCTTTGTTTCATGCGTTGGCCTCCCTTTGCCCGCGCGCGGGCGGTTTCACAAAAAGCCGACCCGGCAAGGTCGGCTCCCGCGCGACACAAGCGCTCGCAGCTTTCCTGCTCCTCTCGCGTGCGCGTCCGTTGTTCGCGGCCCCAAGGGGCGCGTCGTCGATCAGTACACCGGGCGCGGCTTATCCTTGCCGCTCTTGCCCAGCAGCATCATCATCTTGAAGGTGACCGCGTCGTCAAACTTGCGCAGATCGAGGCCCGTCTGGCGCTGCACCTTGTCCAGGCGATACACCAGCGTATTGCGGTGGATGTAGAGCTGGCGCGCGGTGTCCGAAAGGTTGAGATCCTTGGCGAAGAACATCTCGATCGTGTGGAGCATCTCGTCGTTGAAGAGCCGCGCGGTCTTGCGGTTGAAGAGGATGCCGTGATAGCGCGTGCCCATCTCGCGCGGGATGTCCATCAGGAAGCGCTCCAGCACGAGGCTACGGTAGACGTAGATGTGCTCCTCCGGCAGGAAGATGCGGCCAACCTCGACCGCGCGGCGGGATTCGCGATAGCTCTCGCCGATCTCCGGGAAGGTCTTCTTCGGCTCGCCGATGCCCACGACGCAGCTGCGCCCGGCCTCGTCAAGCAGGGTCTGCTCGATGGCCTCGGCGAGCTGATACAGTTCGTCGAACGCCTCGATATTCTCCATGCTCTTGAGGAAGACGACGGTGTGCCTGTCCATCTCCACGAGCAGGTCGCCGCCCGAGCGAGGCACCAGCGCCTCCAAGACGTTAAAGGCGGTCTCCTGATCGGCCTGCAGGATCTGGAAGGTCATCACGCAGCGCTCGCGCTCCATCTCGATCTGGTGCTCGTGCGCGAGCGCTTCCAGCTCGGAACCGGCCAGCTCCTCGCGCAGCACGCGGCGGTAGACGTCGTAGCGGCTCTGGATGGGCGCCTCTCCGCGCCCCATCGACTGCACCATCGCCCCGGCCAGCACGATGCAGTCGTGCGTGGCGGCGCCCTGTGCATCGGCGCACAGGATCAGCTCGGGCGTGATGCCGATCATCAGGAAGGTCTTGCCCTCAAAGGCGACGGGCATTCCCGGCTCCATGAACTCCGGCAGGTTGATCTTGCCGAGGTTCTCCTCCGGCAGCAACACGGCGCCCTCGGTGTCCAGCAGCCACAGCGGCTGCATCAGGCGCGCGAGGACCTGTTGAATCTGGTTCAGAAAGCGCTTTTCCGGGATCACAGACATGCTCCTTTCAGGGTTTCACATTCGTTCAAAGGACGCAATCATTATACCGTATCATCTGTGAAAAATCCATATGTTCGCGCAATTCTCTCCGCTAGGCTCGTAAAGCTCCGCCTGTTTTTGTGCAGATTGCACAGATTCTTGTGGGTTCCCTTTTTGGACAGGCTTGCGGAGACGGACGAAAGCGTGGCAAAAGAAAAACAGCCTGCACTGAAATCGGTACAGGCTCAGTCTGTCATAAAGTCTTTCCTCCCCCGGAAGGGGGAGGAAAGACGACACCATTCAAAATGCGTTTTATGGTTGGATAAAGGTTTTGAGAATAAGAAACAGCCTGCACCGAAATCGGTACAGGCTGCCGCAAAGGCTTAGCGGTTAAGGATGCTCAGCTCGCTGTCCTTGTCGAAGAAGTGGAGCAGCTCGGTCTCGAAGGCGACCTTGACGGTGGCGCCGGTCTTGGAGGAGCTGCGCGGATCGACGCGGGCGACCACGTTGCCATCCTTGCCGGAAACCTTCAGGTAGAGGAAGGTCTCGCTGCCCATCAGCTCGACGACCTCAACCTTCGCCTCGACGATGTTGCCGTCGGCGGCGTTCAGGAAGCGATCCTCGTCGTGGATGTTCTCGGGACGGATGCCCATGACGACTTCCTTGCCGATGTAGCTCTCATCGACGAGCTTGCGCACCTTGGAGTCGGGCACCTTGATGGAGTTGCCGCCGAACTCGGCGTACACGCCGTTGTCCTTCTTGACGAGCTTGGCGTCGAAGAAGTTCATCTGCGGGCTGCCGATGAAGGAGCCGACGAACAGGTTGGCCGGATAGTCGTACAGGTTCTGCGGAGTATCGACCTGCTGGATGAAGCCGTCCTTCATGACGACGATGCGGGACGCCATGGTCATGGCCTCGGTCTGGTCATGCGTGACGTAGATGAAGGTCGTCTGCAGGCGCTGATGCAGCTTGGTGATCTCGGTACGCATCTGCACGCGCAGCTTCGCGTCGAGGTTGGACAGCGGCTCGTCGAACAGGAAGACCTTCGGGTCGCGGACGATGGCGCGGCCGAGGGCGACGCGCTGACGCTGGCCGCCGGACAGAGCCTTCGGCTTGCGGTTGAGCAGCTGCTCGATGCCCAGAATCTTCGCCGCCTCGCGCACGAGCTTGTCGATCTCGTCCTTGGGCTTCTTGCGGAGCTTGAGGCCGAACGCCATGTTGTCGTACACGGTCATGTGCGGATACAGCGCGTAGTTCTGGAACACCATCGCGATGTCGCGATCCTTCGGGGCCACGTCGTTGACCAGACGGTCGCCGATGTAAAGCTCGCCCTCGGAGATCTCCTCCAGACCGGCGATCATGCGCAGGGTGGTGGACTTGCCGCAGCCGGACGGGCCGACAAGAACGATGAACTCCTTGTCCTCGATGTCCAGGCAGAAATCGGACACTGCGGTCACGTTGCCGGAATAGACCTTGTAGATGTGGTTGAGCTTCAAGCTTGCCATGGGGATTTCCTCCTTTAGATTAGAAAGATGTTCGTGCGTCAGGCGCCGCTGTTTTCGAGCTTCGGCGTCTTGTCTGCGCTTATTATAGGGCTTTTACCGCCGATTTTCAAGTGCTCAACTTCACAAAAAAATGGCGCTTATGCGGCGCAATTTTTTCCGTTGAAGCGATTGATTTTCGTCGATTTTACTCATATTTCTTTGGATTTTCAGTTTATTGATCTGTTCCTTTCGTTTTCTTTGTTTTTCGCGGTTTTTCTTGCGAACTGTTCAGCCGGCCCTCTTGAGCAAAAATCAAGTCCCCCGCGGCGTGATTGTTCCATTTTCATCCTTCAAAGCGAAAATGCAAGAAATCCGTCGTTTTCTCCGTCAAAAACACGCGATATTTCGCCTTATTTCCTTCAAATCCTGCATATCGGTTCAAAATTGCTGTTTGATTCTTTCGGAGGTTCAATCGTTTTCGGGACGGCGCGCCGATCGAAAATTGTGCAAGTTGACCATATACAAACTGAAGCAAAACGCTGTGCAACTTTCCCCGGGCAAATTTAAGTAACTTGCAAATCCTTTTAGTTTATCCTGCGGCGCGCAAAAGCCGGGCCGCTCCCGCCATGGGAACGGCCCGGCCCCTCTCTTTATCTCCCCTCGACGCGGATGACGCTGCCCAGCTCGGCCACGCCCCGCCCGATCTCGGAGAGCGCGCCGCGCACGGCCCGCTCGGACGCCTCGTGCGTGAGCAGGATCAGCTGCGCGCGCCCCTGTCTGTCCCGCTCGCCCTTCTGCACCACGGTCTCGATGCTCACGCCGTGCTCGGCAAAGCGGCTGCACACGGCGGCCAGCACGCCCGGCTCGTCGCTGGCGAGCATGCGCACGAAGTGCTGGCAGCGCCAATCCTCCGCGACGCTGCACGGCTCGTCGCTGACGGCGGGCAGCGCGTGGCGGTCGGCGCTCGCCGCGCAGATGAGATCGGAGACGATGGCGCTGGCGGTGGGCATATCCCCCGCGCCGCGGCCGTAGAACATCATCTCCCCGCAGGCATGCCCGCGGACGTACACGGCGTTGAACGCGTCCGAAACGCTGGCGAGCGGATGCCTGTCCGGCACGAAGGCCGGGTGAACGCGCGCCTCGATCTTCCCATCCTTCTCCTTGGCGACGGCGAGCAGCTTGAGCGTCAGGCCCAGCTCGCGGCCGCACTGGATGTCGATCGGCTCCACATGCGTGATCCCCTCGCGGTAGACGCAATCGACCGGGACGTGCTGGTGGAAGGCGAGCGTGGCGAGGATGGACAGCTTGTAGGCCGCGTCGTATCCCTCGACGTCTGCGGTCGGATCCGGCTCGGCCAGCCCCATGCGCTGGGCGTCGGCAAGGACGTCCCCGTAGGACGCGCCCTCGCGGCTCATCCGGCTGAGGATGTAGTTCGTCGTGCCGTTGATGATGCCCGTCACCGACTCGACGCGGTTCGCCTGCAGCGAGTGATTGAGCGCGCGCAGGATGGGCACCGCGCCGCAGACGCTCGCCTCGTAATACAGCCCGGCCCCGCTCTGCCGCGCGGCGGCGACGATGTCCGTCCAGCGGGAGGCGAGCGCCATCTTGTTCGCGGTGACGACGCTCTTCCCCGCCGACAGCGCGCGGATCATATAGGAAGCCGCAGGCTCCTCGCCGCCCATGAACTCGAGCACGATGCGGATCTCCGGATCGCAGAGCACGTCCTCCGGGCGGTCGGTGAGCATCGCTTGCGGTATCTGCGCCGCGCGCGCCCTGCGCGTATCGCGCACGAGGATGCGGCGCACGTCAAAGCGGACGCCCTCGTTTTGCTCGATGTGGTGCGTCTGCTCCTCGAGAAGGCGATACACGCCGCAGCCGATATTGCCGCAGCCCAGAAACCCGATGCCGATATGCGCCATAGTCACCCGTCCGTTCGCAGTAGAATAGTAGGAAAGGCTTTACGCCCTGTTCTTGTCGTAGAGGATGCGCAGGCCCGTGAGCGTGAGATCGGGGTCGATCTCATCGATGACGCTCGAATGGCTGCGTACCAGATGCGCCATGCCGCCCGTGGCGACCACGAACGCCTTGCCGCCCAATTCGCGCTTCATCCCCTCCACGATCTTTTCCACCGAGCCGACGTAGCCGTACACCACGCCCGATTGCAGGTTCGACACGGTCGTGCGGCCGATGACCTGCGTGGGCATGACCAGCTCTATGGAGGGCAGCTTGGCCGTGCCGCTGGCCAGCGCCATATTCATCATGCGCAGGCCCGGGCCGATCGCGCCGCCCAGAAACTCGTTCTTCTCCGAGAGCGCGCCGTAGGTCGTCGCGGTGCCAAAGTCCACGAAGATGCTCGGCCCGCCGTAGCGCGTGGCGACGGCCACGGCGTTGGCGATGCGGTCGCTGCCCAGCTCGCGCGGGTTCTCATAGCGCAGGTTGAGTCCCGTGCGCATCCCCGGCACGAGCAGCTTCGGCTCGATGGAAAAGTAATCGCGGCACATGTGGTCGATCGTGTAGTTGATCGTCGGCACGACGGAGGAGATCATGATGCCGTCGATGTCGCGCATGTCCAGCCCGTTATAGCGGAACAGCTCCGCCATCAGGATGCCGTACTGATCGCTCGTCATCGAGGTGTCGGTCGCGCAGCGCCAGCGACGCAGCAGGCGATCGCCGTTAAAGACGGCCGCCTTGATGTTGGTGTTGCCGATGTCCATCACGAAAATCATCGCGTGTATCCCTCCGTCGTGTCGCCTGAAACGCAGCGCGTCAGCGCCGCACCTTGATGCGCCCGATGGCCTTGTCCAGCGCGATGGTCACCACCGGGGCGATCACCGCGGCGACGAGGGCCTCCGGCAGGCCGTTGGCCACGCCCATCGCGGCGATGCCCAGCCCAATGCCCCGCTCCGCGAGCGCGGCGGGCGCGTTCACGCCGGAGGCGAGCATCTCGGCGATGCGGCCCGCCCCGGTCAGGTAGATCATGCCCATGACCATCGTCGTGTGCAGCGCCGTGCCCACGAAGCTCGCGAGCACATAGGAGACGGCGCGGTGCGGATCGAAGCGGCCCAGAACGCGCTGCGCGCCCTTGGCGATCGCATAGACGCAGATCGGGAACAGCGCGCGCGGCAGCACGGAGACCAGGGGGTTAATGAAGAACGGCGCGAAAAACGACGCGCCCGTCAGGTTGCTGATGAGGCTATGCACGCCGAAGGTCAGCCCCACGAGCACGCCCGACTCCACGCCCAGCGCGAGCGTGGCGATGATGACCGGGATATGCAGCGTCGTCGCGGTCAGAAACGGCATCGTGATGCGCCCCAGCGGCGTGTTGGCCAGCACCAGCGTGAGCGCGATCATCATGGCGGTGCCCGTCATCCATTGAAGGGTGAACCGCCCGTGTCCATCGGTTCTTTTCATCTTCGGTTCCTCCGTTCGGGTTCGCACAGGATACCCGACAAGGTTCCGCCGCGCGAGGCGGCGTCAGTGGTTTCGCGGCCTTCCAAGGTCTGCCCTGCGTCGAGCGGCAGCCGGAATCGACACCATTGTATCAAAATTTCAGCGAGGATGCAAGCCGGGCGGGCAAACGCCCGCGAAACTTCTTGCGAAAACCTTCGCGGGCGGCGCGCGGGCGCAGAAAAAAACCGCCTCGCAAGAGGCGGCCCTGTCAATCTACCCGCTCAAACTCCGGCGCGTGGAGCAGCCTTCTCGGCAGAGGCGAGGCACACGGGGTCAGGCGCAGCCGCGCGCCCTCGATGGAGACGCGAAAGCGCCCCGTGTCCGCGCCGAGGCGAAGCAGCAGCAGATCGCCCTCCATCGCCCAGCGGCCCCGCCGCAAAAACGTCCCGCCCGCGTTGGCGTTGCGCACCGCGAGCATGCCGTTTGGGTAGAGCGTCAGCCCGCCGCGCCCCACGGGATAGTAAGCGTGCCGCCCGTCCGGCGTGCGCAGGTCAAGCCCCTCGCGCAGGCCGCAGGCGCGGTAGCGCCCGCAGAGCGGGGTCATTTCCCCGCCTCCGCCGGGAAGCGGACGCGGATGCGCAATTCGCCCCCGGCGTAGTCCGCGCCGATCGCGCCGCCCATGCGTTCGGTCAGCCGTCTGGCGATGGCCAGCCCCAGCCCGGTCGCGTCGCGCCCGGTGTAGACGGTGGTGAAGCGGTCAAACAGCTTGCCGACGTCCACGCCCGAGAGCGCGCTCGCGCGGTTGGAAAAGGTCATCTCTCCCGCCTCGGTCAGCGTCACGCGCAGGTCGCCGTCGGAATACTTGACGGCGTTGCTCACGATGTTCCCAAGCACGCGGGAGAGCGCCTCCCCGTCCAGCGTGCGGGGAACGGGCGAATCGGGCAGGCGGATGTCCGGCGCGATGCCGCGCGCCTCGATCTGCGCGCTGAAGGCGATCAGGCAGTCCTCCAGCGCGCGGCGCAGATCGACGTTTTCCGCCGCAAGCGGCCGCCCGCTGACCTGCGCCGCATAGAGGAACAGCTCCTCCGACAGGCGGCTCATGTCGTTCGTGTGCGCGCGCAGGGCCGCCGCGTAGCGCCGCGCGCCGTCCGTGAGCGGCTCCGCCTCCAGCAAGGAGAGATAGCCGCTCATCGCCGTCAGCGGCGTGCGCAGGTCGTGCGCGAGCGCGGCGACCGCTTCCTTGATTTCCCTGTCGCCCTGCGCAAAGCGCCGGCGCTGGGCGCGCAATTCGGCGAGCTGATCGTTTAGCCCCTTGGCCAGTTCGCGCATCGCGCCGTCGCGCGAGGGGATGTCGATGAGCGCGTTCGTCTCCCGCGAGAGGCGCTCGTCGAGCGCTTTCGCGATCTCGCGCGCGGAGCGGCGCAGCAGCAGCGTCTTCACCGACAGCGCGGCGAGGGCCGCCAACGCGGCCAGAAGCAGGCATAGCGTCATGGGCAGCCCTCCCCTCGCTTTTATTTCACGTCCCGCCCTCGGAACAGCGCGTAGCCCGCGAGCGTCGCAAGCGCCGAGAACAGCAGCATCAGCAGCGGCAGCGGCCACTCGCGCGCAGGGTCGGGCGGGGCGGGCGAAAAGCGGCTGAAATAGCCGTCCGCGCGCAGCATCTGGCCCGAGGGCAGCAGCAGGTTGAGCGTCGTCAGCGCGTCGCGCAGCGGCCCCTCGGGGATATAGCGCGGGTTCTCCTCCTGCTCGTGCGGGAGCATGCTGATCGTGCCGTCCTCCGTGATGACGATCTCCCCCGCCGCGGTCACATACTCCGTCTCCTCGAGCGCGTCCCACACCTGCGCGCTGAAGAGGACGAGCAGGAACGTCACGCCCATCCCGACGAGGATCGCCGCCGAGCGCGAGGGGACGTTCATCGAGATCGCGGTCATCAGCGCCGCGAAGCCTACGCACGCGAAGAGCACGACGGCGACCGCCGTCAGCACCGTGCCCGCGCCGTAGCCCGCGCCGATCAGCGGGATGCCCAGCCCTGCGAAGACGGCGAAGGACGCCGCCTGAAACGCGACGCAGCAAAGGGCCGTCGTCGCGAGGTTTGAAAAGTACGCCGCCGCGCGCGTGTGGCCGACGATCAGCCGGTTGCGCAGCGTGCCGTCCGACCAGTCCGTGCCGATAAACATGCCGACAAACGCCGCGTCCACGAACGTCAGGTACAGCGGAATCTGCATCATGTTCCACTCGTAGTAGTTTGCCACGTCCCGGTTGACGGCGCACAGGTACGCGCTCTCCAGCGCGCAGGCGAGGAGCACGCCCCAGAAGAGCCTGCTGCGCCGCAGGCGGTAGAGGTTCGCGTGGATCAGCCTGCTCATGCGCGTCCACCTCCCGTCACGGAGAGGAAGAAGCTCTCCAAGCTCTCGTCCCGCTCGGTCACGGAGAGCGCCTCGCAGCCCTCGGCGTCCAGCGCGTGGACGAGCCGCGTGACGTTCACGGGCGCAAAGACGTCCGCCTCGCTCTTCGAGACGACGGTATAGGGCAGGCCCATGCCGTCCAGCGCGCGCGCAAGCGCGTCCACACGATCGACGCGCACGCGGACGCACTTGCTGCACTCGCCCTCCAATTCCTCCGCGCTCAATTCGCGCGCCATGCGCCCCTCGGCGAGGAAGCCGTAGTGCGTGGCCAGCCGCGCCAGCTCGTCGAGGATGTGGCTGGAGATCAGCACGGTGATCTGCCGCTCGCGGTTGAGGCGCAGAAGCAATTCGCGCATTTCGACGATGCCCTGCGGATCCAGCCCGTTGATCGGCTCGTCCAGCGCGAGGAAGTCCGGGTCGCCCGCCAGCGCGACGGCGATGCCCAGCCGCTGGCGCATGCCCAGCGAGAAGTCCTTCGCGCGCTTCTTCCCCGTGCCGCCAAGGCCCACCAGCTCGAGCAGCGGCCCCACGTTTTCATCGGTGGGCAGGCCGAGCGCGCGGTTTTGCACGCGCAGGTTTTCCTCGGCGGTCATGCCGCCATAGATGGACGGCGACTCCACCACCGCGCCCAGATGCCGCCTCGCCCGGCAAAAGCCCTTGCCGTCGTGCGCCTCGCCGTAGAGCGTGAAGCCGCCGGACGTGGGCCTTTGCAGCCCGCAGAGGATGCGAATCAGCGTGGTCTTGCCCGCGCCGTTGCGCCCGACAAGGCCGTAGATCGCACCCTTGGGGACGCGCATGTCGAGGCCGCTCAGCGCCTGATAGCGCCCGTAGCGCTTGGCGAGCTTTGCGGCCGTAAAGACGTATTCCATACGCCCTCCCTCCTTTCCCGTACAGCATAGCAGGAAAGCGTAAAGCGAGCGGGAAAGAAAAGCGTAAAGAAACGGTCAAGCTATTCCTCCGCGCGCAGCCTGAAGCCGATGCCCCACACCGCCTCGATCGCGTCGCCCGCGCCCGCCTGCCGCAGCTTGCGGCGCAGGTTGCTCACATGAATCTTGAGCGAGCTTTCCGTGCAGTCCGGCGTGTCCTCGCCGATGCGTTCCAGAATGGCGCTCTTGCTCATCGCCTGCCCGGGATGGCGCATGAGCAGCCGCAGGATCGCGAACTCCGTGCGCGTCAGGCGAACGGCGTTTTCCCCGACGGCGGCCTCGCGCGCGTCTGGGTCGAGGCGGATCGCGCCGCAGGAAAGCGCGCCGTCCCCGCCGCGCTCGCGAAGCTGCACGGCGACGCGCGCGAGCAGCTCCCGCGCGTCAAAGGGCTTGGTCATGTAATCCGCCGCGCCGCCCAGCAGCAGGCGCACCTTGTCGCCCACGTCCAGCCGCGCGCTGAGCACGATCACGGGGATGCCCCGAATGTGCGCGATGACCTCCTCGCCCGGCAGCCCCGGCAGCATCAGATCGAGCAGCACGAGATCGGGCCGCGTGCGCTCGAGCAGATAGAGCGCCTCCGTGCCCGAATAGGCGCGCAGCGTGGCGTAGCCCTCGCGCGAGAGAAGCTCCTCCAGCAGGTCGCCGATGTGCGGATCGTCGTCGATGATCGCGATGGTCTTCATGCGCTCTCCTCTCCTTCCCGCGCGCAAAAGAGGCCGCGTTTTTTGGACGCGGCCCCGTCGTTTACCAGCGGTTTTCCCGGTTTTCCCGCACGACGAACGCGCGGTAGATGGCCCGGACGGCGTTTTCAAAATCGAGGTTATCGACGCCGACGATGATATTCAGCTCGCTGGAGCCTTGGTCGATCAGCCGCACGTTGATGCCCGCGCGCATGAGCGCGTCAAACAGCCGCGCGGAGACGCCCTTGGAGCGCACCATGCCCCGGCCCACCGTCGCGATGAGCGCGAGGCCGGAGTGAATCTCGACCGTATCCGGGTGGCAAAGCTCCTTGATGCGGGCGATCAGCCGCTCCTTCTTGCCCGCGATGACGTCCTCGTGGACGACGACGCTCATCGTGTCGATGCCGCTGGGCATGTGCTCGAAGGAGATGCCCTCCTCTTCCAGCGCCTGCAGCACGCGGCGGCCGAAGCCCAGCTCCGCGTTCATCATCGCCTTTTCCACGGCGATGATCGCGAAGTCCTTGTGCCCGGCGATGCCGGTGATCGCGTAGGGGCTTTCCTCCTCCTCGGCCTCGTAGCCGATGATCGTGCCCGGCTCCTCGGGGTGATTCGTGTTGCGGATATTGGTCGGGATGCCCGCGATGCGCACGGGGAAGATCGCATCCTCGTGCAGCACGGACGCGCCCATGTAGGAAAGCTCGCGCAGCTCGCGATAGGTGACGTAGCGGATCGGCTCGGGGTTGCGCACGATGCGCGGGTCGGCCATCAGGCACCCGGAGACGTCCGTCCAGTTTTCGTAGAGCGACGCGCCCACCGCGCGCGCGACGATCGCGCCCGTGATGTCGCTGCCGCCGCGCGAAAAGGTCTTCACGTTCCCGTGCGTGTCGCAGCCGTAGAAGCCCGGCACGACGGCGTGCTCGCGGCCCGCGAGCAGCGCGCCGAGCTTACTCTGCGTGCGCTCCTCGTCCAGCCGGCCCTCCTCGTCAAAGAAGATGCCCTGCTGCGGGTCGATGAAATCCCAGCCCAGATAGTCGGCCAGAAGCAGGCCGTTGAGGTATTCGCCGCGGCTGGCCGCGTAATCCGCGCCGCCGCCCAGCTCGATGCGCATGCGCACGTCGGCGAGCTGCGCGTCGAGGTCGAGCGACAAGCCCAGCTCCGAGGCGATGGCATGGTAACGGCTGGCGATCGCGCCGAAGGGAGCGTCGATGCTCTCCCCTGCCGCCGCCATCCGGTTGCACGCGTAAAACAGATCGGTCACCTTTTCGTCCGTGGAGCAGCGCTTGCCCGGCGCGCTGGGGACGACGATGCGCCGATCCGCATCCATCAGCAGGATGTCGCGCACGCGCGCGAACTGCGCCGCGTCCGCCAGCGAACTCCCGCCGAATTTCGCCACTTTGATGCCCATTCGGAAGCCCTCCGATTTCCAACAGATTCCTGAACGCTACAATTCTAAAGAATCGTGCGGATAAAGTCAAGAGCAATTCGCGTGCGCGCGCGGCTTTCGCCGCATCTGCCGCAAAAATGCGCGGTTTTTTGGAGGTTGCGCGCGGCTCGTCGCCCGCGCGGCGGAAGGCTCTGCCCCATCGTATGCGTCAAACGCGCGCTGCGTTCGGCGCGCAAAGGGCGGACGCCGTGCGTCCGCCCCGTTTGGTTTTTGCGCTCAGTCCCCGTCGTAGGCCGCCTGCACGCGCGCGTGCGGGCGCGGCGCGGGCGGCTCTTCCTTCTGCTCGTCCTCGCCCAGATGGCGCAGGCTCTCGATGGCCTGCGGCAGCGTCTCCACCAGCCGCTCCACGGGCGAAGCGCAGGTGGCGCTGAGCAGCCGCACGCCGCCCGGCGAGCAGACCAGAAAGGCGACCGGGCTGACCGACACGCCCGCGCCCGCGCCGCCCGCAAAGGGCGGCTCTCCCGTCGCCGCGGACGCCGGCGCATACTCGCCGCCGCCTGCCACAAATCCAAAGCTCACCCGCGAGACCGGGATGATCGTGGAGCCGTCCTGCGTGAGCACCGGATCGCCGACGACGGTGTTGACGTCCACCATCTCCCGGATGCTCTCCATTGACGTGCCCATCAGGCTCTCGATGGGATGCTGTGCCATGTCGCTCCCTCTTTTCGCAGCTTGCTTGCCGCCGCCTTGATCGCGGCGATACTAATATCGCCCGGCGTCACGGCAAATATGCAGCGCCCGCAGGCAAGCAGCCCCGGCGAAAAGAAGTCCGGCTCGACGAGCCAATGTACGCGTCCCCTAGCCCCCAGCGGCGAGAGCAGCGCCAAGAGCGCGGCGCGCGCGCCGCCCACGGCGAGCGCCGTCTCCCGCGCGCCCGGCAGGCCCAGCCGCACGGCAACCTCGCCCCGCGCGCCCGGGTCGCGCCGCCAAAGCGAGAGCGCCGCGCGCAGGGCGTCCGCCCCGCCTTTCCCGCCGCGCTTTCGCTCCTTCCGGCCATAGCGCGCCCGCGCTGCGGGCTTCGGCGTCAGGCGGAGCGTCCAGTCCCACTCCAGACGCACGCAGAGCGCCTCCACGCGCAGACGCGCCGCGCCCTGCATTCCGTCTATAAAGAAGCTCGCGCACACGGTGACGGGCATGCACGCGAGCAGGTAGACCATCGCCGCGAGCGCCATCGCTTTTCCCCTTTTCCCCTCTAGGCAATTTCGCCCTTTTCCTGTATAATGACAGGGAGGCCGCCGCGCTATGCGCGCATCCCATGGCGCAAGAGGCCGAGACTGGACATACACGGAGGAACGAATGAAGCTGATCTCATGGAACGTCAACGGCCTGCGCGCCTGCATGGGCAAGGGCTTTATGGACTACTTCGCGCGCGAGGACGCCGACTTCTTCTGCCTGCAGGAGACGAAGCTGCAGCCGGGCCAGCTTGCCCTCGACACGCCCGGCCACCGGCAATACATGAATTTCGCCGAAAAGAAGGGCTATTCCGGCACGGCGATCTTCGCCAAACCGGAGCCGCTCTCGGTGCGCTATGGCATGGGCAGCGAGCTGCACGACCGCGAGGGGCGGCTCATCACGCTGGAATACGAGGGCTTTTTCCTGGTCACCGTCTACACGCCCAACAGCCAGCGCGAGCTGACGCGCCTGCCCTACCGCCTCTGCTGGGAGGAGGACTTCCGCCTCTACCTGAAGGCGCTGGACGCGCAAAAGCCCGTGATCGTCTGCGGCGACCTGAACGTCGCGCACGAGGAGATCGACCTCAAAAACCCCAAGCCCAACATGGGCAACGCAGGCTTCACAAACGAGGAGCGCGCGGCGTTGACCCGGCTGCTGGCGGACGGATTTTGCGACACCTTCCGCCTGCTGCACCCGCAGGAGACCGGAGCGTACAGCTGGTGGAGCTACATGTACCACGCGCGCGAAAACAACGCCGGGTGGCGCATCGACTACTTCCTCGTTTCCGATCGCCTCCAGGAACGCGTGCGCGAGGCGCGCATCGACGCGCAGGTGATGGGCAGCGACCACTGTCCGGTGGCGCTGACGATCGACCTGTAAAGACCCAACCCATTTACAGAAAGGTGCGATAGCGATGAAACTGATGTTTGCCTCCGATCTGCACGGCTCGCGCAGCGCGGCCGAGGCGGTGCTGCGGCGCTACGAGGCCGAGCGCTGCGACCGGCTCGTGCTGCTGGGCGACCTGCTCTACCACGGCCCCCGCAACGACCTGCCCGACGCCTACGACCCCAAGGCCGTGACGGCGCTGCTCAACGGCGCGAAGGACGAGCTGTTCTGCGTGCGCGGCAACTGCGACGCGGAGGTCGATCAGATGGTGCTCGACTTCCCCATCATGGCCGACTACGCACTGATGGATCTGGACGGGACGCTCGCTTTCGTGACGCACGGGCACCTGTATCATCTGGACGCGCTGCCGCCGCACAAGGAGGGCGACCTGCTCATCCACGGCCACACGCATCTGCCCGTGGTGGAGCGCGCGCATGGCGTCACCTACATCAACCCCGGCTCGGCGGCGCTGCCCAAGGACGGCAACCCCAAGAGCTACATGGTCTACGAAAGCGGGCTGTTTGAAATCAAAACGCTCGCGGGCGAGGTCTTCAAGACGCATCGTCTGTGACGCGGCTTGGGGAAAGCGCTTTGTTTGGGTAAGGCATATCGGCAAAAAAGCCGTCGGCTCCTTCGTCGGCGGCTTTTTTTATAACGCTTTTGTCGCGCTTACCTCGCGCGCTTTTCGCCCTCGTAGATGAGGCCGACGGCCTCGGGGCCGGTGTTGGAGCAGACGGCGCAGCCGAGGTGGAACACCAGCGCGGGCGAGTAGCCCACGGCCTTGGTGCAGGCCTCGACGTACTCCTGCTCGTACTTGTGGTCGGCGACGCCGATGTAATACGGCTTGCCGGGCGTCATGCGCTGCGCGAAGATCTCGACCATGCTGGAGACGACGTGCTTCTCCCCGCGCACCTTCTTGACGACCTCGCTGACGCCGTCGTTGAGGGTGAAGATCGGGTGGATGCCCAGCAGGCCGCCCGCGATCGCCGCGGCGGCGCTGATGCGGCCGGACTTGCGGATGACGTTCAGCGTGTAGGCGGCCAGCAAAATCTCGCGGCGGGCGAACATGTCCTCCAGATATGCGACGACCTCGTCCATCGGCTTGCCCTGCGAGAGCATCTCCTCCGCCTCGCAGACCTGCATGCCGTAGCCCATCGAATAACAGTGGCTGTCCACGATGGCGATGCGCATGGGGCTGTCCGGGTGGTCGGCGTGGAACTGCTCGCTCGCGGCGTGCGCCGCGGCGTTCGTGCCGGAGCCGGAGGCGCAGATGGAAATATAGAGCACGTCCTGCACGCCCTGCGCGGCGTAGCGCTCAAACTGTTCGGTGAATTCGTACTGCGTCACCTGCGAGGTCGTGGGCAGGCCGTCCGTCTTGCGCAGCATGTCGCAGAACTGCTCGGCGGTAAAGTCCACGCGCTCGGTGTAACCCTCTCCGTCCAGCGCGATCTTAAAGCACAGGATGTCGATGTGGTGTTTTTCGGCCAGCTCCTGCGGCAGGTCGCAGGTGGAGTCCGTCAGCACGGCATAATTTCGCACGGCGCTTCATCCTTTCCTCTCCGGGTTTTGAAGGGGGCGTCGCTGCCCCCGCAAAAGCGGCTCCTATCATACCGTATTCTCGCGCGGATTGCAAGCGTTTTGAGGCAATTTATTGAGCGCTCATCAAAATTTAGGCAAAGCGCCCTCTTTCCCGCCCGCGGCGCAGGGCAATTTGGAAGAAAGAAAGGCCCCGCCTCGGCGAATCGAAGCGGGGCCTTTTTGTAAAGCCAGATCAGGCCTTGCCGTTGCAACCCATGACGTGAATCAGCTTGTGGCGGACGATCTCCTTGATGGCCGCGCGCGCGGGCTTCAGGTACTCGCGCGGGTCGAACTTCTCGGGGTGCTCGTCGAAGAACTGCCGGATGGTGCCCGTCAGCGCCAGACGCAGGTCGCTGTCCACGTTGATCTTGCAGACGGAGAGGCTCGCGGCCTTGCGCAGCTGCTCCTCCGGGATGCCGACGGCGTCGGGCATCTTTCCGCCGTGCTCGTTGACCATCTTCACATATTCCTGCGGCACGGAGGAAGAGCCGTGCAGCACGATCGGGAAGCCGGGCAGGCGGCGCGAGACCTCCTCCAGCACGTCGAAGCGCAGCGGCGGCGGCACGAGGATGCCCTCGGCGTTGCGGGTACACTGCGCGGCGGTGAACTTATACGCGCCGTGGCTGGTGCCGATGGCGATGGCGAGGCTGTCGCAGCCCGTCTTGGAGACGAACTCCTCGACCTCCTCGGGGCGCGTGTAGGAGGAATCCTCGGCGGAGACCTTCACGTCGTCCTCGACGCCGGCGAGCGTGCCCAGCTCCGCCTCCACCACGACGCCGTGGTCGTGCGCGTACTCGACGACCTTGCGGGTGATCGCGATGTTCTCTTCAAACGGCTTGCTGGAGGCGTCGATCATGACGGAGGTGAAGCCGCCGTCGATGCAGCTCTTGCAGGTCTCAAAGTCGGGGCCGTGGTCGAGGTGCAGCACGATCGGGATCTCCGGGCACTCCAGCACGGCAGCCTCGACCAGCTTCACCAGATAGGTGTGGTTGGCGTAGGCGCGCGCGCCCTTGGAGACCTGCAGAATCACGGGCGCCTTCTCCTCGCGGCAGGCCTCGGTGATGCCCTGAACGATCTCCATGTTGTTCACGTTGAACGCGCCGACGGCATAGTGCCCTTCATACGCCTTCTTGAACATCTCTTTCGACGTGACAAGAGCCATACTTGAAATCACTCCTTCTGTTCTTTGGCGGGGACGCCGCCGCCCCGCGCCGCGTACCTATGTTGCGTACAGGTCTAGTATACCAACTTTTCCCCCGTTTGACCAGCCCCAAGTTGCGCCTTTCCCGGTTTTTCTTGACGCGCCGCGCGGCGCGCTGGTATACTGGAGACGACGATGAGGAGGGAAACCATGCGGGAGAGCTTTGCGTTTACCGCTACCGCGGCCTTTGGCCTGGAGGGCGTGGTCGCGCGCGAGCTGCGCGCGCTGGGGATCGACGCCAAGGGAGACGTCGGCGGCGCGCGCTTTAGCGGAACGCTGGAGGACGCCTTTGAGGCGAACCTGCGCCTGCGCTGCGCCGACCGCGTGCTGCTCGTGCTCGGCCGGTTTACGGCGTACACCTTTGACGATCTCTTCGAGGGCGTGCGCGCGCTGCCGTGGGAGCGCTTTATCGGCCCCAAGACGCGCTTCCCCGTCACGGGACAGTGCGCGCGCAGCCGACTCATGAGCGTGCGCGACTGTCAGGCGATCGCCAAAAAGGCCGTCGTGGAGCGCCTGCGCGCGCGGTACGGCCTCAGCTGGTTTGAGGAGACGGGCGAAACCGTCCCCATCCACGTCGCGCTGCACGGCGACGAGGCGACGGTCTCCGTCAACACCAGCGGCGACGCGCTGAACAAGCGCGGCTACCGCACGCTCGTCGGCGAAGCGCCGCTGCGCGAGACGCTGGCCGCCGCGCTGGTGGAGTTGTCCCCTTGGCGGCCCGGCCTGCCGCTGCACGACCCGATGTGCGGCACGGGCACGCTGGTCATCGAGGCTGCGATGCGCATGGCGCGCCGCGCGCCGGGGCTATGCCGCGCCTTCGCGATGGAAGACTGGCGGGACATGCCCGACCTTGCGCCGCTGCGCGAGCGGGCGCAGGGCGAATTTGATCCCGCGCGCGTCGCGGGCCTGTCCGGCGCGGACATCGACGCGCAGGCCGTATCCCTCGCCCGCCGCCACCTGCAGCAGGCGGGCCTCGCGGGCCGGGTCGAGTTTACCGTTTTCGACGCGCGCGACTGCCGCAGGGACGAGCCTGCGGGCGCGTTTTTGACCAATCCGCCCTACGGCGAGCGCCTCGGCGACCGCGCAGCGTGCGAGACGCTCTACCGGGCGCTCGGCGAGATGGCGCGCCGCCACCCCGGCTGGTCGCTCTCGGCGATCAGCTCGCACCCGGGCTTTGAGCGCTGCTTCGGCAGGCGCGCCGACCGCAAGCGCCGCTTTTACAACGGGCGGCTGGAGTGCGAATTCATGACCTTCCTGCCGCGTCAGAGGTTGGAGACGAAGTAATCCTGGATCGCCGCGACGGCGGCCTCCTCGTCGCTGCCCTCCACGGTGACGGTCACCTGGCTGCCGCAGCGCATGTCCAGCTCCTGCAGGGCGTGCGGCTCGGCGAGGGCCGCGTCCTTGTTGCCGCTGTGCAGGCGCACGGTGCTATGAAAGCGCGCCGCGGCGCGCGAAAGGCTGCCCATGCGGCGAGAACCTCTCGCATCTTGGGTCAGCACATAACGAAACTGTTTCAATCCATTCACTCCTTGGGGCAAAGCCCCCTGCTTTGTCCGGCTTCCTTGCCGGGCCGCCGCTATTATAAGCGCTCCGGCGCGTTTTCGCAACCGGGCCGCCGAGCGCCGTTTCGCCGCTTCCACGAAAAAACGCCGCCCCGTTTTGGTCAACCGGGCGGCGTTTCGCGCTGTTTCACGCGCGTTGTCAAACAAGCCTTTCCGCGCCGCGTGCGAAAAGCGGCTGGTTTTTTTCGCATTTCGCCGATTTTGTCCTGCGTCCCCTCAGCCGAACTCGAGAAACTCCGTCATGATGTAGCCGCGCTTGCCGTCCGGCGTGACGACGCAGCACCAGTCCACGCCGTATTCCGCGACGCGCAGGCACTCCCCTAGCCTCGCCCGGCTGATGATCTCGCCGCTCAGCCCGCTCCGGTCGCGCAGGTTGACCTTGTCGCGCGTCACGAACGCCGTCAGGTGCGTGGTGCTGGCGGGCGCGTCCAGCGAGGCGAGCGGCACAAAGCCCATGCGGTCGCCCTCGGCCCCGGCGAGCTGCGCGGCGTCGCCCGTACACACATACGCCCACTCGCCCATGACGCCGAGCATGTACACCCGCGCGCCCGCCGCCACGACGCGCAGCGCCTGCGCCCCCTGCGACGGCGCGCTCAGCAGCGGCAGCGTCTCCCGGGCGCGCGCCCGCTGCGGGATGCGCTCGCCGGCCTGCTCCCCGGCGCCGCCGAGGATGCGCAGCTTCGCCTTCTGCGCATACGCGCGCCGCTCTCCCAGCGCGAGGAGCGCATAGTCGGTCTGCGTGTAGTCGGCAACGTACACCTGCGCGCCCGCGCACAGCGCGCCCACGCGCTCCGCGTCCTCGTCGGGCGCGGCGTAGAGCAGCACGGGCAGGTCGCCGTCGTCCGCCTGCGCGACGTCCCCGGACGGCCCGCGCATCTCCTCCCCGAGCAGCGAGAGCGCGACGTAGCCGAACCTTCCCTCGCCGGACGCGCCCGCGCCGCCCTCCAGCGTGCGCGCATAGGCGAACGCCTGCGTCCTGCCCAGCACCTCGACGGGCGTTCCCTCGGCAAGCGGGACGGAGGGCGCGCCGCCCGGCATCTCGCTCAGCGACGCGCCCGCGCGCGCGAGGTAGACGGGCGGATAATACGGCACCGCGCCGCGCCTCACCGCGCCGCCGACGCTTTGCAGCGCATCCGCCTGCGTGTACTTGATCCAGCCCGTGACGCCGCCCACGCGCACGCGCCGCCAGTTGCCCTCCCCGCGCCCGAACAGCGAAAAGCAGGACGCGCCGCTTTGCACCTGCAAAATCGCCGCGGCGCTGTTGTTGGGCAGGTCGTAGAGGGTGATCGCGCCCTCCTCGCCCGCGCCCGCGACGACGCAGACCTTCGCCGCGCCGACGTCGGTCAGCGCATCCAGCGGCACATAGCCGATCAGGTCGCCCGCGCCGATATACGCCCAGTCCCCGACGATGCCGATCAGCCGGACGGCGTCGCCGGTGCGGAGCGAGGCGAGCGGCTCGGCGCGCTCGTCCATCTCGGGAAGGAGCGGCTGCTCCTGCCGCCACAGCCCGGTCAGGTCGATCTCCGCCGCGCGGCAGCCGCCAAAGCCGCTCTCCTCGCCGTAGAGTCTTCGCGCCTCCTCCTCGCTCATCAGGTACTGGCGCACCATGTAGCCCGTCACGCCGCCGATGCGCACATGCTCAAACGCGTCGTTGACCGGGCCGAGATCCTCGACCTGCGCGCCGGTGTAATACAGCCCGATGATCGCGCCGCCCGCGGACGGCTCCGCGCGCATGTTCAGCCGCTCGGGGTCGCGAAGATCGCTTTCCCGGTTGCAGACGACCAGACCGTCGGCCCGGCACGCCGCGCCAAAGAGCATCAGCAATGTACACACGAGCAGGCAAACGGCCCGCCTTTTCCCCATCCCGCACACTTTTGCGCACCTCCCGTGAAGCGGATTTACTCTACATATACTCTATTCACGGCCAAAATATGACGGAAGGCGCGCGGGGTCGCAAAAAACGGACGGGCCAGACGGCCCGCCCGCGCGGTATTCTATTGTCAGCCGATATATCAGCGCTCCGCCGGGCGCATCACGCGCAGCGCGCTTGGAAGCAGCGTGAACTCCGCCTCGTCCATCGCCTCGAGGCGGCCGTCGATGTTGACGATCATCCCCTCGCGGCGGACGCGCACACGCTTGGCGCGGTGGACGCTCGCGACGGGCAGGCGCAGAAGCGACCCCGTGTAGAACATGGGCAGCAGCAGCGGGATCGCCGCGCGCGGCACGCCGGAGATCGTCACCGCGTCGAAGAGGCCGTCGTCCATCACGGCGTTCGGCGCGACGCGCATGCCGCCGCCGATGTACTGCCCGTTGGCGATCTCGATGATCGTCAGTTTCTTCTTTTTATACGCGCCGTCGTCAAGCGCGACCTCCATCTCCATCGGATGATACGAGCGCAGCACCGAGATCAGCGCCTTGCGATACGCCTGCGGCCCCGGATACTCCTTGCGCAGCTCCTCCGTCTTGCGCAATACCTCGACGTCGAAGCCCGTCCCCGCGATGTTGATGAACGGCTTGCCGTTGACCGCGCCGCAGTCGATGCGCGCAGGCTCGCCCGCGAGCTGATCGACGAACGCCCGCTCCGGGTCGGCAGGCAGGCCGAAGGCCGTCGCAAAATCGTTGCCCGTGCCGCAGGGGACGATGAAAAGCGTCGCCTCGCTCCCGGCCAGCGCGCGCGACGCGTCGCTGAGGGAGCCGTCTCCGCCGATGATCGCGATCTGGTCGCAGCCCTGCGCCATCGCCTCGCGCGCGCGCGTCTCGCCGTCGCCCTCGCAGCGCGTCACATACACCTGCACCTGCTCGCCGCGCTTTTCAAGGATGTCCTTCAGGCTGTCCGTCAGCGCGTAGTGCCCGCCGCCGCCGGAAACGGGATTGTTGATCAGTGCAAACATCCGTCCACCTCATTTAGCGTCCTTTGTGTCCTTCGCCCCGGCCTCTTCGCGCAGGCGCTTAAACGCGCCCGGCATCACGAAGCGCACCGGGTCGATCTCGATCTTGCCGGGCCTTTTGTACACGATCGCCAGCTTGATGGGCACGCCCTGCGAGACGAACTTCGCCTCGTGCTCGCTGACGTAGTTGGGATGAAAGCCCGCCGCATGCAGGTCGCTCGTCACATAGCGCGTCTCAAAGCCGCAGGCGGCAAAGTACGTCAGCGAATCGCAGAAGAGCGCCGTGTCGTCCGTCTTGAACCAGATCTCGCCCCCGTCCACGAGAAACTCGCGGTACTGCATCAGCTGGCGCGGATGCGTCAGGCGGCGCTTGGCGTACTTGGGCCGCTTCGTCCACGGGTTGCAGAAGTTGATGTAGATGCGCTCTACGCGATCTTGGGGGGCTAGGATGCGCCCGATAAAGGCGATGTCCCAGCGGGCGAGCAGCGCGTTTTCGACCGGCGTCTCGCCGTAGACTTTGGCGAGGTTTCGCCGCGCGTCGCCGAGCACGTTACAGGTGATGTCCAGCGCGAGCAGATCGACGCCGCGCTGATCCCACGCCATCGCCGCCGTCGAGACACCCTTGCCGCAGCCCAGTTCCAGATGCAGCGGCCTGCCGCTGCCAAAGCGCTCGCGCCAATGCCCGCGCAGGCGCTCCGGGTCGTCGATATAATACGGGCAGACAGCCAGTTCCGGCTTGGCCCACTTCTTCGTTCGCATGTGCATGGCGAGGCATCCTTCCCGGCGCGCCGCAAGGGCTGCGACCGCCGCGTCTATTGTAACAGAAAAAATCCGCCGAATCAAGGCCGCGCACGGCGTAGCGGCAACGGCAAAAAATTGTACCGCAAAGGGTTGACTTTGCCCCGGATTGCTGTTATAATCTTCTCTTGTCAGGCGCGCCTGACGCAGGGTCTCGCCAATGTAGCTCAGCCGGTAGAGCAGCGGTTTCGTAAACCGCAGGTCAAGGGTTCGAGTCCCTTCATTGGCTCCACTACGAGGTGTAGCGCAGTTTGGTAGCGCGTTTGGTTCGGGACCAAAAGGTCGCAGGTTCAAATCCTGTCACCTCGACCAGAAACGCAGCTCGCAAAGGCGGGCTGCGTTTTGTTTTTCCCGTCTGCTTCTTGTAAGGCAGTCCACCGCTGGACAAGACGAGGCTTAAGCCCATGCGCAAAATGGCGTTGTTATGGCGGAAACATAGCACTCCCTTTGTGCGCATATGAATTCAAAAGATGCTCACGCAAGTGGTGAACGCCTCGAGATATTCTCCCTCCGGATTCATATAATCGCCATAGAATCTGACGGTAGCCATCGGCCAATTTCATGTGCTTGCATAGTGAAAGGAGTAAGGATCGTCTTCGTCCGGATACATCACGGCGCGCCAGTCCGGCGTGCTTGTTTCGTTGCTGACACTCAGGTCATGATTGGCGAGAATGATCCTCTCGGGCAAATGCATGTAATGGGCCTCGTAATCAAAATCTTTTGAAAATTGAAGATGAATGATCATAAACTGCATGTCCAAGACGATCAGCGAACCTGATATTGGAATCTCAACTTCCCAGTTATCAATTCGCGTGCGATACTCCTCGGCAAGATCGATCTCCTTGCTGATCTCGTGTTCGCTCGCCGCCAGAAACGGAGACCATTCCCGATCGCACGGAAAGCTGAACGTGGATTCCGCAGCAGCCCATGAGGATAACATGACAAAAAGACAGAAGGGAATCAGGCACCGCTTCAAAACCATATTCATACCGCCTTTTTTGCTGATGTTTGCAATAGTCAGGGAAAAAAAGAATCCGTCGTAATGGATCTGTGGCAGAATTTGCCACTTTGCCAATACGACGGTTTTTCTGTCCGTTTTCTTCCCGCTCGTCTGAAAAAATTTGAGGACATTGTTTGGGGGGCTTATCCGCTCCCCTCTACTCCCCTTCGCTCTCCCTCGTATCGTCAAACCCACCGAGCATCAGCGCCCTGCCCGCGTGCTCGTCGAAGACGGCGATCTGCACGGGCGCGTCCGCTTGGGACGCCTCGGGCAGCGGCCCCTCGTCCGTGACGACGGTCAGCGCGCCGTCCGTGACCACGACCTTGCCGAAGGAGGCGTCAAGCGACGCGTTATCGCCCACGGCCTCGAGGACTTCCCCGGCTGCCCGGTCGATCACCGCAAGATAGCCCTGCCCCGAGGCAGCCGCCTCGTCCATGCGCGAGAGCGGGCACAGGCTGTCCGCGAAGACCGCGTCGTAGGTGTCCGCCTCAAAGAGGTGCCGCCTGCCGATGTTTTGGAGCATCCGCGACAGCTGCGCGTCGCCATAGAGCGCGCTGCCCGGCGCGACGTACACGCAGGCGCTCATCTGCGCGTCGTGCAGGAGCATCAGGCAGCAGAGCAGGTCCTCCTGCTCGCGCAGCAGCTTCAGTTTGGCGTCCGCGTAGGCGTCGTAGTCCGCGTCCCACGAGGCGTAGCGCGCCTGCGCGCGGTGATCCTCGACGCCGTAGACGTCGCGTATGAACGCGCCCAGATAGTCCGTCACCTTGCGCGCGCCGGAGGCGTTCAGGTGCGAGGCGCTGTCGTAGCAGTCCGTGCCGTAATCGACGATCTGATCGAGGTACACAAAATCGATGTACTCCACGCCGCAATCCTGCGCAAGATAGTACACAGCGTTGGAAAAGCGCTGGTCGCGGTCGTCCTGCGCCGGGTACGGCAGATTGACGAGCAGCACCTCGATCCCCTGCTGCTGACACAGCGCGATCAGCTGGCGCAGGTACTCAAAGCCGTAGCCCTCCTCGAAGGCGACATCGGACGTGATCGAATACTCGGCGGGTTCGGAGACGCCGGAGACCATGTCCGCGCCGAGCTGCGCGTTGTATCTCGGGGAAAAATCCTCCGGCTTCAGGCTCGACCAGCGGCTGTGATAGAGCGCCAACGGGAAGTAAAACTCGGACTTCAGCTCCGAATAGTGATGACCCTCCTCATCCATGAGCATTGGGTCGTCCATCAAGTCCTCGATCGCCTGCGCCTTGGTTTTCGTAAGCGGGATGCCGTCCAGCGCCGTGTGCAGATCGGCGCTGCTGCCGTTCAGCTTGTCCTGCACGTCCACGTCGTCGATGTCCACGACGACCAGCTTGGGCGTACAGGTCTCCAGCGCGCAGCGAAGCGTCCAGTAGGACACCGGAATGGTGCAGTTATAGATGCCGAAATTGTAGGCCGTGATGCCGTAATCGTGCCAAAGCTCCATGGGATAGACGGCGTTGAGCGCGTGGCTGCTGCCGAAAAAGAGCACGTCCACATCCTGCGCGCGCTCAAAGAACGGCGTCAGCTTCTCGCGGCTCTCCTTTCGCTCCGTGAGCAGGGATAGGCCCGCGACCACCGCCGCCAGCAGCGCCAAGAACGCAAGCGCCTCCAAAGCGCGCAGCGCCTTTCTCTTCATCGGTACCTCCTCGACCGCGCAGATGCGGCGGCCACGGCTCCATTATAGCAGGTTTTGGGCGGGAATCAAGAGGGAACGCGCGCCCGCACATCGCATGCGAAAACGCACAAAAGCGCGCGAATCCGCGCGCAACGCGTCCCTTCCCTCGCGATACGCCGCCCAGCCCGGCGCATTCCCGCCCAAAAGGCGCGCGCAAACGCTTGACAACGGCGGCGGCCTCTCCGTATAATAGAAAAAAAGTCCGGCATGCCGGACGAATTGCGGAGGGGTTTATGAATTCTCATTCTTCCTTGCTGGACGCTCTGCGCCGCTTTCGCGTGAGCGCCGCGCTCGCCGCCGTCGTCTACCTCGTGCTCGGGGTATTCCTGCTCTTTGCGCCCGACGCCAGCCGCACGCTGCTGTGCAGCGTCATCGGCATCGGCGTCACCGTCTACGGCGCGTTCAGCATCCTGACCTTTCTTCTAGGCCGCGGCCAGAGCGACTACACGCTCGATCTGCTGCTGGGCGTCTGCGCGTTCGCCTTCGGCGTGTTCTCGCTGCTCAACCGCACGTTCCTGATGGACTTTCTGTTCGTGATTCTGGGCCTGTTGGGCGTGGTGGGCAGCATCAGCGGCATCCAGCGCGCGTTCAACCTGCGCGCGTTCGGCTACGCGTCCTGGCTCGCGCTGCTGATCGCGAGCCTTGTCACCCTCGCCCTCTCGCTGAGCGTCGTGTTCATGCCCGACCTGTACGGCAACATGATGATGATGGTGGTCGGCATTCTGCTGATCGTCGAGGCGGTTTGCAGCCTCATCAGCCTGCAGCGGCTCTCCAAATTCACCAAGGCGCTGTAATGGCGCTCCTCCCCCGCGACCCGCGGTTTTCTTGCGAAAGCCACGGGTTGCGGGGGACAAATTTGCGCAAAGGCATTGACAAAAGTCGGCGTGCCGCCTATAATGATTGCTGTTCGGATTGATAGCTCAGTCGGTTAGAGCACCCGCCTGATAAGCGGGAGGTCGGTGGTTCGAGTCCACTTCAATCCACCACATTCCTCAGTAGCTCAATGGCAGAGCATTCGGCTGTTAACCGAAGGGTTGTAGGTTCGAGTCCTACCTGGGGAGCCAAAAAAGCCAGCCGAGAGGCTGGTTTTTTGTTGCTCCCCGGGTAGGGCGAGAATAGGGCGGTGGTGAATCCGGCCCCAGTGAGGCCGGAGAGCCGCCCTGACCGAGGCGCGTCGAGCGCCGAGAAAGAGTCCTACCTGGGGAGCCAAAAAAGCCAGCCGAGAGGCTGGTTTTTTGTTGCTCCCCGGGTAGGGCGAGAATAGGGCGGTGGTGAATCCGGCCCCAGTGGGGCCGGAGAGCCGCCCTGACCGAGGCGCGTCGAGCGCCGAGAAAGAGTCCTACCTGGGGAGCCAGAGAAATGCGATCCACTGCAAGTGGGTCTCACAGTCTGTCAAAGAAGCCTTTTCTTTCAAGCATTGCTTGGCTTTTTCTCTTGGTTTTTCAGCTTTGCGCGTATCCCCCGCCACAAATCCAGCATCAAGATCGGCAATAAAACGCCCGCGAACGCATAAGCGATCCACAGCCAACCGGGAACATTTGAGAGGGTGGGATGCGATGCCAATAGATACATGTCCCCATGCGTCAAGAAAATGTATATAAAGCTTACGATGCGCATGCACAAAAAATGATATAAGAGGATTACATTTGACCTTCTGCCAACCCCGTTAAGAACCTTTCCTGTGATCGTAGAAGAGGCGACGGCTGCAACGCTCCTCAGAAGAATCCATCCCACGCTCGACACACATATAAAATACAGGGGATTCACGATGTCTCCGCTGCCCATTTCTATGCTGCCAAAGCAATCGAGAAACAATAGCCCTACGGTCGCAATGACCCCGCTGTCCAGACCATAATCAAACCGATCTTCCGCTTTTCTGAAAAGCATCCCAAGCAAATAGGCCAAATAAGCGGAAAAAACCGGCTTCATCAGCACCGACCCAGCAAAACTCAAAAACACAAGACCCGCTGCGACGGTTATGACGGTAATCCCTTCGCGCAATGATTTGGCTTTTATATGATTGAGCGCCCATATTATCACGCAATGGGATATTGAAACGATAAACAGAACGCGCAAAAACCATGTAGCCCCGCCGAACTGAGTATCCCCGATGAACATGAATACATCGCATAACCGCGCGCCGATTTCGCTTAAATTCAGCGGTTGGCTCAATCCAAAGCGAGCGCCCCACCCGCCCGTTTCTAAAAACCGGGGGTCGTTTGTCAAGAGGCTTATTCGTATAAAAGCATTGTTGAGCAGTATCATGGCCGAGTTAAATAGCACATACGGAACATACAGCGTCTTTATCCTTCGGATGATATAATCCGTCACGCTCCGCCAATTCGCTGCGTTCTCCCTTTTCCAACAGTATCCGGAGGCCATAAAGAATATGGCCATATGAAACAGATAGACAAAGTGTGTGAATGGAGAGCTACTATGTCCCATTACTACGCAGATGATCCCTATTCCTTTCAAAGAATCAATATAATCTAGCCTCTTCTCCCCTCCACTTTCAAAAATGCGCTGTTTATTCACAGTCCAAACCCTTCTTTCATTTTGCTCTATCCATCGCTTTTAAGCTCCGTCAATCCTCCATATCCTTCCGTTCCAAATAGGCCCTCAACAGTTCTTTTAGTTTCTCTTCGCTATCATCAATCATTGCAGCGTATTCGGTGTTGCTAAATCCCCATATCGTTGAATCCAGTTCTTCCTTATGACCCACCAAATATGGCACCTGCACATGAACCGAAAGATCCTTCTGTTCCAAATAACGGTCAATTGTATTCTTTTGAACATCCCGATTCTGTTCATTCCAATCGACGAAACAGGCAAACACTTCCCGATGGTAGATATTGAATACCGTGCTGACCATATGGTCAATCTCGAGGAAGCTCCCATCGTCTGCCTGCGTGCATCCGCGGATGTTGACGTCCCCTACGTCGGCCATCACGCCGGAGAATATGCTCCATTTTTTCTGTGCGTGCAAATACGAGAGAATTTCCCTCAATCGCTTTTCAAAGTTTTCGGGGAAAATCACGTCGTCTTCACAGATCATCAATTCGCTCATCCCGGCTTCAAGCGCGAGAGTAAAGATCAGTTTATAGCTGAGGCCACAGCCAACCCAGCCTAGTTCATGCCTGAGACCCGGCACACATTCAAAACCATACAGGTTATCTTTGTCGAACGATCTCCTGCGTTCCGTAGATTCCGGCAGACTCAGGCAGATTCTGTTCGTGTTGAGTTTTACATACGAGCCTGCATTCCGATAGAAAGTATCAAAAGAAATGCGGTCAAATGCCAGAAGAAAACGATTGAAGAAGAAATCAAAGGCGTTGCTTCGGTTTTCAAGCGCCGTCTTATTCTGAGCGATTTTCTTTTCCCGTTCCTCTTCGTTGTCGAGCCAGTAGGCGATCCGCTCTATCATCGCCTCGACGTCGTCGATCGGCACAAAATCCACAAAATCTTGGAGCCTCTCGATCTCGTTTTTATCCTTGCTGCTCTCTGAAACGATCATGCAAGTGTTCAACGACAGCGTTTCATAAAGCCTTGTCGTCTCCAGCAGAGCGTCTTCATAATAGTGAATGTTGACTAGCACTTTTGCCTTGGAGATTTCCCTATACAGTTCTTCCCCAAACAGCTCGGAACAAACTTTCACCTTAAAACGCTTGGCCACTTCTGCAAGCATCTTCTGCCTGCGTTCACAGCTGTTGACATCCCCATAGAAAACGACGTCATACTCTTTTTCGGCCTCGCTGCTCGTCCAATACTGCGGATAATAATCGACAGGCAGATAGTATACCTTCTTCGTGAGATTGCGGTTTTGCGGCCGATGGAAAAATTCGACGTTTTCAAGAGAGTAGTCCAGTATCGCGCAGGAGTTTTGTAAAGAGCGGATGTATTCCTCTGTAAACCACCGGGACGAAACCGTTTGCTCCATCTGGAAAACAAAATACACTGCGGGGAACCGTTTGACGAACTGCGGGCAGACGATGACGTATGGAATATCCTCATACCGCTCCGGCTCGCCAATATGGATTTCACATGCAATGGACAACCGATCCAGTTGCCTTTTGATGAGTTCGGCAATAAATCTGGTGTGCTTTGTGGCGATCACATCCATTCTGGAATACTGGCCATACTCATGCAGCTTATCGATCGGGTTCCTTTTTTTGTCCCGGCGTCTTTCTCCTATTCCAGAAAAAACCTTTTTGAATGTATTCAGCGTTGCCTTTGCCATTCTATATCGCACGCTATCCACCGGCAAAACCGCATCTCTCACACGATAATACTTGAGAGAAAGCTTATACATCCCCGAGGCATAAATCAGCCCTAAATTGTAATTTGCAATGCCAAGATCATGCAGGATTTGCCGTTTTTCTTTTTCAATCTCTCGGATTCTTGTCTGTCCCTGCGTTTTTTCTTCTTGCAAGCGATAGATCTCATCGTCTTTGCGTTTCAAAGCCTGTTTGTACTGTGAAATGCTTTCAATGCTTTCTAACGTGACTTCACCGTGATCAGGAATCAGGTTCCTCGTTTCTATTCCATGCTCTTGAACATATTCGTCCCTTTGCAACGTCAGAATAAACTGATAAACTTCACCCGTCCTTCTTTGCTCTAGCATATTGAGATATGCAGGATTGACATCGCATTGAATGCCATTGTATTGCTCAGTTTGCGTTGTTTTTACGATTGTAGCGTCGAAAATAGTGATACTCAGTCCGGTGTTACTGAATACCCCCCCCCCCAGATTGTTATACGCCCAGAATCGAATGCGCGTATCATCCAGAAGCCCCGTGGGCGTATAATCCCAATGCTCGGCAAAAAGTTTAAGCAGAATATCGTTGTGCGCAACATTGGGAAGGGAAACGATCATTTTCCCATCATCTTTAAGAAAACGAACCGCTTTCTTCAAAACTTCCTTTGGCGTATAGAGATATTCAAGCACGTCCGTAAGCAGCACATAATCAAAAGCCTTTTCCTCAAATGCGCCAAGCCAGTCGTCCTCCATCAGATCGGCGCAGATTCCGCCCGCGGCATATGGCCTTGCCGTATCAAAAGCCTCTTGATCTTTTTCTACAATGCAAACATCACAAGATAGCTTTTCTTTCATGTATCGGGTCATATATCCCGTCGCGCATCCGCATTCAAGCACACGGGAGTGTTCCTTCACTTGTGAAAGAACCTTTCCAAAGGCATTTGTCAAATCGAGTTCTTCGATTCTCAAATCGGACTTCATTCTGTTTTTCTCCCCTTTTTTCTTTATACGGCGATCCGCTGAAAATGCCGCAAATCTTTTAGCGCCTCCAACCGTTTGGGCAACGCCGCACAATCCCATTGGAGCGGGCGGCTATAGCCTGAGACGCTCCCCTTTCGGGAAGCGCCCCGGCCTTTTCTCAGTTCGCCCCGCGCGTGTAGTTAGGGGCCTCCTTGGTGATGTTGATGTCGTGCGGGTGGCTCTCGACGAGGCCCGCGCTGGTGATGCGGATGAACTCGGCGTCGTGGCGCAGGCTGTCGATGTCGGGCGTGCCGCAGTAGCCCATGCCCGCGCGCAGGCCGCCCAGCAGCTGGAAGACGGTGTCGCTCAGGCTGCCCTTGTAGGCGACGCGGCCCTCGACGCCCTCCGGAACGAGCTTCTTGGCGTCCTCTTGGAAGTAGCGGTCGCGGCTGCCCTGCTCCATCGCGGAGAGGCTGCCCATGCCGCGGTAGACCTTGAACTGGCGGCCCTGATACAATTCCAGCGCGCCGGGGGCCTCTTCGGTGCCCGCGAGCAGGCTGCCCAGCATCACGGCGGAGCCGCCCGCCGCGATGGCCTTCACGATGTCGCCGGAATACTTGATGCCGCCGTCGGCGATGATGCGCTTGCCGAGCTTCTCGGCCTCCTCCGCGCAGTCGCTGATCGCGGTGATCTGCGGCACGCCGATGCCCGCCACCACGCGCGTGGTGCAGATGGAGCCGGGGCCGATGCCGACCTTGACGCAGTCCGCGCCCGCCTCAAAGAGCGCGCGCGTGGCCTCCGCCGTGGCGACGTTGCCCGCAATGATCGGCAGGCCGGGATACGCGGCGCGAATCTTTTCGATCTGGCGCAGCACGCCGACGCTGTGGCCGTGCGCCGTGTCGATGCAGATGATGTCCACGCCCGCGGCGACCAGCGCGGCGATGCGGTCAAAGACGTCCCGGCTGACGCCGACGGCGGCGGCGCAGAGCAGGCGGCCCTGCGCATCCTTGGCGGAGTTGGGGTACTTCGCGGCCTTCTGGATGTCCTTGATGGTGATGAGGCCGCGCAGGTTGCCCTCGGCGTCCACCAAGGGGAGCTTTTCGATCCGGTGCTCCGCGAGGATGCTGCGCGCCTGCTCGAGCGTCGTGCCCACCGGCGCGGTGATGAGGTTTTTGCTGGTCATCACCTCGCTGATCGGCCGGGCGTAGTTCGTCTCAAAGCGCAGGTCGCGGTTGGTGAGGATGCCCACCAGCTTCCCGTCGCGCGTGATCGGCACACCGCTGATGCGGTAGCGCGCCATCAGCTCTTCTGCGTCGGAGACGAGGTGATCGGGGCTGAGGAAGAACGGGTCGGAGATGACGCCGTTCTCGGAGCGCTTGACGCGATCGACCTCCTGCGCCTGCTTCTCGATGGACATGTTCTTGTGGATGACGCCCAAGCCGCCCTCGCGCGCCATCGCGATGGCGGTCGTCGCCTCGGTGACGGTGTCCATCGCGGCGGAGAGGAACGGGATGTTCAGCTTGATCGTGTCGGTGAGCTGGGTCTCCAGATGGACCTCCTTGGGCAGCACCTCGCTGCGGCGCGGCACGAGCAGCACGTCGTCGAAGGTGAGTCCCTCTTTGAGCACTTTCGGCAGCATCGTATACCTCCTGTGTGCGTTCGGTTGTATATCAAACGGCTCCACGCCCGAGGGCATGAGCCGGTTGATTCATTTTTCCTCGGCCGCCTTTTGGCGCTTGTTGCCCACCAGCACCACCGTGTACCAGACGAGCGCGACCAGCGACAGCGCGACGGCGACGTAGAGCAGCGCGTCCGCCGGGGCCGTCAGCCCGACGAAGCGCCCGACGATGGACAGCACGAAGCAGACCGTCGTGATCTTGCCGATGGGCAGCGCGTAGACGACGATGCCCCAGTGCAGCGCCACCGCCGCGCCGATCACCATCGCGATCTCGCGCAGCAGCTCCACGCACAGCACCCAGAACGGGATGTCCCCGTCCACGACGAAGAGATAGAGCAGCGTGAGCAGGGAGAGCTTGTCCGCCAGCGGATCGAGCAGCTTGCCCAGCGCCGTGATCTGGTTCAGCCTGCGCGCGAGGATGCCGTCCAGCGCGTCCGTCAGCATCGCCAGCAGGTAAAAGACGAGCGCGCCCAGCTTATCCCCGACCGTAAAGCGCCAGACGACCACCGGCAAAAACGCGATGCGCAGCACCGTCAGGCAGTTGGGGAGATTGAAGACCTTGTCCTTGCGTATCTGCTCCACGCTACATCCCTTCTTTTACAGGCCAGTATACCATTCCTCGCGCGAGATTGCAACGGCTTTGGCGGGTTTTTGCGCCGGGGTCAGCGCGCGGCGGGTCACGGCGCCATCAGCGCCTCGCGCTGCGCGGCCGCGGCCTCGCTGTCGAGGTAGTCGTCGTAGCTCTCGCGGCGGTCGACCAGACCGCCCGGCAGCAGCTCCATGATGCGGTTGGCCACGGTCTGGATGCACTCGTGATCCTGCGTGGCGAAGAGCATGGAGCCGGTGAACTCGATCATCCCCTTGTTGAGCGCGGTGATCGCCTCCAGATCGAGGTGGTTGGTCGGCTCGTCGAGGATCAGCACGTTCGCGCCGGAGAGCATCATGCGCGCGAGCATGCAGCGCACGCGCTCCCCGCCGGAGAGCACCTTCGCCGGTTTGAGCGCGTCCTCGCCGGAGAAGAGCATGCGGCCCAGCCAGCCGCGGATGTCCGCCTCATACTGGCTCTGGGAGAACTGGCGCAGCCAGTCCACCAGCGTGTAGTCGCAGCCGTCGAAGAAGGAGCCGTTATCCTTGGGGAAATAGCTGCGGCTCGTCGTCACGCCCCACTTGTAGCTGCCCTCGTCCGGCTCCATGTTGCCCATGAGGATCTCGAAAAGCGTCGTGCGCGCCAGCTCGTCCGTGCCCACAAAGGCGACCTTGTCGCCCGGGGTGAGCACGAAGGAGATGTTATTGAGCACCTTGCGCCCGTTCACGGTCTTGGAGAGGTTCGTCACGGTCAGCAGGTCGTTGCCAATCTCGCGCTCGGGCTTGAAGGAGACGTAAGGATAGCGGCGCGAGGAGGGCGTAAAGTTTTCCATTTGCAGGTTGTCGAGCAGCTTTTTGCGGCTGGTCGCCTGCTTGTGCTTGCTCGCGTTGGCCGAGAAGCGCTGGATGAACGCCTGCAGTTCCTTGATCTTCTGCTCGTTTTTCTTGTTGAGATCCTTCTGCTGGCGCGCGGCCATCTGCGTGTATTCATACCAGAAATCGTAGTTGCCCACGAACATCTGGATCTTGCCGTAGTCGATGTCGCAGATGTGCGTGCAGACCTTGTTGAGGAAGTGGCGGTCGTGGCTGACGACGATGACCGTGTTCGGGAATTCCAGCAGAAAGCCCTCCAGCCAGCGCACCGACTGGATGTCCAGATAGTTGGTCGGCTCGTCCAGCAGCAGGATGTCGGGGTTGCCAAAGAGCGCCTGCGCGAGGAGCACCTTGACCTTCTGGCTGCCGTCCAATTCGCGCATGAGCGCATGCTCCATATCCAGCGGAATGCCCAGCCCCGTGAGGATCATCTCGGCGCTGCTCTCGGCGTTCCAGCCGTCCAGCTCGGCGAATTCGCCCTCCAGCTGGCTGGCGCGCTCGCCGTCTTCGTCGGTAAAGTCCTCCTTGGCGTACAGCTCGTCCTTCTCCTTCATGATGTCGTACAGCCGCCTGTGGCCCATGATGACCGTGGAGAGGACGTCGTAGTCGTCAAACTCGAAGTGGTTCTGCCGCAGCACGGCCATGCGCTCGCCGGGCGTGATGACGATCTCGCCCGTCGTTGGCTCCAATTCGCCCGAGAGCACCTTCAGGAAGGTGGACTTGCCCGTGCCGTTCGCGCCGATGATGCCGTAGCAGTTGCCCGCCGTGAACTTGATGTTGACGTTCTTGAACAGCGGCTTGCCGCTGTAAGAGAGCGATACGTTCTGGGTCGCGATCATGCTGTGCGTTTCTCCTTTTTGTCCTGCCCGCAAAGCAGCGGAGCTTATCGTTTATTATCGCACAAAAGCCGCACGGCTTCAATCCTAAAGTTCAAAAAAAATCCGCGCGCTTTTGGGTTAATCTCGTCAAAAGCCCGCCTCCGCTTTCCGCGCGGCGGCCCTGCACAGCGAAAGCTGGCATGCCAGCGAGCGGCCGTCGCTCGGCGAAAACGTCCCGGCGCCCAGCGCGAGGAGCGCGCGGCACCCCAGCTGATCGGGGTTTTCCCCGCTTCCCTCCGGCACGAACACGGGCGCAAAGCCGCCGCGCAGGCTGTCGCTCGCGCCGCGCCAGCTCCCGCCGGCGCCCTCTCGCGCGGCGAGCACCAGCGCCGCGCGGCCCAGCGCGTAGATGACATGGTTGCGCCCCAGCGCCCGGCGCGCGGAAAAGCCCGCGTCCGGCAGGTCGTCGCAGACGATCAGCAGCCGCCCCTCCTCCAGCGCGCGGCGGAGCAGCCCGTCGCAAAGGACGCGCTCCTCCTCCACCGCGGGCACGAGGATCAGCTTTCCGCCCGCGCGCAGCAGCGCCCGCTGCGCCGTCTCGTCCACGCCGCGCGCGCCGCCACTGACCATCACGATGTTCTCCCACGCCATCCGCTCGCCCACCCAGCGCGCTAGCGCCTCGGTCTTTTCCCCGATGACGCGGCTCCCCGCCACGGCGACGCGCCGCTTGCGCGAGAGCAATCCCACGTTGCCGCGCAAAAAGAGGAACATCGGCGCATCCCTGCCGATGGCATCCAGCTCGCGCGGGTAGCCCTTCTCCTCCGGCAGCAGCGCACGATAGCCTCGCTTTTTCAGCCGGCCGACCAGCTCGGCCATGTCGCGCGTGCGCGAAAGCAAAGCTCGGGCGCGCTCCACGTCCGCGTCGGTTTCGGGCGGCGGCTCGCGCAGCGCCAGCGCGCAGAGCTTGCGTGCCTCGTACAGACGGCGCACCCGCGCGCGGGACATCGGCGCGGGCAGTCCGCCCCGCCACGCGGCGCGCGTGAGCAGGCACAGCCGCGCGCAGAGCGCCTCCAGCGGGTCGGCCTCAAAGCGGTCGTCCATCGGTTCCCTCCCATCGCAAAAAGGGCCTTCCCCCGTCGGGAGGGAAAGCCCGAAGGCGTCCTCTTTCAAGCCTCGTCCAGCGCGCGCATCAAGCGCGGCATGTCGATGGGCTTGCTGATGAAGCCGTTCATCCCGCATTCCTTCGCCCGCTGCGCGTCCTCTTCAAAGGCGTTCGCCGTGCAGGCGAGGATGCGCACCGTGGCGGCGTCCTCGCGCTCCAGCGCGCGGATGGCGAGCGCCGCTTCAAACCCGTTCATCTCGGGCATGAGCAGATCCATCAAAATCACGCCGTACTCCCCCGGCTTGGACGCGCCGAACAGCTCCACCGCCTCGCGCCCGTTGGCGGCGACGGCGGACTCGTAGCCCTCCTCGGTGAGCAACTCCACGAGGATCTGCGCGTTCAGCTCGTTGTCCTCGGCGATCAGGATGCGCGGCTTGAGCGCGGCGGAAGAAGGCGCCGCTTGCGCCTCCTCGCGCTGGGGCAGCGGCGCGGGGTCGGCCGCAAAGGTGAAGGTGAACTTGCTCCCCTCGCCCTTCTTGCTGGAGACGGTCAAATCGCCGTCCATCAGCTTGGCGAGCCTGTGGCTGATGGGCAGTCCCAGCCCGGTGCCCTGATTGCCCTTGGAGACCTCGTGGCTCTCCTGCTCGAAGAGGTCGAAGATGCGCTTTTGGAACGCCTCACCGATGCCGCAGCCGTTGTCCTGCACCTCGGCGCGCGTGACGACCCTGCCCTCTTTGTTTTCGCTCTGGCGGATGCGCAGGTTCACGCTTCCGCCCTCCTGCGTGAATTTGCAGGCGTTATCCAGCACGTTGAGCAGCACCTGCTCGATGCGCACCGGGTCGCCCCACACGCCGGGCAGGGGCAGCTCGGCGTCGATCGCAAAATCGATGCCCTTCTTCTTCATCGCCGGGGTCTCGATGTGCTCCACCGTCGAGAGCAACAGCCGCAAATCGACGGGTTCGCACGCGAGGTCGAGCGCCTTGGATTGCAGCTGGGACATGTCGAGCATGTCGCTGATGAGCGAGAGCAGGTATTTCGCCGTGAATTCCAGCTGTTGCAGATAGCTCTTCATCCGGGGCGGATCGTCCGTGCTGCGGATCATCAGCTCGCTCAGGCCGATCAGCCCGTTGAGCGGGGTGCGTATCTCGTGGCTCATCGTCGAGAGGAAGCGGCGGTGAGCCTTCTCATCCGCGCGGGCCGCCAGCGTGCGCACATACAGCCGCATCACCAGCGCGACCAGCACCGCGATCAGCAGCACCGAGAGCGCCATCACCACGAGCGTGTGGCGGAAGCGGTAGATCGTGTCGCCCATCGTGTATTCGTATTGGTTGGCCAGCGTCTCCTCGATGATGAAGTTCATCACCTCATCCTCGGTGATGCGCTCGATCGCCCCGTCGATCGCGTCGATGATCGACTGTGCGCGCGCGGTCTCCTCCGGCGTGCTCTCCAGCGGCACGACGGCGGAGAAGCAGAGCAGGTCGTCCATCCCCGGCACAGGCAGCACCTGCAGGTTTTCGTAGATCGGGCGGTGCAGCCAATACTCGGCCAGATACTGGTTGACGATGGTCAGATCGGCCTCGCCGCTGCGCACGGCGTCAAAGCACGCCTGCGTGGAGGGATAATCGACCACCTCGAAATTCGGGAAGGTCTTCGCCAGAACGAGCTTGATCGTCTGCGAGCCGCTGGAGAGGGCGAGCTTGCTGTTCGCGCGCGAATCGAAGGAGAGGCCCTCGTGCGCGACGACGACCTTGCGGCTCTCCAGATACGGGTTGCTGATGAGGATGCCGCGCGCCTTCTGGTTCTCGCGGTTATATTCCACACTGGTGACCAGATCGAACCCCTCGCCCTTGAGGTAGTCGTAGGTCACCGCGCCGCCGGGGAGCACCTCGTATTCAAAGGAAAGCCCGGTCAATTCGGCGATGCGGTCGAAGATGCGCCGGGAGACGCCGCCCAGCTCGCCGTCCTTCGTCTGAAAGGAGATCGGCACGCGGTCGTCCACATAGCCCACCTTGAGCGTCTGTGTCACGGGCGGCGCAGCGCTGTCGTCCTCGGCAAAGGCCGCGCCGCAGAGCGCGAGCGCCAGCGCCGCGATCAGCGGCAGCATCCGCAGGAAAGCCGTGCGCATCCGTCAATCCCCCATCCCTTGCGCTTTCGCGCCGATTCCTTGGTGAACGGTTGTAATCAATGGGATTATACCCCCGAAACGGCTGTTTTGTAAAGCCCCGCGCGCGCAAAAGTCGCAAAATCGAATCAGACGGCGCAAACAACGCAAAAGCGGCGCGGGCCTTTGCCCGCGCCGCAGGATTGTAGCTTTGTTGGCGTTCGGCGCGATCATGCTATGCTCAAATCAAATGATCGAGCCATTCTATCATGGGTTATACTGAGCAAGCAAAAGCGGGATAACGCAACTTTTCTTGATAACCCCGCCCGGGATCGCTTCGCTTCCGGGCTACATTTTGCAATCGCTTCGCGATTTGGGGGTACGTTGGGGCTACCGCCCCAAACCCTGTCTGGGGACATTGTCCCCAGACCCCATCCTGTGCTTTGCAGCACATGAAGATTCTATCTGAGAAAAGTTTCAGAAGCTGAATCCTCCGCCGTCGATCACCATTCCGCCGCCCAGCATCGAGCCGCTATCGAGGGTCTCCTCTTCCTCTTCTTCCACCTCTTCCGCCTGCGGCTCCGTGGCGAAACCGCCCATGCCGTCCAGCGTCGAGAAGCCGCCGCCCAGATCGAGCGTCTCAGGCTCCTCGGGGGCCGCCTCTTCGCTCTCCTCGGCGATCTCGGCCTCGATCTGCGCCGCTTCGTCGGTGATCGCGTCCTCCTCGGGCAGCGGCTCGCCGATCGAGGCGCCCATCACGGCCTCGGCCCACGTCATCTCCGAACCGATGGCGTAATCGCGCAGGGTGTTGATGTAGAAGTCGTAGTAGATGTTGGAATACACCGGGATCGCGGGCAGCACCTCGGCCCAGCGCTCCTGGAAGGCGACCCAGCGCTGGCAGTAGGCCAGCGTGTCGCCCGGCTGCGTGCGCCGCATCTCCACGGCGAGGTTGTAGAGCGCCTCGTCCGCGAGGCCGGAGCGGTTGGCCGTGCCCTGATACGCGTCGCTCGGCGCGTAGGTGTAGGACGGGTCGAAGACCGTCGCGAAGTTCGTCGCCAGATACATCATATCGGCGTCGCGATCGATCGTGCGGTAGTAGGTCGCCAGCAGCTCGTCCATCGCGCGCGGCTCCACGCGCAGCGCCACGCCGGCGCGCGCGAGCGGCTCCACAAACGTCTGTTGCAGCTTGTCGCCGATCTCGTTGCCCTCGGGATAGACCAGCAGCAGATCGAGCGCGACCAGCTCGCCGTCCACGTCCTTGCAGCGCACGTCGTCCGCGGCCTCGTCAAACGGTTCGCCGTTCCGGTTCAGCGTCCAGCCGTCGGCCTCCAGTAGCGCCACGGCCTCGTCCACGTCGTAATCGTAGGTCGGCACGGCCGCAAGGCTGATGCTCTGCCACGCCGCCAGCGCATTTTCATAGGCGACGTACTCCGCGTCCGTCGCGCCCAGCCCCGGCGCGATCACCGGAGGCGGCGTCAGGCCCGCGGCCAGAGAGAACATCCACTGGCCCAGCCCGTAGTAGCCGTCCACGACCATGCCGTAGTCGCCCACATAGTCGGACACCAGCGCCGCGCGGTCGAGGCAATGCGCGATAGCCCGCCTCACCGCCTCGCTGGAGACGGTCGGCTTTTCGCAGGCGAAGCCCACAAAGCTGTAGCCGCTGCGCGGATAATTCGTCGCGGCAAAGCCGCCCTCCGCCACCAGATCGCGCCCCGCGTCGATCACCGACGCGAGCGTACACTTGTTCACCAGATCGACTTCGCCGTTTTTCAGCGCCTCGATCATCTCTTCCGGCTGCATCGCCTTGTAGACGACGCGCTCGATCACGGGCAGCCGCCCGAAGGCGTCGCCCTTGAAGTGCGGGTTGCGCAGGAAGCTCGCCTCGTGCGTGGTCTCGTCGTAGCTTTCCAGCGTGTACGCGCCGCTGACCACGCTCGGGTGGCTCAGGTAGCCCGTTTCCGGGTCGAGGATCGTCTGCCGCAGCAGGTCGGCGGTGAAGATCGGCTCCTTGACCTCGGGGTCGATGTTGCGGATAAACACGCCCTCGCCCTCGTCCGCGATCTCGCAGCCGGGCGCGATCACGGCGATGGGCAGCGGGCTGTAATCCAGCAGCGCCAGCTCGTAGAAGTACGGCTCGTACTCCGCCTTCACCGTGACGCTGAAGGTCGTGTCGTTCAGGATGCGCATCCCGCTGAGCACGTCCGTCTCCCCCGCGAGGTACGCGTCGGAGCCGGCCACATAGTCGGATACGACCGTCTGCGCACCGATCTCGGTCATCTGCGGCGCGAGCGTCAGCAGCATCGAGAAGGCGTAGTCCTTCGCGGTGATGGGCGTGCCGTCCGAGTAGACGAGATCGGAATAGATCGACACCGTGTAGGTGTGATCGCCTTCGTCGTTCGCCGTCGAGATCACGCCGGTCACCGCGCTGCGGTTGACGCCGTAGGAGCCGAAGCCCAGGCCGCCCTGCCACTGCATGAGATTATACCCATGCAGCAGCGTGCGCGCCTCGATGTCCGCCGTGTTGTTGCCGAACATCTCGCTGAGGAAGTTGCCGCCAAGCGGCGTGCTGCCGCCGACCGTGAGCGTGTCGTCCTCCGCCAGAGAGACCCCGGCGAGCAGCGCGCACAGCAGCGCGGTCGCGAGCGCGGCGAACAGGAGCTTTTTCACGTCAGTCTCATCCTTTCACAGGGAAGCGTCGCAAGGGCAGCGCCGTCACTCGAAGCAGTCGCCGACATTGAGCATCACGCGGCCCACGCCGAGCGGTATGCCGTATTCATCCAGCAGGATGAGGCCCGGCCCGCCTCGGCCGTCCGCCGGGAGCATGCCCTCCGGCACATAGTAGACGGTGATCTCCACGTCGTGCGCGGGCATCGTGCCGTTTACCGTGAGCATGGAGGCGTAATACTCCGCGATCGTCGGGCTGTTGAACCTGTACGCGTCGCCCGGGCGCAGCCTGCGTATCCTGTCGTCCGGCGCGGCCGTCGTGCCGTCCGTCATGTAGACGTAGTGTACGGTCACGGTGTAGGTCGTGTCGTTCGTGGGCACGATGGCCTCCGCGGCATTGCCGCTCGCCGGTCTGCCGTCGGGGCCTTTTCCGCCGTCGCCGGAGACCGTGTTGGTCACGCTGCCGCGCTTCGCGTCCGCAGCGGTGACGACGTAGCTCGCGTAGATTTCCACGCTCGCGCCTGCGGACAGGCGGTCGATGGTCGCCTCGCGCGCGCCCGTCAGCGTGTAGCCCGCGCCCGAGGTGAACGCGGCGCCGGAGAGGTGATCGGTGATCGTCAGCGCGTCGATGGGCACCATGCCCGTATTCTGCACGCGGATGCTGTACTGCACCGTCTCGCCCGCGAGGTAGTAGCCGCGCTCGGGGACGTTCACCGCCGTCTTGGTGACGCGGTACTTCGCGTCCGCAGCCGGGCCGGGCGTCGGCACATAGGCCGAAGGCGTGGGCGTAGGCGTGGGCGTGGGATTGGTCACCGTGGGCGACGAAGTCTCCTTTTCTTCCAGCAAAGCGTTGGTAAAGGAGAATCTGTACGTCATCTTCGAGTCGTAGTAGCCGCTGCTCGCAGCGAGGAAGAACTGATGCCCGTTGATCGTCATGTTCTTGCCGTTCTTCAGGCCGCGCTCGCGCAGCTCGTACAGATAGTAGTCGTCCTCTCCGAGCGATCTGCCAACCGGGACGTTCAGAACCTGCGTCGTCCAATCAGGCGTGCGTTTGGCGGAAAGCGTCACCACATACGGATTGCCATTGCTATCGAACATCTGCTTAAACTCTGCGTCGCTCCTGCGCTTCCACCAAATCTCGAACTTGATCTCCGAATTACCGACTTTCTTTGTCCTCTCTTCGTCGGACAGTGCCTGTCCGTTGGCATCCGTCCAGTGCTTCTCCAGCGTCATGAGCGCATAGATGGGCTTATCGACAGGATCCGGGATCTCCTTCGCATCCTCCTCGTGATCCTGCGGATAGGCTATGGCCGAGTTGCTCGTGTAGAGAACGCCCTCGGGCACCGTGTAGGTGCATTCGATCTTCACCGTCTGTCCTACCGCGAGCTTATCCAGCACGACCGAGTTGATAAACTTCTCGCCCGTCGGATCCGACGGATCCTTGAGCCGCGTCAGGCTCACGCCCTCCGGCGCGTCGTCCGAGAGCCTCATGTCGTCGAGAAGCGGTTTCACCTTCCCGGTCACGAGCAGCTCGTCCTCCACAATGAGGTTTTCAATCGGGCTGAGGCCGTCGTTCGTGACGGTGATCGTGTAGGTCATCGTGTCGCCGACATACACGGCGTTCGTCCCAAACCTGCCGCTGGAGGCTGTCAGCGCCTTCGAGATCTTCCACGAGTAGGAGCGAACATCGTTCTTGACCTCGGCGCGATGGTCTTCATTCGTGTCCGTCTCCTTCTCGCCGGGCAGCGTCGCCGTGACCGCGTTGGTCAGGCCGTCCGGTCGCTTTGCATCGCTGCCCGCGGCCGTGTAGCTGTACGTCATCTTGAAGACGTCGCCGACGTCCAGATCTTTGATCGCGCCTTGGGCGAACGTGCCGGACAGAACGTGGATCCTCAAATTGATCGAAGGATTCAGCGTCAGCGGCGCGCCGTTGAACAGGTCTTCCACTTCCAGCGTCTCGATGGCGGTGTTGCCCGTGTTCTCGACGGTAATGACATACGTCAGCGCGTCGCCCGGGGCGACCACATCGGCGTCGCTCAGCTTCACGTCGCCTTCCTCGCCCGTGTACTCGCCCTTGTAGACCTCCTTGGTCACCTTCCACGCGGGGGCGGTAGGCTCGACCGGGGTCTTGACCTCGTTGGAATCCTTGCCGAACACCGTCGCGATGTTCGTCAGCTCCACGTCGTCAGGCGCGACCGTGTACGGGCTGTCGAGCACGATGCTCTCGTTGGGCAGCAGGCTGCCGATCAGTCTGGAATTGGGCAGGTAGCTGCTGCCATACGCGGAGAGATTCTCGTTCTTGCTGAACTTGAGCGGATCGCCCTTGCCGCTGAAGCCCTTGCCCAGATCGTCGTTCTGGTTGTCGTAAAGCGGCAGGTTGTCAAGCACGGTGTTGCCCGTGTTGGTGACGGTGATCCGGTAGAGGATCGTATCGCCCACCTTGACCGTTCCGGTGATCGGCTCGCCGGTCGCGGCGTCGTAGACGGTCTTCTCGACCGTCCAGTCGCTCATATCCCGGACATAGGTGGTGACGGTCTCCGTCTTCGACGTTTCCTCATCCTCGCTCGTGACCGTGACGGTGTTGACGAGCTTATTGAGGTCGGTCTTCGCCACCGTGGCGGTGAAGGTCAGCTGGATGCTCTCGCCCGCCTTCAGTCCGGCGATGTAGAGGCCGCCCTTCGCGTCGGTTTGCAGGCTCGCGCCGCCCATGCCGCTGCCCGGCACGACGAGCAGCTCGTCCGCCGTCAGCGCTTGGTTGAAGCCCGCGCGGTTGAAGGTGTCCTTGAGGTTCAGGCGGTCGATGTCCGTGCCGCCCACGTTCGCGATGGTGATCGTGTAGGTGAGCACGTCGTCGAGATGCGCCGGGTAGCCCCACGACAGGATGTCGTCCGTGACGTCGGCGTCCCCGCGCATGGCTTGGGTCAGCGCCTTGTCGAGCGTCCATGCCTCGATGGGCGCGCTCGCCTCGGCATACGGATCGTTCGGCTCGTGGACGGGCTTGAGTCCCTCGCCCGTCTGGACGTTCGCATGGACGTAGACCTCGTTACGCACGTCGCTCGCAAACAGCTCCACGTTGTCCTCGTCCATCTCGGGCACCGTGTAGGCGTAGGTGAGGGTCGCCGTGCGGCCCGCGGCCAGATTCTGGAGCACGATGAGGCACTGTCCGTCGTGGTCGTCCTCGCCGGAGTTGTCCGCAAAGAAATCCCAGGACGCGTCCTCGTTTTCCTTCTCGAACGTCACCTTGACGTTCTTCGCCAGATCGTCCAGCTTGTCTTCCCATTTGGCGCCCGCGATCTTCTCGATGAGCAGCGAGTCCTCGACGTAGAGCGTGAGCTTCTCGTCGCCCGTGTTCGTGACGACGACCTCATAGGTCACCGTGTCGCCCGGGCGCAGCGTGTACCGGCCGTCCACCGCTTCGCGCTTGTCGCCCTTCGCGCTCACGACGCCGGTGATCGACTTTGCGACGTCCCACTTCTTGATGTTCGTCGTCTGCTCGTCGTGCTGCGGCGGGAAGGGATCGTCCGGGTCGCTCGACTCGTCGATCTTCTCGTCGTCGTCCACAGTCACGGTGTTGACGATCTGATTGACGGCCTCCTCGCTCTCGAGCGGCACGTCGTATTCGCACTTGAGCGTAAACGTCTTGCCCGGCTCCAGCCCGGTGATCGTCATGTCGGCGAACGTAGCCTTCGTCTCCGCGTTGGCGTCGTCGTCAGGCTCCAGCGTGAGGTCTTCCGCCTTGCCGTCCTTCGTGAGGACGTCCTTGAGATACAGGGTGAGCGTCACGTCGCCCGTGTTCGTGACCTTGACGGTGTAGGTGAGCTTGCTGCCCGGCAGCGCGGAACCGGCGGCGATCTCCTTGCCGTCGACCGTCTTGGTCACGGTCTTTTCGACCGTCCAGCCGCTCACATGCGTGGTCACCGTGCTCTCGTCAAAGTGCGTCTCGTCCTCGGGATCGGCGACAGTCGCGGTGTTCACCAGCTTCTTGTCGTCCGCAGTCACGAGGTAATGGCCCGTCAGCACCAGCTTGTCGCCCACGGGAATCGAAACCCGGGCCTCGCTGTTGCTCACAAGCTTGAATACCGCATCGGAGGGGTGGTCTTCATCGCGATACTGCGAAAGTCCGCTCACGCCGGGCAGCGCGTCGCCGTCGTTCAGCTGGAACGCGTCCGTCAGCTTGAGATCCTTCAAATCCACCTTGCCGGTGTTCTCCACGGTGATGACATACGTCAGCGTGTCGCCCGCCTTGACCGCGTCTCCCTCCGCGAGCGGCGTGGCCTCCGGCGTGTATTCGCCCTTGTAGGCCTGCTTGGTCACCGTGTACATCGGCTCCAGCTTGACCGGCGTCGTGACCTCGTCCGTCACTTCGGTCTTGCCGTGCGTCACGGTCACCGTGTTCTGAAGCGCGGTGTCGTCGGCATCGACCGTGTACGCGTACTCGAGCACGATGCTCTCGCCCACGCCGAGGTCTTTGATGGTGGCCTTGCCGTCGAAAGTCGCAGAGGAGCCTTCCATCTTCTCCGCCAGCTCGAGCGCCGCGCCATCCAGCTGAGCGCCGTTAAACACGTCCTTCAGCTCCAGCTTGTCCAGCGCCACGTTGCCCGTGTTGGCGATGGTGATCCGGTAGGTGATCGTATCGCCCACCGCGACCTCTTCTTCCTTCGCGAGCGGCGTGGCCTCCGGCGTGTACTCGCCCTTGTAGGCCAGCTTGGTCACCGTGTACGCGGGCGTCTCCTTGACCGGCGTCGTGACCTCGGTCTCCTCGGTGGGGCCGTCGGGCAGCGACACGGTCACCGCGTTCACCAGCGTGTCGTCGTCGGCCGCGACCGTGTATGCGTACTCGAGCGCGATCCACTCGCCCACGTCGAGGCCGTCGATGGTCGCATTCTCGTAGACTGCGTCGGAACCGACCGACTTGTCCACGGCCTTGATCTGCTCCATCAGCTCGGCGGGCGTGAGGCCCTTGCCGGTAAACGTATCCACCAGCTTCAGGCCGTCCAGCTTCACGTTGCCCGTGTTGGCGATGGTGATCCGGTAGGTGATCGTATCGCCCACCGCGACCTCTTCTTCCTTCGCGAGCGGCTTGGCCTCCGGCTTGTACTCGCCCTTGTAGGCCTGCTTGATCACCGTGTACGCGGGATTCTCCTCGACCGGCGTCGTGACCTTGTGCATCACGTTGTGGCTGTCGGGCAGCGACACGGTCACCAAGTTCTCAAGCGTGGCGTCGTTGGGCGCGACCGTGTACTCGTACTCGAGCACGATGCTGCTGCCCACGCCGAGGTTGTCGATGGTCTGATCCTTGTCGTTGTAGACTGCGACCTTCCCCAAGCCCGTGCCCGGCTCCGGCGATACCTGCTTGATCTTCTTCAGCAGCTCTTCGGAGGTGAGGCCCTTGCCGGTAAACTCATCCATCAGCTCCAGCCCGGACAGCATCGTGTTGCCCGTGTTGGTGATGGTGATCCGGTAGATGAGCTTCTCGCCCACCTTGACCTCGCCCGTGGTCGGGAACACCTTCTCCGGATCCGCGTAGCGAACGGTCTTCTCGACATTCCAATCGGGATTCGCATCGACCGGCGTCCTGACCTCGGCCGACTTTTCGGTGCCGTCGCGCGACACGGTCACCTTGTTCGTCAGCTCGATGTCGGTGTCCGCAACCGTGTACTTGTACACGAGCGTGAGGGTCTCGCCCACGCCAAGGCCGTTGATGATTCCATTGGCGTAGACCGCGGAGGTCTCTGTCGTGTCAACCTTCGTGAGCACCGGATCGCCTTCCAGCCCGGCGCCGTTAAACACGTCCACCAGCGTGAGGCCATCCAGCGTCACGTTGCCCGTGTTCTTGACGGTGATCGTGTAGGTCAGCTCGTCTTCCACCTTGGCGTCCTGAAGGTCGCCCTCACCGTCGCTGTCCGTATCGTCGTATATGTCGGAGGTCATGCCATCGACGGTCTTCGTGACCTCCCACGCGGGATTCTCCACGACCGGCGTCTTGACGGTCTTCTCCGCCGTCACTTCCCCGTCCGCGCTCGTGACCGTGACGGTGTTGATAAACGGTTCAGTCCCGTCTTTCTCCTCCACCGCGGTGGTGGTGTAGGTCAGCTTGATCTTCTTGCCCTTCAGCAGGTTGGCGATGTAGAGGCCGCCCGTCGCGCTGTCGGTCAGGAGCCTCGCGTCGTCCATGCTGCTGCTCGACGAATCCTTCTTCAGGTTCGCCGCCGTCAGCTCCGTCTTGCCGCCCGCGCGGGTAAACACGTCCTCGAGGTTCAGGCGCGCGATGTCCGTGCCGCCCACGTTCTCGACGGTGATCGTGTAGGTCAGCACGTCGCCGATCTGCACGGCGGGATAGACCAGCGCGCCGTCTTCGTCCGTCTTCGGCTTGTCGTATCCGCTTGCAGCCTTGCCATCCCGCGTGACCGCGGTCAGCGCCTTGTCGAGCGTCCACGCCTCGATGGGCGTCTTCGTCTCGTCATTCGGGTCGATATCCTTATTGTGGTTCGGCTTGGGCTGAGTCTCCGGGTCGGTCGTCTGCTCGTTCGCGTGGACGAAGACCTTGTTTTCGACGAGGCTCGCAAACAGCTCCGCGTTGTCCGCGTTCATCTCGGGCACCGTGTAGGTGTAGGTGAGGATCGCCTTGCCCTCCTTCGGCAAGCCCTTGATCTGGATGAGGCAGTCGCCATTGCGGGTCGTCTCGCTGGAGTTGTCCTCAAACAGCTGAGACGTTGCGCCCGCGTCGCTCGGCGTAAACGTCACCTCGACATTCGTCGCGTCCTTCACGCCCTGCTCCGTCCACGGCTTGCCCACCGTTTCGATGAACAGCGAATCCTCGACGTAGAGCGTGAGCTTCTCGTCGCCCGTGTTCGTCACGACGACCTCATAGGTCACCTTGTCGCCCGGGCGCAGCGTGTACGCTCCGTCCACCGCGCTGCGCTCTTCGCCCGCCGCGCTCACGACGCTCTTGATCGTCTTCGCGACGTCCCAGTTCTTGATGTGCGTCTCCGCCGTAGACTCCTTCGGCGGGAAGTTCTCGTCGTCGTCGTCTACAGTCACGGTGTTTTTGAGATACTCGTCGCTCGCGCTCGCCGTGTGTCCGCTCGCCACCCGGTAGCTGGCATGGAACGTGAACGTAGCGCCCGGCATCAGCTTCTTGATCACGCCCTCGGTCAGCTTCGAGCCGGTCACTTCAAAGTGGGCGTCCGGCGCGTAGATGACGTTGGCGGCTTTGTAGGGATAGAATTTGAGGTCAGCGCTCCTGTCCTCTTTCTTCACCTCGTCGCGCAGGATGTCCTTCACGTTCAGATCAAGCGTCACGCCGCCCGTATTCTTGATCTTGATGGTGTAGTAGAGCACGTTGCCCGGCAGCGCGGTATTGCTCTGCGAGCCTTCGTCGCTCTCCGCCTTCGATACGGTCTTCTCGACCGTCCAGCTGCGCACCGGCGTGGTCACTTCGTCCTGCTCCGTGACGTCGGTGTCGGCCGCGATAAAGACGTTGCGCAGGCTCGTGTCGCTATCCGTCACGGTATAGGTGGCCGTGAGCACCAGCAAGCCGCCCTTGGGAATCGTAGCCGTGCGCGCGTCCTTATCGTACTCCACGCCCTCGGTGCTGCGTTTCTCATCCTTTGTGAGGTGATCGAGTCCGTCCTCCTTGTCTTCATCTTCGTCTTTGCCGTGTGTGAACGTGTCCGTAAACTCGAGGTCGGTCAGCTCCTCGCTGCCGTCGTTCTTCACGGTGACGACATACGTCAGCTGGTCGCCCACGGCGACCTCGTCGTCCTCATCCAGCGCCACGCCGTCCTTTTGGATTTCCTTGGTCACCGTCCACGCCTTGACGCCGGTGGTGACGGTCTTCGTGACCTCCTTATCGCCCAGCGTCGCCGTCACGGCGTTCACGAGCTTGCCCTCGCTCTCCTGCACCGTGTAGGTGTAGGTCAGCTTGGCGCTCTTGCCCGCCGGGAGGTTGCGAACCTTGCCGCCCGCAAAGGTGACGCCGGTGGGCGCGACCAGCGTCGGCAGGCCGATTGTGCGATCATCCTCGCCGCTCTTCAGCGTGTCGCTCACGTCGATCTCGGCGATCGGCGCGCTGCCCGTGTTCGTCACGGTGACGGTGTACTCGAGCACGTCGCCCGGGCGCACGGCGGGATAGACCAGCGCGCCGTCTTCGTCCGTCGCCGGCTTGTCGTATCCGCTTGCAGCATCGCTGCCGCGCGTGACCTTGGTCAGCTCCTTGTCGAGCGTCCACGCCTCGATGGGCGTCGTCGTCTCGTCATGCGGGTCGCTCTCCCGTATATCCGGCCCCGTCGTATCCGGGTGTTCCGGGTCTACCGCCGCGTGTACGCTGACCGTGTTGACGATGCCGTCCTCATAAGCGGGATCGCCGAGCATCCCGTCGGTCACAGTCTCTTTATAGGTGAATGTGACCGTCTGGTTGGGCTGCAGGTTCTCGATTAGGGCATATTCGTCGCCATACTCTTCAAGCGTCGGCGCTTTGTCGGGCGTGCTCTTGGGGTCATAATCGAAAGTGACACCCTCGGTGAGGTCGAAATTCGTCCCGGCGAAAACGTCCTTCACGAACAGCACCATCGGCACGTCGCCGGTGTTGGTGACCTTGACTTTGTAGGTCAGCTCATTGCCGACCACGGCGTACTGCTCTTCGGCGTCCATTTTGCCGTCGCCGTCGAGGTCGTTCCAGCCCGTGCCGCTCATGCCCTCGACGGTCTTCTCGACCTTCCAGCTCTTGACGCGCGCCTCCGCCGTGCTTTGCTTCGGCTGGGTCTGGTCGGCCTCGGTGCCGTCGGGCGTGGTGTTCTCATCATCGTCCACATAGACGGTGTTCTTCAAATGCTCATACCCGTCCTCGACCGAAATCGCATCGGAGACGAGCGTGATGCTCCCGCCCGCGGGCAGGTTTTCGATCACGCCGTAGGCCGGGCTTTCTTCACCGTGCCATGTGAATGTGAAGTCGGCGGCATTGGGCGTCTTCGTGCTCTCGCTCAGCGTCAGCGCGGGCAGCGACGCGTCGCCGACGTGCTCATCCGACAGCACGTCCGACAGGTAGAGCTTCGGGATAACCACATCGCTCGTGTTCGTCACCGTGATGGTGTAAACCAGCTTGTCGCCCACCTTGACGACGATGTCCTTCTCGGGGTCGCCGCCCTGCTTTGCGACCTTCTTATCGACCGTAAAGCTGGCGATCTTTGTCTCGACCTGATCGCTTGTCTGGGTGTGCGTGCTGTCGGCGCTGACCGACGCCGTGTTGGCGACCGCCTTGGGCAGCTTGTCGGTGGGCACCGTATAGGTATAGGTGATGGTGACGGTCTCGCCCTTCGCGAGCTTCGTCAGCGTTTTTGTTTCGGAGACAAAGTCGGCTTCCGTCTTTCCCTCGACGCCTGTGCTTGTCGCGCTCTGATACGTCAGCGCGTCCGCGGGTGCATCGCCTTCGTCGATGGTGAAGGCGTCCTTCAAGGAGAGGTCGGTCAAATCGACGTTGCCCGTGTTCACGACCTTGATGGCATACTTGAGCACATCGCCGCCGCGCGCAAACGCCACGCCGTCCTTGTCCTCGCCGGTCATGCCCGTGACGCTCTTCTCGACCGTCCACGCGCGCACGTCTGTCTTCGTCTTGGCCGTCTGCTTAAGCTCATCGGGGGTGTCCTCATCCCTGTCGTCCACCGTCACCGTGTTTTCGATATGCTTGACATTCTCCGGCACCGTGTAGGTATAAGTGATGGTGATGGTGTCCCCAAGTTCGATCTGCGTGATCGTGAGCTTCTTATAGTCTGTCTCGTCGATCTTATAATCGACTTTTTTGCCCAGTTTACTCGTCACGATCACGCTTCTGTCGCGGGCAAAGGGCGTTTCCGGCCCCTGAACGTTGTCCTTTGACTCAAACGACATGTCATCCGTGACGAGAATGTTTTCAAGCGGCACGTTGCCCGTGTTCTCGACGGTGATGGTGTACTGAAGCGTGTCGCCCGCGTAGGCCGTATTGTCTTTTGTCCCAGCGGGGAACGTCTTGTTCTTGACGCTCTTGGTCACCTTCCACGACGGTTGAGCCTCGGTCAGGTACAGGCCGATGACGAGGTAGCCGGACGCGTCCACCCAGTATTTACCGTCGTTCATGTACAGGCTCTGCAAGACGTCGAGCTTTCCATCCCCGTTCGGGTCAACGCTCTTGTCAGTAACAACCGTGCCGGGATCGTAGGCGGTTCGCTTGAGCCTCCATTGCGTGGTGGTATACCTGCCCGTCGACGGCATGGCCAAAGGCGTAAACTCCGTCGCATGCGCGGTGTTCTTCACCATCGTGTAGCCATTTTCGGTATCCGGTTCCTTCACCTCGATGGCGATGGTGTATTCGTTTTTGTCTTCTCCTCCTGAGTACGGCGTCACATTGCCATTGAGTTCCTTTTGCTCGCCCTTACCGTCGTCGATGAAGTATTTCACCTTGACCAGCGGCGTCAGGTACAGGTCGATCGGCGAATTCTGCCACGCGTTGTCGATGACTCCGACTTCTGTGTCCTTTATGACCGCGTCTGTAAACACAGTATACTTCGACGACCCGTTGTTCCACACCTTCGCCACGGCGGCGTTGAAGGCGTACAGGACGCCCGTCACACCCTTGACCGCTTCCTGATTAAGCGTTGCCGTGACATCCACCTTGTTGATGCCCTGCCAACGATACTGAATTTTCTGCGCATCCGTGTCGTGCCACGAATTGCCGCCGTAGAGGTTGTTGGTTGTTTTATCGTACATCGCGTAGTGCGTCCGCACGGTGGCTTGGCCCTGACGGATGGCTTCCTCTTCTGCATCTTTCGCTGTCGCAGACACGCCGATGCCGTCGAAGGCCTTGAGATTCTGCTCCAGTTGGCGCACCCAATAGACCTGCACGGTTCCGCCTGCAGGCAGCTTTCCTGCATTGTCTTTGTGCAAATCCAGATAGCCGTTGTTTGCGCCGAGGCCCAGCACCGCGCCCGCCATAGCTTTCTTTGCGAGGTCACTGTATCCGTCGTCGTAGATCAATTTGTACGAATCGGCTTTGGTGGCGGTTCCGTCGCTGGTGTCGTTACCTTTGTTGCCGTTATCCGCGACGTTGCCGCTCTCGACGCCCAGATCGGAGAAGGTAGCCGGTGTCGCCTCCTCGCCGTCAAAGCCCCCGTTGACGTCCTGATACGTCAGCTCGCTGCTCCATTTATCGACCCTATCGAAAGCGAAGCGGGTGTAGCCCTTGGTGCCCTTCGCCAGAATCTCCGGCATGCCGACAAGCTCATTGTCGTCTTTACTATTGTCGATCGGCGTGCCGTATTTATCGTGCAGATCAACGGCGTAGTGCTCCACGAAGTAGAACTTCGCCGTATTGGTCACTACAACGCTCGCCTCGCCGCCCGCCTCGACGGTGACCTCCGCGTTGTCGTCTTCCACCGCTTCCGCGGCGCTGTCCTTCGTCTTGTACGTCGGGGTATAGTCGTCCCGCCCCAGCGTCGGTTTGCCTTCCTCCGAGTACACGGAGGTGACGCTCGCGCCCGTCTCCGCGAAGGTATACTTGCCCGGCGTCACCTTAAGCGTGACGCTCGCGGTGGCGGGGTCGGTCTCAGTTGCGGGCTTGTCCTTGTTCGCGGTCACTTGAAGCGAAATCTTCTCATCGCCATCGCCCGGCACGTCGGGGCTTTTGCCCGCCTCGTAATAGGTGTTGTCTTCGGTGCTGGACTTGACAAACTTGACAGCCGTGTCGTCCCTTGTCGCGGTGAAGGTAAACGTGCCGCTCTCAAAGCTCGCGTCCACCACGTTCTTGGTGAGCGTGATCGTCGCCAGCGTGGGCGCTTTGATCGTCAATGTACCCGGCACGGTGATGAAGACATAGTTGTTCGTCGTGTCGGTGCCGTCGGCAGCGGTCGCAAGCTGGTCTTTGTTCGTGATGAGCGATTGATATTCGCCCGGTGCGGTTTTGCTCGACTCGGTGACGATGTCGTCGTCACCTTTATACCCTACAATCGGCGTGTGGCCCACTGTGAAGGCATCGGTTCCAACAAGGCCTTCGTCGCCGCTCGTGTATACTTTGAGCATTGCGTCCACATTGCTGATACTGAGGGCTTCGATCTTCTCGGTCAACGCTGCGCTCGCGTCGCCCGACAGAACGCCGTCTTCAAAGGCGCTGCCCTGCTTATACTCATATTCCCCCGTATCACGGTCGGCGCAATCCTTTATAGTGATGGGTTTATTCGTCCACTCGTGGGAGCCAGTGCCGGCCTGCACCGCCACGGGGCGCGGGAGGATGGTCAGCTTCGCCGATGCAATCAACTCCGCTCCATCAAACTTAGAACCTGTTTCATTCTTTTTAGGGAAATTTACTTTGATCGTAAAATTGTATACGCCTACGTTGGTAAAGCTTCCGCCAACGGGCAGGGTTACCTTTCCGGTATTCCTATCGATTGTAGCTTCTTGGTTCTCTATGTTTATGTCCCCCGGCCCCTTGACTGAATATGTACAAGTCGGCACAGTGAGCTGAGCCAGAATATTGTTAAAGTCGTATTTTCCTGCCTCGCCGCTCAGGGCAAGGCTCGCTACGTCGATCGTATGGCTTTTGCCGTCGTAAATGAACAGATTGTCATCCGTGGCCAGTCGCATCCACACGGCATCAATCGACTGCTCATCACGCCCGTCCTTGATGACCGTAGCGCCCGGGCTGACAAGTCGGTAAGTGCCGACCGCGTTCTTGTCATACCAGCCGACAAAGGTGTAGCCCTCAGCTTTCGGCGTCTCTGTTGTCACCGTGATCGTTTGCCCGGCTTTGTACTGATCGTTATGCAGATACTTATAGGCGTGATCGCTTGCGGTAAATCCATTAAATTTTAGCTGTATGTTATCTGTGGTTGTGACAATACCGGTATCAGACTCAGGCTCGCCTGAGAATCTTGCCCCGTTGACCGACAGGCTGTAACCAAAGCGAAGGTTGTTAGTACCATCGTTTGTAATCTTTAGCGTTTTTTCTACTATTTTTGTTTTGAGTTCTTCACAATCGACCTTCACCGTATAGGTTGCGGTCGTACTAGAGGTATTACTGGTCGTATACGACCCAGCATATTGCAAAATCGCTTCTTGGCCCGCTGCCAGCTCCAAAATCGACGAGCCGTCCCATTTGATCGATTCCTCGTCTGTTGTTGAACTGCTTGCCCAGTCCAAATTAAGAGCACCCAGTGTGCTCAACTTATTATCGGTCGAAGAACCTTCTAAGAAGGAAAAACCGGACAATTTGAGTTTGAGGTCTAGCTCGCTGGTATTGGTGATTCTGAGGCGGAATTTGACTTCTTGATTCTTTCCCACCTTGCCGCTAGACGCAGAACGGTATCCGCTATCGCCCAAGGCATATTCCGTAGCGACCGTATAAGCTGACGGCTCCTTCACAAGCAGTAACACGCCGCTTTGGCGCGCGTCGCCGGTGCTCCCATCCGTCGGCTCCAGCGTGACAACATTGCTAAGCGTAGCTTTGTCCGAATGTTCGTCCGCGAAATTGACCGGAACAACATAGCAGTCTTTGCTAAGCAGCACTTTTGTCTCGTGCGCCTCGACAGTCAGCACGCCATTTTCATAGGGTTTCTGATCGCCGACAAGCTCAAAATCGTTTATTGCTTCCCCGTTCTTGCCCGTGGTTGTCGCTGTTCCGGCAGCCATAAACGAATCCGACACCTTAAAGTGCATTGTTTCGGTCGAGTTGTTGGTCACGGTTACGCGGTAACGAACCGCTTGACCTTCTTCGATCGACCCAACGGGCGCATCGATAAAGCCGTCAGTCGGCATTTCTTCTCCGCTTTGATAATTATTCCAAACGACATAACCTTTAGTTACAGTGAAATCTGGCTCACTCTCGCCGTCGGCGCGCAGCGACACCGTCGCGCTCTCGCCGCTTACAGTGACCGTATTGCTGAGGTGGTCTCCAGCTTTCGCGACCGTATACTCACCAGATTCAAAGATGGCATTTTTGCCCGTCTCAATCTCATAGTTATCACTATTCAGAGTCGTACTGTTAGTATTAGTCAGTTTTTCGACAGAAGTTTCCTCAATACCGTTGACAGTAAATACGTCGGAGATACCACCAGCAACTTTGATCTTTTTAGTGATGGTACTGTTGTTTGTAACGGTAACTCTAAACTTGATTTTCTTCCCAACTTCGACCGTATCTGCGTCGCTTACAACAAACTTACCACTTCCGTCTTCGACCATCAACTGCTTAGTCACAGCAATATCTTTAGAGCGGGTCACGACCGTTGAATCGCTCAGCGCGTCCGCTTGCGTCTTGTCATGCTCCCATACATAGACCGTATTCTTTATCACACCGCCGTCATTAACGGTGATGTCAACTTTTAGAGCGCCGCTCAAATTTGTATCCAGCTGAACCATTTTATCGCCTGTGTGCGGCACAACGATAGTGCTAAAATGATCGTTATCAGGAGGAGTAAAACTTCCACCATCAGAACTAGTAAGAGCATAGTCCTTATTGCTAGACCCATCAGGGTTTACAACCTTGGGCTTCCTGACACGCTTGCCAGATTCTCTCACTGTGCCGTCCCAATCCATCACGTCAATCATGTTCAACGTGAGGTCGTCTTCCGTATTATTCTTGATCGTGATTCGCCAATAGAGCTGATCTCCTTCCTTCACAGTTTCGCCCGGGATCGTGTGATGAAAACTACCACTACTCCCTACCTTGAGTTCCAGCGTCACCGAAAAGGGCGGCTCGTCCTCCGTCGCCGTCGGCATAATCATATCGCTCAGGTTGACCGTGTTGGACGGCTCCATGACGATCTCCTGCGTTTGGGCAGACTTCCCCCCTTGTTCCTCCCCAGTGTCGCCGGAGGCGGTCTGCTGTTCCGGTGGGGTCGCAGCGCCTTGCGCCGCCTCCGCAATGGAGGAGACGGGCAGGCTGGAGCCGATCATGCAGATGCAGAGCAGCGAGGCAAGCAGCTTGCGCAGAAAGTCCTTCATGGTACCCTCCTGAGCGTCCAAGGGGCGCAGACGTTATTGTTGGGGGCGGCGGCTAGGGCGGTGTCAGCCCTGCGCGCCGTCGGTCAGCGGTTCGGCGTCGGTGATGATGACGAGCACGCGCCAGTAGTCGGCGGCGTTCTCCTCGGTCACCGTGTAGGTAAACAGACTGCCGGTCGCTTCCGGCACGTCGTCCCAAGTTTCGTTGTCCACGCTGTGCTGCCACTGCAGGGTGTATACGGCGTTGTCGTAGCCGTGCAGCACGGCGGTGAGGGTCACGGCGTCGCCATAGTGCAGCGCGTCGCCGCCCCAGTCGGCGAAGATGGTGGCGGTGCGGTTCGGGTCGAGCAGGTCGGCGAGCGTGGTCACGCTCTGCGCGGTCGCGGGGATGAACTGCGTCGGGATCGGGTCGCCGTTCTCGTCGAGGATGAGCGCGCCCGTCTCGTCGCGCAGGTACGCGACGGGGATGTCGGCTCCCTCGGGCACGACGGGGATCGGGTCGCCGTTCTCGTCGAGCAGCAGGCTGCCGTCCTCGGCGCGCTCGTAGCTGTAGCGCGCGGGCGTCGCCTCGCCGTCGGTGGCGATGACGTCGCCGTCCGCACCGGTCTCGCCGTCCTCTGCCTCGCCGGGCGTCGCGATGTCGCCGGTCTCCTCATGAGATGCGTCGCCCTCGGCGTCCTCGTCGCCGTCCTCTGGGAGGGCTTCGCCGGGCGTCGCATCGTCGCCGGTCTCTACATGAGATGTGTCGCCCTCGGCGTCTTCGTCGGGCGCGTCGCCGGTCTCTTCGTTCGACGTGTCGCCCTCGACATCTTCGTCGGGCGCGTCGCCGGTCTGCTCGTTCGATGTATCGCCCTCGACGTTCTCGTCGGGCGCGTCGCCGGTCTCTTCGTCAGATGTGTCGCCCTCGGCGCCCTCGTCGGGCGCATCGCCGGTTTCCTCATTAGAGGTATCGCCCTCGGCATCCTCGTCGGGCGCGTCGGCGTCCTCGTCCTCGGTCGCGCCGTCATCCTCGGCGGGCAGCACCTCGGGCAGCGTGAATTCGCACACGATGGGCGTGCCTGCGATCTGCGCGCGGTAGAGCAGACCGGCGTTCTCTTCCGTGATGGTGAAGCGGAAGCGCTCGCCCTTGTCGAGGCCCTTCCACGGGTTCTCGCCGTTGTCGATGTCGGCCTCCTCGTCGAAGTACGCCCAGCGAATCTCGGCGTCCTCGTCCAAGCCGTACACCGTGGCCTTGAAGGTGACCTTGTCGCCGATGTGCAGCGCCTTCTCGCCCACCCGCTCGACCTCGATGCTCACCCCGGCATACGGGTCGGGAGTCTCCTCGGGAACGCCGGTCTCTTCCGGCGCGGCGGTCTCTTCAGGGGCCGGGGTCTCCGTGGGCGCGGCGGTCTCCTCGGGCGCAGCCGTCGGGGCCTGCGTCTCGGGGGCGTCCGCTTCGGGCGCGCCGTCCTCATCGGAGGCGTCATCCTCATTGGAGGCGTCGCCCGTCACGGGCGCGCCGTCCTCATCGGGGGCGTCGCTATTATTGGAAGCGTCGCCCTCGGAGGCCGCGGGCGCCTGCTCTTCCGGCGCGGGCGCGGGATCCGGCTCCGGGTCGGGCGCAGGCTCCGGGTCAGGCGCGGGCTTGGATTCCGGCGCGGGTTCCGGCTTGGGTTCCGGTTCCGGCGCAGGTTCCGGCGCGGGCGCAGGTTCCGCGGCGACTTCGGTCTGTTTCGCCTCTGCAGAACCGACTTCGGTCTGGTTTTCGTCCTCGGCGAACGCCGTCGCGGACAGGCAGACGCAGATCGCGAGCAATGCGGCGAATCTTCTTCGAGTCATAGGAGTACCTCCTCGCAGATGGGATAAAGCGTGATTTTGAGACACGCCAAATATACGGACACTCATCCAAGAGACATTTTAGCATGAAATCGGCAAAAATGCACCACTTCTTTACAATTTTTTTGCCAACTTCCCGAATTTTTTTCATCATCCGTCACAGCCCGGCCCCGCCCCGCGCGATTTGCGCGGCCCATCCCGTCAAAAACCGCGTATACGCATACAAAAACGCCGCCCCGCGCGAGGGCGGCAAACCGCAAATCAATGGGCTACACATGTAGCTGCGCGACTTATCATGATCAACCCGCCCGGGATCGCTTCGCTACCGGGCTACTCTGTACAATCGCTTCGCGATTTGGGCTACGTTGGGGCTACCGCCCCAAGCCCCGTCTGGGGACATTGTCCCCAGACCCCCTCCTGTGCTTCGCACTATATGCAAAATCTTGCCCATAAAAAAACGTGCCGCCCAAAGGGCGGCGGGTTCCTAGGGGCATGCCCCTAGGCAGGGGGGGTTGGGGGACAGCGTCCCCCAAACGTCTCCCCGTTACTCACACGCTTTGTCGCGTTCCTCGACCTCGTCCACGTCATCGACGGGCGGCTTAAGGCCCTCGATCACGATGCCGTTTTTCTGTGCGTAATCCCAGAGCGCGGCATGAACGGCCTCCTCGGCGAGCAAGGAGCAGTGAACCTTCACGGGCGGCAGCCCGCCGAGCGCCTCCATCACGGCCTTGTTGGTGACCTCCAGCGCCTCCTGCACGGTCTTGCCGATGATCATCTCCGTCGCCATGGAGCTGGTCGCGATGGCCGCGCCGCAGCCGAACGTCTTGAACTTCGCGTCGCGCACGATCTGGTTCTCGTCGATGTCCAGATAGATGCGCATGATGTCGCCGCACTTTGCGTTGCCCACGGTGCCCACGCCGCTGGCGTTCTCGATCTCGCCCACATTGCGCGGGTGCATGAAGTGATCCATGACCTTTTCCGTATACATAGCGTACCTCCATCCGTTTCTCAGACCAGTTTAGGCGCCTTCTTTGGGGCGACCAACTCAACTTATTTTTTCTCAGGTAGTGGGAACCCGAAGGGTTCCTAGGGGCGAACCGCCTATCGGCGGCGTTCCTGACGAAAAGCCCCTAGGCGGGCGCTGGAGCCGAGCGCGGCCAGTGGCCGATGCAGCGAGGCGGAACGCGGGGAATCGCAAGGAGTGTGCGAAAGCACACGACTATGCGAGTTCCCCGGATCGGCGGGGCAAAGCCCCGCTCCCTTCCTTCGCAGGAAAACAGTTTGGTTTCCCGTTTATGCTTTCTGCGACCTCACAAAGTCCTCATACAGCGGCGACATGCTGCGCAGCCGCGGGATGATGACCTTGAGGCTCTCCACGACGCGGTCGGCGTCCTCCATCGTGTTTTCAGCGCTGAGGGTGAGCCGCAGGGAGCCGTGCGCGATCTCGTGCGGCAGCCCGATGGCCAGCAGCACATGCGACGGATCGAGCGAACCGCTCGTGCAGGCGGAGCCGCTGGAGGCGCAGATGCCGTCGTTGTCCAGCAGCATCAGCATGCTTTCGCCCTCGACGAAGCGGAAGCAGAAGTTGACGTTGCCGGGCAGGCGGCGCGTGCGGTGTCCGTTCAGCTTCGCGTGCGGAATCTCCCGCTCGATGCGCTCGATCAGGTGATCGCGCACCGCGGCGACGCGCTCGGCGGTCTCCGCAAGCGTTGCGGCGGCATTCTGGGCGGCGACGCCCATCCCGACAATGCCCGCGACGTTGGTGGTTCCGGCGCGGCGGCGGTTTTCCTGCGCGCCGCCGTCCATGAACGGCAGCAGCCGGACGCCCCGGCGAACGTACAGCGCGCCGACGCCCTTGGGGCCGCCGAACTTGTGCCCGCTCAGCGAGAGCAGGTCGATGTTCATCGCGTCCACGTCGAGCGGGATGTGGCCGAACGCCTGCACGGCGTCGGTGTGGAAGAGCACGCCGTGGCGATGGCAGGCCGCGCCGATCTCGGCGAGCGGCTCGACGGTGCCGATCTCATTGTTGGCGGCCATGACCGAGACGAGCACGGTATCGGGCCGCAGCGCCGCCTCGACCGCGGCGGGATCGACGAGGCCGTCGGCATCGACGCCGATGACGGTGACATCGTAACCGCGGCGGCGCAGCGCGTCGGCGGTGTGGAGCACGGCGTGGTGCTCGATGGCGCTCACGACGATGTGCTTTCCCTTGCCCTCCGTGGCCTCGGCGACGCCCTTGATCGCCCAGTTGTCGCTCTCGGTGCCGCCGCTGGTGAAGAAGATTTCGGCGCTCTTCGCCCCGATGACGGCGGCGATCTGCGCGCGCGCGCGCTCCACGGCGGCGGCGCACTCCCCGGCGAAGCCGTAGGTACCGGCGGCGTTGGCGTAGAGATCGGTCAGGTACGGGCGCATCGCCTCAAAGGCGGCGTCGGTCAGCCGCGTGGTAGCGGCGTTGTCCATGTAGATCAATGAGGTCATCCTTTCTTTTCGGGGAGGGGCGGAACGGGCGCGGCGTCGTCGATGAGATCGCGCAAAAACACGCCGTCGATCACCTGATTGATCGCGGCGTAGACCTTGGAGAACACCGCGTGCGACGGGCAATCGCCGATGCGCTCGCAGGGATGCGCACCGTCGGCGACGCACTCGACGGGCGCGAGATCGCCCTCGGTGGCGCGCAGGATCATGCCGACGGTGATCTCGCCGCAGGGCCGCGCCAGATGATAGCCGCCCTGCGCGCCGCGCACGCTTTTGAGCAGCCCGGCGCGGCAGAGCACGCTGATGATCTGTTCCATGTACTTGCCGGAGATCTCCTGCCGCAGCGCGATCTCGCGCACGCTCACGGGCGCGTCGCCCTCGTGCCGGGCGACGTCGGCCATGATGCGCAGCGCATAGCGGCCGCGCGTCGAGATCATCATGCGCCATTCCTCCGTTTCCCCGATCACTTCCGCGAACAGTATAGCACGCATATCATACCGCGTCAATAGGATTTCTGGGAATTATTCTCCCCGAAGGGACGCTTTTCATGCGCGCAAAAGAAAGACCTGCGGCCTCGCGCGCTCAGGCACGATCACCGCAGGCCAGTCTGTCAAAGTTTTCAATCTTTTGGAAGTGAAGTATCCCCTTCCCCGCGAATCGCGCACTCCACCGCGCGCATCGCCTCGAGCGCGGCCTGCGAAAGCAAGTTCCCGCGCAGCAGCCCGTCCGCAAGGCAGGCGGAAAACAGGTCGCCCGTCGCCAGATGCCGTCCAGCCGCGCGCTCAAACGGAAAGCAGAAGCCCTCCCCTTGCGCGTCTCGGCCGATCACGGCGTCGCCGCCGCCCGGCGTCTTCGCGCTGGTGACGACGACGCCCCGGCTGCCTGCGCAGAGCGCGTCCAGCAGCGCCTGCGCGTCTGCGCCGCCATATGGCGCGCGCGCGAGCAGACACGCCTCCGTGAGGTTCGGCGTCGCGACGTCCGCGTGGGAAAGCAGCAGCCGCATCGCCTCGACCTGCTCCTCGCCGACCGAGCGGTACGTCCGCCCGCCGTCGCCCAAGATCGGGTCGAGCAGCACCCACGCGCCGCGCGCGCGGCTCTCCTCGAGCGCGCCGCAGAGCGCCTCGGCCTGCGCCATGCCCGTCACGCCGCCCAGCAGCACGCAGTCCCAAGCGATCCCCTGCTCCTTCCAGCGCGCGAGCGCCTCCAGCAGGTAGCCCGTCGCGTCCAGCTGCGCGGGCGTCCCCAGATCATACGTCCCGGAGAGCAGCTGCGTCGGCAGCAGCAGAACCTCGTGACCGCGCGCCTCCAGCGCCGCCGCGGCCATCCGGGCCGCCACGCGCCGCTTGCCCGTCACCGCGCCCAGCACGAGCGCTCTCGCCATACGCGGCCTCCTTCTTAAATGCGCTCCACCTTGCGCAGCACGACCGCCGTGCGCGCCGGCAGATAGATCTCCAGTCCGTCGCCCATCTGCGGATCGTTCGCCCATGTGTGGTAGACGACTTCCTTGTCCACGCGCTCGTAGCCGCCGAACGCCTTGTCGTCGCTGGAGAGGATGACCTTGTAGTCGCCCAGCTCCGGCGCGGGGATGAACATCGCGGTCTGCGAGTTGTTCGGGTGGAAGTTGAAGGCGAACACGCAGCCCATCTTTTCAAAGGCGAGCAGCTGCTCGTCCTCATGCTGGCGCAGGCAGCGCGGCATGCCGCCCAGCAGCACGCCGTAGCGGCGGATCAGCTCGATCATCGCCTTGTCGAAATTCCCCAGCAGCTCGTAGCGCAGGAAGCCGTTTTCCGCCAGCGACCACAGCCGCCGCGCGTGCGCGTAGCTCCAGCCGTTGCCCTCGCGCGGGAAGTCGATCCACTCCGGGTGGCCGAACTCGTTGCCCATGAAGTTGAGGTAGCCTTCGCCGCCCGCCGCGATGGTCACAAGCCGTATCATCTTGTGCAGCGCGACCGCGCGCTCGACCCAGAGGTTGTCGTACCCCCGGTTCATGCCCCAGTACATCTCCTTGTCGGCGAGCCGGAACATGATCGTCTTATCGCCCACCAGCGCCTGATCGTGCGACTCGGCATAGGCGATGTTCTTTTCCCCGGGCCGGCGGGAGATCAGCTCGTAGTACAGCCGTCCGATGTCCCAGTGCCCGTCCTCCTTCTCCTTGATGGTCTTGATGTAGAAGTCGGGCAGGCCCATGCTCAGCCGGTAATCGAAGCCGAAGCCGCCGTCCTCGATGGGCAGGCACATGCCGGGCATGCCGCTCATCTCCTCGGCGACGCACAGCGCGCCGGGCTTCACCTCGTGCGTGAGCGCCGTGGCCAGCTGCAAATAGGTGGCAGCCTCGACGTCGGTGTTCATGGAGAAGTATTGCCGGTAGTCGGTAAACGCGCTGCCCAGCCCGTGATCGAGGTAGAGCATGCTGGTCACGCCGTCGAAGCGGAAGCCGTCGAAGTGGTATTCCTCCAGCCAGAATTTGAGGTTGGAGAGCAGCATGTGAACGACGCCGTCCTTGCCGTAGTCGAAGACCTTGCTGTTCCACGCGGGATGATCGCCCGCCGGGCCGCTCTTGAAGAACTGGCAGTCGGTGCCGTCGAAGCCGTTGATGCCCTCGACCGTATTCTTCACCGCGTGGGCGTGGATGAGGTCGAGCAGCACGGACAGCCCCAGCCGGTGCGCCTCGTTGATGAGTGCCTTCAGGTCGTCCGGCGTGCCGTAGCGCGAGGACGCCGCGAAGAAGTTGGAGACCTGATAGCCGAAGCTCGCGTAGTACGGGTGCTCCATGATCGCCATCAGCTGCACGGTGTTGTAACCATCGCGCTTGATGCGCGGGAGCATGTCGCGCATGAACTCCAGATAGGTGCCGACGCGCTCCTCCTCGGTGGCCATGCCCACATGCGCCTCATAGATGAGCGGCGGCACGTTCTTTTGCGGCTCAAAGTCCGCGTCCGTCCACTTGAAGGGGCGCGGCGGGTTCCAGATCGCGGAGCAGAACGCCTGGGTCTCCTTGTCCTGCACGACGTAGGTCGCGTAGAGCGGGATGCGATCCTCGGTGTAGCCGTCCTGATGCGTCACGGCGACCTTGACGCGCGAGCCGTGCGCGAGCGTGCGAATGCCGGGAATCTCGATCTCCCAGTTGCCGCCGGGCAGGCTGCGCATGGGGTGGCTCGCCCTGTCCCAGCCGTTGAAATCGCCGACGAGGTGCATCTCCTTCGCGCCGGGCGCCCACTCGCGGTAGACCCATCCGGTGCGCGTCTTGTGGAAGCCGTAGTAGTGGTGGCCGTTGGCAAAGTCCGCAATGCGCCCGCCCTCCGGCGCGAGGCGCGCGTATTTCTCCCGATAGCGGCGCATGCGCTCGCGCAGGTCGCCCTCAAACGCGGCGAGGTTTTGATCGGTGTCCAAAATCCGCGGCCGTTCCTGATCGTATGGCATGGGTTTCTCCTTCCTGCGCGCCCGCCCCCGCACGCTTGGCGAGGCAAGGCGACGCCGTCCCTTTGATAACGATGCGCTTTGCCGTTATTTTACCATATCCAGCGCTTTTTTTCAATCCCGGCCGCGCGAAATGTGGCGCTGCGCCGCGCTTTGTGCTATAATATCCTCCGACCGAAAACATCGCCCGCAGGGCTTGACCGGGCGCGCCGCGCGCCCACGCAGGAGGTTGCCATGCTCACCCGCACGTTCTTTCCCCGTCCGCCGTTTACGGCCGGGCGTTTTGCTCCCCTGCCCGCCGGGGCGATCGTCTCGCGCGATTCGTCCCGCGAGCGCCTTCTCGCCCTGCGCGCGGGCCTGTTCGCCCACGCGGGTGCGCCGCTCGTGCGCGGCGCGGGCCAGAGCGGCTGGTGCGGCGCGGACGCCCCCGCCGATCCCGCCCTGCCTGACGCGCTGGAGGCGGCGCTGCTGCTTGGCGCGCAGCTCGGCGACGAGGAGCTTCGCCGGGACGCGCTGCGCGCCTGCCGCCTTGTCTTGGGCGCCCAGCGCGAGGACGGCTCCTTCGGCCCCGATACCGCGCCGCAGGGGCAGTCGCTCTTCGCGCTGCGCGGGCGGATGCTGCGCGCCCTCTCGCACGCCTACGCGCTCTGCGGCGAGCGCGCGATCCTCTCCTTCATGCTGCGCTACATGAAATACCTGAAAGAATCGCTCTGCGCCGCGCCGCTTTCCGAGGAAGACGCGCTGCACGCGGCGGACACGCTGGAGGCGGCGGAGCTTCTTTACAACGTCACGGGCCAGCGCGCGATCCTGCCCGTCGTCGATCTGCTGATCGCGCAGGGTACGGATTACGCCTCGATCTTTTCCGCCTTCCCCTACCGCGCGCCGATCTCCCGCGTGAACCCGGAGGCCGCCGCGCCCGGCGGCGAAAACGAGTACATCCTGCGCCTTCGCCGCACGGCGGACGGCGCGAACCTGTGCGAGGGCCTACGCGCGTGCGCGCTGAGCGGCGTGGCGAGCGGCTCGGGCAAGCACCTCTCCGCGCCGGAGGCGGGCCTTGCGCGGCTGCTGCGCCAGCACGGCGCGGCCTGCGGCGGCGTGACGGCGGATCCGCTCCTCGCCGGGACGCACCCCAGCCGGGGCGTGCGCGCCGCGGCGATGGCCCAGATGGCCGCCTCGCTGGAGACGCTGCTCGCCTGCCCCGGCGGCGAGCACGCGGCCGACCCGCTGGAGACGCTCGTCTACAACGGCATAGACGCGGCCTTCACCCGGGATTACCGCGCCGTGCAGGCGGTGCAGCAGGCCAACCAGATCGCCATCGACGATGCGGCGCGCTACCCGCTGCTCGCGGGCGGCGCTTCGCTCTTTTCCTGCGACGGCCCAGACGCGGTCTCGCTGCTCTCCGCGTGGCCGCGCTTCCTCCAGCACCAGTGCCTGCTCACCCGCGACGACGGCCTCTGCCTCACCGGCTACGCGCCCTGCTCGGCGCGCTACCGGCTGGGCGGCGCATTCGTGCAGCTGCACGTCTCCGGCGATTACCCCGCCTCGGGCCGCGTGCGCGTCTCGCTGTCGCTGGAGCGCGAGGCGGCGTTCCCGCTCTCCCTGCGCATCCCCGCGTGGGCGAAGGGCGCGAGCGTGGCCGTCGGCGGCGAGATCGTCCCGGCGGAGGCGGGCGCGCTGCTCACGCTCAACCGCCAGTGGCAAGACGGCGACGAACTGCTGCTCACCCTGCCCATGGCGGTGGAGACGCAGCCGTGCTTCCATCAGGCGGTGTGCGTCTGCCGTGGGCCGCTGCGCTTTGCCTACGCGCCGCCCTGCGACATGCAGACCGCGCCGGACGGCGGCATGCTCGCCCGCGCAAAGGCCCCCTTCGGCGTCGCGCTCATGCAGGGCGCGCCCATCGAGGCGCGGGAGGAGGGCGGCTCCGTCTCGCTGATCGCGCAGGCCGCCCCGCTGCCCGGCTGGGGCCTGCGCGGCGCGGACGCCGATCAGCCGCCCATCGACGCGCCCGGCGCGCTCGAGCCGCGCGAGGTGACGCTTCGCCCGTATGCCGAGTGCCCGGTGCGCCTGTCGGTCTTGCCGCTCGCGCGCTGACGCGCCCCTTCCCTTTGCCAAACAAATGTAACGCCGCCGACACACCGGCGTCACATCCTTGCGCTATGCTGTGAGGAGACGGGCAGGCCCCATCGCCCGCCCGCGACGAAACGAAGGAGGGTGACCGCTATGCCCAAAAACGCGCGCATTCTCATCTGTGACGACGACCCGATCGTCCACCAGTCCCTGTCCCTGTATCTGGACAACGAGGACTTCGCGCACGATTCCGCGCACGACGGGCAGCAGGCGCTCGATATGATTCACGCGGAGCACTACGACCTGATGCTGCTCGACCAGATGATGCCCGGCATGTCGGGCATGGAGGTCTGTCAGGCGGTGCGCCGCGAGAGCCAGCTTCCCATCATCATGCTCACCGCGCGCGGCGAGGAGATCGACCGCATTTTGGGCCTTGAGATGGGCGCGGACGACTACATCGTCAAGCCCTTCAGCCCGCGCGAGGTCGTCTCCCGCATCAAGGCGGTGCTGCGCCGCACGAACGCCGCGGCGGGCGCGGCCAAGGAGGAGCCGCTCACCACGCTCACCTACGGCTCGCTGGAAATCCAGCCGGAGCGCTACAGCGTGCGCGTGGGCGGCCAAGCGGTGGCCTGCACGCCGCGCGAGGTCGAGCTGCTCTATCTGCTCGCCAGCCATCCGGGCCGCGTGTTCGACCGCGAGCAGATCCTCTCGCGCATCTGGGGCTACGATTTCTTCGGCGATACGCGCACGGTCGATACGCACATCAAGCGCCTGCGGCAAAAGCTCGCCTGCGACGAGATGGGCAAGGCGTGGGACATCATCACCGTCTACGGCGTGGGCTATAAGTTCGAGGCGGGCGCATGAGGCGCGGCGGCTTCTTCAGGCGCACTTTGGCGCTGGTCTACGGCACGGTGGCGCTCTTCGCGGTGCTCATCATGGCCGTCTACACGGCGATCTCCCCGCAGCTCTTCGCGCAGAACAAGCTCTCCGATCTCATCCCCAAGGGCCAGATCATCTCCGGCTACATCGAGAGCGCGCTGCGCGGGGAGCTTTCGACCTCCTACCTCGTGCCGCTCATCGGCCGCAGCACCTCCCAGTGGGAGGCGACGGTCTGGGTGGTGGATATGGAGGGCAGCACGCTGCTGCGCACCCAGCAGATCGACGGGCGCAGCGTCGGCACGCTCCCGGCGCAGCTCGCCCGCCCGATGCTGCCGGGCGTCCTCTCCGGGCAGGTCGCCACGCACATCGGCTCCTTGGACGAGCTGACGCAGGAGGAAGAGGGCGAAACCCCGCGCGCGAGCGGCGTCCTGAGCATTCTCACGCCCCGCGAGGAGAGCGAAAACACCTCCGAGGAGCGCCTCGCCGGCAATCTGGTCGCGGTCGCGGTGCCGGTCTACTATCGGGGCGAGGTCGTCGGCGCGGTGTTCATGGCCCAGTCGATGACCGAGGTCATGAGCGGCATGCGCGCGATCACCAACACGCTGTTTTTATCGCTGCTGGCGGTGGCGCTCTTGCTGCTGCCCGTGGTGCTCTTTTTCGCCTCGCGCATCTCAAAGCCTCTGGCGAGCATGCGTTCCGTGGCGCTCACGATGGCGGGCGGCGATCTCTCCGTCCGCGCGGACGACCAGCGCCGCGACGAGCTGGGCGAAATGGGCCGCGCGCTCAACTACCTTTCCTCCGAGCTGGGGCAGACGATCTCCTCGCTGGCAATGGAGCGCAACCGCCTGCAAAGCCTCATCAACGGCCTGTCGGAGGGCATCCTTGCGGTGGACGCGCAGGACGGCGTCACGCTGACCAACCCCGCGGTGCGCGGGCTGCTCGGCGTGCAGTCCGACGCGATCCCCTCGCGCGACGCCGCGCCGGACGTGTTCGCGATGTTCGACGAGGCGAGCGCCTCCGGTCGGCCCGTGCGCAAGACGATCTGGCAGGGCGACGTCGCCCTGCGCGTGTCGGTCGCGCCGCTGCGCACGTCGGACGGACAGGGCGCGGGCTGCGTGGGCATCGTCTCGGACGTGACCAGCGCGGAGCGGCTCGAGCAGACGCGCCGCGATTACGTCGCCAACGTCTCCCACGAGCTGCGCACGCCGCTCACCGCGATGCGCGCCCTGTTGGAGCCGCTGCGCGACGGCCTCATCAAGACCGAGGAGCAGCGCCAGCAGACCTACGAGGTCGTCCTGCGCGAGACGATGCGCCTGTCCCGTCTGGTCAGCGACATGCTGGAGCTTTCCCGCCTGCAGAGCGGCACGGCCTCGCTGGAGCGCAGCGCGTTCGAGCTGCGCCCCCTGCTCGACGTCATCCGCGAGACGTATTCCGCCTACGCGGAGGACTACCAGCAGACGTTCGTCTACAGCGTGCCGGACGCGCTGCCTCGCGTCATGGGCAATCCCGACAGGACGCAGCAGGTGCTCGTGGCGCTGCTCGATAACGCCTTCAAGTACACGCCGGAGGGCGGCTGCGTCTCCCTCGCGGCGAGCGTCGAGGCGGAGGTCGTCCGCGTGACCGTGCGCGACACGGGCATCGGCATCAGCGCGGAGGATCTGCCCCACGTCTTCGACCGCTTCTACAAGGCCGACCGCTCGCACCACAGCCGCGGCACGGGCCTCGGGCTGGCCATCGCCTACGAGATCATGAAGCACCTCGGCGAGGAGATGACCGTGCAAAGTCAGGTCGGCTTGGGTTCGGCCTTCTCCTTCACCCTCCATCTCGCCCCGGCGCTCGCGCAGCCCCCCGCGCTCCCCGCCGACGAAGCGGCGCAGATTCAATAAAAAAACGCGGCGGGCGCCGCTCCCTCAGTTGGAAGCGGCGCCCGCCGCATTTGTCTGTTTGTCTGTTTGGGCGCGCCGCGCCTCAGATCTCCCGCGTCGCGTGCGCGAGCCACGCGCGCTCGTCGTCCGTTTCCATCAGCGGCGTGAGCGTCTTTCGCACGAACGCGTGATAGGCGTTGAGCTGCGCCCGCTCGCGCGCGGTCAGCTCCTCCGGCAGCACGGCGTCCAGATCGACCGGCACGCAGGTGATAATCTCAAAGCCGAGGAAACGCCCGTATTCGTTCTCCTCAATCTCCCGGCAGACCAGCTCGTTCTCGGTGCGGATGCCGTGGCTGCCCTCGATGTAGACGCCCGGCTCGTCGGTGGTCACCATGCCCGGCTCCAGCACCGTGTCCTCGCTGCGCGTGTCGGAGCGCCGCCAGCGGAAGCCGTTGGGGCCTTCGTGTACGCTGAGCAGGAATCCGACGCCGTGGCCCGTGCCGCAGCGGTAGTCGATGCCCATCTCCCAGATCGGCCCGCGCGCGAGGATGTCGAGGTTGATTCCCGTACACCCGTAGAGGAAACGCGCGCCCGCCAGATCGAGCATCGCGCGGAGCACGGCGGTGAAGTGCCGCTTCTGCTCCGGCGTCACCTCGCCCATCGCGAAGGTGCGCGTCACGTCCGTCGTGCCCTCGTAGTATTGCCCGCCGGAGTCGATGAGCAGCAGGTCGCGCGGCTCGATCGCGGCGTCGGATTGCGGCGTCGCGCTGTAGTGCATCATCGCGGCGTTCTCGCGGTACGCGCAGATCGTCCGAAAGCTCGGCGAGATGAAGCCCTCCTGCTCGGCGCGCAGCGCGGTCAGCCGGTCGGATACGCTGATCTCGGTCATGCGCTTGCGGCCCGCGTCGCGCTTCAGCTCGTACATCAGCCGCGTCACGGCGACGCCGTCCTTGACGTGTGCGCGGCGCAAACACGCCAGCTCCGTCTCGTTCTTGATCGCCTTCATGCGCATCGCGGGGTTGCTCCCCTCGACGATCTGCGCGCGGTCAAGGCACGCGCACAGCCGCGCGGTCACCCGGCTCCGGTCGAGCAGCACGCGATCCCCCTCGCCCAGCACGCGCAGCGCAGCCTCGATCTCGCCGTAGCCGCGCACGCGCACGCCCGCCGCGGCGAGCGCGCGGCGCACATCCTCGCCCGCCTTGCCCTCGTCCACGAACCAGTCCGCGCCGTTTGGCCCTACGAGCAGGTAGCTCATCACCACGGGCGTAAAGAGCACGTCCCCGCCGCGCACGTTGAGCGTCCACGCGATGTCGTCCAGCACGTTCACAAGGTGCAGGTTCGCGCCCGCTTTGCGCATCTCCCCGCGGATGCGCTCCAGCTTGTGTGCGCAGCTCTCGCCCGCGTATTTTTCCTCCAGCACATACGCCTTCTCCTGCGGCAGCGCGGGCCTGTCCCGCCACACCCGGCCGATCAGGTCGCCCGTATCGCACAGGCGCGCGACCCGCTCCTTCGCGCGGTGAGAGAGCGCCTGCGCCGTCTTCGCGCTCACGAGCGAAAAATCGACGCCCAGCGCCTGCCCGTGCGAAAGCAGTCCGGCGGCGTATTCCTCCATGGCCGGTACGCCCGGCACGCCCATGCGCATGAGCTTTGCGCCGCTGCCCGCGATCTGCCGCTCGGCCTGAATGAAGTAGCGCCCGTCGGTAAAGAGCGCCGCCTCCGTCTGGGACACGACGAGCGTCCCCGCCGAGCCGGTAAAGCCGCAGAGCCACTCGCGCGCCTTGAAGTGGTCGGCGATGTATTCCGACGCATGGCTGTCCGCCGTCGGCACGATCGCCACATCGACGCCCGCGTCCCGCATGGCGCGCCGGAACGCGCCGATCCTCTCCGCTGTATCCATCTGTCCGCTCCTTTTTCCGCCGTCGGCGGATGTGATCTCGCAGACATTATACACACCGCGCGCCGCGCCGTCAATCGCCCTGCCGCCGTTCTCCGCTGCGATCTGGCCCGCCACGCGCCACGTCGAGAATGCGGTCAAGCGCGGGCACCTCCAGCCCGAACAGGCGCAGGTTTTCGATCAGGCTCACCAGTTCGGTGGCCATCATGTAGGTCATCGCCGCCCCGCCGATGCCCTCCATCTGCAGCGCCGCGCCAACCTGTACGCACACCAGCACGGCCAGCCATTCGAGGCCCTTCTTCGCCACGCCCATCATCAGCGCGCCGGAGGAGACGCGACCGCTCTGCGTCTTCTCGCTCCGCCCCGCCAGCGCGCACATCAGCCCGCTCACGATGTCCGCGCCCTGCGCGATGAGCAGTGCCTGCGCCAGCAGCGGCAGCCCCGTCCACCAGGACAGCGCCGCGCCCACCGCCGCGCTGCACCACGAGATCACGCTCGGCTTCACGCTCCGCGCGACTTGTGCAATTCTTTCCTCCATGTTTCTATCCTCCTCATAGCCACGACTGACGCATGAAATGAAATCTTTGTAACAAATAATGATAAATCGTAATATTCACCGATTGCATCGAAGATTTTCCCCTGTCCATCGCTAAGTGTTTGCTATTGTTTAACGTTTGAATTGAGGGCTTCATTCGATGTGATTGTCCAAAATGTTACAAAGATGTGCATCGTGCGTAAGCCGTGCCCCAAAAGCAAATCCGCCTTGCACATCGCAAAGCGGAATGGTATAATGGTGCCTGGGCGTCAAGCCCCTTGGTGGCAGGTAGTGCCGCTGCGGGCCTCTCTCAACGCGTACAGAAGAGGGAGGTGAGCGCATGACGGATTATGAAATCATCATGATCCTTCTGTCGATTCTCACGCTGTTGATCATGGTTGGCAGCAGAAACAACAGATAATGCGAGCCGCCGCGCACTAGGACTGCACGGCGGCTCTTTAGGCTTTGTCCGAGAGAGTTCCGCGTAAAACCCTCTACCTGCCACCATTGTACGCGCTTTTTCCGCTCCTGTCAAGAGCGGCTTTTTGTGTCAGTCCCTCCCCAGCGCCCCATCCAGCGCCTGCCAGACCTGCGCGGCGACGCTCGTGGGCAGGCTCAGCAGGATCATGTCCTCGCCCACCGGCGGCTTGTCCGTCTCGCCCGGCTCAGCGCCCGGCGTCTCTCCGGGCGTCTCCGTCTTCTCATCCTCCACCCGCTGCAGATAGCTCCCCAGCGCATAGCCCACCACGTCGCCGTAGCGCACGCGCGGCCATTCGCCGGTCGCCAGCACGTCCAGCAGCGCGCCCTTGGGCGCTTGGCCCAGCACGCGCCCCGATGTGCTCGGCCGCTCGCGGATGTTGAGTGCGCCGCTCTCGGTGGCCACCTCGGCCCTGTATAGCGTCGGCATGTCCTCGTCCTCCTCGTCCGTGTCCTCGCCGCTCCATCCGGCGACCTCGATATACCTGTGCGCCGCCAGCAGATGCCAGTTGCTGTCCAGCGCCGTCTCCACCACCTTGCCCAGCGCGCTGGAGCTGTGCAGCACGGTCGTCGGGCTGGTCACCAGCCCCACATGATGTACGTCGCTGCCCGACCGCTTGAAGGCCAGCATCCCCGGCCTCGCGCCCGCGACGCCCTCCTGCCGCCAGATCAGATCGCGGTACTTCGCCGCCATGTTGGCGCTAGACCACAGCGCGTTGGTGCCCGCCGTCGTGTAGCTTGGCACGCCGCCCGGCGCGGTGCGGATGATGCGCTTGATCAGGTTGATACAGTCCAGCTGCCCCGCGCCGCTGCCGTAGGGTGTGCCCAGCAGAGCGCGCCCGACCCGCAGCGCGTCACCTGTGCGGATCATCGCGATCCCCCCTCATTTGCAGATCGGGCGGGTCGTCCGACTTGCCCGCCCAGCACAGCCCGCGCGCCAGCGCGAGCATGAACAGAACGCCAAAGACGGCCAAAAGCATGATCGCCATCCGACACCCCCCTTTAGTTCTTGTAGATGCTCTTCCACGAATGCCATCCATCACGACAAGTCCGAATATAAAAGCTATCGCTTCGCACATCGAAAGCAAGTTGCTTCGTCCATCCCACGCCATTAGAAAAAACCAGAAGATAAAAGTCGCAGTCGGTTGTAGATGAAGAGGGCGAATTATATAGGGGAGCATCTGACGTTCCTTGAATACGATAAAGACCATCAGTAATAAGATTATTGCAATCTCCGCCATAAGCCTTTACATAAGCGGGGAATAACCCATGATACTTAGTATCGATACCGCTTCCAGAGTATTGAAAGAATGGCTCGCCATCGTAAAGATTATATCCTATGTAAAAATGATCGATTTTGTTATTCGCGGTCGGCTTTGTTACAACTTCAAACTGCGAGTAGGTGTCACTGGCACTCGTGTAAAACTTACTGGTAGAAACCGCCTCGACATCCTCCGCGCTCAGCGTAATATCCCCCGAAAGCACCTTGCCGTTTACTTTTCTCGTCGCCGGTACGCCGCCCAAGTTGCTTAAAGCCGTGGCCGCAACCGTCGCCCCCGTGCCGCCGTGCGAGACAGGCAGCGTCCCGCTGACGCCCATGGCCGTCGGGTCCTTCGAGCCGTCAAAGGACGACGTGGCGGTAGACGCGAGGTTGACCGCCGGGAAGGTTCGCGCGGTGGCGAGCTTGCTGGCCGCGGCAGCCGTGCCGTTTGAGGCCAGCGCGCCGACGTCCGCCGCGGTGGTTCTGCGCTTGATGATCTGTCCGGTCACGCCGCGCGCCCCCTCTCGCTCGCGGCCCGCGTCCCGCCGAGCGGGCGCTCCGGGCGAATCCGGTCAAAGCGGATATGCGCCGCATGGGTCTGGTTTTGTCTTCTCATCTCTCGTCCCTCCTTACTGCGCCTCGCCGAGCAGCAGCGTCCCGGCGACGGCCGCCGTCGGCTTTTTCGCGACGCTCAGCGTGATCTTGCCCGCGGCGGTCGTGTAGTCCATCGTGTCCGGTGCGGCGGAGAACGTCGCCGCCGTGTACTGGCAGTCGATCACCACCGTCTTTGCCGTGATCGCGCTGTTGCTGATCGTCGCGGTATACGGCCCGCTGCCCGTCCATCCGCTCGTCGCGATGTTGATGCTGAGCTGGCGCAGCTGCGCGCTGTCGCCCTTTGGCCCCTGCGCGCCCGTCGCGCCCTGTGCGCCCGCCGCGCCCGTCGCGCCCTTGAGGCCGGTGAATGCGAGCGTGAAGGGCTGCTTCCCGCCGCTCACGCTCCCCGGCGTCACCGTGCAGCTGGGCGAGGTAGAGACCTTGTTGTCCGTCGTCACCGTGATCGTGCCGATCGAGACGCCCGCCGCGCCGGTTGCGCCTTGCGGCCCCGTCGGGCCGGTTGCGCCGGTCGCGCCCTGCGGGCCGGCCGCTTCAGCTGTAAGAGCACCGGCAGGGACGGGAGGAGGCAGGAGAAAAAGCATA
>CANRLC010000001.1 GCA_947631405.1 uncultured Clostridia bacterium | reverse complement strand
GTTGGGGCTACCGCCCCAAACCCTGTCTGGGGACATTGTCCCCAGACCCCATCCTGTGATATAAAGATTCTAGCTGAGAAAAGTATCAGTCCTTCGGCACGAGCAGCGCGAAGATCGCGCCGCCCACGAGGAACATCGCCATCACGGCGAGCGCGCCGTAGCTGGTCTGCCCGGTGAGCTGCGCGGCGAGGCCGAAGAGCGCCGGGCCGACGACGGCGGAAAACTTGCCGAACACATCGAAGAAGCCGAAATACTCGCTCGCCTGCTCGGCGGGGATCAGCTTGCCGTAATAGGAGCGCGAGAGCGCCTGTATGCCGCCCTGCGCGGTGCCCACGAGCGCGGCGAGCACGAGGAAATCCCGCATCGTCTCCAGTCGGTAGCCCACCGCGCAGACGACGACGTAGGTCGCGATGCCGAAGAGAATCATCCTGCGCGCGCCGAAGCGGCCCGAGAGCCTGCCGTAGAGGATGGCGAAGGGGAACGCGACGACCTGCACGACCAGCAGCACCACCATCATCTCCATGCTGCCCAGCCCGCGCGACGCGCCGAAGACCGTCGCCATGTGGATGATCGTGCCGACGCCGTCGATGTAGAAGAAATAGGCGATGACGAAGAAGAGCACGCGGCGGTTGCCGAGGATCTTTTTGCAGGTGGAGGCCATGCCGGCGAGCGTCTCGCGCAGCAGCGGCCCGCCGCTCGCGCGGCCGTGGCGCTGGCTGACGTGGCGCAGCATCGGCACGGAGAACACGAGCCACCACACGCCCGTGAGCACGAAGGAGAAACGCGTTGCCGCGAGCGTCGATACGCCGACGCGATCGCCAAACTGGATGAGCAGCAGCGCGAAGATCAGCGGGATGGTCGAGCCGCCGATGTAGCCCAGCGCGTAGCCGAGCGTGGAGACCCGATCCATCCGCTCCTCGCTCGTCACGTCGAGCAGGAAGCTGTCGTAGTAGACGCAGGAGCCGTTGAAGCCCAGCGTGCCCAGCACATAGAGCAGCGCGAGCGTCCGCCAGTCGCCCGCGAGCGCGAGCAGGCAGGTGCTCGCGACGCCCAGCGCCAGAAAGACGGCGAACATGCGCTTCTTCATGCCGCCAAAGTCGCCCAGCGCGCCGAGGAACGGCGCGAGCACGGCGCACAGCAGCGTGCCAAAGGAGGTGGCGTAGCCCCAGTAGGCGGTGGCGTTCACGTCGCCGACGCCGCCCATCTGCGCGACTTCCTTGAAGTAGATGGGCAGGATGACCGCCGCCACCAGCGTGGCGAAGGCGGAGTTGGCCCAGTCGTAGAGCATCCAGCTCTTTTCGGCCTTGGTGAATCCCTTTAGCATGAGGGCCTCCTTTGCCCGCGATAGAGGTGCAGGTCGTTGTTGATGTACCCGGCCAGAATCTCGGTGATCCGCGCGTTGCGCCCGCCCTGCGCGACGATCACGTCGGCGTATTGCTCGTAGTTGCGCACATACTGGTCGAACATCGGCTTGACCGTGTGCAGATACTGGGAGGAGATGTTGTCGATGGCGCGGCCGCGCTCGTTGATGTCGCGCTGGATACGGCGCAGCAGGCAGATGTCGGACTCGACGTGCATATACAGGCGAAGATCCATGATCTCGCGCAGGCGCGGATCGTAGAAGGCGTGGATGCCCTCGACGATCAGCACGTCGTGCGGCTCCAGAAACTCGTCGCTCCGGTCGGCGCGGCGGTGCTGGGAATAGTCGTAGCGCTTGCGCGACGTGCGCTGTCCGGCGAGCAGCTTGCGCACGTCGTCGAGCAGCAGGTCGTGATCGAAGATGGACGGCTCGTCGTAGTTGAGCTGGCAGCGCTGCTCGAAGGAGAGATCGGGATGATCGAAGTAGTACGCGTCCTGATTGATGACGAGGATGCTGCGATTGACCATCGTCGCCAGCTCGTGCGCGAGGGTCGATTTGCCGCTGCCGCTCGCGCCGCAGATGCCGATGAATAGCATGGCGTGACTTCCTTTCTCTTGCGTGTATTTGCGCTATGCGAAAGGGGAGAAGGCCCGCGGGGTCACTCCCCGGAAAGCTCCGCCTCGGCGGCCTCCCACTGCTCGTAGAGCGATTGCAAATCCTTCTGCGCCTGCTGGTAGTCGCGCTGCACCTGCGCGGCGCGCGCCGCGTCCTGATAGAGGGCGGGGTCGGCCATCGCGGCCTCCATCTCGGCGATGCGCGCCTCCGTGTCCGCCACGGCGCGCTCGGCCTGCTGGGCGCGCGCCTTGAGCTGGCGCAGCGCCTCGCGGCTCTGCTTCTCGCGCCGCTTTTCCTTGACCAGCTCCGTGCGGGTCTTGCCCTGCGTGGCCTCCTGCTCGACGGGGCGGTTCTTGCGCTCGATGTAGTCGTCGTAGTTGCCTAAATATTCGGTGACGCCGTCTGGGCGCATCTCGATGATGCGATCGGCGACGCGGTTGATGAAGTAGCGGTCGTGCGATACGGTGATGATCGTGCCGCCGAAGCCGGAGAGCGCGTCCTCCAAGACCTCGCGCGAATCCATGTCCAGGTGGTTGGTCGGCTCGTCGAGCAGGAGCAGGTTGTCCTTGCGCAGCATCAGCGCGGTCAGCGCCACGCGGCCCTTCTCGCCGCCGGAGAGCGTGTGGATCGGCTGGAACACGTCGTCCCCGGTGAAGAGGAAGAGGCCCAGCGCGCCGCGCACGTCGGCCTGCTCCATCCGGGGGAAGCGATCCCACACCTCGTCGAGCACGGTCTTCTGGGGATCGAGCTTGGACTGGTGCTGGTCGTAGTAGCCGACGTCCACGTTCGCGCCGAAGCGAATCTCGCCCGCGTCGGGCGTCTCCTCGCCGACGATCAGCTTGATGAGCGTCGATTTGCCCACGCCGTTGGGGCCGATCAGCGCGATGCGGTCGCCCGCGCGCACATGCAGGTCAAAGCCGGAAAACAGATGCTTGTCCCCAAAGGACTTTTGCAGCCCGCGCAGGATCAGCACGTCCTCGCCGGTGCGCCGCCGCGCCTCGAAGCGGAAGCGGATGGCGCGCTCGTCCACCGGCTTGTCGAGCTTCTCCATGCGCTCGAGCGCCTTCTCGCGGCTCTCCGCCGCGCGGATGGACTTCTCGCGATTGTACATGCGAAAGCGCGCGATGATCGCCTGTTGCCGCTCGATCTCCTTTTGCTGAAGCTCGTAGGCGCGCATGCGCGTCTCAAAGCGCTCCTGCCGCTGGGCGAAGTAGCGCGTGTAGTTGCCGTCGTATTGCTCGGAGGCGCCCATCAGAATTTCGACCATGCAGGTGCAGACGTGGTCGAGGAAGTAGCGGTCGTGCGAGATGACCAGCACGCTGCCGCGATAGGCGGCGAGGTAGTTTTCCAGCCACTGGAGCGTCTCCATGTCCAGATGGTTGGTCGGCTCGTCGAGCAGCAGCAGATCGGGCTTTTGCAGCAGCAGCCGCGCGAGGCAGAGGCGCGTCTGCTCGCCGCCGCTGAGGGAATCCACGCGCTGATCGTACTGCGCGGGGGTGAAGCCCAGCCCGTTGAGCACGCCCGAAACCATGCTCTTCCACGAGTAGCCGTCCGCCTCCTCAAAGGCGGCGAGCAGGCGGTCGTACTCGGAGGAGAGGCGCTCAAAGCGCGGCTTGTCCTCGTGCGCTGAGGCCATCTCGTTTTCCAGCTCGCGCAGTCGCGCCTCCATCGCGAAGACCGGCTCGTAGACCCTTTGCAGTTCGTCCCACACGCTGGCGCCGCTTTGCACCATGCTCTGCTGCGCCAGATACCCCACGCGCGCGCCGCGCGCCACGGACAATTCGCCGCCGTCCGGCGTCTCCAGCCCCACGATCATGCGCATCAGCGTGGACTTGCCGCAGCCGTTCACGCCCACCAGCCCCATCCGCTCGCCCTGCTGCAGGGTGAGCGAGACGTCCTTCAGCACGGCGTTCACGCCGAAGGACTTGCTGACGCCGCGCGCGCTCAACACGATCATAGGGACAACACGACTCCTCACAAGCAAATGCGTTTTCCCTATTATACCGCCCGCGGGCCGCGATGGCAAGGGCTGCGGGCGCGCGCGGAGGCGGGGACGAATAAATTTCCTTTCAAATCGGGGTTGCATCCGGGGACAAATGGGCGTATAATAGAGAAGGTCAAAGATAGTTAAAGAACGCTTTGACCGGGCGCGTGGCGCCCAAACGCATCAAAGAGGTGAACCACATGAGACTGCTCAGTGACTCCATCGAGGATTTTATCAAGGCGCTCATGGAGGACGAGACGCACGAGATCGAGCTGCGGCGAAACGAATTGGCGGAGCATTTCCAGTGCGCGCCGTCGCAGATCAACTATGTGCTCGCCACGCGCTTTACGCCCGATCACGGCTATGTGATCGAGTCCCGGCGCGGCGGCGGCGGGTATATCCGCATCGTGCGGCTGGCTTCCACGAGCCGGGAGGAGCTGTTACAGAGCATCTATCAGCGCATCGGCGTGTCCATCAGCGCGTCGGACGCGGCCAAGATCGTCAACCATCTGAAGATGGAGAAGATCGTCTCCGAGGACGAGGCGAGCCTGATGCTCGCCGCGCTGTCCCCGCAGGCGGTGCCGCTGCCGCTGACCATGAAGGACGCGCTGTGCGCGGGCACGCTGCGCAGCATGATCCTCGCGCTCGCCCGCAGGCGGAGCGAGGGCGTATCCGATATGTGACCGAGCTTCCCGGCGGCTTTCCGCCGGGAAGGGCAGAAGGTGAGGCAAATTGTTGATCATTCCGAAGGGATTTACGCAGGGCGCGACCAAAGCGCTCGTGCAGGCGCAGATCTGCGCCGCGAGCATGGGGCATGAAAAGCTGGGCACGGGGCACATCCTGCTCGGGCTGTGCAAGGGCACGGACGAGCTGACGGCCTGCATGCTCGGCGACGCGACGCCCGCGCAGGTGGAGCGCGCCGTGTTTGATATTTACGGCCGGGGCGAGGTGGGCTTTTCCCGCGTGACGGGCCTAACGCCGCACGCGCAGCGCGTGCTCATGCGCGCGCTGACCTACGCGAACGCCGAGCGCAAGACGCTCTCGGGCGTGGCGCACATCTGGCTGGAGCTGCTCTTCGAGGAGCACAGCACGGCGCTGCGCGCGCTCGCCTCACTCGGCAAGACGACCGACGCGCTGCTCGCCTCGCTGCGCGACGCGGCGGGCGAGATCGAGCGGCCTCAGGCGGCGAGGCGCATCCGCGCCTCCGGCGAGCCGGTCTCCCGCCGGGAGGCGGAGGAGGCGCAGCAGGGCGCGTCCGCCGACAGCGAGGACAAAAGCCCGCTCGACGCGTATGCGCGCAACCTGACCGAGGCCGCCGCGGCGCGCGAGCTGGAGCCTGTGATCGGCCGCGAGGCGGAGCTTCACGCGATGATCCGCGTGCTGGGCAAGAAGACCAAGAACAACCCCCTGCTAGTCGGCGAGCCGGGCGTGGGCAAGTCCGCCCTCGCGGAGGCGCTGGCGCAGCGCATCGCGAGCGGCGACGTGCCGCCCGACCTGCGCGGACACCAGGTGTACGCGCTGGATATGGCGCTGCTCATCGCGGGCAGCAAGTACCGGGGCGAATTCGAGGAGCGCATCAAAAACGTCGTCGAGGACGCGCAGACGCGCGGGAACGTCATCCTCTTCATCGACGAGCTGCACACGCTCATCGGCACGGGCGGCTCGGAGGGATCGCTGGACGCGGCCAACCTCTTAAAGCCCGCATTGGCGCGCGGCGCGCTGCGCGTGATCGGCGCGACGACGTACAAGGAATACCGCAAGTATCTGGAGCGGGACGCGGCGCTGGCCCGCCGCTTCCAGAAGATCGATGTGCGGGAACCTGACCCACAGCAGACGCTGGAGATTCTGGGCGGTCTGCGCGAGCGCTACGAGGACTTCCACCATGTGACGATCGCCGACGACGCGCTGATCTCCGCGGTGGAGCTGTCGGCGCGCTATGTGACCGACCGATTCATGCCGGACAAGGCGATCGACCTGATCGACGAGGCCGCGTCGATGGCGCGGCAGGAGAGCGTCACCGGGGCGATTCCGCTCCCGGCGGCGCGCCCGCCGCAGGAGACGGCGCTCTCGGCGGACGATCTGTCCTCCTGCGAGGACGGCGACGCGCCGACCTACGCGATGCCGGACATCGTCATCCACGCGCAGCAGGTGGCGCGCGTCGTCGCCCAGTGGACGGGGATCCCGCTCGAGCAGATCGGCGGCACGCACGAAGCGAGCGACGCGCTCGATCTGGAGGCGCGGCTCTCGCGCCGGGTGATCGGGCAGCAGCAGGCGATCTCGTCGATCGCCCGCGCGATCCGCCGCGCGCGCGCCGGGCTGAACGATCCCACGCGCCCGTTGGGCGTGTTCATGCTGCTGGGGCCGTCGGGCGTGGGCAAGACGGAGCTTTGCAAGGCGCTCAGCGAGGCGCTCTTCGGCAGCGAGGACGCGCTGGTGCGGCTGGACATGAGCGAATACAGCGAGGAATACACGGCCTCCCGGCTGATCGGCTCCGCGCCGGGCTACGTCGGCTACGGCGACGGCGGCCAGCTCACCGACGCGGTGCTCAAGCGCCCGTACAGCGTGGTGCTCTTCGACGAGATCGAGAAGGCGCACCCGAAGATCTTCAGCCTGCTTCTGCAGCTGCTGGATGACGGGCAGCTCACCGACAGCGTGGGGCGCAAGGTGAATTTCAAGAACACCGTCGTGGTGATGACCTCGAACGCGGGCGTCTCCTTCGACATGGAGAAGCGCCTCGGCTTCGGCGGGGATTCGCCGCAGTCGCAGGAGACGGCGCGCAGCCGCAGCATCCTCTCCGGCGCGCGCAACACGTTCAGGCCGGAGTTTCTGGGCCGCATCGACGAGATGATCGTGATGAACAGCCTCACGCAGGAGGACGGCAAGCGCATCGCCGAGCTGATGCTGGGCAAGATCGTCACGCGGCTGGCGAAGCAGGGCGTGCTGCTGCAATACGACGACGAGGTTCCGGCGCTGCTCGCCCGCGAGGGCGTGGACGCCGCGAGCGGCGCGCGCAACCTGCGCCGGGTGATCGCGCGGTGGGTGGAGGATCCCCTCAGCGAACGGCTGCTGCGCGGCGACGTCGAGGGCGGGCTTCGCCTGTGCGTCTGCGGCGACGAGGTGCGCGTGGGAACGTGCGAGGAGGCGCTGCTCCCGGCGTAAGGCAACTCTATGTGCAGCGAAGCACAGGATGGGGTCTGGGGACAATGTCCCCAGACGGGGTTTGGGGCGGTAGCCCCAACGTTCCCCGGCGCGTAGCGCCCATAAAAAAGTAGCCCGGAAGCAAAGCGATCCCGGGCGGGGCTGATCGTGAAAAGTCGCGTACTCCCGCTTATGCTTGCTCGGCATAACCCAATGACAGAATGAAAAAAGGGGACGGCTGGAATCTTCCAGCCGCCCCTCTTATCATGGGGTTATTCCTTTGGGGTCAGGCGATAGGCGCCGGACGCCGTGACGTCCACGCGCAGGCCGACGAGATCGAGCAGCTCGCTCAGGCTAGACGCCTTCTCGTAGCGGACGTCGCTCGCGTGATCGCGCACCTCATATTGATCGGCGCTCTTGCGATCGGTGTCCAGCAGCGCGCCCGCGACGGCCTCGGCCAAGGCGGACGTCTGTCCGTCGGCGTCGGTCAGCTCCATGAGCACGCCCTCCGGCGCATCCGTCAGCAGCAGCAGCCGCAGCGTCGGGAGCAGCGCGGTCACATCCAGCGCCGCGTCGCCGCAGAGCATCAGCGCGCATACCTCGTAGCCGGTCACGCTGCCGTCCGGGCCGAACACCGGGTCGAGGTGTAGCGCGAAGCGCACCTTCGCCAGCTCGCTGTACGCGAGCTTCGCCTCCTCCTGCCCTTCCAGCGCGGAGGAGAGGTCGCCCTGCGCCGCCTCCAGCGCGTCGTCCAGCTTGCCGTCCAGCGCCAGCCGTGCCAGCTTGGCGATCTCGCCACCAAACAGATCTTCAAACGCCACCGACAGCGCCGCGCCGCCGTTGCGGAAGATCAGCAGATCGGCGCTCTGCCCGTTGTGCAGGCGGTTCGCCTGCGAGAGCGACAGATCCAGATGCCGCGGCGCGTCCTGCGCCTCGGTCGCCGCCTGCACCAGCAGCGCGTTTTGCGCCTGCTGCGCGCCCTGCGCGGGCGTCTCGACGATCGTCAGATCGTAATCCTGCGCGGCGTTCTCGTCGTCGAAGACGATGTTCAGGCTGCCCTCCATCGCCTCGTCGGCGTATAGGTCGCTCGCCTGTCCCAGCCCGTAGAGCACGAGCTGCTCCTGCGGGGTGTAGCTGTCGTCGCCGACGAAGCTGCTCTCGGAGCTGCTGCCGGAAGAAGAGCCGGAGCTGCTGCTCGAGGAGCTGCCGGAGGACGAGGAGCTACTGGAGGAGGCGGGCTTGGCCTTGATGGTGAACGTCGCCCTCAGCGTGCCGCTGTACGCGCCCTTGCCGGTGATCTTCACCGTCGCGGTGCCGACCTTCACGTTGTTCTCATAGGAGAGGGTGTAGTCCGTGCCCTCCTTGAGGGTCTTGCTGCCGTCCTTGAGGGTGATCTTCGGCGTGATCGCCTTGCCGGTGTGGGTCTGGTCGGGGATCTTTTCCAGCGAGAAGTCGCTCGCGAAATCGGTCATCGACTTGACGATGGTGAACGCCAGCTCAACCTTGCCGCTGAAAATGCTGCCGTCCTTCGCGGTGACGACGGCGGTTGCGACGCCGGCCGCCGTGTTGTTCTTGCACGAGACGGTGTAGTCCTCGCCCTCGACGAGCTTCTGTTTGCCCCACTTGAGGGAGACCTTGGGCGTGACCGCCTCGCCGGTGTAGTCCTGATCGGGGATGGCGTCGGCCATCTTGGCATCCAGCGGAACCTTCGTGATCTCGAAGCTCGCGATCATGCTGCCCACAAAGTTGCCCTTGCCGGTGATCTTCACCGTCGCCGTGCCGATCTCGACGTTGTTCTCAAAGGCGACCGTGTAGTCCGTGCCCTTCTTCAGCGTCACGTCGCCGAGGGTCAGCGTCAGCTCGGGGCAGATTGCGCTGCCCGTGTAGGGCTGGCCGGGGATGGCGTCGAGCTTCGCGTCCATGATGTCCGCCGGGACGATTCCAAAGGACACGCCCTTGATGCTGCCCTTGAAGTTGCCCTCGCCCGTGATCGTCACCGTCGCCGTACCGGCATTCACGTTGTTCTTAAAGGAGAGGGTGTAGTCCTTATCCTCCTCCAGCGCTACGCCGTTAAAGGTCAGGGTGATCGCGGGGTGAATCGCGCTGCCCGTGTAGGCCTGCGGGGGAATGGCGTCGAGCGACGCGCCCGAGATGTCCGCCGGGCCGATGGTAAACGTCTTGTCCACGCTGCCCGTGAAGTGGCCTTGGCCGGTGACCGTCACCGTCGCCGTTCCGGCGTTTACGTTGTCCTTGAAGGAGAGGGTGTAGTCTTTATCCTCCTCCAGCGCCACGCCGTTAAAGGTCAGGGAGACCTCGGGGCAAATTGCGCTGCCCGTGTAGGTCTGCTTGGGGATGGCGTCGAGCTTCGCGTCCGCAATGGGCGCCGCAACGATCTTGAACGACGCGGTTTTGCTGTTCTTCAGGTTGCCCGTGCCGGTGATCGTCACCGTCGCCTCGCCGGTCTCGACGTTGTCGTTAAAGGCGACCGTGTAGTCCGTGCCCTTCTTCAGCGTCGTCTCGCCGAAGGTCAGCGTCAGCTCGGGGCAGATCTCGCTGCCCGTGTAGGTCTGGTCGGGGATGGCTTCAAGTTTCGCGTCCTTGATGTCCGCCCGATCGATCATAAACGACAAATCCTTGATGCTGCCCTCGAAGTTGCCCGTGCCGGTGATCGTCACCGTCGCCTCGCCGGCGTTCACGTTGTCCTTGAGGGAGAGGGTAAAGTCTTTTTCCTCCTCCAGCGCCACGCCGTTAAAGGTCAGGGTGATCGCCGGGTGAATCGCGCTGCCCGTGTAGGTCTGCAGGGGAATGGGGGAGAGCGACGCGCCCTTGATGTCCGCCGGGCCGATGGTAAACGTCTTGTCCACGCTGTCCTTGAAGTTGCCCGTGCCGGTGATCGTCACCGTCGCCGTACCGGCGTCCACGTTGTCCTCGAAGGAGAGGGTGTAGTCCGTCTCCTTCTTCAGCGTCGCGCCGTTAAAGGTCAGGGAGACCTCGGGGCAAATCGCGCTGCCCGTGTAGGTCTGCTTGGGGATGGCGTCGAGCTTCGCGCTCGCAATGGGCGCCGGAACGATCTTGAACGACGCGTCCTTATGGCTGCCTTCAAAGTCGTTCTGGCCCTTAAACGTCAACTCCGCCTCGCCGACGTTCACGTTGCCCGTGACGGTGAGGGTATAGTCCTCATTCTCCTTCAGCTCCACGCCGTTGAAGCTCAGCGTGATCTTGGGGAGAATCGCGCTGCCCGTGTAGGTCTGGTCGGGGATGGGGGACAGCTCTGCGTCTTCGATATTCGCGAAGGTGATCTTAAACGGCACATCGTCGATGCTGCCCTTGAAGTCGCCAATGCCCGTGATCGTCATCAACGCCGTGCCGAGCGCCACGTTGTTCTCGAAGGAGAGGGTGTAGTCCTCGTTCTCCTTCAGCGCCACGCCGTTAAAGGTCAGCGTGATCTCGGGGCGAATCTCGCTTCCCGTGTAGGCCTGATCGGGAATCGGGTAGGGGGAGAGCGTCGCGTCCTGGATGTTCGCCTGGGTGATCTTAAACTTCTTGTTCACGTTGCCCGCATAATTGCCCATGCCGCTGACGACGAGGTACGCGTCGCCCACGTCCGTGTTGTCGAAGTATTCGACGCTGTAATCGTCTCCCAGCGAGAGCGCGACGCCGTCGACCTCCACCTCGACCTTCGGTCTGTGCTCCGTTCCGGTGTAGGGGAGTTCATCCGGCACCGTCACGATGACGTTGGCGTCGGTGAGGGGCTTGGGGTTGATGATGAAATAGGTGGTCAGCGTGCCGCCGTAGTAATCGCCCTTGCCCGTGACCGTCACCTTCGCCATACCGGCGTCCGTGTTGCTCTCATAGGAGACCTCGTAGTTCTCCTTTGCGACGGTTTCGCCCTTGTCCGTGAGGGTGATCGCAGGCTCTATCGGCTTTCCGGTGTACGTCTGCGCGTCGACCTGCACCTTGAAGTCGTCCTTGTGGATTCCTTCGAGCGACTTCTTGATGTTGAAATGGAGCGTCTGCGCATCGCCGGTCAGGTTGCCGCCCTCCTTCGGCGTGACGGTGACCGTTGCCTCGCCGGGGTTGACGTTGTCCTTGTAGGCGATCTCGACATCGTCCTCCAGCGCGTGGCTCACCCCGTCGGCCAGCGTCACGCTGACCTGAGGCTTGATGGCGTCGCCGGTGTACGTCCACTGCTTGGTAAGCAGATCCGCCGCGAACTCGCTCGGGTGGATGGTGAAGGTTAAGGTTGGAGGAACTTCGTTATTGTCGTCATCTATATCCGTGTAGTTGGGGCTGGCGCTGGATGCATGCACGATCACAGTGGCCGTTCCCATTCCCGCGTTGACGTTGTTCTTGAATTCGCAGTCGAACGCCACATTTGCGAGCAGCTCGATCGTCTCGATACCTCTATCCGTCGCGGTGATCTGCGGCATGCAGGCCTTGCCTGTATAGGTGCAGTCCTCGACCGACCAGTCGATGAGATTGGAAGAGAGCAACTTGGGGAGGATCTCAACATCGGCAGGGGCCAAGGTGATCTCGTAGTTTTGCGAGCAGTCGCGCATGCTGTTTGTGATCGTCACCGATTTGGGCTGCGGAACGGCGCCGGAATAGATTCCGACCGGCTTCACGAACAGGTCTTTGTCGAGCGTTCCCGCTTCGATTTCAATCTGATCGCCGTTCGGGTATTTGGTCAAGGGAGTGCCCTCTTCGTCGATCACCGTGTATGTGACCTGAATATCGCTCGGGAAAAGGCTATTGTAGGGGAAGCCCACGCCGTTCGCCTCAATCCGGAGCTTGAGCGGTTTCACCTCGAGGGTCACATGCTCCGTCATGTAATCCTCAGTGCAGTTCTTGTAGTATTCCTTGAATTCGTCGCTCGGCACAAACTCGACCACATAGCCCGTTTTTGCGGCGTAATCGACGGTGGGGAAGATGGCGTCGGGGTCGGTCGTGTCGTCGGCCTTCCACTTAAAGCTGCCGCGGTCTTCAAAGCCGTCCAGCCAATTCTCCGTGAGCGTGGACGCGGAGAGCGGCTGGCCGTAGGTGATCGCCGAGGCGGTCGGCCACTGGATCAGCGGCAGCCGCGCATGCTTCACGAACACGCAATGGTTGTCGCTGAGCGTGAAGGTGCTGCTTGTGACAAGGGCGATCTCGCTATCGGGGTCGCTCACATTCGAGGGATACCAGAACCACTGCTGATCCTGCTTAAGAGCGCCGCCAATCCTTGTCAAAGCTTCAATCAGTTTCTCGCCATAGTAACCGATGTTCGCCTTTCCAATCGCATCGCCGGGGTTCGCAACGATGTAATAAGCGATCTCGATGGTTTCCTCGGCGTAGTCGCCGACCGTTGCGGAGGGGCCGAAGGTGCAGTTGGAGGGAATAGAGGTATTCTCCTTGGTGTTGATCGTGCCGTTGATTGTCGATTCGGCAACCATGCCGTTATTATTCAGCGTGGAGGAGGTCTCAAACGTGCTGCGGTAGATCGTGTGTTCGTTATTGACCGTACCGGAGAACGAAGCGCCACCGCGCACAATACCGCGATTGGTTACCGTGCTGGAGAACACGCCTCCGGTGATCATGCAGGTGTTCTCAACGCTGCCGGAGAACGCGCCGCCGCTGATCTCGCCGCCATGGCCTGTGCCGTTCTCATCGTCAACCGTGCCCTGATTGGTCACCGTGCCGGAGAACGTGCCGCCGGAGATCGTCTTGTTGTTCGTGACCGTGGAGGCCGTTTCAAACGTGCCGCCGGAGATCGTGCCGTCGTTTTCGACCGTACCGGAGAACTTGCCGTCCGTGATGGTGGCGTCGCTCGCGTTGGCGAGCGTGGAGTCCGCATCAAACGTGCCGCCGGAGATCGCGCCGTTGTTGGCGACCGCGCCGGAGAACGTGCCGGCGGAGATCGTCTTGCTGTTCGTGAGATGGGAGGTCTTTTCAAACGTGCCGCCGGAGATCACGCCGTTGTTTGTGACCCATCCGGCGATCTTCGCGGTGCCCGAGATGGTGCCGGTGTTTTTGAGCATGATCTGACTATTCTGCGCGGTGAAGGAGCCGCCATCGACAGTGCCGTTGTTTTCGACGGTCGCCGATACGGTGCCGCCATCGACAGTGCCGTTGTTGATCAGGCGACCGCTGAGGCTCGGAGCGCCATTCTCACCGGCGCAAACCGTGCCGGAAGCGTTATTCAAAAACTGCGTGGAGAACGAACCGCCGGAGACAACGCCGCTGTTCGAGATCTGTGCTCTGAACGTGCCGCCGGTGATCTCGCCGTTGTTCGTGACGGCGTTCGCCACCTTGCTGGTGAACTTGCCGCTGGAGATCTTGCCGTTAATACCGTTAGTCACGGCAGCGTTAAAATCGCCGCCGGAGATCGTGCCGTTGTTGACGACATCCCTATTGAACGTGCCGCCGGTGATCTCCTTGGTGTTCGACAATCTCGTATTGCTGAACTCGCCGCCGGAGATCGTGCCTTTGTTGGTGAAGCTTCCGGAGCCTGAGAACGAGCCTTTTGTGATCGTGCCGTTATTGGTGACCGCTCCGCTGCATGCGAACACGCCGCCGGAGAGCGTTACGCCCGCGTTGATGACGACGCTCTTATAGCCGCCCTCGGGCGCATCCGCGCCGTCCCAGTCGCCCATCACCTCCAGCACGTCGCCCACAATGCGCCAGACGGAGTTGTGCTTGAAGTGGTTCTGGCTGCCGTCGAGGGACATCTTGCGCCCCGTCAAATCCGACTCTTCGCCGTTCAAAAACAGCTTCCAGTTGGCGTTGTCGGCGCCGGTGTAGTTCTTTTTGAGGGAGGTCAGGGCGTCTTCGTCGTAAATCGCCTTGTCGACGACGGTCGTCTCCGGCTCGCCGCTCGGGCCGTAGACGGTGAAGGGGACGTACAGTTTGCCGATTTCGGTGATTTCGGCGCTCTCGCCGAAGACCGCGTTTTTCACGGTGCCGGTGGCATTGTTGAGCTTGCCGTTGATCGTGGGGGCCGCGCCGTTGCCCTCGATGGAACCGTTGTTGACAAGCTCGCCGTTGAATTCGCCGCCGGTGATCTTGCCGTTGTTGGTGACCGTATTCATAAACGTGCCCTTTCCGACGGACACGCCGTTGGGGATGATCACAGGCTCCATGAAGGTGCCGCCGTAGAGGGTGGGGATATCCGAGATAAGCGTGAGGGGGACGTGGAAGGTGCCCCCGAAGATGCCGATTGCGCCTTGGCCGCCGCCGCCGACGATCTTGTCGGTGTAGAAGTCGCCGCCGCTGATGAGGCTGGCGCCGCGCAGGGCGATGGAGGATCCGCTCTCAAACTTGCCGCCCTCCACGGAGCCGCGAGAGAGCGTCACGCTGCCCTTGAACGTGCCGCCGGTGATGGCGCCCTTGCTGGAGACCGCTCCGGTAAACGTGCCGCCGGAGATCTTGGAGCTGTTTTCCACGGTGACGCTGCTGTTGAACGTGCCGCCGGCAATCGGGCCGCGGCTCGTAAACGGCAGATTGATGGCCGCCGCAGAATCCTTGCTGATCGCGGCGAAGCTGTAGATGGATTTGACCTCGTGCCCCACGCCTTCAACCTTCGCGATCGCGTCATTGATCTGATCGGTCGTAAAGGTGTAGCCGGTGGCCAGCTCGAGGCGGGACTGCCCGTCGTCATACTTTATCCCTTCGGGCATGTCCGGAATATCCACGATCGAGAGGAGCATGATCTCAGGCTCCTTCAGGCGGACGGTCAGCGTCGGCATGTCGACACCTTCGGCCAGCGCATAGCCCTTCAAATCGGCCACCTGCGCGCGGAAGGTGTAGACGGGCAGATCGCCCTGCGTCTCCGGCGCGGGATCATACGCGGCGACGCCGTGGCCGTCATCGACGCAGGCCCACTTGGCGTCCAGGGAGAGCGTCGCGCCGTCGGACAGGGTCGCGGTCAGCGTGGCGGGCAGGAGGGTGGCCAGATAGTCCTCCGGCATGCCGTATTCGACCGCGAACGCCGTCTCGCCGTTTGCCGCGAGCGCCACGATGACGAGCGGAGAGGGGACTTCGGTCGGTTCCGGCGAATTTTCCGGAACTTCGGTCGGTTCCGCGGTGGGCGTCTCGGCCGGCTCGCTGGACGCGGTCGGTTCCGCGGTGGGCGTTTCAGTCGGTTCGCTGGAGACGGTCGGTTCCGCGGTCGGCGTCTCGGCCGGTTCGCTGGCCGCAGTCGGTTCCGCGGTCGGCGTCTCGGCCGGTTCGCTGGCCGCAGTCGGTTCCGCGGTCGGCTCGCTGGAAGCAGGGGCCTTCGTCGGCTCCTGCGTTTCGATCGCCTGCGTCGGCTCCGCCGTCGGGGTGGCCGTCGGCGTCGCAGACGGGGTCGCCGTCGGGGTCGCGGACGGAGTGACCGTCGGGGTGGCCGTCGGCGTCGCGGACGGGGCGGCCGTCACAACGGCGTCAGGCTCCGCCTGCGGGGCGCTCTCTTCCGCAAGGCCCGTGGGCACGAGCGTCACGAGCATCGCGCAAGTGAGAAGCAGGCTGACAAGGCGCTTCCATTCCATCTTCAAGCAAAATCCCTCCCAATGGTGATCCATGTCACGAGGCATGGTTGCGATAGGCTAGATTTTTCCAACCTTTATTATACCATGCCGCTGCATGGAAGACAACGCTTTTCCGATTTAATTCATCCGTTATCAAATGAGATTTAACAACATTTTGCGGTCACGCGCTGTGAAACGCCGTATGCGCGCGGCAAACGCACAAAAAAACCGCCCTCAAGGGGCGGACAGGCTGTCAAAAAACCTTATTTCCGTCAAACTAGAAGTTCTTGCATTCTCAAAACAAGCAACAAACCTACATAGTTTGGGGGCCGAAGGGTTCCTAGGGGCGACCGGAAAGCCCCTAGGCGGGGCGGTGGGGCAGCGCCCCACATCTCCGAAAGTGGGAGTTAATGCAGAACTGGGCTTTTTTGACAAGCTGACCGTCCACAAGGGGCGGAAACAGCCTATCAGAGAGGCCTTTTTTCCCTCCGGAGGGGGAGAAAAGATGCTCTCTTTTTTTCTATGCGTGGCTTTTGAATCGAATCAAAATGGGTTTAGCGCAGGTCATAGCGGGCGATGGCAAAGTCGCAGCGCGCCTCGATCAGCGAGACGAGCGCGCGCAGGCCCGCCTCGTCGGCCTCGTCAAAGCGCGCTCGCTCGGGGCTGTCGATGTCCAGCACGCCGATCACGCGCCCCGCGCTGCGGATGGGCAGCACGATCTCGCTGTTGCTCGCGGCGTCGCAGGCGATGTGCCCGGGGAAGGCGTGGACGTCCGCCACGCGCTGCACCGCGCCGGAGGCCGCCGCCGTGCCGCACACGCCGCGCCCCAGCGGGATGCGGATGCACGCGGGCAGCCCGCAGAAGGGGCCGAGCAGCAGCTCGCCGCCGTGCAGCAGGTAAAACCCGCACCAGTTGACCTGCGGCAGCCGCGCGTAGAGCAGCGCGGAGAGGTTTGACAGGTTCGCGAGCGGGTGAGAGACGCCCTCCGTGAGCGCGTCCGCTTCGGCGAGCAGCGCCTCATAGCGCTTCGCGGCGTCCCCGGAAAGCGGGGCGGAGCTGATTGGAGTCATAGGCCCTCCGCTCACAGGCTGCGCCCGGTGGAACCCAGCCCGCCGTTGCGCGTCGCGCGCGCGTCATCGTCCACGGTGACGCCAAAGGGCAGGAAGATGCCCTGCGCGAACGCCGAACCCGCCGTGAGCACGAGCGTCTTGCGCGCGCGGCTGTCGTTGGTCATGCGCAGGAAGATGTGCCCCTCGTTGTCGGATGCGGCGTAGTCGCTGTCGATCACGCCGACCGCGTTGTCGAGCTGAAAGCGATACTTGAACCCCAGCCCGCTGCGCGGGTAGATCGTCAGCACCCAGCCGTCCTCCATCAGCGCGCGCACGCCCGTGGGGATGGTGATCGTCTCCCCGGCGGACAGCTCGAAGCCGACGGGCGCGAAGAAGTCGTACCCCGCGGAGCCGCTCGTCGCGCGGCGCGGCAGGCGGATGCGCTCGTAGGCGGCGAGCGCCTGCGGCAGCGTCTGCCCGGGGAAGGTGTTCATGAAGTCGGCGGCGAAGCGCTCCGGCGTCACCTTTTCAAATTTCGCGATGCGAAGCATAGGCACTCCTCAAACAGAATGTCGGTCTGTTTCGTTCCGTCAGTTGCAGCAGCAGGCCGAGCGATCCGTTATCATGGGGAAGGTCGGCGCGTTCTGCTTCCAGATCACGATGCGCCCCTGCGAGAGCGTGGCGTGTACGTCGATCACGCGCTGGTTCGCGCTGCCCTTCCAGTGAAGCTGCGGATCGGCCTGCTCGCGCACGAACGGACCGTCCACCACCACGTCGAGCAGCGGCAGGAACGGCAGATCGATGATGTCCTCGAAGAGGCTGCCCGTGTAGAGCCAGATCGTCTTTTCCGGGAACTGGCGGCGCACCTGCCGCACCAGCTCGCCCACGCCCTTGCGGTTGCCCGGGTAGAGCGGGTCGCCGCCGGAGAGCGTCAGGCCGCTGATGTAATCCCGCGCGAGATAGGAAAACAGCTCCTCGCGCGCCGCGTCGTCAAAGAGGAGACCGTCGTCCGGATCCCACGTTTGCGGGTTCTGGCAGCCGCGGCAGCGATGGTCGCAGCCGGAGAGCCAGAGCACGGTGCGCAGCCCGTCCCCGTTGAGCATGTCGTCCACGGTGATGTCATGATACCGCATGGGTCATTCCCGCTTTCTTTTCCGCTCGCCCCGGCGTAAGCAACGGAGATCAGACTGCCGGTCTGATCTCCGACGCATCCGCCGATCGCCAGCGATGTGATGATGGATGGATTTGCTGTACAGACCGCTGGTCTGTTCTCCGCCATTTCAGCGACAAAAGCCTGCCAACCGTTTGCAGATGGAGGTGGCCACAGGCCGCGGCCTCGTGCGCCAAAGATGGAAGTACACCTAACTCCTTCGGAGGTGGAGGGCGGCACAGCCGCCACCGGCCTCGTGCGCCAAAGATGGTAACGCACCTAACTCGTTCGGAAATGGAGGCGGCCACAGGCCGCTACATGCTCTTGCGCTCGGCGATCTCGGCCATCTTCGCGTCGTTGAGACGGCTCTGGCCGTGAACGCGCGAGTAGGAGAGATAGCCGTTCATGCGGTCGATCTTGGTCAGGTTCCGGCTGCCGCACTTGGGGCAGACGTCCATGTCCAGCTCCTGATGCCCGCAATCGTCGCAATAGGCGAGCGAGAGGTTGACGCCCTCATAGAAGCCCATCTTCATCGCGCGCCGGATCAGCGTGCGGATGGCGTCCTTGTTGTAGCCGATGGGGTAGCGGACGTATTGAATCTTGCCGCCGTTGGAGAGATCCCAGAAGCGCTTCTCGCTGTTCTGCTTGTCGATGGGCGAGATCTCCTCCGTGACGTGGCAATGGAAGGAGTTGGAGACATACGGCCTGTCCGAGACGTTCTCGACGATGCCGAATAGCTTGCGGAACTGCTCGATCTGCAGGCCGCACAGGCTCTCCGCGGGCGTGCCGTAGATGGCGTAAAGATTGCCGTCGGCCTTCTTGAACTCGGTGATCTTCTGATTGATGTGCTGCATGACCTCCAAGGCGAACTGCCCGTCCTCGTAGATGCTCTTGCCGTTGTATAGCTCCTGCAATTCGTTGAGCGCCGTATAGCCGAAGGACGCGGTCGCGGTCTTGAGCAGCGGCTTGATCTTGTCGTACAGGCCGAGGTGCCCGCCGTAGAAGCCGCCCTCGCAATAGGCGAGCGGGTTGGTGCTGGCGCGCATCTCGCCGAGGTAGGCGTAGGTGCGGATGTGCAGGCGGCGGATCAATTCGAGGTAGTAGTCGAGCACCTCGTAAAAATCCTTGCCCTCCCGGCGCGCCTTGGCGAGGATGAGCGGCAGATGCAGCGACACCGCGCCGATGTTGAAGCGGCCCACGAACACCGGCTCGTCCTCGTCGTCGGCAGGCTCCATGCCGCCGCGCTCAAACCACGGCGAGAGGAACGCCCGGCAGCCCATGGGGCTGATGACCTTGCCGTACTTCTTGTAGATCGAGGCGACGTAGCCCTCGCCGGTGAGGCTGAGCCAGTCGGGGTACATCGTCTTGGAGGAGCAGTCGATGCCCGCCTCAAACACGTCCTCGAGCGGCTTGCCCGGCCCGTGCAGGTTCTCGTCGTAGAGGAAGACCAGCTTGGGGAAGAGGACGGGCTTCTTGTTGCCCTTCTTGCCCTGACCGCCGGCGTGTACCTTGAGGAAGAGCTTGCTGGCCAGCTTCGCCATGCGCGTCTGCCCGAGGCCGAAGGTCATCGTGATGAAGGGATAGTCGCCCCGGCTGGACGCGACGGTGTTGAACTTGTATTCCCACCCTTGGAAGCCCTGCTCGAAGTCGTTGACGATGTCCTTCATGGCCTCCTCGTGCGCCCGCTCATCGGAAAGGCCCATGGAGCGATAGCGCTCGGTGAACATGACGTAGCTCTTCTCGGCGTAGGGATCGAGAAGCTGATCGACGCAGGAGACGGTGAAGCCGCCGTACTGCTGGCTGGCCGCGGAGAGGACGATGTCGCCGATGACGTCGAAGGCGACGTTGAGCGTCTTCGGCTCGTTGTACCAGATGTTGCCCATCTCAAAGCCGCCCCTGAGCACCGCGCCCACGTCGAAGAGGCAGCAGTTCATCGTGTCGCGGCGGGCGGACATGTCGTGGATATAGATGTAGCCGTCGCGCTGGGCCTGCAGCTCCTCCACATTGAGGAAGAACTTCTGGTAGAGCTGCTTGTTGAGCTGGTTGAAGATCAGGCTGCGGCGCGTGGAGACGAGCGCGCTGTCGGCGTTGCTGTTCTCCTTGTCGCCGATGTACATGATCGACTGGCTCTTCTTATAGACCGCGTCGAGCATCTGCACGAAGTCGGTCTTGTAGTTGCGATAGTCCCGGTAGGACTTGGCGACGGCGGGGTTGATCGCGTCCAGAGCGCTCTCCACCACGTTGTGCATCTGGGCGATGGGGATGCCCTCCATGCCCAGCGCCTCGCAGCGCTCGGTGACGAAGCGGCAGATGAAGTCGATCTCCTCCTGCGTAAAGGTATACAGCACGCGCTCCGCGCTCTTGTTGACGGCAGAGACGACCTTCTGCACGTTAAAATCCTCGTGTGTCCCGTCTTTTTTGATGATGTACATAGAACGGCTTCCTTTCCTCGTCCCCCGGCGATATCGGTCGCTTTCGGACACCATATGTTGATCTCGGGCGAGCATGAAACACAATATCTTGTTGCCACTGGCCCACATCTTACCATGAAAGCGCGTGAGCGTCAAGGCATCAAACCCCGAAAAATGATGAACTCTTCGGGGCTTGAATGTTACATAAATGATAGAGACTCGCACGTTTTCGCGGGATTTGTGAACGGTCTGGCGACCCGCGTGTGGAAACCGACACTTTTTTTGGAAAAAAGACGCCGTCCGGCGGGCCGGGCGGCGGCCAAGCTTTATGACAATCATGTAATATCACACGGCATACATCTATGCGTTTTCCGAATAATCCACATTCGAGATCGCCAAATGTTCGGAAAATTATCCAGACTTTCGGTCTGTTTTAGGCAAAAAGACCGTGAACGGGCGCGAACAGACGCGCGTTTTGCTGAAAAAACGCGAAAGTACGGCTTCTTCATTGACACCCGAACAAAACCGCGTATAATAGAAGGGTCAAGGCGTCCCGGCGCGTTCCGGGAAATCATGAAGAAAAAGAGGGGTTCCTATGCCGGATAGCTTCCATATGACCATCGCGGGCTGCGAGCGCGACCTGCCCATCTGCCCGCTGAACGAGCATCTGTCCATCGGCGCGTTCGTGATCTTCGGCGACTGCGAGCTGACGAAGGCCTGCGCTAGCGCCCTGCTGGAAAGGGCGCCGGAGTTTGACTACCTCATCACGGCGGAGAGCAAGGGCATCCCGCTCGCCTACGAGATGGCCCGCCAGATCGGCGCGAAGAAGTGGCTGCTCGCGCGCAAGGGCGCCAAGCTCTACATGCGCGACGTGTTCTCCGTCGAGGTGCGCTCCATCACCACCGACCATGTGCAGCGCCTGTATCTGGACGGCGAGGACGCCAAGCTGATGCGCGGCAAGCGCATCCTGATCGTGGACGACGTAATCTCCACCGGCGAGTCGCTGCAGGCGCTCGAGCAGCTCGTCGAGCAGGCGGGCGGCGTCATCTGCGGCCGCATGGCCATCCTGGCCGAGGGCGACGCGCAGGATCGCGAGGACATCATCTACCTCGAAAAGCTGCCGCTCTTCGACGCGCAGGGCAACCGCATCGACTGACGCCCGCTTCCCAAGTCACAAACAGCCCCTCGGCGCATATGCTTTAGCAGAACGTCGAAAGGGGCTGTTCTATTGATGGAAAAAGGCAACAACGATCTCACGCGCGAGGGCGACATCATCAACCAGACCGCGATCGACCCGGCCGCCTGCCCGGCGGGAACGCAGACCTACCGCGTGCGGCGCGGCGACAGCTTCTATCTGATCGCCCGGCGCTTCGGCGTCAACGTGCGCACGCTGCTCAACGCCAACCCCGGCATCGCCGCCGGGCGGCTGATGGTCGGCGACATCCTGTGCATCCCGGTGGGCGAGGGGCGCTCCTGCCCGGTCGGCTCCTCGGCGTACACGGTGCAGCAGGGGCAGAGCGTCGTGGACGTGATGCTCGCCTCGAACGTCTCCCTGCGCGCGCTGCGCGAGTACAATGAGGACATCCGCCTCACCGCGCTGCGCCCGGGCGACGTGCTCTGCGTGCCGCCCAACGGCGACCGCGGCCTGTGCGAGAGCGGCGGCCCGGTCTACCGCATCCAGGAGGGCGACACCCTAGACGAGCTGGCCGAGATCAACGGCACGAACGTCGAGCAGCTCCTGCGGCTCAACCCGAACCTGCTGCCCAGCGACTTCGTGGCCGGGCAGGTCATCTGCCTGCCGACGCGCCGCCGCGCCGGCGCGGAGGCGGACGACGCGGGGGACGGCGCGTGCGACGCGTGCGGCGAGGATGAAGAGGGATAGCTGCATCGCGGGGATAACCGCACAAAACAAAAAAGACGGGCGAAAGGCCGACGCTTTTCGCCCGTCTTTTGGCGCGCTTATACTTTTCTTAGATTAAAACCTTTATGTGCTGCAAAGCACAGGACGGGGTCTGGGGACAATGTCCCCAGACAGGGTTTGGCGCTGGAGCCTGCCGCCGCCTGTGGCGGAAGCAGGCAGGCGGAACGCGGGGAATCACAGGGAGTGAGCGAAGCTCACGACTATGTGAGTTCCCCGGATCGGTAGCCCCAACGTACCCCAAATCGCGAAGCAATTGCTAAAAACAGCCCGGAAGCGATCCCGGGCGGGTTCACCATGAATATGATTTGATTTGAGAGTATTATTTTGCTTTTTTCCCCTTGAACACCGCGAAGTCGATCCGGTTTTCCGTCCCGGAGAGCAGGCGGCGGATGTTCGGCGCGTGCCGCGCGATCGCAAGCAGGCCGAGGAACGCCGCGCCCGCCCAGACGATCGGGTCATACGGCACGCTGACGATCACGAAGATGGGCAGCGTCACCGCGGCGGCGAGCGACCCGGCGGAGACGTAGCGCGTGACGAGGAAGACGAGCAGGAACACGGCGAAGGCCAGCAGCGTCTGCGCGGGGAAGATGACCAGCAGGCAGCCAAAGCTCGTGGCGATGCCCTTGCCGCCCTTGAAGCCGAAGAAGACGGGGAAGTTGTGCCCCAGCACCGCGCCGACCGCGCCGAGCAGCCCGCCGCGCGCGCCGCCCACCAGCGCGAAGCCGATCAGCACGGCGATCACGCCCTTGAGCATGTCGCCCGCGAGCGTGAGCAGGGCCATGCCGCGCCCGTAGACGCGCAGCATATTGGTCGTTCCGGCGTTGCCGCTGCCTTGGCGGCGGACGTCGCCGCGCGCCAGCAGGCGGGAGAGCAGCACCCCGGTGGACAGGCTGCCCAGCAGGTAGCCGATCGCGAGCGTGACGATGAGACGCATGGTCATTCCTCCTTTTGCGAGCGCTCGCGCAGGACGAAGCGGATCGGCGTGCCGCTAAAGCCGAACGCCTTGCGGAGCTGGTTTTCAAGGTAACGCTGATAGGCGAAGTGCATGAGCGTTTCGTCGTTGACGAAGAAGACGAAGGTGGGCGGGCAGACGCCCTGCTGCGTGGCGTAGTAGAGCTTGAGCCGCCGCCCGCCGGAGTAGGGCGGCTGCAACGCCGCGGTGGCGTCGTTCACGACGTCGTTGAGCAGCCCCGTGGTCACCCGGCGGGAGGTCTGCTCGTAGGCGTCCCGCACGGCGGGCAGCACCTTCGCCACGCGCTGCCCCGAGAGGGCGGAGATGAAGAGCACGGGCGCGTAGTCCATGAACTTGAGCGCCTCGACAACCTTGCGGCGCTCGATCTCCATGGTGTTCGTGTCCTTTTCCACCGCGTCCCACTTGTTGACGAGGATGACGGCGGCCTTGCCCTCCTCGTGGACGTACCCGGCGATCTTGGTGTCCTGCTCGGTGACGCCGGTCTCGGCGTCCAGGACGATCAGCGCCACGTCGCAGCGGCGCACGGAGGCTAGCGCGCGCACGATGCTGTAGCGCTCGATGGACTCTTCCTCGATGGCGCGCTTGCGGCGGATGCCCGCGGTGTCGATGATGTTGTAGCGTTGGCCGTCGCGCGTAAAGGCGGTGTCGATGGCGTCGCGCGTCGTGCCCGCGATGTCGGAGACCATCGAGCGCTCCTGCCCGAGGATGCGGTTGACGAGGCTCGACTTGCCGACGTTCGGCCGGCCGACGACGGCGATCTGAATGACGTGCTCTTCGTCCTCGTCTTCGCGCTCGCTCTCCTCGGGAAAGCGCCGGACGACCTCGTCGAGCAGGTCGCCAAAGCCCAGCATGTTCGCCGCCGAGATGGCGAACGGCTCGCCCAGCCCCAGCGCGTAGAAGTCGTAGATCGCGTCGTTTTGCTTCTGGTGGTCGATCTTGTTCACCACGAGGATGACGCTCTTGCGGCTCTTGCGCAGCATCACGGCGACGTCCTCGTCGTCGGCGGTCAGCCCGGTGCGCCCGTCGGTGAAGAAGAGGATGACGTCGCAGGTCTCGATGGCGATCTCCGCCTGGCGGCGCATCTGTTTGAGAAGCACGTCGTCGGAGCGCGGGTCGATGCCGCCGGTGTCGATCAGGGTGAAGGGGTGATCGAGCCATTCGCAGTCCGCGTAGATGCGGTCGCGGGTGACGCCGGGCGTGTCCTCGACGATGGAGATGCGCCGCCCGGCGATGCGGTTAAAGAAGGTGGATTTGCCGACGTTCGGCCTGCCGACGACGGCGACAAGGGGCTTGGACATGGGTCATTCCTCCGTTCCGCGCAGGGCGTCGTAGAGCGCCGCGCCGTCGTCCGGGACGGGCACGATGCGGATGCCGAGCGCCTCCTGCGCCTGCGCAAGGGTCATATCGTCGAGGAAGACGTCCTCTCCCTCGCGGAGCATGCTTTCGGTGATGAGGATTTCGTCCGCCTGCGCGCCGCGAAGCTGCGCGACGAGATCCTGCCCGGTGATGAGGCCGGAGACCGTGACGCTCTCGCCAAAGAAGCGGTTGACGATCGGGCGCACCTCGATTTGCACGCCGGGCATGGGGCAGCCGGCGACCAGCTCGCGCATGAACGGCGCGACGGACGTGCCCGTGGCCATCAGCACGCGGCGGGGGACGACCGGGTCGCCCGCGCCCAGCCGCGCGGCGGAGAGGAACTCGTCGCGGAGCCGCGCGAGCAGGCCGACGCCGTTTTCAAACTGGGGAAAATCCTCGTAGCTCTCGGCGTCGGGCAAAGGATGGGCGGCGAGCTGGTAAAACTCATCCGACGGGAACACGAAGCGCGTGCCAAAGCGCGGCAGCATCTCCCGCTGAAAGGCCTCCGCCTGCTCGATCACCCGCTCCGCCTCCTCGCGCGTGTAGGGCCGAAGCGGCGTCAGGTGCTCGCGGTAGCGCGTCAGGCCCACGGGCACCAGCGCGACGGTCAGCGCGCGCGGGGCGAGCGAGGCGAGGTCGCGCAGCGTGCGATTAAGCTCCGGCCCGTCGTTGACGCCGGGGCAGAGCACGACCTGACAGTGGAAGCTGATATGGTTGTCCGCAAAGCGGCGAAGCTGCTCCATGATGCGGTCGGCGTGCCGGTGGCGCAGCATCTTGTTGCGCAGCTCGCCGTTGGTCGTGTGTACGCTCACATAGAGCGGGCTGGGGCGGCGCTCGATCAGCCTGTCCATCTCGCGCGAGGGCAGGTTGGTCAGCGTCACAAAGTTGCCCGCCATCAGCGAGAGCCGCCAGTCGTCGTCGCGCACATACAGGCTCTCGCGCATGCCCGGCGGCATCTGCTCGATGAAGCAGAACATGCAGTGGTTGGCGCACGTCTTGGGGCAGCTCATCAGCGAGGACTCGAGCGTCAGCCCCAGCGCCTCCTCGGTGCGCTTGCGCAGGGGCACCTCGTGCCGCGCGCCGTCCGCCGCCTCGACGAGGAGCGTCAGCCGGGGCCGCGCGGTCAGAAACTGGTAGTCCACAAAGTCGAGGACGGGCGTCCCGTCGATGGAGACGAGCGTCTCCCCGGGCAGGATGCCCGCGCGCGCCGCCAGAGAATCGGGGGCAACGCGTTCGATGCGCTGGGACACGCGATCACCTCACTTCAACGCTAAACGCCCTTATTATGGACGATTTGCGCGGCAAAGTCAAGCGCGCGGACGGGGCGGGGCAAAGCCGCCGCCAAAAACTTTCCGAAAGGGGTTGACAAGCGCCGGTCAACTGTATATACTGTACATGAACAGTGAAGCGAGGAGGCGACGGCGGTGAATCTCATCATCAGCAACGCGTCGAAGATGCCGATCTACGAGCAGATCGTCGGGCAGCTGCGCGGGAAGATCGCCTCGGGCGAGCTGCGCGCGGGCGACGTGCTGCCCTCGATTCGGGCGCTGGCCAAGGATTTGCGCATCAGCGTCATCACGACCAAGCGCGCCTACGACGAACTGGAGCATCAGGGCCTGATCGTGACGGTCGCGGGCAAGGGGTGCTTCGTCGCGGAGCGCAACCCGGAGTGGGTGCGCGAGGACGCGCTGCGCCAGATCGAGGAGCACATGCGCCAAATCGCGCGTCTGGCCGGGGAGATCGGCATCGGCGGCGACGCGCTGGCCGAAATGTTTACGACGCTCATGGAGGAGGATGGAAAATGACGGAATACGCAATCGAGGCGCGGGGGCTTGAAAAGCGCTACGGCGATTTCGCGCTGCAAGGCGTCGATCTCGCGCTGCCGCAGGGCTGCGTGCTGGGGCTGGTGGGCGAAAACGGCGCGGGCAAATCGACGCTCATCCGCATGATTCTGGGCGCCTGCCGCCCGGACGGCGGCACGGTCACGACGCTGGGCGTCCCGGCCGGGCGCAGCGCGGCGTTCGCCCGCGCGCGGGAGGAGATCGGCGTCGTGCTGGACGACGCGTGCCTGCCGCAGAACCTGACGGCGGCGCAGCTGGGCCGCGCGATGGCGGGCGTCTTCGCGCGCTGGGACGAGAAGGCGTATCGCGCGTTTTTGAATCGCTTCGGCGTGCCGGAGGGGCAGCGCGTCTCCCAGCTCTCGCGCGGCACGCGGATGAAGCTGGCGCTCGCCGTCGCGATGAGCCACGGCGCGCGGCTGCTGGTGCTCGACGAGGCGACGGGCGGGCTGGATCCCATCGTGCGCGAGGAGATGCTCGACGTCTTCAACGACTTCACCCGCGAGGAGACGCACTCGGTGCTGCTCAGCTCGCACATCGTGACGGACTTGGAGAAGATCTGCGATTACGTCGTCTTCCTGCACGAGGGGCGCGTGCTGCTCTCGGAGGAGAAGGACGCGCTCGACGAGCGCTACGCGCTGCTACCGCTGGACGAGGCGTCGCTTTCGCGCCTCGCCTCCGAGCGGCCCGGGGCGATTTTGCGGACGCTGCGCGCGCACGGGCAGCTGCGCGCGCTGGCGCTGCGCGACAAGCTGCCGCCGGACGCGCCCGCCGAGCGCGCGGGCATCGAGGACATCATGCTGCTGCTGACCAAGGGGGAGGAATGGCAATGAAGGGACTTCTCTTAAAGGATCTGTACGCGATGCGCAGATCGCTGCCGGTTTTCCTGCTGCTCATCGTCGTCTTCGCCGCGCCGGGCGGGGGAGGCGCGTCGTTCATCCTGTTTTACGCGATCGTCATCCCGATCAACCTGATCTCCATCGACGAGCGCGACCGCTTCGACGGCCTGCTGATGGCGCTGCCCGCGCACGGCGCGGCGCTGGTGGCGAGCAAATACATCCTATCTTATGGGTACATGTGCGTCACGCTTCTCGTCGCGGCGGCGCGCGGCGCGCTGTCGCAGAGCCTGCTGCCCGGCGCGCAGCAGACGTATTGGGCGAACATCGGCGTCAGCCTTGCGCTGGCGCTGGCGATGGAGGCGGTCATCCTCCCGATCCTCTACCGATTTGGTATGGAGCGCGGCCGTCCGCTGTGCGTCCTCGCCATCCTCGTGGCGGCGGCTCTGCTGGGCGCGCTCTCCGGTCTGACCTCCGAGATTCCGCCCGCACCGGCGCTCGTGCCCGCGGCCCTCGCGGTCGGCGCGCTCCTCAACGCGGCGTCGATGCCGCTCTCCGCGCGCCTGTACGAGCGGCGCATGACCGCGTGACACCTTTTAATAAGGTGCGAAGCACAGGATGGGGTCTGGGGACAATGTCCCCAGACAGGGTTTGGGGCGGTAGCCCCAACGGTACCCCAATCGCAAAGCGATTGCAAAAGGCAGCCCGGAAGCGAAGCGATCCCGGGCGGGTTGCTCATGAAAAGTGGCTTAAAAATTGGCTTATTCACGCCTTTGCTTGCTCAGAATAGCCCATGGCAATGGTTCGATCATTTGATTTGAGAATCGAGGCCCCGCGCTCTGCGGGGCCTCTTTGCGCGTAAACGCCGAAACGCGCTCCACACCCGCCCGTCGGCCTCGTTCGCTTAACCTAGAATAAGAAGCAAAGCTCTTCGGAGATAGAAGCGGGCATGGCCCGCCGCCTGTCTTCGGTCACGGTCGCTCAGCCTGCATAAGAAGCAAAGCCTTTCGGAGGCGGAGGCGGGCACTGCCCGCCATTTTGGTCAGTTTCGACCAAAATCTTCGCATGAAATGAGAAAAGGGTGATTGAACATTGCGCGATCATGGTTTATAATAGAAATAGCGACTCGCGCGCTGCGGCGTGCGGAAGAGGCGACACATCCGTCATATCATAAGGAGGGCTTTGCCATGAACAACATCCCGAAGATCAAGGTCGGCATCGTCGCGGTCAGCCGCGACTGCTTCCCGGAGAGCCTGTCGGTCAACCGCCGCAAGGCGCTGGTCAAGGCGTATGCAGAGCGCTACGACGCCGCGGACATCTACGAGTGCCCGGTCTGCATCGTGGAGAGCGAAGTCCACATGAAGCAGGCGCTGGCGGACATCGAGGCCGCGGGCTGCAACGCGCTGTGCGTGTATCTGGGCAACTTCGGCCCGGAGATCTCCGAGACCATGCTCGCCCAGCAGTTCAAAGGCCCGAAGATGTTCGTGGCCGCCGCCGAGGAGAATGTGGGCGTCCTTTCCGACGACCGCGGCGACGCCTACTGCGGCATGCTCAACGCGAGCTATAACCTCAAGCTGCGCGGCGTGACCGCGTACATCCCGGAGTATCCCGTCGGCGACGCCGACGCCTGCGCGGACATGATCCACGACTTCCTGCCCATCGCGCGCGCGCTGGTTGGCCTGTCGGAGCTGAAGATCTTCTCCTTCGGCCCGCGCCCGCTCAACTTCCTCGCCTGCAACGCGCCGATCTATCAGCTCTATCAGCTGGGCGTTGAGATCGAGGAGAACTCCGAGCTTGACCTGTTCGAGTCCTTCAACGCCCACGCGGGCGACGAGCGCATCCCGTCCGTCGTCGCCGATATGGCCAAGGAGCTGGGCAAGGGCAACCAGAAGCCCGAGATCCTCTCCAAGCTCGCGCAGTATGAGCTGACCCTGCTCGACTGGATCGAGAACCACAAGGGCAGCAAGAAGTACTTCGCCATCGCCGGCAAGTGCTGGCCCGCGTTCCAGACGCAGTTCGGCTTCGTGCCCTGCTACGTCAACAGCCGCCTCACGGGCCGGGGCATCCCCGTTTCCTGCGAGGTGGACATCTACGGCGCGCTCAGCGAGTTCATCGGCACCTGCGTCTCCGAGGACGCGGTGACGCTGCTGGACATCAACAACACCGTGCCGAAGGATCTGTTTAACGCCGACGTCGCGGGCAAGTTCCCATACACGCTGCAGGAGACCTTCATGGGCTTCCACTGCGGCAACACCTGCTCGAGCAAGCTGTCCGCCTGCGCGATGAAGTACCAGAAGATCATGGCCCGCAGCCTCCCGGTCGAGGTGACCAACGGCACGCTGGAGGGCGACATCGTCCCCGGCGACATCACCTTCTTCCGCCTGCAGTCCACCGCCGATTCCAAGCTGCGCGCCTACATCGCCAACGGCGAGGTGCTCCCGGTCGCCACGCGCTCCTTCGGCTCCATCGGCGTGTTCGCCATCCCGCAGATGGGCCGCTTCTACCGCCATGTGCTGATCGAGAAGGGCTTCCCGCATCACGGCGCGGTCGCCTTCGGCCATCACGGCAAGGCGCTCTTCGAGGTGTTCAAGTATCTGGGCGTTCCGGTCGGCGAGATCGGCTACAACCAGCCTGAGGGCGTGCGCTATCCGACGGAGAATCCGTGGGGCTAAGCGAGCGCTTAGGGAAACGAGCAAGAAGTCCGGCGTCCGGCGGGGCGCCGGACTTTTGACAGACGCGCGGCGGCGCACAGTCGCCCGGCCGCGGGAGAGGACAAGACAGTGAGCTATTTTATCGGCATTGATTTGGGCACGTCGGCGGTGAAGCTGCTGATGATGGACGAGACGGGCGCGCTGATGCGCAGCGTGTCGCGCGAGTATCCGCTCTCGCTGCCCAAGCCGGGCTGGTCGGAGCAGCGCCCGGAGGACTGGTGGGACGCCGTGATGAGCGGCCTCGCCGCGCTGACGGAGGGCTTTGACAAGGCGCAGGTGAAGGGCATCAGCTTCGGCGGACAGATGCACGGTCTGGTCATGCTCGACGAGCACGACGAGGTCATCCGCCCGGCCATCCTCTGGAACGACGGCCGCAGCGCGAAGCAGTGCGACTACCTGAACGGCGAGATCGGCGTCAAGACGCTCTCCGCGAACACGGCGAACATCGCCTTCGCGGGCTTCACCGCGCCGAAGATCCTCTGGGTGCGCGAGAACGAGCCGGAGAACTTTGCCCGCGCGCGCAAGATCATGCTGCCCAAGGACTACATCGCCTATCGGCTGACGGGCGTATTGTCCACCGACTATTCGGACGCCTCCGGCATGCTGCTGCTGGACGTGGAGCACAAGCGCTGGTCGAAGCCCATGCTGGACATCTGCGGCATCACCGAGGACATGCTGCCCAAGCTCTTTGAGAGCTATGAGGTCACCGGCACGCTGAAAAGCGACGTCGCCAAGGCGCTCGGCCTCTCGCCGGAGACGAAGGTCATCGCGGGCGCGGGCGATAACGCGGCGGCGGCCATCGGCACGGGCACCGTGCGCAACGGGCAGTGCAACCTGTCCTTGGGCACCAGCGGCACCGTGTTCATCGCGCAGGATCGCTTCTCCGTGGACGCGCACAACGCGCTGCACAGCTTCGCGCACGCGAACGGCAAGTACCACCTCATGGGTTGCATGCTCAGCGCGGCCTCCTGCAACAAGTGGTGGCTGGAGGACATCCTCGGCACGAACGACTACTCCGGCAGCCAGAAGAACCTGCGCGCGACGGGGGAAAACCGCGTGTTCTTCCTGCCGTACCTGATGGGCGAGCGCTCGCCGCACAACGACCCGAACGTGCGCGGCATGTTCTTCGGCCTGAGCATGGCCACCACCCGCGACGACATGACGCTCGCCGTGCTGGAGGGCGTGGCCTTCGGCCTGCGCGACTCCATCGAGGTCGCGCGCGCGCAGGGCATGCGCATCGACCGCTCGACCGTCTGCGGCGGCGGCGCGCGCAGCCCGCTCTGGTGCGAGATTCTGGCCAATGTGCTGAACCTGCAGGTCGTCACGCTCAAGAAGGAGGAAGGCCCGGCGCTCGGCGGCGCTGCGCTGGCGGCCATCGGCTGCGGCGCGTTTGCCGACGCCTACGACGCGGCGGAGAAGATCGTGGAAACCGACCGCGTCTACGACCCGACGCCGGAGATCGCCGCCCGCTATGAGGAGCGCTATCAGACGTTCCGCAAGCTCTACCCGGCGATCAAGGGGCTTGCCTGACCCAAAGACTTCGCGGCCCGCATCCGTCGATGCGGGCCGCTTCATCTTGTCGAAAAGCCTTGATCTGCCATCGAAATCCGTTGTGGCCTGATACAACAATCGAACGATTGTTGAAAGATTTGGATCGCTTTTTTCTCCCCCTTCGGGGGAGAAAAAAACTTCTTCAGCGGCCAGTCGCGGCCCGCATCCGTGGATGCGGGCTGCGTTTTGCGCTCTATTTGCTTTCGGCCATCTTGAACCCGGCGCCCCTGCGCATCCCCTTGAGGATGTCGTGAAACTGCGCGCCGCAGCGCTCCAGCTCGCTCAGCACCGCGTCGATGCCCTCGGGCGTGTCCGTCCAGTTTTCGGCCGTGACGTCCGCGCCCCGCGCCGGGCAGACGAGCAGCTCCGCCTCGGGATAGAGGGTCTGGTAGTACATCTTCGCCCGACGCGCGTGTACGGGCATGCAGCAGAGCAGCGCGCGGCGCACGACAATGCGCGCGCTGTCCGTCAGCCTGCGGGAGAGGATGGCGTTCTGATAGGTGAAGACGGCCTCGTCCTCGCGCAGGATGGCCTCCTCCGGCACGCCGCAAGCGCGCAGCACGCCGCGCATGAATGCCCATTCCGTGGCGAACGTCCCCTCGTAGCGGCGCGCGCCGGAGAGCTGCCCCGAAAAGCCGTCCGTCCCGATCGCAAAGCGGCCCGAGGGGAGCAGCAGGGGCGTCAGCCCCTCGCGATAGAGCGCCGCCGCCCGCTCCGCGGGTTCGGCGTGCCCGTTGCCGGGGATGAACGCGATGTCGGCGGGCTTCGGCTCGTCGCTCAGGAAGATGAAGCGCGTCACGTCGTCGATCCACTCAAGCATGGCCGGCCTTTCCGGGCGAGAGCAGCCCCGCGATCGTCCCCGCGCCGTAGACCAGATGCACGGCGGGGAAGAGGAACGGCAGCGCGAGCAGGCAGAGCGCCCCGCCCGGCCGCTGGCGCAGCGCGGCCTGCACGGTGAAAAAGGCGTCGCACGGCAGGTACGCGCACAGCAGCAGCGCAAGCGGCAGGCGGCTTGCGGGCAGCGCGAGCAGGCAAGCGGCGAGCGCGAGCGCGAAGAGCGCGGGCACGAGATGCCGGGCGGCGAAGCAGCGCGGCTGGATGCGCAGCGTGACGCCGATCCAGTAGCCGTTGCCCCATTTTTGCTTCAGCTGCCCGCGCAGCGTGGCGCGCGCGGCGTGCGTGGAGACGATCTCCGGCGAATAGTAGAAGCGGTAGCCCGCGCGGCGCATGCGGTAGTGCATGTCGTTGTCCTCGGTGCGGCGCAGGCGCTCGTCGTAGAGGCCCACGCGCTCGTAGACCTCGCGGCGGTAGAGCGCGTAGGCGAGCGTATCCACATAGCGCGCCTCGCCCGCGTTGCGGAACGGGGCCGCGCCCCCGCCAAAGCGCGAGGTGTCCAGCGCGCGCATCACGCCCGCCCACGCGGTCGCGGACGGCGCGCCCTCGACGCGTCCCCCGACGATGTCCTCGCCGCGCTCCAGCGCCTTGAGGCTCTTTTGCAAAAAATCCGCCGGGATGCGCGCGTGCGCGTCCAGACGCACGACCGCGTCGCCCGTCGCCGCGCGCAGCGCGACGTTGATGCCGCTGGCGAGCCAGCGCTTGGGGTTGTCGAGCAGCAGCACGCGAAACGGGGCGCGCGCGGCAAAATCCTGCATCACGGCGCGCGTGCCGTCGGTGGACGCGCTGTCCACCAGCAGCGCCTCGATCTGCCCTGCGGGCAGCGTCTGGCGCGCGAGGTCGCCCAGCAGATCGCCGAGGCACCCCTCGGCGTTGTAGGCGACGACGATGAAACTGATTCGCATCATAGGCAGCTCCACTCTATCAAGCGACGGCGGTGTACGCGCGGCTGCGGCGGCGGTAGGTCAGCAGCCCGGCGGGAAAGGCGAAGAAGAAGAGCTTTTGCGTGACGAAGCCGCGCGCGCGGCGGCGCGCGAGCAGCGCGCCAAACTGCGCGGCCTGAATAAAGCACGCGCAGGGCAGGCACGCCGCGCCCAAGACGGCGAGCAGCGCGAGGCACAGCCAGTCGAGCGCGTAAAAGAGAAACTTCATCCGCTCGCGGCGCAGGTAGGCGTGCCCAGCCCCTCGCGCGAGCGCGCAGCGAAACGCCTGCCCTTCGCCCAGACGGCGGCGGGAAAAGAGCACGCCCACGACGCCCCGCCCGTCGCGCACGGCGTCGGTGTGGACGATCATCGGCACGGGGAGTTCGCCCACGCGGCAGCCGGCGGCGAGCAGGCGCGCGTGCAGCTCCGCCTCCTCGCAGGCGACCGTGTCCTCGGCCCAACCGCCGCATCGCACGAGCGCGTCCGCGCGCAGGCAGATCGCGCCGCCGAACTCCGGCGCGAGCCGCTCCGCGTCGCAGCCAAAGTAGTTGACCGAGCGCGAGACGATGCGCCCGTCCCGGCAATACTCGTCCTCGCGCTGGCCGCACACGCCGTCATACCTGCGCGTAGCCATCGCCTCGAGCGCTTTTTCCATAAACCCGGGGCAAAGGCGCATGTCGCCGTCCAGAAAGAGCAGCGTGTCGCCCTTCGCCTCCTTCGCGCCGGCGGAGCGGGCCAGCCCCGCGGTCGTCTCCTCGGCCTCCAGCACAAAGCAGCGCGCGCCGAGCGCGCGGGCGAGCGGCACGCTGCCGTCCGTCGAGCGGGAATCGACGTAGATCGTCTCGTACACCAGCGCATGCAACGCGCTTTGCACGCTTTCAAGGCACGCGCGCAGGCGCTCGCCCTCGTTACGCCCGATCACGATCACGCTGATCATCCGTCTTCCCTCCGCGCGGCAAATGTGGTATAATGGCCCAAAAGCGCCGCACACTCCATTAGTCTATTATCGCATAAAAGCCGCCGTTTCGCAAGGGGAAGGTGAAAGCATGCTGCTCAGCGTCGTCATCCCGATGTACCATGTGGAGGCGTATCTGCCCGCGTGCCTGACGCCCGCGGGCGAATTGCCGCTGGACGGCTGCGAGATTCTGCTCGTGGACGACTGCGGGGGCGACGGCTCGCTCGCGCTCGCCGAGGCGTTCGCGCAGGAACACCCCAACGCGCGCGTGCTGCGCCGGGCGCAAAACGGCGGCTTGTCCGCCGCGCGCAACACGGGGCTTCAGGCGGCGCGCGGCGAATACGTCTATTTTCTGGATAGCGACGACGAGCCATGCCCGCAGGCGCTCTGGCGGCTTGCCGAGCGGGCGAAAGAGGAGCGGCTCGACATCGCCAAAGGGCGCTTTTGCTCTATGGACGACGCCACGGGCGCGCTGTCGGAAGGCCTCCCGCTGCCGCGCACGCGGGCGATGCCCGGCGCGGCGCTGTTTGCGCGCGAGTGCCGGGACGGCCTCTACGAGCCGATGGTCTGGCAGGCCGTCTACCGCCGGGATTTCCTGCGGGAAATCGGCCTTGAGATGGCCGAAGGGCTGATCTTTGAAGACGAGCTGTTTCAGACGCCCGCGCTCCTTCGCGCCGCGCGCGCGGCCTCCTTTGAGGAGACGATCGTTCGCTACCGCAGGCGAGAGGGGAGCATCATGGATTCGTTCCGGCGCACGAGCCGCTGGTGCGACAGCTATCTGGCCGTGTGCAGGCGGCTTTCCCGTCTTGCGCGCGAGGTGGAATATGCCCCCGCGCGCCGCGCGCTTCGCAAGCGCGTGGGGCAGATCGCGCTGAGCGTGGGCAAGAACATCGCATTCTACGGCCTGACGGGCGCGGTGCGGGACGAGGCCGTCGCCTTTCTCACGGAGCATCGCGCGGAGCTTTCGCGCTACGCGCTTTCCTCCCAAAGCGCGCTTGTCGCGGCGCAGGGCGCGCTGCTCTTCGCCTCGCCCGGGGCGTTCCTCGCGCTGTATGCCCGCGCGCGCCGCGCATCGTAAAAACTTATCAAAGAAGCTCTTCCTCCCCCCGAAGGGGGGGAGGAAGAATGCCCTTCATCGTTTCAATAGATTGCAAGGCTTTTCTGCCATGGTCAACAGTGGAACGAAAAGAAAGCCGTTTTTTCTCAGGACAGCCGCGTTCGCCGTCGCCTGACGGCGGATGCGCTCTTTTTTTGTCCGCGACAAAAGCGGCGCGCTGCCGCGGCAATTTGCACGGCGGCGCGCTTATACTTTACCACCGCACGGCGCACATTACCCTTGGACGCGCCGCTTCGGCGCGCGAAAGGGGAGAACGCGCCATGAGAGCGATTTGGACGGATCTGGCGGTGGAGGCGCGCGGCGGCGTAGGCTCGCAAACGCAGACGCTTTCAAACGGCATCGAGCGCGCCGTGGTCAAAATCGAGGACGAGCAGAGTGCGGCGAAGCTGGGCAGGCCGATGGGCACCTATGTGACGCTCAGCTGCCCGCAGCGGCTCTCCATCGATCTTGAGACGCGCCGCGCGCTCAGCGCCGAGCTGGCCCGCGCGCTGCGGGAGCTGCTGCCGCAGGGGGCGCGATGCGTGCTGGTGGCGGGGCTGGGCAACCGCGGCGTGACGCCCGACGCGCTGGGGCCGCGCACGATCGAGCGCGTGCTGGTGACGCGCCACATGGACGGCTGCCTGCCGCAGGATGCGCGGCGGCGGATGGCGAGCGTGTGTACGGCGACGCCGGGCGTGCTGGGCGTCACGGGCGTCGAGACGGCGGAGGCGCTGCGCGGCCTGACCGCGCATGTGCAGCCGGACGCGGTGATCGCGGTGGACGCGCTGGCGGCGCGCAGCAGCGCGCGCATCTGCTCGACGATTCAGGTGGCGGATACGGGCATCGCGCCCGGCTCCGGCGTGGGCAATCACCGCAAGGCGCTCACGCAAAAGACGCTGGGCGTTCCGGTGCTGGCGGTGGGCGTGCCGATGGTGGTCTACGCCTCGACGATCGCGCGCGACGCGCTCGCGGCAATGGAGGGCGACGACGCCAGCGAGGAGGACGAGGCGCGGCTGACCGCCTGCGTGGAGCGCGTCGTCTCCGAGCGGCTGGGCGAGATGATCGTCACCCCGCGCGAGGTGGACGCGCTCGTGGAGCGCATGGCGGGCATCGTGGCGGAGGGCATCAACCTCGCGCTGCATCCGGGGCTAAACGCCTCGGAGATCGCGCAGATGATGGCGCAGTAGATCGGCATCCCTTGGGATGCGGAACGGAGGCAAGCTATGCTCAAAAAGACGGTTTCCCTGCTGCTGGCGCTGGCGCTTTTGCTGCCCGCCTCGGCGCTCGCGAACGAGGACGCGCAGCCGCTGGAGGAGAGCGCGCCCATCGCGCTGACCAGCCCCAGCCTGATCCTCACCGAGGCCAAGACGGGGCAGGTGATCTTTGAAAAGGACGCGGACGCGCGGCGGCCCGTGGCCAGCGTCACCAAGGTGATGACCATCCTGCTCACGCTGGAGGCGCTCGACGAGGGCCGCGTCTCGACGGGGGACAGCGTGACCGTCTCCGAGCACGCGATGAGCATGGGCGGCAGTCAGGCGTTTTTACAGGCGGGCGAAAGCTACAAGCTGGGCGAGCTGCTCAAGAGCATGATCGTCGCCAGCGCCAACGACGCGGCGGTCGCCCTCGCGGAGCATCTGGACGGCACGGAGGAGGCGTTCGTGCGCCGGATGAACGCGCGCGCGCAGGAGCTGGGCATGGAGAACACGCGCTACGTCAACTGCACGGGCCTTCCCGCGCAGGGCCACTACACGACCGCGCGCGACGTGGCGACGCTCAGCAGGCAGCTCGACGTACACCCGCGCTATTACGAGTATTCGACGATCTGGATGGACGAACTCCGCCACAGCGGCGGCCGCGTGACGCAGCTCACCAATACGAACAAGCTCATCCGTTTTTACAGCGGCTGCGACGGCTACAAGACCGGCTCCACGAACGAGGCGCGCTACTGCATCAGCGCCACGGCGAAGAAGGACGGCATGCGGCTGATCGCGGTGGTGCTGGGGGCCGCCGCCAGCCAGACGCGCTTTGACGAGGCGCGCGCGATGCTTGACTACGGCTTTTCCAGCTACCAGCTCTTCAGCCCCGTGAAGGGCGGCGATTCGCTGGGGATGCAGGTGCCCGTGCGTCTGGGCGCGAAGGACGCGGTGGACGCGGTCAGCGGCGCGACCTGCGAGCTGCTGCTGCGCCGGGGCGAGGAGGGCGACGTGACGATGGAGGCCGCGCTCGTGGACGGGGTCGACGCGCCCATCCGCGAGGGCGACGCGCTGGGCGAACTGCGTGTGATGCTGCGCGGCGAGCGCGTGGCGACGCTCTCCGCCGTCGCCGGGGAGACGGTCGAGCTGCCGGGGCTGCTGGGCGCGCTGCTGCGCATCCGCGACGGCTTCCTGCTCGGCGGCAGGCATGCCTTAAAGGGGCTTGACAGCGCGGCGAAACAGGAGTAAGATATTCCTAACAAAAGAGCCGGGAGGCGGAAAACATGGCCAATGTCATCCTGATCGTCCTGATCGCCTTCGCGCTGATCTTTGGCGCGCGCAGCTACGCAAAGAAGCTGCGGCACGGCTGCTGCGGCGGCGAGTCGGGGGAGACGGTGAAGCGCGTCCGCGTGCGGGATCGCGACCCGGGGCACTACCCGCACGCGGCGCGCCTGTCGATCGAGGGAATGACCTGCACGAACTGCCGGCGCCGCGTGGAGAACGCGCTTTGCGGCATCGACGGCGTGTGGGCGCGGGTCGATCTCTCCCAAGGCACTGCGCTTGCGCGCATGAAGACGCCTGTGCCGCTCGAAACGCTGGAGCGCGCCGTGCGGCAGGCGGGCTATGCGGTCACAAAGGCGGAGGCGCTGCGCTGAGGAGCGGCGCTGCGCGGGGGGAGAAAAACCACGATAAACGGGACGGGCCAAACGCCCGTCCCGCAGCTTGTCAAAAAAGTCATTGTACTATCTTGCGTAATCCTTAAAAGCTTTTACAACCCTCAAAGTTTGGGGGCCGAAGGGTTCCTAGGGGCGACCGGAAAGCCCCTAGGTGGGGCGGCGGGGCAAAGCCCCGCACTCCTCGGAAGCTTGAAGGTAGTGAAATGGGGTTTTTCGACAGTCTGCGGGACGGGCCAAACGCCCGTCCCGCAGTTTATCAAAGAAGCCTTTTCTCCCCCCGGAGGGGGAGAAAAGACGAACCCATTTTTCAATTAAAGCTTGGTTTTTGAATCGGATCAAAATGAAATCTGATGCGGGACACAGGCTTTTCGACAAGCAGCGGGACGGGCCAAACGCCCGTCCCGCTGCTATTCCGTGTTCATGCCCTGCGCCTACTTGTCGCCCAGCGGGTACACCTGCGCGTGCAGGCTGTCCATCCGCGCGTCGAAATCGGCGCTCAGGTCGGCGCAGCGCTTCAGCTCCGCCGCCATCTCGTCGGTGAAGACGGTCGCCTTCTTGTAGCGCAGCTGGTGTTCGAGGGTCGCCCACGAGTCCATCGAGATCGTGCGGAACTGCACCTCGACCTTCATCAGCCGCTTGCCCTGCGAGAGGAAGATCGGCACGGAGACGATCAGGTGCAGGCTGCGATAGCCGTTCTCCTTGGGATGGGCGATGTAGTCCTTGCGCTGCAAGAGCACGATGTCGTCCTGCGCGAGCAGCATCTCGGCGAGGCGGTACACGTCCTTTTGGAACGAGCAGACGACGCGGATCCCCGCGACGTCGCAGAGCTGCTCCTCGATGACCGACGGTTCCACCGGCAGGCCCCTGCGCTGCAGCTTCTGCGCGATGCTCGGCCCGCTCTTGAGGCGGCCATGGATGCTGTTGATCGGGTTTAGGTCGTATTGCAGGGACAGCTCCTCGTTGAGGACGTTGAACTTCGTCTCGATCTCCAGCATCGCGCAGCGATAGTACGCCATCAGCAGGCGATACTGGCCGATCGTCTCCCGCAGCCGCTCGCTGGAGTGCTCGCCGAAAAGCGCGCGAATGTCGGATTCGCTGGGCAGGGAAATAGGCGTCTGTTCTGCCATGAGAACCTCCTGTCGCGCGATCGCGCGAAGCAATGTCCGCGCAAAGACGGCGCTTTGATTATAATTCCTTTTCCCCTGCGCTGCAACCGGGATTTTGCGGGTGAGGGGGAATGATGCGCATAATCGGCGGCTGAACGCGATCGCTTTGCCCCGTAACACGGCCTATGGCAGCTACCCAAGCGATGGCGAATCCGATGTTCATACCGGCTTGATTCAACGCTCCGTGTTGCGAAGATCGTCTACGATAAGGCGCAAGTGCTCTCTTTGGAGCGGGGACAGTCCGGTCACGTCCAAAGTAAAAGCGCCGTGATCCTCTTGACCGTCGCGTCCAAGCAAGTAATCGGTGCTTACGGTAAAGAAATCGGCAATTTTGATCAACATCTCTATCGAAGGCATAATATTGTCGTTTTCCCAGTTGCTGACGCTTTGCTTCGTTACTCCGAGCTTTTGCGCGAGCTGCACCTGATTGAGGCCTTTGGTTTGCCGCAAGAAGCGAAGACGGTTTGCGAACATTTGCGCCACATCCCTTCAAATCCATTATGGAGCAAGCAAACCGATTCTAAAAATACTGGTATTGCAATATTTGAATATGCATGCTATACTAAGACGAAAGAATCCGAGCGATTTGATACCATATGAAGTATCAGCATCGCTGGGCATCGCTAAACGAGCTTGGTATGAATTTCCAATTCTTACGATTTATCCCTAAATCGGTATGGGAAACTTGAAAACGCATGGAGGGTAATATAATGAAACGCATCGTCTCTTTGCTCCTCGGTTTGCTCCTCGCAGCTGCTTGCGCGCATGGAAGTCTAGCTCAATCCGATTCATCTGGTATTTTGGCGACGATTGATGCAGGCGATGCAAGCAAGGTTCATTTGCGAGCGCAGCCGTCTACCCAAGCCGAATCGTTAGGGCTATATTTTACCGGCACGAAAGTCCTGTGCAATGCTTATCCTACGGGAGAATGGACGAGAGTTGCCATAGGTTCCGAAAGCGGGTATATGAAGTCTCAATATCTCAAATGGGGAAACGACCAAGATAAAATCAAATCGAAACAGCCAACCGGAGTAGTCAAAACGAAAAGCTGGGTCAATTTCCGCAGTTGGCCCAGCCTGCAAGCAGAAATCCTTGGAAAACTTGGCAATGGTACCGCAATGATCATTCACGGTGAAACCGTATCGCATTGGTACTACGCTACCATTGAAGATACGGTCGGATATGTGAAAGCGGAATATGTGAGCCTTTCGGACGGCAGCGGCGACAGCAGCAATGGCGCGGCGGACTTGCCTGCGCAAAACGGAGGTTCAAGCGACTCCTCGTCGAATTCCCATCGTGTCACCGAACGGATCGAAACGCAGGATAGTCTGGAAGCCCATGTAATGGCGTCCGACTGCTATGTTGCGCTCATCCCCACAGAGGATCGCTTTGTGCGTTGCGAATATGACGCGAGTCAGCTGCGCTTTTCTCATAAGATTGAGAGAGGGGCGCATATCCTGTCCTTGGAAAGAACGAGTGCATTTTCCGCATCGGCCAAGCCAACGGCAACACTATATCTCCCCAAAGATTCTTACCATCAGATCTATCTGGATGTAAGAAACGGGGAAGGTTCCGTGGCCGGCGGTTTCCAGTGCTATAGCATGATCTACGGAACCAACGCAAGATTGAGCTTAACGCTTGCCGCCAATAATGCTTATGGATACAACATCGGACTAACCAATTCCGCGTGCGTTATGGGCGTTAGCGAATCGGCGGAGAATTTCTCAATAACTGCTGAGAATATCGTCAATAGCTCAATTGCGGTTCCAACATATAGCATGCCTTCCTACCCATCGGGCGCCGCATTCTATGAATACACGAAGGGCACGGGCGCTACGCCAATCAACGTAACCGGTTTGCGAAATAGCGATCTGGAGTTCATCTATGTAAGATAGCATGCGCATCCAAAGAAAGGCGGTCACCGAAATGAGATCACGGCTTAACACATGGTTTTCGCTTGTCCTCCTGATGATGGCGCTATATCCTATTTGCGGCGTTTGCGAGAGGCCTGCGGTCTCAGAGCTTGAGGAGCTTCTTCTTGTAAAGGAAAACGCATGCTTCTTTATCCCGTATGATCAGGATCTGAGCGGAAAAAGTATCAGCGTATTCTCCCTTTTGGAGGACGGCACCTTTCTGATCGGCGAAAGCGGGAATACCTGTTATCAGGTAAACGGTCAAGGCGATGTCCTCAACGCATTTACCCTGACCCATACGAACCTCGATACGACCGTTTATATTCGGGCAGCCAACGGATGCGATCCGTATGTCTTTGCCTCCGTTGATTATACGGACGGTTCGTGTGTGATCGACGTTGCCGCATCGGATGGCACCGTCTTCTATTCGCAGACGCTTCCCGTCGGCTTCAATTATGCCGCGCCCATTAAAGAGGGGTTGCTTCTCTGCGGCTATCGGGAGATCCCCGTCGAGGGAGAGGATCGATCGCAGTTCGTTCCATGGGCGGCCAAAGTGGATCGTAACGGCAAGATCATTTGGGAGTATGTCGAAGCGGTCGACTTCTCAAGCGATGACGCCGAATACATCAGGACCGCAATCCTTGCCTGTTCGGATGATCATAGCACATATTTGGTTTGCAGCGAATTGTCCGACGACCGGCGATGGTACGTTCTGCAGCTTGACGAAAACGGTGATCTGGTGGATAAGAAAGCCCTTCCTTTAGAACCTTACAAGTCGAATGGTATGCTCGAGCCATGCGATGTGATCGCAAAAGACGGCATGCTATTGATTGAAGCGTACACGTTTGAGGATCAGACGAGCGCCGAAAGCACGAGCTACCTGATCGCAATGGACGAAACAGAAATAGCGTGGGCGTATAAAGCACCAAAGGGTTCAAGGATCGTATTATTGCCTGAAGACGGCGATGATATCATCTCTATAAAAGCCGTTCAGAATGAAGACTCCGCGGCATATAATCTGATCGATTTCTCTACAGAGACCCAAAATACATTTGAATCGCTATTCGCCTATGTACAGCAAACGCAGGAACGCGCTTATGAGATTTGGATCACCAAACTGATTCGGGGTCAGGGCGGGGAGCTGTGGGGCGCCGGAATACTGACCGCCTGCTCAGAAATGCACTCCTATCCTTTTATGGTGCGTTTTAATCTACCGATTGGTCAGGCTCTGCGTTGAAATACGCATCCTTTCTCAGCAAGGCGAAACCTTTGCGGCACGCGATGTCGGGAACTGCAGGGGAGCAACAAAAAACCAGCTTCTCGGCTGGTAGACCGCTGACAAAGCCAAGTCAGCGGTCTTTTTTTACCCGATCAACCCCAGCCTTCTCATCGCCTTTTGCAGGGCCGACCTGTGCGGCTCCTCCATGGGCGTGAGCGGCAGGCGCAACGCGTCCTCGCATAGGCCCATCATCGACAGGGCGGCCTTGGCGGGGATGGGGCTGACCTGAGAAAACAGCGCGTACACCAACGGCAGCAGCGCCTCGTGGATGCGCCGCGCCTGCGCGTAGTCGCCGCGCAGGCAGGCCGCCGTCAGCGCGCGGGCGCGCTCGGGATCGACGTTGGAGACGACGCTCACGCTCCCGCACGCGCCCAGCGCCATCAGCGGCAGGGTCAGCTCGTCGCAGCCGCTGTAGAGCGGCAGCGCGCCGCCCGTCGCCTCCCAAAAGGCCTCGGCGGCCTGCACGTCGCCGCTCGCCTCCTTGAGGCCCGCCGCGTTGGGATGGACGGCCAGCTCCGCCGCGGCCTGCGGCGTCAGGCGCATGCCCGTGCGGCCGGGCACGTTGTAGATGATCGCGGGCAGCGCGCAGGCGTCCATCACCGCGCCGAAGTGGCGGATGAGGCCGCTGTGCGTCGCCTTGTTGTAATACGGCGTCACGATCAGCTGTCCGTCCGCGCCGAGGCGTTCGGCCTGCCGGGCGTACTCGATGGCGCGCCGCGTGTCGTTGGCCCCGGTGCCGACGATCACGGGCATGCGCCCCTTGCAAATCTCCACGGCGGCGGCGATCACGCGCTCGCGCTCTTCCATGGTCAGCGTGGACGGCTCGCCCGTCGTGCCCAGCACGGCGACGGCGTCCATCCCCGCGTCGCGCTGGCGCGCGAGCAGGCGGCGCAGGGCGTCCTCGTCGAGCGAGCCGTCCTGCTTCATCGGGGTGACGAGCGCGGTGGCGCATCCCGTAAACAGCGGAGCATGCAGCATGGCAAGATCCCTCCTATGGGCCAAAGAAGCAGCGGGCGAAAAAGCCGCCGCCCGCATGGAACGAAAGGAAGTGTTTCCATAGGGCGGCGGCAGATATGCGGTTGTCGTGGGGAATCGGTCACTTGCGGGGGATGTAGCCCTGCGCGCAGAGCAGCTCGGCGATCAGCACGGCGCCTCCCGCCGCGCCGCGCAGCGTGTTGTGCGACAGGCCGACGAAGCGCCAGTCGAAGAGCGTGTCGCCGCGCAGGCGGCCGAGCGAAACGCCCATGCCGTGCTCGAAGTCGCGGTCGAGACGGGTCTGCGGGCGGTCGTTCTCCTCGAAGTATTGCAGGAACGGGTGCGGCGCGCTGGGCAGCTTCAGCCGCTGGGGCAGGCCCTCGAAGCCGCGCCAGCGGGCGACGATCTCCTCCTTGGAGGCGGGCTGCTCAAAGCTGGCCCAGCAGGTCGCCAGATGGCCGTCGGCGACGGCGACGCGCACGCAGTGCGCGCTGATGACGGGCGCCTTCGCGGGGACGATGACGCCGCCCTCGACGCGGCCCCAGATCTTGAGCGGCTCCTGCTCGCTCTTTTCCTCCTCGCCGCCGATGTAGGGGATGACGTTGTCGATCATCTCCGGCCAGCGCTTGAAGGTCTTGCCCGCGCCGGAGATCGCCTGATAGGTGGAGACGACGACGCGCGTCGGGCGCAGATCGAGCAGCGCGGTGAGCGCCGGGACGTAGGACTGGATGGAGCAGTTGGGCTTCACGGTGACAAAGCCCGTGCGCGTGCCCAGCCGCCTGCGCTGATACTCGATGACCTCGGCGTGCTCGGGGTTCAGCTCGGGCACGATCATCGGCACGTCGGGCGTGCCGCGGTGCGCGGAGTTGTTGGAGACGACGGGCGTCTCCGTCTTGGCGTAGGCGTCCTCCAGCGCGCGGATGGCGCTCTTCTCCATATCGACGGCGCAGAAGACGAAATCGACCGAGCCGGTGACGGCGGAAACGTCGGACGCGTCCACGACGGTCATCGCGCGCACGCCCTGCGGGATGGGCCAATCGAAGGCCCAGCGGCCCGCGACGGCCTCCTCATACGTCTTTCCGGCGCTGCGCGCGGATGCGGCCAGCACGCCGATCTCAAACCACGGGTGATCGGCGAGCAGCGTCACAAAGCGCTGACCGACCATGCCCGTCGCGCCGACGACCGCGACGCGCCACTTTCGTTCCATGCAGATCCTCCTCACGTTTCGCCCGCGCGGGCGGGCAAGCTTTGTCTATGATAGCATCGCGCGGCCCGCCTGTCAAGCGAGCGTGCGTTTTGACCCCCGATAAAAAATACGCCTCTCGCGCAGGAAATGTGAACCGCGCCTTTTCATTTTCGCTCGATTATGATACAATAGAGAGAAACGGAGCGCCGCAGGACGCACGCGCCCGAGGAGAGAGCGATGACAAAGATGGAAAGCCGCCTTCGCGAGGCGGAAGATTACCTGCCGCGGCTGCGCCTGCACAGGCGGGCGCTGCACCGCATCCCGGAGCTGGGCTGCGAGGAGCGCAAGACGCAGGCCTACCTGCGCCGCCAGCTGGAGGCGCTCGCGCCGGACGACCTGCGCGCCTTCGCGGATACGGGGCTGCGCTGCGTGTTCCGCGGCAAGGGAGAGGGAAGGACGCTGGCCTTCCGCGCGGATATGGACGCCCTGCCCGTCGAGGAGCCGAAGGGATGCGCGTTCGCCTCGGAGCATCCGGGGCGCATGCACGCCTGCGGGCACGACGGCCACATGGCGATCCTGCTCGCGTTCGCCGAGTGGGCGAGCGCACACCGGGGCGAGCTGCCCGGCGACACCGTGCTGCTGTTTCAGCCGGCGGAGGAGACCGTCGGCGGGGCGGAGCGCATGGTGCGGGAGGGCGCGCTGCTCGGCCCGGATGTGGAGGCGGTCTACGGCCTGCACATGATGCCGGACGTGCCCATCGGCCGCATCGCCTGCTGCCCGGGGCCGATCATGGCGCAGACGAGCGAGATGGACTTCATCCTCACCGGGCAGACCGCCCACGGCGCGACCCCGCATTTGGGGCGCGACGCGATCAGCGCGATGGCGCACCTGCTCACGCTCTTTCAGACGACTCTGGCGCGCAGCGTCGATCCCTGCGCGCAGGCGCTGCTGACGATCGGGCGCGTGGAGGCGGGCACGCAGCGCAACATCCTCGCCGAACGCGCGGTGATGGAGGGCATCGTGCGCACGTTCTCCAACGACGTGTACGCGAAGCTCGAGTCGCGCATCCTCGACGATCTGCGCGGCGTGGAGGCGGCCTTCGGCGTCAAGGCGGAGTTCATCCGGCGGGTCTTTTATCCCTGTACGGACAACGACGCGGCGGAGTTTGAGCGCGTGCGGGACGCGGCGGGCGAATGCTTCCTGCCCGCCAAGCCGCGCATGACCGCGGAGGACTTTTCCTACTACCAGCTCTCGGTGCCGGGCGCGTTCGCGTTCTGCGGCTGCATGGACGAGGCGCACGGCGCGCCGCTCCACTCGCCGCTTTTCGGCTTTGACGAGGCGGCGCTCGTGCCGGGGCTGGCGCTCTATATCGGCCTTACACAGGAAAACGGGAGGAACTGACCATGGGACTCTTTGACAGGCTCTATTACGGCAAGGCGGGCAAGCGCGATTACAGCGTGGAGGACATGCCCAAGACGCGCGTCGCGCTCTTCTTCAGGGTGCTCAAGGATCACCTGTTCGATCTCATCAAGGTGAACTTCCTGCAGCTGATCTTCTGGCTGCCGTTCATCGTCTGGACGGCGATCAACGTGCTGGCCATCCAGACGCTGGACGCGGAGACCATCCTCGCCGGGGAGAACGGCGTGCAGGAGCTGATGGGGCAGATGACGGGCTTCCTGTTCCTGTGGCTGATCGGCATCGTGCCGTGCGTGGCGATCACCGGGCCATCCTCGGCGGGCGCGGCGTACATCATGCGCAACTGGGCGCGCGATCAGCACGCGTTCCTCTTCTCGGATTTCAAGGACGCCTTCAAGTCCAACTGGAAGCAGGCGCTGCCCGTGTCCATCATCAGCGCGCTCGTGCCCGTGCTGGCCTACACGGCCTCCACATACTACGGCGCGCTGGCGAGCGGCAACGCCTTTATGTTCGTGCCGATGGTGATCGTCGTCTCGGCGTCCATCCTCTGGACGCTGATGCTGCCGCTGCTCTACCCGATGATGGTCGGCTATGAGCTGCGCTTTGTCGATCTCATCAAAAACGCGCTGCTGATGAGCTGCGCGCGCCTGCCGCATGTGCTGCTCGCAAGGCTCATCACGGCCATCCCGATCGCGGTGATGTTCGGGGCGATCTACTTTGGCAGCTCCATCGCGCTGATGGTCAGCGTGCTTTATTACCTGCTGATCGGCTTCGCGCTCTCGCGGCTGGTGTACGCGTCGGTCGCCAACGGCATCTTCGACGCCTACCTCAACCCGCACATCGAGGGCGCGCAGGTGCGCATGGGCCTGCGCCCGCAGGAGGAGGACGACCTCGACCTGCCGGACGACGACGAGGACGAAGAGGCCGAAGACGACGAGGAAGAGGACGACTGACGGAGGATGAAAGCCCCCGCGCGCGGGCAACCTGTCGCGCGGAGGTGAGAGCGCATGAGCGTTCGATTGGAAAAGCCCACGGCGCGCGAGCGCAACAAGTACCGCGCGGCGCGCGAGGCGGGGCTGCTCGATCGCGTGCTGGAGGTCGGCTGGGCCGGGCTGTCCGCCAAGGAGAGCGGGCGCATCGGCGGGCTGACCGCGCACATGGACAGAGAGGAAGACCGCGGCTAAGGCGCGGCGACGGGGAATGTACGACGAATTTGCGGGCGTGTACGACGCGCTGATGGACGACTGCGACTACGACGCGTGGAGCGCGCATTACGCGGCGCTGATGCGCGATACGCTGGGGGAGACGCCCCGCCGCGTGGCGGAGTGCGCCTGCGGCACGGGCAGCCTGACGGTGCGCCTCGCGCGCGCGGGGTTCCAGATGACGGGCGTCGATCTCTCCGCCGCGATGCTGCGGCGGGCGGAGGAAAAGGCGCGCGCGTGGGGCGTGGCCTGCGCGTTCGTGCGGCAGGACATGCGCCGCCTCGCGCTGACGCGCCCCGCCGACGCGGTGCTGTGTACCTGCGACGGCGTCAACTACCTGACCTCGCCGCAGGACGCGCGCGCGTTCTTCCGCGCGGCCTACGCGGCGCTGCGCCCCGGCGGCGCGCTGTGCTTCGACGTATCCAGCAGGCATAAGCTCGAGGAGACGCTGGGCGACGCCTTCTTTGGCGAGGAGCGCGACGGGCTGGCGACGCTCTGGCAGAACCGTCTCGACCGCGAGCGGCATCTGGTGACGATGGACGTCACGTTCTTCGCGCGCGAGGCGGACGGGCGCTACCGACGCTTCCGCGAGGAGCACTGCCAGCGCGCGCACAGCGAGGAGGAACTGCGCGCGTGGCTCGAGGGCGCGGGCTTTGAGCGCGTGCGGGCCTTAGGCGGCATGGGCATGGACGCGCCCGCGGGCGAGGAGGACAGGCTCCACTTCACGGCGAGGAAGCCGGCGTAAAGCAAAAGATCAGGGGGTGCCAAAGATGGCGCAAACCGAACGGACATACAGGCCGAGCCGGCTGCTGCGCATGACGCTGATGGGCGGGCAGGCGCGCGTGTTCCTGTGCGACACGGCGCAGATGGCGCAGCGCGCGCGGGAGATCCACCACGCGAGCGACACCTGCACGGCGGCGCTGGGCAGGATGATCTCGGCGGCGGCGATCATGGGCGCGAACCTCAAGGGGGAGGACGACCGCGTCACCGCGACGATCAACGGCGGCGGGCCTGCGGGCACGCTCTGCGCGGTGGCTCGCGCAAACGGCGCGGTCAAGGTCACGCTCGATGAGCCGGAGGTCGAGCTGCCGCTCAAGCCGAACGGCAAGCTCGACGTGGGCGGCGCGCTGGGCCGGGACGGGCAGCTGACGGTGATGCGCTCCTACGGCTTTGGCGAGCCGTATGTGGGCCGCGTGGCGCTGGTCTCCGGCGAGATCGCCGAGGATTTCGCCATGTACTACCTCGAGTCCGAGCAGACGCCCTCGCTGTGCGCCTTGGGCGCGCTGGTGGGCGAGGAGGTGATCTCCTGCGGCGGCCTGCTCATTCAGGCGATGCCGGGCTGCTCGGAGGAGCTGCTCTCCGCTCTGGAGGTGCGCGCGGAGCTGTTTGGCGCGATCTCGCAGCTGCTTTGCGAAAACACGCTGGAGGAGCTGGCGCGCGGCTGCTTTGACGGCCTGCAGCCCGAGGTGTTGGAGGAGCTGCCGCTTCGCCTTGCCTGCGATTGCTCGCGCGAGACGATCGAGGGCGTGCTGCTCTCCATGGGCGAAAAGGAGCTTTTGGACATCGCGAAGACGCAGGGCGGCTGCGAGGTGAGCTGCCACTTCTGCCGGGAGCGCTATGCGTTTTCGGCCGAGGAGCTGCTGCGCCTGATCGAGCGGGCGAAGGAAGGAACGGGCGGGGCGTGACGCTTGCGCGTCCCGCGAGGATCGGCGTGCGCGCCGGGAAAGGAGCGGGACATGAGCAACGTGGTGTCCATGCGCAAGCCGCAGGAATACCTGCTGGAGCGCGCGAGCCGAAACAGGCAGCAGGGGCGCTTCGACGAGGCGATGGCCCTGCTCGCCCGCGTGCGCAGCGAGTATGGGACGAGTGAGGAGCTGGAATGGCAGAGCGGCGCGATCTATGAGGAGATCGGCTGCGAAGAGGAGGCCGCCCGTGCCTACCTGCGCGTCATGCGCGCGCGGGGCGAGCATCGCGCGCAGGCGCTCCTTCGTCTGGCGACGCTGGCCGCGCAGCGCTCCGATTCGCGCCGGGGACTGTCGTATCTGGCGCGCGTGGCGCTGGAGGATCGCACGGGCGAATGCGCGCAGGAGACCGCGGAGATCTACGAGGAACTCACCCAAGGGGAGCGGGAGGACACGCGCACGGGCCGCGCCGAGGCGCTGGAGCGGCGCGCGCTCGATCACCTGCGCGAGGGCAGGCCGGCGCTGGCGGAGCGCGCGCTTCGCCACGCGATGCTGCTTCGCCCCAGCGCGCAGGGCTACACGCTGCTGGCCTGCTGCGAGCTGCTGCGCATGGACGGCAAACAAGCGCAGGAGCACGCGGAGCTGGCCCACCGGATGAAGCCGGGCCGCGCGCAGACGCTCGGCGTGCTGACGGACGCGCTGGGATTGCAGGGCAAGGAGAAGGAGGCGCGGCGCGCGCTGTATCTGGCGGCGCTGCGCTCGCACAGGACGGAGGACGTGCTGGGCGCGGCGCAGATGTGCGCGCAGCATGGCGAGGACGGGCTGACGCTGCGGCTGACGCGCTCGCTGCTGCACCGCGAGCCGTTCAACGTCCGCGCGATGCAGCTTCGCGCCTGCGCGCTGGTCAACGTGGGCCGCGTGAAGGAGGCGAGCCGCCTCTTCGGCCGGGTGAGCGGGCTGCTGCCCGAGGACACGGTCAGCGCCTATTACTACCGCCTCACGCGCGACGGCGAGCTGCCGGAGGAACGACTGCTCTCCGGGACGGACGTGCCCGGCAAGGAGGCCCTCTCGCGCGCGATGACGCTGCTGACCTCCCTGTACGCGCAGGCGGACGGGGAGAAGCCGGAAACCGATCCGCGCGAGCTGTGCAGGCTCTGCGCGTGGGCGCTGCGCTCGCCGCGGGCCGGGAGCCGCGTCGCCTCGGTGGCGCTGATGCTGCTGGGCGCATTGGGCGATGAGAACGCCCGCGAGACGCTGAAGGACGCGATGTGCGACCCGCAGCTTTCCGACGAGCGCAAGCGGTTGGCGCTTCAGGCGATCGCGGGCAACCGCGCGCTCTCCGCCTACGACATCGACCTCGGCGGATCGCTGGTGCGCGTGGCGGCGGGCGGCAAGGCGCGCCCAGGATCCGCCGCGCCCCCGAGGAGCCTGAGCGAGGAGGCGCAGCACAGCCTGCCCGTGCAGCGCGCCTGCAACGCGCTGATGCGCGATTTCCCGGATGCGCCCGCGCGGCTGATGCCCCTGTGGGTCGATTACCTGAACGCCTACGGCCCGCCGGACGGCGTCTGGCTGGACGGCTGCACGGCGGCGCTGGAGGCGGCCTATCACGAGGAATCCGGACGCCCCGCGCCGCTTGACGCCATCGCGCGGCGCTGCGGGGTTTCCCGGCGGATGGCGGGCGTGTGCCTGCGCAGGCTGCGGTTGGCGCGCGAGCGCGCAAAGGCGCAGGAGCAAAAGGGCAAGCCGAAGGGCAAGGCGGACGAATGAGGCGCGGCGACGCGCGGACAGGAGGAGCTATGGACTGCATCGACTTTGACAAGGCGTTTGAGCGCTACATGACCGCTTGGGTCAGGGAGAACGGCGAAAAATACAAGAACAACATGGACGTCATCGAGGGCATGATGCCGGACGTGTACATGGAGTTTCTGGCCCGGCCCGCGGACTGGCTGGACGGCGTGGCCCCGCAGGATTACTTTGCGCGCTACGCCGACGCGGGCGAGTTGATCGAGCTGCTCGGCGCGTACATCGACCAAAAGGTGCCCGTGCCCGACCTGCTGCTCGAGCGCATCGCCGAGCTGGGGGAGGACGCCGAGGCGGCGCTGCTGCCGCTGGTGAAGGGGAGCGGCGTGCCGGAGGAAATGGAGATGACCGCGATCTCGCTGCTGCGAGAGCTGGAGAGCGCCGCGCCCATGCGCGCGTATATCGACTTCATCGCCGCGATGGAGGATCCCGACGAGCGGGGCGACCTGCGCGCCGAGGCGCTGCTGTCCATGGGCGAGGACGCCGTCGCGCCGATCCTCGAGGCGCTGCCCGCCGCCAAGGCGGCCGGGCGGGACGTGTTCGCCGACATCCTGAGCAATTACCCGGGCGACGAGCGCATCTTCCGGCTGCTGATGGAGCGCTTTGCGCAGGCCGCCGACAAGCGCGCGCTGTTCGCGTCGTATCTGGCCAAGCTGGGCGATCCGCGCGCGCTGGACGCCTTGAACGACGCCGCGCGCGACCCCGAGATCAACTACCTCGACTACGTCGAAATTGCAAACGCCATCGAGGCGCTCGGCGGCGACCGCCCGCCGGAGCGCGAGTTCAGCGGCGATCCGTATTACGAATCCCTCAAACACATGTGAGGAGGCCCATCCTTGATCTGTCCCAACTGTGGCAGGGAGCTGCCCGACACGGCGCGCGTCTGCCCGGACTGCTCCGCCGTGCAGCGCGTCTTCAGGCGCAGGCAGGCGGAGGCGGCCATCCCCGAGGGGGAGCGCCGCGTGCCGGTCGCGCGCAGCGTGCTGCCCGACGAAGAGGCCGCGCAGCGGCGGCGTGAAGCACCGGCGGGCGCCGCTTCCGTCCCCGCGGCCCGGCGCGCCCCGGAGGAGACGCCCCGCCGCGCGCCCTCCGGCAGCCGCATGCCGGACGTCCCCGTGGGCCTGCAAAGGCAGGCCGACCGCGAGCGCACGCAGGTGCGCCACGTCCGCCGCGCGCCCGATCACATCCGCCGCAAGCTCGATGCCGGGCCGGCGCTCCCCAACCCGCCGATCTACCAGCGCTCGCGCAAGCGGTTAAAGCGCGTGCTCTTTTTGACGCTGCTGCTGACGATCTTCGTGGTTCTGGGCGGCGGCTGCCTGCTGATGGAGTCCGAGGGCGGGCAGCGCATGATGGCCCAGTGGGGCTGGTCCTACGCGCGCACCGACGCCTACGTCACCCTCGGGCGCGACCTGTACAATCAGGCATATTACGAGCGCGCGATGGACGCCCTCTCGGTCGCCGTCGAGCGCGAGCCGGATAACGTGGACGCCCTCGTGCTGATGGCGCAGACCTATACCGAGCTGGGCGACATCGAGCAGGCGACGGCGATCTACGAGTCGCTGATCAACGACATCGCGCCCGCGCACCCCAGCGCGTACCGCAACCTCATCCGCATCTACCAGCAGCAGGGCTACAACGCCGAGGCGCTGGAGCTGATGCGCGTCGCCGCGCAGAACGCCGTCGGCACGCAGGAGTTCGACGTGATGCTGCGCGAGTTTACGCCCACCGCGCCGACGCTCTCCCATCAGGCGGGCCGCTATCCCGAGGAGTTTGATCTGACCATCACCATCCCCGAGGGCGAGACCGTCTATTACAGCGTGGACGGCACCGACCCGTCCGAGGCGGGCCTCGTCTACACCGCGAACACGCGCATCCACATCCCCGAGGGCAAGATGACCGTGAAGGTCATCGGCTTTGATGAGAGCGGCACGCCCAGCGAGCAGATCACCGCGAATTACACCGTCATCATCCAGACGCCCGCCGCGCCGAAGGCGAACGTCCAGTCCGGACGCTACACCTATTCGCCGAAGGTCTCCCTGCGCCCGGGCGGCGAGACCAAGGCGGAGCAGGAGTCCATCGAGGCGATCTACTACACGCTCGACGGACGCGCGCCCACGACCGAGTCCACGCTCTACGACGGCAATCCCATCGTCATCCCGCTGGGCGACACCCAGCTTCGCGCGATCGCCGTCGCCAAAAACGGCAAGATCAGCTACGAGATGCAGGTCACCTACAAGGTGACGGGCAACCTCAAGAACGTCTTCCGCAGCGCCGACACGTTCAAGAACATGGAGCTGTACAAGACGGGCTACAAGACCTTCACGCGCGCGTGGGGCGAGCCGCAGAGCGAGACGCCGCTCTCCGCCGAGGAGGGCTACAGCCCGGAGATGAAGAGCTTTGAGGCCGTGTACGACTGGGGCACGGCGCGCTTCCTCCAAAAGAGCGAAGACGCGTCCCCGGTGCTCTACGCGCTTGACACGACCAACGCCTCGATGACCGGGCCGCGCAGCACGAAGATCGGCATGGCCGCCGAGGACGTGATGGCCAAGTTTCAGGATCTCGGTCGGCCTGCGCTCGACGACGAGGGCAACCGGCTGCTCTACAACCGCGACTCCGCCGGGCATACCTTCGGCACCTATCGCCGCGAGGAGGACGGCAGCTACGCCATCCACTACTACTATCCCGTGGACGAGAAGCACACGATCTTCGTGGAGCTGTCGTATTATCTGGACGAGAAGGGCAAGGTGGCGCGCATCGTGTGGCAGCGCTACCGCTCCGAGCTGCCCACGACGGCGGAGGAATAGCGCGCTTGACAAACGGCGGAACTTTGCTATAATGAAAGGCGAATAACGCAATGCGATGAAGAAGAGAGCGGCCGATGCAGCGCACAAAGAGAGCCGGGGCAGGTGAGAGCCGGCTGCGCGGGGCGGCCGGTATGGCTTTGGAGCGTCCGCCTAAACCGCGGCGGCAGCCCCCGATACCGGGCCAAGAGGCGCGCGCATGCGCGTAAAACAGGGTGGTACCACGAGCAATTCGTCCCTCGCTTCGGCGGGGGACGTTTTAGATGAGGGAGGACAGCATGAGCGAAAAGAAGACCTATTACATCACCACGCCGATCTACTATCCCAGCGACAACCTGCACATCGGCCACAGCTACTGCTCCACGGCGGCGGACACGATGGCGCGCTTCAAGCGCCAGACGGGCTACGACGTGCGCTTTTTGACCGGCACGGACGAGCACGGGCAGAAGATCGAGCGCAAGGCCGCGCAGGCGGGCGTGACGCCCAAGGCGTATGTCGATCGCATCGTCGCGGGCATCAAGGATCTGTGGAAGCAGATGGACATCTCCTACGACGACTTCATCCGCACCACGGACGAGCGGCACGTCAAGGCCGTGCAGCGCGTCGTGCGTCAGCTCTACGAGCAGGGCGACATCTACAAGAGCGAGTACGAGGGCTGGTACTGCACGCCGTGCGAGTCCTTCTGGACGGAGCTTCAGCTCAAGGACGGCTGCTGCCCGGACTGCGGGCGGCCCGTGGAGCGCACGCGCGAGGAGAGCTACTTCTTCCGCATGTCCAAGTATCAGGACTGGCTGATCGACTACATCAAGACCCACCCGGACTTCATCCAGCCGCCGTCCCGCACGGCGGAGATGCTCAGCAACTTCCTGATTCCGGGCCTGCAGGATCTGTGCGTCTCGCGCACGTCGCTCAAATGGGGCATCCCGGTGGACTTTGACCCGAAGCACACCGTCTATGTGTGGGTGGACGCGCTGACCAACTACATCAGCGCCCTGGGCTACGGCTCGGAGGACGATTCGCTCTACCAGAAATACTGGCCCGCGGACGTACACCTGGTGGGCAAGGAGATCGTGCGCTTCCACACGATCATCTGGCCGATCATGCTGCACGCGCTCGGCCTGCCTCTGCCCAAGCAGGTCTTCGGCCACGGCTGGCTGGTCATCGACGGCGCGAAGATGAGCAAGTCCGTCGGCAACATCGTCGATCCCGTGCGCCTGTGCGAGCGCTATTCCTCCGACGCCGTGCGCTACTTCCTCATGCGGGAGATGCCCTTCGGCGCGGACGGCGAATTCACCAACGAGGCGCTCATCCGCAGGATCAACTCCGACCTCGCCAACGATCTGGGCAACCTCGTCAGCCGCAGCGTCGCGATGATCGAGAAATACTTTGGCGGCGTCGTGCCGGAGCCGGGCGCATACGAGCCGCTCGACGAGGCGCTCATCGAGCAGGCCGAGACGCTCTACCAGCGCGTGGAAAAGAACATGGACGCGCTGCAGTTTTCCGGCGCGCTCACCGAGATCTGGAAGGTCATCGGCGAGTGCAACCGCTACATCGACCAGACCGCGCCGTGGGTGCTCGCCAAGGACGAGGGCAAGCGCGAGCGGCTGGGCACGGTGCTCTATGTGCTGCTCGAGTGTACGCGCATCGTGGGCGTGCTGCTCGCGCCGACGATGCCGCGCACGCCGGAGCGCATCTTCAGCCAGATCGGCGTGACGGACGACGCGCTCAAGACGTGGGAATCGGTGCAGCGCTTCGGCGGCGCGAAGCCGGGCAGCCATGTCCACAAGGGCGAGGCGCTCTTCCCGCGCATCGACGTGGAGAAGGAGCTGGAGGCGATCGCGCAGGAGAAGGCGGCCGGCGCCAAGCCCGACCTGCCCGCGCCGCAGGATGAGGAGAAGACCGTATTCACCCAGCGCGATCTGATCGAGTTCGGGGATTTTGAAAAGCTCCAGCTCGTCGTCGCGAAGGTGCTCCGCTGCGAAAAGGTGCCCAAGGCGGACAAGCTGCTCATGAGCACGCTCAAGGTCGGCGACACCGAGCGCGTGGTCGTCTCCGGCATCGCGAAGTTCTACACGCCGGAGGAGATGATGGGCAAGAAGGTCGTGCTGCTGGCCAACCTCGCCCCGCGCAAGATCCGCGGCGTGGAATCGCACGGGATGCTGCTCTGCGCGGCCAATGCGGACGAGAGCCAACTCAGCCTGCTGACGGTCGATCGGGACATGGAGGACGGCTGTGAGATCTCCTGACGCGCCGCTCGCGGGATTATTCGACACGCACGCGCACCCGAACGACCCGCGCTTTGACGGCGATCGGGACGCGGTGCTCGCGCGCATGCGCGAGGCCGGGATGCTCTGCGTGTGCGTCGGCTCGGACATGGAGACGAGCCGCACGTCGGTGGAGCTTGCGCGGGAAAACGGCTTTCTCTACGCGGCGGTCGGCGTGCATCCGCACGACGCGAAGGCGTTTTGCGAGCAGACCGACGCGCCGCGGCTGACCGATTGGCTGACGCGGGAGCCGAAGGCCGTCGCGCTGGGGGAGATCGGGCTGGACTATCACTACGACTATTCGCCGCGGGACGTCCAGCGGGACGTCTTCGCGCGGCAGCTCGATCTCGCCTACGCGCTGGGCAAGCCCGTCGTGCTGCACATCCGCGAGGCGCACGGCGACGCGCTGGACATCCTGCGCGCGCAGGGGAGCCGCCTGCCGCGCTGCGTCGTGCATTGCTGCTCGGCGAGCCTTGAAAGCGCGAAGGTTTACCTGTCCATGGGCTGCATGCTCGCCTTTGGCGGGCCGGTGACGTTCAAGAACGCGGCGCAGCCCAAGGAAGTCGCGGCCTACGCGCCGCTGGATCGGCTGATGATCGAGACGGACAGCCCGTACCTGACGCCGGAGCCGCTGCGCGGGCGGCGCAACGAGCCGCTCTATGTGGAGCACGTCTGCCGCTGCATCGCGGCGCTGCGCGGCATGGACGCGCAGGCGCTTTGCGACGCGACGCGGGAGAACGGGAAGCGGTTTTACGGGATCGAATAAAGGAAAAGGGATACAAGAAACGCGGCCCTTTCTCTTCCAAAGCGGAGGGAAGGGGCCGCGGTTTCGCGTCCGTTTTTTTGCGGATATAAGAAAGCAACTCCGCGGGTGTGAGTTGCTTTCTTTGCTTTGGCGACCGCCCGGGATCGCAGACGCTGCGCGTCCGCTTCCGGGCTGCTGTTTTTTTGAGGGGGACGCTGGGGCGGCGGCCCCAGACCCCGCCTGAGGGACATTGTCCCTCAGACTCCCTGCTTCCGCTTCGCGGGGGACGCTGGAGCGGCCGCTCAGACTCTCTGCTCCGCTTCGCGGGGTCAGGCGAGGAGGTGCTCCAGAAGGATTTTGAGGCCCATCGCGATCAGGACGAGGCCGCCAAAAAACTCCGCCCTCGCGCGATAGCGGCTGCCAAACACGTTCCCGATCTTCACGCCGACCACGCACGTCGCGAAGGTCGTGAGGCCGATCAGCGTCACCGCGGGCGCGATATGTACCCGCAGCAGCGCGAACGATACGCCCACCGCCAGCGCGTCGATGCTCGTGGCGACCGCCAACGGCAGCATCGCGCGCGGGGAAAAGTCGTCGTCCGCCTGCTCCGCTTCGCCGCGGCTCTCGCGCAGCATATTGACGCCGATGAGTGCCAGCAGGCCAAACGCCGCAAACGGCGCGATGGAGGACACAAGCGCCTCAAACTGCGCGCCGAGCAAGTAGCCCAGCAGCGGCATCAGCGCCTGAAACGCGCCGAAGTACAGCCCGCACAGCAGCATGTGCCGCGCGCGGCAGCGGCGCACCGACAGCCCCTTGCAGATGGACACGGCGAAGGCGTCCATCGACAGGCCGAGCGCGATCACGAAAAGCTCCCAGATCCCCATGCAATAAGCCTCCCTCACAGGATAATCGGCGGGGGACGAAAAAAGACCGACCCCGCGCCTTGGCGCGCGGATCAGTCTCGTCGTTTCATATAAAGCCAGAGGCGTTGCCTCAGCGTGTTGGCCTTATCGCAGCGGGCGCGGGCGCGCTGCCGACTACTCCCTTATCCAGCGCCATTATAGGGGAGGAGGGTGGGGTTTGTCAACGATAACAGTTGGGAAGCGAAAAGCCCGGCCCACCGGGGCGGCAGGCCGGGCCGCTCGTTGCGCGCAGGATCAGCGCTCCTCGCGGAAGTAGGCGAGGCCGAGGCTTGCGGGCGGCTGGTTCTCGCGGCGCTTGTGCAGCGAGGTGACGACCAGCACGATGATGGTGACGACGTAGGGCAGCATCTGGATGAGGTCGGTGACGTAGCCCGGCAGCGACCAGCCCAGCAGCGACGGCATGAACTGATACAGCCAGTAGAGCGCGCCGAAGAGGTAGCTGCCCCAGATGGCGTTGAGCGGCTTCCATGTGGTGAAGATGACCAGCGCCACGGCCAGCCAGCCCAGCGCCTCGATCTGGCCGGTGGTCGCCCAGATGCCCTGATTGTAGTCGAGCACATAATACAGCCCGCCCAGACCCGAAATGCCCGCGCCGAGGCAGGTGGCCAGATACTTATAGCGCGCGACGCTCACGCCCGCGGCGTCAGCGGTCGCCGGGTTTTCGCCGACGGCGCGCAGGTTGAGGCCCGCGCGCGTGCGGGTGAAGAAGAAGTGCAGCGCGACGGCGAGCGCGATGGCGGCGTAGACCATGAAGCCGTAGCCGAACACGGTCTGCCCGAGCGCGCCGAGGCCGGAGAGCACGGGCATCTTCGTCTGGAACGCGCGATAGACGAGGCTCTGCGTGGCGGTGCGGCCGTTGAGGATGAACACGCCGAAGAAGTTCGCGACGCCCATGCCGAAGGTGGTCAGCGCGAGGCCGGTCACATTCTGGTTGGCGCGCAGGGTGATGGTCAGGAAGCTGTAGATCAGCCCGCCCGCCATCGCCGCGAGGAACGCGCAGACCAGAGCGAGCAGCACGCAGAGCAGGTAATTCGGCTCGGCGACGGCGTTCTCATACAGGTACGCGCTGGCGAAGCCCGCGAAGCCGCCCAGGTACATGATGCCCGGCACGCCCAGATTCAGGTTGCCCGACTTTTCGGTGACGATCTCGCCGAGCGCGCCGTACATGATGATGGTGCCGAAGGGGACGGCGCGCAGGATCCACGCGATGAGGGTGCTGTTCATTTGCGCACCTCCTGATGACCATGCCCGCGCAGCACGGCGCGGTAGTTGATGAAGAACTCGCTGCCGAGGATGAAGAAGAGGATGATGCCCGCGATGATGTCGGAGGCGTAGTCGTTCAGGTTATAGGCCGAGGCGATCTCGCCCGCGCCCTTCTCCAGAAAGATCAGCAGGAAGGAGATGAGCGCCATCGTGAACGTGTTGAACTTGGCCAGCCACGCGACGATGATGGCGGTGAAGCCGTTGCCGCCCGCCGTGCCGGTGGAGATCGTCTGGTCGCGCCCGCCGACGATCAGAAAGCCCGTCAGCCCGCACAGCGCGCCGGAGAGGATCATCGTGCGCACGACGACGCGCCCCACGTTGATGCCCGCGTAGCGCGCGGTGTTTTCGCTCTCGCCGACGACGGCGATCTCGTAGCCCTGCTTTGCGTAGCGCAGGTAGCAGAAGACCGCGACGGTCAGCGCGACGACGACGATCAGGTTGATCGTGTAGCGCTGGCCGAAGATCTGCGGGAACCATCCGGCCTTGGTGCGCATGTTGAGCTTGCCCAGCCCCGACGCCTGCCCGCGCCAGATATTGACGCAGCAGGCGACGATCTGGATGGCGACGTAGTTCATCATGAGGGTGAAGAGCGTTTCGTTGGTGGAGAAGCGCGCCTTGAACCACGCCGGAATGAAGCCCCAGAGCGCGCCCGCCGCGACGCTGGCGAGCAGCATCGCCGCGAAGAGCAGCGGCGCGGGCAGCGTATCGCCGCAGTAGATCATCACCGTGGCGGTGGCCAGCGCGCCCATGAGCACCTGTCCCTCCGCGCCGATGTTCCAGAAGCGCATCTTGAACGCGGGCGCGAGCGCGATGCCGATCAGCAGCAGCGAGGCGAGGTCGCGCATCGCCCAGGAGAACCGCAGCGACGTGCCGAACGTGCCGGAAAACATCGTGCGGTAGACGGCGATGGGGTTGAGGCCCGTCACCAGAAAGATGAACGCGGCGTCCGCCAGCAGCGCCAGCAGCACGGCAGCGAGCCGCACGCCGAGCTTGCCCTTGGCGCTCATCGACGTGCGCTTCACCACGCGGATGAGCGGTTCGCGCGCGGTTTCGTGCTTTGCGGTCATCGTTGATCGCCTCCCTTTCCTTGCTTGAGGCTCGTCATGAGCAGGCCGATCTCCTCCTTGGTGGTGTGCCGCGCATCAAGCACGCCGTTGCACTTGCCGCCGCACAGCACGAGGATGCGGTCGCACAGGTCGACCAGCACGTCCAGATCCTCGCCGACGTAGAGGATGGCGACGCCGCGCTGCTTCTGCTCGTTGAGCAGGTGATAGATCGTGTAGCTGGTGTTGATGTCCAGCCCGCGCACGGCGTAGGCGGTCATCAGCACGGTCGGGGTCGCGGCGATCTCGCGGCCGACGAGCACCTTCTGCACGTTGCCGCCGGAGAGCCGCGAGACGGGCGTGGCGATCGAGGGCGTCACGACGTCCAGCTCCTCGCGAATCTCCTCGGCCAGCTTGCGCGGCGCGCTGCGGTCGGCGATGGGCGAGCCGCCCTCGTTGTAGCTCTTGAGCATCATGTTGTCGGTCATGCCCATGGAGCCGACGAGGCCCATGCCCAGCCGATCCTCCGGCACGAAGGAGAGGTGGACGCCCATGTCGCGGATGTCGCGCGGCGTCTTGCCGATGAGCTGCTCGGCGGAGGAGTCGCGGTCGTCGTCGGGGTAGTAGAGCACGCTCGAATCGGGGAGCGTCTTTTGCAGCCCGGCGATGGCCTCGAGCAGCTCCTTCTGCCCGTTGCCGGAGATGCCCGCGATGCCGAGAATCTCGCCGCTGTACGCGTCGAAGGTGACGCCGTCCAGCACGCGCACGCCGTCGGCGCTCTGCACGCTCAGGTTGTGTACGCTCAGGCGCAGGTGGCGCTCGGAGGAGAGCGGGCGCTCGATGTTCAATTCCACCTTGCGGCCGACCATCATCTCGGTGAGGGAATCCTCGGTGGCGCGCTCGGTCTCGACCGTGCCGACGTACTCGCCCTTGCGCAGGATCGACACGCGGTCGGAGATCTCCAGCACCTCGTGCAGCTTGTGCGTGATGATGATGATGGACTTGCCGTCCGCGCGCATCGCGCGCAGCACGGCGAACAGGCGCTCGGTCTCCTGCGGGGTGAGCACGGCTGTCGGCTCGTCGAGGATGAGCAGCCGCGCGCCGCGGTAGAGCATCTTGATGATCTCCAGCGTCTGCTTCTGGCTGACGCTCATCTCGTAGACCTTCTGGTCAAGGTCGATGACAAAGCCGTAGCGCTCGCAGATCGCGCGCGCCTTTTCGCGCACGGCCTTCAGGTCGTAGCGCTCGTGTGCGTCCAGCACCAGGGCGATGTTTTCCAGCGCCGTGAAAACGTCGATGAGCTTAAAGTGCTGATGCACCATGCCGATGCCCAGCGCGTAGGCGTCCTTGGGGTCGCGAATCTCGACGCGCTCGCCCTCCACATAGATCTCGCCCTCGTCCGGGTAGTAGATGCCGGAGAGCATGTTCATCAGTGTGGTCTTGCCGCTGCCGTTTTCGCCCAGCAGCGAGAGGATCTCGCCCTTATTGACGGCCAGCGACACGTCGCGGTTGGCGACGACGCTGCCGAAGGTCTTGGTGATGTGGTGCAGTTCGATGGCGTATGGGGTCATTTCGCCGATTCACTCCTTGCGCTTGGCGCTCTGTGAGAAGGGGATAAGGGCCGGGAGGGAAGAATGAAAGGAAAAGGGAAGCCGAGAGACTTCCCTTTTCGAGGAGGTTTCCGCCAGCGGGGAAGCCTCGATTATTGCTCGTCCTTGACGATGCCGTCGATGTCCAGCAGGAAGTACGGCGCGCTGCGGAAGGTGGACTCGGAGAAAGCGCCGTCCACGATCGCCTCGACCGTGTCGCCCTGGTAGACGACGGAGGGAGGATTCGTCGAGAAGTCCATGAAGGAGAGGTCGACCGGGCAGGAGGTCACGGTCTCGCCGCCCACGGTGAAGGTGGCGGTGTCGAAGACCTTCAGGCTGCCGTCCGCGATCGCGGCCTCAACCTCGGCGACCTTCTCAGCGGTGCCCTCGGCGCAGGACGGGCCAAGCTCGGTGATGGCCACGGCGCCGTCGGCGAAGCCCTTGGCCCAGTCGGTCGGGACTTCCTCACCGTTCTGCATCATGGTGAACAGCTCGGTGTAGTAGACGCTCCAGGTGTTGGTCGGGGAGGTCAGCGCGGCGGTCGGCGCGGTGGGCAGCATGTCGATGTTGTAGCCCACGGAGTAGCAGACGTTGCCCGCGTCGAGCTTGGCCTGCGTGGCGGCGGGGGCGCCGGTGGAGTCGGCGTGCTGGCCGATGATGACGCAGCCCTTGGCGATCAGGGACTCAGCGGCGGCGGCCTCCTTGTCGATGTCGAACCAAGACTGGGTGAACTCAACCTCCATGGTCACGTTCGGAACGATGGAGCGAACGCCCAGGAAGAAGGCGGTGTAGCCGGAGACGACCTCGGCGTAGGTGAACGCGCCGACGTAGCCGATCTTCACGTTGCCGTCCGCGTCAAAGGCGGTGGGCAGCGCTTCCGGGGTGACGACGCCGTCGGCGATCAGCTCGGCGAGCTTCATGCCGGCGACCACGCCGGAGACGTAGCGCGCTTCATAGATGTTGGTGAAGGCGTTCTTGAGGTTCGGCTTGCCGGAGAAGGCGGCGAAGTCGCCCGTCATCGCGACGAAGGTCACGTCCGGGAAATCCTCGGCGGCCAGATCCATGTAGGTCTGATGGCCGTAGGAGTTGGAGACGATCAGGTTGCAGCCCTGGCCGATGAGGTCCTGAGCGGCGTCGTAGCAGGTCTGATCCTCGGGGATGGTGTACTTCCAGATGATCTGGTCGTCCGCAAGGCCGACGTTCGCGGCGGCCTCCTTGATGCCGTTCATGTGGGCGAGGGTGTAGCCCTCGGTCTCATCGCCGATGAGGATGACGCCGACCTTCAGGTCGTCCGCCAGCGCGGCGCAGGCGGCGAGGCAGAGCACGGCGGCCAGAACGAGAGCGAGCAGTTTCTTCATGTGTTTCTTTCCTCCTGATCCAGTTGATGGGTGAAAAAGAAGACGCGTACATCATATCGCTGATTTGGCGGATTGTAAAGCCGAAAAAAGCCACAAAAAGCGGAAAATGGGCCAAATTTCCGAACGAAAACAAATAAATCAAGTTAATCGTTCGGAATGGTACCCCAAGACGGCGAGGGATGAGGCGCGCTTTTCGGCGCGGCCCGCGCGCGAAGCCGCCCCAAAAGGGCGCTTTTCGCCGCCGGAGGCGTCCCTTTCGCGCGCGCGCAGCCGAAAAGCGCTCGCCCCGCGGCGGGCGGTCTGTGCAATCTGTACAGTTTTGGTTTGCCGCGCGAGCTGATAAACCCGCGTGATGGGCGGTTTACAAAGGAAGGAAAATATGGTATAGTGGGCGTTGCGCTTTTGCGCGCGGCGACGGACGCCTCAGCTTGCCAGTTCTTTCTCCCCCGAAGGGGAGGAGGAATAATCCTCATCGTTTCGTCATGCTTCACCGGGCATAGCTGGTTTTCGACAGATTGCGGCGGCCGTCTATGGCGGCGGACGCTCAAACGACGGACTTTTTTGAAGAGGTGCGAACCATGGAGCGGGAAAGCCTGCGCAGCCGCCTGATCGGCGATCGCGCGTTTTACGCGCAGGTGGCGGCCATCGTGCTGCCCATCATCATTCAGAACACGGTCTCCAACGTGGTCAGCCTGCTCGATAACCTGATGGTCGGGCGCGTGGGCACGCTGGAGATGTCAGCGGTGGCGATCGTCAACCAGCTGATCTTCGTGTTTAACCTGTGCATCTTTGGCGGCCTCGCGGGCGCGGGTATCTTCGCCACGCAGTTCGCGGGCGCGGGGGACGACGGCGGCGTGCGCAGCTGCTTCCGCATGAAGTGGCTGATCGCGCTGACGATGTTCGCGCTGGCGTTGGCGGTGTTTTTGACGATCCCCGAGCGGCTCGTGACCCTGTATCTGGCGCAGGGCACGCCCGAGGCGCAGGCGGTGAGCACGAGGGGCTTCGCGCTCGATTACCTCGATGTGATGCTCGTCGGGCTGTTCCCGTTCGCGGCGTCGCAGGTCTACGCCAGCACGCTGCGCGAGGTCGGCGAGACGCGCCTGCCGATGCTGGCGAGCATCGCGGCGATCTTCGTCAACCTCGTCTTCAACTACTTTCTAATCTTTGGCGCGTGCGGCTTCCCGCGGCTGGGCGTCGCCGGCGCGGCGATCGCGACCGTGCTCTCGCGCTATGTGGAGCTGGCGATCATCGTCGTCTACACGCATGTGAAGCGCAAGAGCTTCCCCTTTATTATCGGCGCGTACCGCAGCCTGCGCATCCCCGGCGCGCTCTTTCGCGACATCCTCGTGCGCGGCACGCCGCTGCTGGTCAACGAGTTTCTGTGGTCGAGCGGGATGGCGATGCTGCTGCAGTGCTACTCGGTGCGCGGTCTGGAGGTCGTCGCCGCGCAGAATATCTCCTCGACCGTCGCCAACCTGTTTAACGTCGTCTTCCTCTCCATGGGCAACGCCGTGGCGATCATGGTCGGGCAGGCGCTGGGCGCGGGCCGCATGAAGGGGGCCAAGCGCACCGCGTGGCGGCTGATCGCGCTGGCCGTCGCCTCCAGCGTCGCGATGGGCGCGCTGATGCTCCTCGTCGCGCCGATGCTGCCGCACCTCTACAACACCGAGGCGTCCGTGCGGCACATGGCCACGCAGTTTTTGCGCGTCGTCGCCGTGATGATGCCCGTGTTCGCCTTCTCGCACTGCTGCTACTTTACGCTGCGCTCCGGCGGGCGCACTTGGATCACCTTCGTCTTTGACAGCATGTTCACCTGGTGCGCGAGCATCCCGCTGGCGTGGCTGCTGGCCAACCGCACGGGGATGCCGATCGTGCCGCTGTATCTGGCGGTGCAGTCGCTCGATCTCATCAAGGCGGTGATCGGCTTCGCGCTGGTGAAGCGGGGCGTGTGGATTCGCAACATCGTCGCCGCGACGCCCAAGGAGGGCGCATGCTGACGCTGCGCGCGCTGCCGCAGGAGGCGATCCCGCGCGTATACGCGCTGATGCGCCGGGACTTTCCGCAAAGCGAACTCAAGCCCCTCGATACGCTGATGCGGCTGGTGCGCAAGGGCGTCTACGACGCGCTGGGCGCGTATGACGGCGAAACGCTGTGCGGCTACGCGATGCTCTTTAGGCGGCGCGGCGGGCGCATGCCGCTGCTCGACTATCTGGCCGTGTCGCCCGAGCGGCGAGGTCAGGGCGTGGGCGGGGCGATGCTGGGCCTATTGAGGGCGCGCTACCATGACGCGGACGCGCTGCTCATCGAGTGCGAGCGCGCGCAGGACGCGCCGGACGCGGACGCCGCGCGGCGCAGGCTGCGCTTTTACGCCCGCGCGGGCGCGCTGCAGACGGGCCTGCGCGCGACGCTCTTCGGGGTGGAGTTCGTCATCCTGTGCCTGCCTTGTGCGGGCGGCGGCCTGCCCGCGGGCGTGGAGGAGGAATTGCGCGCGCTCTACCCGGCCATGCTCACCCCAGAGCTGGCCGCCCGCTGCCTGCGCCTGCGGCGGGAGGAAACGGAGGAGGCGGAGCGATGAACGGTTCTCGCGCGCTGCTGCGCCGCGCGCTCGCCGGGCGGGCGATCGCGCGCCACGGGCGGGACATCCTCGCCTCGCCTGGGATGGACGTGGAGCGGAAAATCATCCAGCACGGCGATACGGACGTCTGCCTGCACTCGCTGTGCGTCGCGTATCTGGCGCTGCGGCTGGCCCTGCGCCTGCGGCTGGCCATCGACGCGCGCGCGCTGGTGCGCGCGGCGCTGCTCCACGATTACTTTCTCTACGACTGGCACGAGCGCGGCCACGGCATCGCGCACGGCGTGCGCCACCCGCAGCTGGCCCTCGCCAACGCGCGCAAGGCCTTTGCGCTCACCGCGCGCGAGCAGGACGCGATCGCGCGGCACATGTTCCCGCTCGATCCGAGGCCGCCGCGCTACGCCGAGGGCTGGCTGATCTGCCTGTGCGACAAGGTCGCGGCCGTCGGCGAGACAATCGGCCGCCCGGCGCTCTCCGGCCGGATGCTGCTCGCGCTGGACGAGAGGCGCGAGAGCGGGCCGCCGGAGGGGGAAGGGTAAAAATTTGTCTCGATTTGAAGCAATTCTTCTTTACTTCAGAGAATGCGTATGCTATAATCTACTGTGAATATCTTTGGAACTTTATGGAACTTGGTGAAGCGCTCCGCCGCGAGGGAACCCCAAAAAAGCGGCGGGGGGGGGTACGTTCGATGAACGAAGACCTAAAGCGATATATCGCCAATATCCAGCCGGACGACGTGACGCGTAGCTTTTCCTCCGCGCAGCTCGACGACGAGGAGCTGATTGCGCGCATTCGCGCGCATGCCGCGACGGTGTATGAGCATCACGACGACAACGATCGCATCCTGCGGGCTTTCTTTTCGCGCGAACCCAAGTCGCTGACGCGCGAGGAGATGGAGGAGGTCAAGGAGTTCGCCGACGCCCTCTTTGGGCTGGATTATTCCATCTCCTACGAGGCGTACCGCTATCTCTACCGCGTCGCCGAGGCGCAGCAGAATGTCGACTACATGATCGTCGCGCTGCACAACATGGGTTCCTCGCTCACCTACCTCGACAAGCGGGGCCTCGACCATTACAGCTTTTCCGATTTTTCCGAGCGCTACAAGGCGTACTTTGGCGGCGCCGCGTCCTACTATAAGCAATTCGATCAGATCGAAAGCCCGGTCACCAAGGGCTACATCCTGCGCGCGATGCTGCGCCGCTACAAGGCGGCCCCCAGCTATCTGACGCCGGAGGAGCGCATGGGGCCTGCGCGCTATTACAGCGTGTTCAAGGTGACGATGCGCTTTGTGAACGAGGTGCTCTCCATCTGCGAGGATCCGGTCAACCGCGCGAAGGATCCGCGCGTGGACTGGGATCGCTACGTCTTCACCTGCCACAAGGCGGTGACGCAGATGCTGCAATTCCTGGAGCCGGAGTTCCTAAATCCCCGGCAGTACGACGAGGTTTCCGCCGCCGTGCTTTCCTCCGCGGAGTACATGCTGCATGCGGAGGAGGCGCGCGCGAAACGCGACGGCTCGCAGGTCTCCTACGATACGCTCTTTCGCTACCACTTTGCGCGCTTCAAGGCGGGCAAGCTGGACGCCGAGGCGTTTCTGGAGCGCGTGTTTGAAATGTACGATCAGGCGCAGCCGGACGACTTTTCGCAGAACGGCCTCTTCCTCAACACCTATGTGCCGACGCTCATCAGCTACGCCTTCGGCAAGCTGAACTCGACCGCCGCCGCGCGCTACATGCCGCGCATGCGCCGCATGCACGAGACGCTGCGCGCGTACCTGTTCCGCATCCCGAACAACCTGTTCGTCAGCGACCTGAGCTTTAACCTGAACGCGATCATGACGGTGCTCGCGCCCACGCAGGCGGTGGACAGCCAGATGATCATGAACTACATCCTCGCCGGGCACGCGCCGACCTACATCCACTCGCGCATGGTCGTCGCGCTGACGATGGAGATGTTCCGCCGCCTCATCGAGACCGACCCGGAGAGCCTTGTGGGCGCGCTCGGCGTCGCCACGGTGGAGGAGCTGCGCAGCCACGCCGATCTGCTCACGGAGGCCGTGGGCCGCTGCGCGCTGTATCACGACATCGGCAAGTGCATGATCCTGGATCCCATCAACAACTACAACCGCTCGCTGACGGGGCAGGAGTTTGAGATCGTCCGCCACCACCCGACCTACGGCAGGGAGCTGCTGCGCGCGCTGGGCACCGACCCGGACTGCGAGATGGTCGCGCTCTATCACCACAGGAGCTACGACGGCACCTTCGGCTATCCGGCGGGGCTGAGCGAGCCGCCCAAGCGCGACAAGGCCGTGATCGACATCGCGACCGTCGCCGATTCGCTGGACGCGGGCACGGACGACATCGGCCGCTGCTTCGCGCAGACGAAGACGGTGGACACGCTGATCTCCGAGCTGCGCAGCCAGCGCGGCACGCGCTACGCGCCCTATGTGGTGCGCATCTTCGACGACCCGGACTATTGCGAGCGGATGCGCGTGTGGATCGCCAAGACGCGCCGCGCCATCTACTGCGAGACCTACGGCGTGGCGCGCAGAGAGGTCGTCTGAGATTCGGAAAATCAATGCAAAAAACAGACCGGCAGCCCGTAAAGACTGCCGGTCTGTTTTTGCGCTTTTGGACTTGCGGTCTGATTTAGGAAACCGTATACTCGGCCTCCGCCGAGACGCTGAAGGCGTCGCCGTCGTAATCGACGGTCAGCTCGCTGCGGGGCTGCACGTCCTCGGCGATCAGCTTGCGGGCGACGAGCGTCTCCACATGCCGCTGCATGAAGCGCTTGAGCGGGCGCGCGCCGTAGACCGGGTCGTAGCCCTGATCGACGATCGCCGCGCGGGCTGCGCTTGTCAGGCGCAGGGTGAGCTGCTTGTCCGCCAGACGGCGGTTGAGATCGGCCACCTGCAGATCGACGATGGCGTCGATCTCGCCGCGGGTGAGCGGCTTGTAGAAGACGATCTCGTCGAGGCGGTTGAGGAACTCCGGGCGGAAGTGGCTGCGCAGCATGCCCTCGACCTGCGCGCGCGCCTCGTCGGTGATGCGCCCGGCCTCGTCGATGCCCTCCAGAATGGCGGAGGAGCCTAAGTTGCTGGTGAGGATGATGATGGTGTTTTTGAAGTCCACCGTGCGGCCCTGCGAGTCGGTGATGCGCCCGTCGTCGAGCACCTGAAGCAGGACGTTGAACACGTCCGGGTGCGCCTTCTCGACCTCGTCGAAGAGGACGACGGCGTAGGGCCTGCGGCGCACGGCCTCGGTAAGCTGACCGCCCTCGTCGTAGCCGACGTATCCCGGAGGCGCGCCGATTAGCCGCGAGACGCTGTGCTTCTCCATGTATTCGCTCATGTCCAGCCGAACCATGTTCTTCTCGTCGTCAAAGAGCGCCTGCGCCAGCGCCTTCGCCAGCTCGGTCTTGCCCACGCCGGTGGGGCCGAGGAAGAGGAAGGAGCCGATGGGCCTGTCCGGGTTTTGAATCCCGGCGCGGCTGCGCAGGATGGCCTCGCAGACCTTTTCGACCGCCTCGTCCTGCCCGATGACGCGCCGGTGGAGCGTGTCGTCCAGATGGAGGAGCTTTTCGCGCTCGCCCTGCATCAGCCGCGCGACGGGGATGCCCGTCCAGCGGGCGACGATGCGCGCGATCTCCTCCTCGGTCACGCGGTCGCGCAGCAGCGTGCTGTCCGAGCGCGCCTCCTCGGCGAGGCGCTCCTGCTCGGCGAGATCCTTTTGCAGCTGCGGCAGGCGGCCGTACTTCAGCTCCGCCGCGCGGGAGAGGTCGTAGCCGCGCTCGGCCTCGGCGATCTCGCCGCCCAACCGCTCGATCTCCTCGCGCAGCTTCTGCACGCGGGAGATGGCGTCCTTCTCGTTCTCCCAGCGCGCCTGCATGGAGGAGAAGTGCTCGCGCATATCCGCCAGCTCTCGATCGATAACGGCGAGCCGCTCGCGGGAGAGCGCGTCGTCCTCCTTCTTGAGGGCGGCCTCCTCGATCTCGTGCTGCATGATGCGGCGGCGCACGTCGTCCAGCTCCTGCGGCATGGAGTCCATCTCGGTGCGGATGGTCGCGCAGGCCTCGTCCACGAGGTCGATGGCCTTGTCCGGCAGGAAGCGGTCGGAGATATAGCGGTTGGAGAGCGTCGCCGCGGCGATCAGCGCTTGATCCTGAATCTTAACGCCGTGGAAGACCTCGTAGCGCTCCTTGAGGCCGCGCAGGATGGAGATCGTGTCCTCGACGGTCGGCTCGTCCACCATCACCGGCTGGAAGCGGCGCTCGAGGGCGGCGTCCTTTTCGATGTACTTGCGGTATTCGTTCAGCGTCGTCGCGCCGATGCAGTGCAGTTCACCGCGCGCGAGCATGGGCTTGAGCAGGTTGCCCGCGTCCATGGAGCCTTCGGTCTTGCCCGCGCCGACGATGGTGTGCAATTCGTCGATGAAGAGGATGATGCGCCCCTCGCTCGCCTTGATCTCGGTGAGGACGGCCTTTAAGCGCTCCTCAAACTCGCCGCGGTATTTCGCGCCCGCGATCAGCGCGCCCATGTCCAGCGAGAAGATCGTGCGATCCTTCAGGCTGTCGGGCACGTCGCCGCGCACGATGCGCTGCGCCAGCCCCTCGGCGATGGCCGTCTTGCCGACGCCCGGCTCGCCGATGAGGACGGGGTTGTTCTTCGTCTTGCGCGAGAGGATGCGGATCGTGTTGCGGATCTCGCCGTCGCGCCCGATGACGGGGTCGAGCTTGTTCTGCCGCGCCAGCTCCACCAGATCTTGCCCGTATTTGCCCAGCGCGTCGTAGGTGGACTCCGGATCCTCGCTGGTCACGCGCGCGCTGCCGCGCACGGCCTGCAGCGCCTCCAGAAAGCGCGGCTTATCGACGCCCAGCGCGGAGAGCGCGCCCTTGGCCGGGGCGTCGGCCTTCTCCAGCAGCGCGAGGAACAGGTGCTCCACCGAGATGAACTCGTCGCGCATCTGCCGCATCTCGTCCTCCGCCTGCGCGAGCACCGCGGTGAAGGCGGGGGAGACGTAGGGCTGCTGGTTGCTGCCCGCGATCTTGGGCAGGCGGGAAAGCGCCTGCTCGCAGACCGCATGCGCGCGCTGCGCCGGGGAACCGAGGCGCTCCAAGAGCTGGGCGATCAGCCCGTTTTCCTGATCGATCAGCGCACAGAGCAGGTGCAGCGGCTCCACCTGCGCGTTCCCGTAGGACACGGCGAGCTGCTGCGCGCTTTGCAGCGCCTCGATGGATTTTTGTGTAAAGCGGTTGTTTTCCATCGCGAACCCTCCCGTTTGACCGGGCGCGCGCCGCTTGGCGGCATGCCCGGATATTTGCTTTGGACGATGACAGTATACCATGGTCAAAGAAAGTCAGTAAATAGTCAAAACAGGAGAACGTTCGCCTTAAAATTGTGCGATTTGCACAATCACGATCGCCGCAACGGGACGGGGAAAAACCGAGCGCCGCCGAAGCCCTGACCGGTCGCAAGGCGCGGGCGGCGCGGGCGAAAAGTTTTTCCCGCCGCTCTTGATGCGCAGGCCATAAGATGTTATAATGGTCAAAACGACAAGCGGCGTGCTGCGCGTCCGCGAAGGAGGAAACCATGTCGATCGTACATGTGATGGATCATCCGCTCATCCAGCACAAGGTGTCGCTGATGCGCGATAAGGAGACCGGCTCCAAGGAGTTCCGCGAGCTGCTCAGCGAGATCTCGATGCTGATGGCCTACGAGGTCACGCGCGATCTCCCGCTCAAGACGGTGGAGATCGAGACGCCCATCTGCCGCGCACAGACGCAGGTGATCGCCGGCAAGAAGCTGGCGATCGTGCCCATCCTGCGCGCCGGGCTGGGCATGGTGGACGGCATCATGAAGCTGGTGCCCGCCGCGAAGGTGGGGCATATCGGCCTCTACCGCGACCCGAACACGCTGGAACCCGTCGAGTATTACTGCAAGCTGCCCGCGGATGTCGAGGAGCGCGAGCTGCTCGTCGTGGATCCGATGCTGGCGACGGGCGGCTCCGCGTCGGCGGCCATCGGCTTCATCAAGAAGCGCGGCGGCAAGGCGATCAAGCTGGTCTGCCTGATCGCCGCGCCGGAGGGCGTGCGCCGCGTGCAGAAGGATCACCCGGACGTGGACATCTTCGTGGCCGCGATGGACGAAAAGCTCAACGACCACGGCTACATCATCCCCGGTCTGGGCGACGCGGGCGACCGCCTCTTTGGCACCCGATAACGACCGGCGCCTGCCGGACAGGGCCGCGCTTCCCGCAGAGGCGCGGCCTTTCGCGGTGCGGCCCGGCCTGCTCATGCGGTTTTGACTTTCGCCCGCGCGGCGCGCGGGATGGGAGGGCGTGCATATGAAGGACACCATCGCGGTGCTGATCCCCTGCTATAACGAGAGCGCGACGGTCGAAAAGGTCGTGCGCGATTTCCGCCGCGCGCTGCCGGAGGCGGCCGTCTACGTCTACGACAACAACTCCACCGACGGCACGGGCGAATTGGCCGCGCGCGCGGGGGCCATTGTGCGCCGCGAGCGCGCGCAGGGCAAGGGAAACGTCATCCGGCGGATGTTTCGGGAGATCGACGCGGACTGCTACCTGATGGTAGACGGAGACGACACCTATCCCGCCGAAAAGGCCCGCGAGATGACGGATCTGGTGCTGCGCGGGCAGGCCGACATGGTCGTGGGCGACCGCCTCTCCGGCACCTACTATCAGGAGAACAAGCGCCCCTTGCACGGCATGGGCAACAACCTCGTGCGCGGGTGCATCAACCGGCTGTTCGACAGCGACATTCAGGACATCATGACCGGGTATCGCGCGATGAGCTACGCGTTTGTGAAGACCTACCCGGTGCTCTCCGGCGGCTTCGAGGTGGAGACGGACATGACCATCCACGCAATCTACCGCCGCATGCGCGTCGAGCACGTCGTGGTGGATTTCCGCGACAGGCCGCAGGGCAGCGTCTCCAAGCTGAGCACCTTCAAGGACGGCGCGCGCGTGCTGGGCACGATCGCCAAGCTGTTTAAGAACTATCGGCCGATGCCCTTCTTCGGGCTGCTCGCCCTGCTGCTGGCGGCGCTGGGCGTGGGCTTCCTCTGTCCGGTGCTCGCCGAATACTTCGCGACCGGGCTGGTGCCGCGCTTCCCGACGCTGATCGCCTGCTGCTTTTCGCTGCTGGCGTCGCTACAGCTCTTTTCCGTCGGGCTGACGCTCTCCATGCAGCAGGAGAAGGACAAGCGCGACTTTGAGCTTGCGCTCATGCGCGTCTGCGAGCGCCAGCGCGCGCTGGACGGCGGCGAGGCGGCGCAGCCCGCGCGCACGAGCGCCTCGTGAGCGGCGCGCCGGACGCGGCGGCGCTCGTGCGCTTTGCGCTGGAGGCGGGCTTTTCGCAGGCCGCGCTCTGCCGGGCGGACGCCTTTGACGCGGAGCGCAGGCGGGTACAATCGGGGCCGCCCATCGCCGAGCGGCGGCAGCTACGCTTTGACCCGCTCGCGGACGATGCGCGCGCGCGAAGCCTGCTGGTGATGCTCTGGGCGTACAGGCCGTCGCGCGCGCCCAGCGGCGGGCGCGTGTTCGTGGACGGCTATTATGCGGCCTCCAACGCGGCATACCGCGCGGCGAAGGAGGTCGCGCGCCGCGCGCAGGAGGCGGGCGTCTTCGCGCGCGCGAACGTCAACTATCCCGCGCGGGAGGCGGCGGTGCGCGCCGGGCTGGGCGTGATCGGCGACAACGGTCTGCTCATCACGAAGCGCTTCGGCTCGCGCGTGGCCATCCAGCTGATCGCCTGCGGCGTCCCCGCGCCGGAGCGAGAGGCGCAGCCCGCCGAAACCTGCCTGCGCTGCGGGCGCTGCGCGATGGCCTGCCCGGCCTGCGCGATCGAGCCGGGCGGCGCGCGCTTCCCCGAGCGCTGCCTGCGCAACACGATGCTGGAGGGCGTCGTCGTGCCCGAGGCGCTGCGGGAGCGCATGGGATTGCGCCTGCTGGGGTGCGACGTGTGCCAGCGGGTCTGCCCGATGCAGCCGCCCATGGAGGAAGAGGAGAGCGGCGCGCCGCCGCTTTCATGCCTTGTGACGGCGGACGAGGCCGCCTTTACCGCCGCCGTGCGCAGGCTCGGCGAGCAGGTCGGCCCCAACATGGCCAGACCGCAGCGCGTGCGCGCGCAGGCGGCGCTGCTCACGGGCAACCTGCGGGACGCCGCGCTTTTGCCCGCGCTGCGCGAGTGGTCGGAAAGCGCGCACGAGGCGGTGCGCGAGCACGCCCGCTGGGCCGTGCGGCGCATCGAGGAGAGAGAGAAACAGTCTTAAACGCGGGCCGCGCGGCGGCCCATGGACTGTCAAAGAAGCCTTTTTCCCCCGGGAGGGGGGGAGAAAAGACAACCCTATTCTTCAATTGTTGCTTGGTTTTAGAATCAAATCAAAATGGATTTTGATGCGAAACACGGATTTTGACAAGCTGAGGGCCGCGCGGCGGCCCATGGAGGGAACGCTTTGCAGACACAGACGCTTAGCCGGCGCGTTGACGCCCTGCTCGACCGCGTGCAAAAGCCCGCCCGCTATATGGGCGGCGAGATGAACGCCACGATCAAGGATCCGTCGCGCGTCGCCATCCGCTACGCCTTCGCCTTCGCAGACGTGTACGAGGTGGGCATGTCGCACCTCGGCTCGCGCATCCTCTACGACGTCATCAACCGCCGGGAGGACGCGCTGTGCGAGCGCGTCTTCACCCCGTGGGTGGATATGGCCGACCTGATGCGCGCGGAAGGCGTGCCGCTCTTTTCCATCGAGACGCGCTCCCCGGTGCGCGGCTTCGACATGCTGGGCGTCACGCTGCAATACGAGATGAGCTACACGAACATTTTGGAGATGCTCGATCTGGCGGGCATCCCGCTGCACAGCGAGGAGCGCACATGGGACGATCCCATCGTGATCGCGGGCGGCCCGTGCGCGTTCAACCCCGAGCCGCTCTACCGCTTCATCGACGCGTTCTCGCTCGGCGACGGCGAGGTCAGCACGCTTCAAACCATCGACGTGGTCAAGGCGTGCAAACAGGAGGGCGTCTCCCGCGAGGAGTGCCTGCGGCGGCTTGCGCGCCTGCCGGGCGTGTATGTGCCCTCGCTCTACCGCGCGACCTATCACGACGACGGCACGCTGGCCTCCTTTGAGCCGACGGAGCCGGGCGTGCCGCGCACCGTCGTCAAGAACATGGTCGCCGATCTCGACGCCGCCGCGTACCCGGAGAGCATCGTCGTGCCGTTCATGGAGATCGTACACGACCGCATCAACATCGAGGTGCTGCGCGGCTGCACGCGCGGCTGCCGCTTCTGTCAGGCGGGCATGATCTACCGCCCGGTGCGCGAGCGCAGCGTGGAAAGGCTGCTTGACCTCGCGGACAAGCTGGTGGGGAGCACCGGATACGAGGAGATCACGCTCTCCTCGCTCTCCACGGGCGATTACTCCTGCCTGCCGCAGCTCGCCCACGAGCTGATGGAGCGCTTCGCCAAGGAGCGCGTAGCGCTCTCGCTGCCGTCTCTGCGGCTGGACAGCCGCGTGAAGGAGACGCTGGAGGAGACGCAGCGCGTGCGCAAGACGGGCCTCACCTTCGCGATGGAGGCCGGGACGCAGCGCCTGCGCGACGTCATCAACAAGGGCATCACCGAGGAGGATCTGCTCTCCTCCGTGCGCGACGCGTTCGCAGGCGGGTGGAGCAGCGTCAAGCTGTACTTCATGTTCGGCCTGCCCACGGAGACCGAGGAGGATCTGCTGGGCATCCCCGATCTGGCGAACAAGGTCGTGCGCGCGTACTTCGACACGCCGCGCGGCGTGCGCGCGCGCGGGCTGCGCGTCAACTGCAGCGCGTCGTGCTTCGTGCCCAAGGCGTTCACGCCCTTCCAGTGGGAGCCGCAGGACACCATCGAGGTCTTCCAGCAGAAGCAACGCCTGCTCTGCGCCGCGATGCGCATCAAGGGCGTCGAGTTCAACTGGCACGAGCCGCACGTCTCGTTTTTAGAGGCGGTGTTTTCGCGCGGCGACCGGCGCACCGCGGCGGTGATCGAGGAGGCGTGGCGGCTCGGCTGCCGCTTCGACGGCTGGAGCGACCAGTTCTCCTTCGAGCGGTGGATGCAGGCGTTCGAGCGCTGCGGGGTGGATCCGGCGTTTTACGCCAACCGCCGCCGCGAGCGGGGCGAGCTTTTCCCGTGGTCGTTCATCGACGCGGGCGTGACGGAGGCGTATCTCTGGCGCGAGCACGAGCGCGCGATGCGCGGCGAGATCACGCCGGACTGCCGCAAGGGCTGCCAGGGGTGCGGCCTGAAGCGCTTTGAGGGGGCGTGCGTGGGCCGATGAGGATGTTATTGCAATTCGCCAAGACCGACACGGTGCGCCATCTGGGCCTGCTCGACCTGCAGCGCACGATGCAGCGCGCGCTGCGACGCAGCGGCCTGCCGGTGCGCTATTCGAGCGGGTTTAACCCGCACATCGTCATGTCCTTCGCCTCGGCGCTCTCCACGGGCGTTCCGGGCGATGCGGAGCTGCTGGACGTCGCGCTGGAGGCGCAGGAGGGCGCGCTGACGGAGGCGGAGTGCCTTGCGCGGATGAACGCCGTGCTCCCGCCGACGCTGCCCGCCGAGCGCGTGCGGCTGGTGGACGACCGCTTCCCCAAGCTGGGCGCGGCGCTCGCGCAGGCAGCGTACAGCGTGGAACTCGCAGGCGGGGACGCCGCGCGCATCGCCGGGGCCGTGCCGGATTATCTGGCGCAATCGCAGATCATGGCGCTGCGCAAGAGCAAGACGCGCGAGACGCTGGTGGACATCAGGCCGATGATCCACGATCTGACCGCCAAAACCGCGGGCGAGGACGCGCGGCTCACGATGCGCGTCTCCTTTGTGGAGGCGGCTACGCTCAAACCGGAGCTGCTTTTGTCGAGCCTGTGTACCTTCGCGGGGGCGGAGATGCCGGTCTGCCGCATCCGGCGCACGGGACTGCTGGGCGTCGCGGCGGACGGGCGAGCCGTGCCGCTGATCGACCTGTGAGGCGCGGCATGGAGCGCGCGGGCGAGGCGGATCGCGAGATCGCCGTCGAGTGCGCGCTGGGCGGCACGCGCGCCGCGGTCTTCGAGGGAGGCGCGCTGGTCGAGCTGCACGAGGAGCGCGACGGAGAGCAGGAGCAGACCGAAGGTCTGTATCTGGGCTGCGTACAGGCAGTCAGACCGTCGGTCTGTGCGGCGTTTGTGGACATCGGTCTGGCGCGCAACGCGTTTTTGCCGCTGCGCGAGGGCGCGGTCTATCGCCCGGGCGAAATGCTGATCGTGCAGGGCGCGGCCGGGCAGAGCGTGACCAGCAAGGGAATGCGCGTCACGGACAGGCCGACGCTCGCGGGCGAGCGGCTGGTGCTGCTGCCGGGCGAGGCGGGCGTGCGCGTCTCCGCGAAGATCAGCGACGAGGCGCTGCGCGCGAGGCTGATCGAGCGCGCCGGGGCGGCCTGCCCCGCGGGCTGCGGTCTCATCGTGCGCACCGCCGCCGCAGACGAAGCGCCGCTCATGGAAGAGGCGCAGGCGCTCGCCGCGCGCTGGTCGCGGGCGCTGGAGATGGCCAAGGGCCGCGCCGCGCCCGGGCTGCTGCTGGACCGCGAGCCGCTCGCGCTGCGCCTCGCGCGCGATCTGGGCGGGTCGCGCCTCGCGCGCGTCACGGTCAATGACGAAGCGCTGCTTTCGCTGCTGCGCGAGCGGCAAAGCGCCGGGGGGATTTCCGCAGGCACTCGCATCGAGCTGTACGACGAGGCCGCGCACGGTCTCGCGCTCTTCGACTTGCTGGGCGTCGAGCGCGGGATCGAGCAGGCCCTCGCGCGGCGCGTGCCGCTGCCATGCGGCGGGGAGATCGTCTTCGACGCCGCCGAGGCGATGACGGTGATCGACGTCAACTCCGCGCGCATGGTCAAAGGACGCGACGAAGAGGAGACGGCCTTGCGGGTCGATCTGGAGGCGGCGCGGGAGATCGCCCGCCAGCTTCGATTGCGGGGCATCGGCGGAGTGGTCGTGATCGACATGATCGACCTCGCCGCGCCGGAGCGCCGCGAACAGGTGCTCTCTTGCCTGCGCGAGGCGACCGCAAATGACCGCGCGGGCGTGACGGTTGAGGGCATGACGCGCCTCGGCCTCGTGGAGCTGACGCGCCGCCGCGTGGAGCCGCCGCTCTCCAGCCGCCTGTGTGCGCCGTGCGGCCGCTGCCGCGGCGCGGGCGCGGTGCTCTCGGCGCGGGAGATCGCGCTGCGCGCGCTGCGCGAGGTGCGGCGGATGGCGCTTTCCGGGCAGCGGGGGCCGTTCCTCGTGAGTTGCGGCGCGAAGACCGCGCGCGAGTTGGCCACTCTGCCGTCCCCGGCGCGCGACGCCGACGTGTACGCGCTGTGCGATGCGCGCGCGGGCGAACCCTATATCATCGAGCAGTTGGGGCAGGGCATGCCGCCGCCGCAGGGTGCGGCACGGCTGGCCCCGCCGAAGGGAGCATAGACATGAAAAGAACAGAGCCGCTGGAGCTGCCCGCGCTCGAGATCGAGCGCCAGCGCGAGGCGATGCGCGCGTTCGCCGAGCTGCCCGAGCGCCCGCAGACCTACTGCGTGGTCACCTACGGCTGCCAGATGAACGCGCACGACAGCGAGACGCTCGCGGGCATGCTCCGCGAGATGGGCCTGAGCGAGGCGCAGAGCCGCGAGGACGCGGACTTTGTGATCTTCAACACCTGCTGCGTGCGCGACAACGCGCAGCGCCGCGCGCTGGGCAACGTGGTGTGGCTGAAGGAACTCAAAAAGCGCCGCCCGCAGATGATGGTCGCGGTCTGCGGCTGCATGATGCAGCAGAGCGGCATGGGCGAGCAGGTGCTGCGCCAGTACCCGTTCGTCGATCTGGCCTTCGGCACGCACAACCTGTACAGGTTCCCGCAACTGCTGCTCACGGCGGTGCAAAGCCGCCGTCGCGTGGTCGAGATCCTCGGCGAGGAGGAGGCGGGCATCCCGGAGGATTTGCCGGTATACCGCGCGTGTCCGCACCGGGCGTACATCACGATCATGTACGGCTGCAACAACTTCTGCTCCTACTGCATCGTGCCGTATGTGCGCGGCCGGGAGCGCTCTCGCGCGAGCGCGCGCATCCTCGAGGAGGCGAAGCGCCTGCGCGACGAGGGCGTCAAGGAGATCATGCTGCTGGGGCAAAACGTCAACTCCTACGGGCTGGACGTGGAGGGGGAGCGGTCCTTTGCGCAGCTGCTCGCGGCGCTTGACGGCGTGGGCATCGATCGCATCCGCTTCATGACCTCGCATCCCAAGGACTTGTCGGACGAGCTGATCGACGTGATGGCCACGGCGAAGCACGTCTGCCCGGCGCTCCACCTGCCCGTGCAGCACGGCAGCGATCGCATCCTGCGCTCGATGAACCGCCGCTACACGCGGGAGGATTACCTGCGCCGCGTCGAGGCGCTGCGCGCAAAGGTGCCGGACATCAGCCTGACCACCGACCTCATCGTCGGCTACCCGGGCGAGACGGAGGAGGACTTTGAGGAGACCTGCTCGCTGGTGCGGCAGGTCGGCTACGACAGCGCGTTCACCTTCGTCTATTCGCCGCGCGTGGGCACGCGCGCCGCGGCGATGCCCGACCAGATCCCGGAGGAGGTCTCCTCGCGGCGCATCCAGAAGCTGATCGCGCTGCAAAAGGAGATCACCCGCGAGCGCTTCGCGCGCTACATCGGGCGCGAGCAGCTCGTGCTGGTGGACGAGCCGTCCCGCCGGGATGAAAACCAAGTCGCGGGCAAGAACCCGCAAAACATCACCGTGAACTTTGGGGGAGACTGCAGCCTCATCGGGCAGATCGTCCCGGTGCGCGTCACGTCGGCGGGCGAGAGCACGCTGCGCGGCGAGCGTCTTCTCAGAAAATAAGGAGGAAACGCATGGGTACTGTGATCGACTGCGCGAGGGCGCTAGGCGAGGCGATCGTCGCCTCGGAGGAGTTTCAAAACATGCAAAAGGCCGAGCGCGCCGCGACCGCGGATCCGGCGCTCGCCGCCGCGACGGGCCGCTATCTGGAAATCAAGGCCGAGCTGGACGAGCACATGCACGCGCCCGAGCCGGACGCCGAGGCCATCGCCCGCTGCGGGATGGAGATGGACGAACTGCAGCGGCAGATGAACGCGATGCCCGCCGCCGAGGCGATGACCGAGGCGAGGCAGCGCTTTTCGCGGCTGATGACGCAGGTGAACCGCATATTGGAGTCCCTGATCGCCGGGGAACCGGAGCAGGGCGGCTGCACGGGCAACTGCGCCGCATGCGGCGGCTGCAAATAAGCGCGCGACCGGCGCGATACGACGGGCGATACGGAGGAAAGCATGGCTTCGATGACGCCGATGATGAGGCAGTATCTGGAGATGAAGAGCAAGTATCCGGGGATGCTGCTCTTCTTCCGGCTGGGCGACTTTTACGAGATGTTCTTTGACGACGCCAAGCTCGCCGCACGGGAGCTGGAACTCACGCTCACGGGCAAAAACTGCGGCATGGATGAGCGCGCGCCGATGTGCGGCGTGCCCTTCCACAGCGCGGAGACGTACATCAACCGCCTGATCGAGAAGGGCTACAAGGTCGCCATCTGCGAGCAGCTCGAGGATCCGGCGCTGGCCAAGGGCATCGTTCGCCGGGACGTCATCCGCGTGGTGACGCCGGGCACGGTGATCGAGCAGTCGATGCTTGAGGAGGGGAGCAACAGCTACCTGCTCTGCGTCTGCGCGGAGGGAAAGGGCGCGGGGCTGGCGTTTGTGGACGTCTCCACGGGCGAGTTTTACGTCTACGAGATCGAGCGCATCGCCCGCCTTCAGGACGAGCTGGCGCGCATCCGGCCCAAGGAGATCATCGCCAACGCGCCGCTGCCGCCCGAGGCGACGACGCTGCCCGTGGACGTGCTGGATGCGGAGGAATTCCATCTCGGCAAGGCGCGCGCCGCGCTGCTTGAGCACTTCGCCGTGCAGTCGCTCGACGCGTTCGGCATCGGCGACATGAAGGCGGGCGTGCGCGCGGCGGGCGCGCTGATGCGCTATCTGGAGAGGACGCAGAAGAACGCCCTCGAGCACATGACGAACATCACCCAATACCGCGACGAGCGCTACATGATGCTCGACCACACCGCAAGGCGCAACCTCGAATTGACCGAGTCCATGCGCTCGCGGCAGAAGCGCGGCTCGCTGCTGGGCATCCTCGACTGCACGTCCACCTCGATGGGCGCCAGGACGCTGCGCGGCTTCATCGAGCAGCCTCTGGCGGTCAAGGCCGACATCGACAGGCGGCTGGACGCCGTGCAGGCGCTCAAGGACGCGGACATGGTCAGCGACCTGCTGCGCGAGGAGCTGTCGCACGTCTACGACGTGGAGCGGCTTTTGAGCCGCGTATCCTACCGCACGATCACCGCGAAGGACTGCCTCGCGCTGGAGGATTCGCTCTCGCACGTTCCGGCCATCCAGAAGGCGCTTTCGGAGCTTGCCCCCTCGGGGCTGCTGGGCGATCTGCTCGCAGCGCTTACGCCGCTTGACGACGTGGTCGAGCTGCTCTCCCGCGCCATCGACCCGGACGCGCCCGCGCTCATGAGCGACGGGCACTACATCCGCGAGGCGTACAATCCGGAGCTGGACAAGCTGCGCAGCGCGTCCGCAAATGGCAGGCAGTGGATCGCCGAACTGGAGGCGAAGGAGCGCGAACTGACGGGCATCAAGAACCTGCGCATCCAGTACAACAAGGTCTTCGGCTACTACATCGAGGTCACCAAGTCCAATTACGATCAGGTGCCCTACCGCTACACGCGCAAGCAGACCCTCGCCAACTGCGAGCGCTACATGACGCCGGAGCTGCACGAGATCGAGGAGACCGTGCTCGGCGCGCAGGAGCGTTCCGTGCGGCTGGAACAGGCGCTCTTCTCGGAAATTCGCGAGTTCCTCTCCGGGCAGATCGCGCGCATCCAGCGCACGGCGGCGGTGCTCAAGACGCTGGACGCGCTGCTCTCTCTGGCGGCGGCGGCGACGCGCGGCGGCTACGTCCGCCCGACGATCACCGAGGACGGGCGGCTCGTCATCGAGAACGGACGCCATCCCGTCGTCGAGGCGGAGATGACGGGCGAGGAGCGCTTCGTGCCCAACAGCACGCTGATGGACGGGGACGAAAACCGCATGCTCATCATCACCGGCCCCAATATGGCGGGCAAGAGCACCTACATGCGGCAGGTCGCGCTCATCACGCTGATGGCGCACATGGGCAGCTTCGTCCCGGCGGACAGCGCGACGATCGGCATCGTCGATCGCATCTTCACGCGCGTGGGCGCGTCGGACGATCTGGCGAGCGGGCAATCGACGTTCATGGTCGAGATGAACGAGATGGCGCACATCCTGCGCAGCGCGACGCCGCGCTCGCTGATTGTGCTCGACGAGATCGGGCGCGGCACCAGCACCTTCGACGGGCTGAGCATCGCGTGGGCGGTCGTCGAGCACATCGTGGATAAAGAGAAGATCGGCGCGAAGACGCTCTTCGCCACCCACTATCACGAGCTGAGCGAGCTGGAGGGGCGCTTGGAGGGCGTGGTCAACTACCGCATCAGCGTCTTGGAGCACGGCGAGGACGTCATCTTCCTGCGCAAGATCGAGCGCGGCGGGGCGGACAAGAGCTTCGGCATCCACGTCGCGCATCTGGCGGGCGTGCCGCGGGACGTCGTCCTGCGCGCGCACGAGATCCTGGCGCGGCTGGAGGCGAACGACCTGAGCAGCCTCGGCAAGAACATCCTCGACGACGGCGGCGACCGCGCGCCGCAGCAGGTGAACCTCTTTGAGACGCCCGCGATGGCGCTGGTGGAGGAGCTGCGTTCCCTCGACGTGATGGCGATGACGCCCATCGACGCGATGAACACCCTGTTTACCCTGAAGGAAAAGGCGCGACGCGCCTGATTCGTGAAAGAAGGAGACCCCGATGGCTGAAAGCACGCAGGAGCGGCCGATCCTCCGGCTTAGCGAGGAGATCGTCGGCAAGATCGCCGCGGGCGAGGTGGTGGAAAACCCGGCGTCCGCCGTGAAGGAACTGGTGGAAAACAGCCTCGACGCGGGCGCGACGAGCGTCACGGTGGAGATTCGCGACGGCGGCATCTCCTACCTGCGCGTGACCGACAACGGGCGAGGCATCCCGGAGCGGGACGTGCGCCTCGCCTTCGAGCGCCACGCGACGAGCAAGCTGCGCACCGCGCAGGATCTGTTCGACCTGCACACGCTCGGCTTCAGGGGCGAGGCGTTGGCGTCCATCGCGGCGGTCTCCAAGCTCACGCTGACGACCCGCCACGCCGGGGAGGAGGCGGGCACGCGCGCCGTCTGCGAAGGCGGGCGCATCACGAGCATCGCGCAGGCGGCCAGCCCGCAGGGCACGACCGTCGTGGCGAGAGAGCTGTTTTACAACACGCCCGTGCGCCTCAAATTCCTCAAAAAGCCCGTGACCGAGGCGGGCAAGGTCTCCGAGATCATCTCGCGCCTCATTTTGGCGCGGCCCGACGTCGCCTTCCGCTTTATCAGCGGCGGCAAACAGCTGCTTTCAAGCTCCGGCAACGGGGAATTGCGCAGCGCCGCGTTCGCGCTCTACGGGCGCGAGGTCGCCTCTGCCATGCAGGAGATTCGCTCCGAGGGCGCGGTCTCGGTGACGGGGCTGGTGGGCGTGGGCGCGCTCTCGCGCTCCAACCGCGCGCGGCAAACGTTCATCGTCAACGGGCGCTGCGTGCGCAGCCCGCTGCTCACCTCGGCGCTGGAGGATGCCTGCCGCGAGCGCTTCACCGTCGGGCACTACCCGATCGCCGTGCTGCACATCGAGATGCCCGCCTCGGCGGTGGACGTAAACGTCCACCCCAACAAGCTGGAGGTGCGCTTTAGCGACGAGCGGCTGATCTACCAGAGCGTTCGCGGCGCGATCGAGGACAGCCTCGGCGCGTCGCCCGTGGAGAGCGCGCCGCGCGTCACGCTCGCGCCGGAGCCGGAGGCGCAGAGCGCGCCGCCGACGCCCGCCCCGGCGGTCGTGCGGGTGATCGACACGGCGACGGAGGAGGGCGCGGCCCTCGCCCGCGAGGCGCTGCGCGCGCAGCGCGAGGAGGCGAAAGCGCCCCAGCCCGCGCCTGAGACGTCGCCCGAAAAACCGCCCGAAAAACCGCCCGCTAAGCCGGACGCGCAGGAGCACGCGCAGTTCAGCGCGATGGTCGCCAAGCACTTTGGCGCGGCCGCGCTGCGCGAGTCGGCCGTGCCCGCGTCGCCCCAAGGGAACATGGGCTTTTTGCCGCTCAGCGCGCCGATGCCCGGCGAGACGCCGAAGCAGGCCGCGACACGCAACCCAAGCGCGGCTGCGGAAAAGCCCGCCGCGCCCGTGCAGGAGACGCTCTTTGAGCGCGAAGCCCCCAAGCAGGCGGATCCGCTCGCCGGGTATCAGCTGGTGGGCGTGGCGTTTGACACCTACATCATCCTGCAAAACCGCGAGCAGCTCCTGCTGATCGACCAGCACGCGGCGCACGAGCGCATCCTCTACGAGCGGCTGATGCGCGAGCTGGACGCGGGCGTGGGGTCGCAGATGCTCCTGCCGCCGCAGGTGATCCACGTCACGCCACAGGATCGCGCGAAGATCGAGGTCTACGCCGAGGAGATTCGCGCGGCGGGCTACGACGTGGAGCCGTTCGGCGACAACGCGCTGCAGCTGCGCGCGGTGCCCAACGTGCTGGGCGCGCCGCAGGGGAGGGACGCGTTCCTCGACCTGATCGACAGGCTGGGCGAGCTTCGCGTGCTGGCGACGCAGCAGAAGCGCCGCGACGCGATCCTCCAAATGGCCTGCAAGAAGGCCGTCAAGGGCGGCGACAAGTTGAGTCTGGAGGAGATCCGCCCGCTGCTGTCGGACATGCTCGCCTCCGGCGCGCCGCCAACCTGCCCGCACGGCCGCCCGCTCGTCGTGGCGCTCACGCGCACGGAGCTGGAAAAGAAGTTCAGGCGAATCAACAACTGACGCAGGACGCAGGAAAGGGGGCGGCGCGATGAAGCCGATGATCGCCGCGCTGGTGGGGCCGACGGGCGTGGGCAAGACGCGCGCGGCCATCGGCCTGTGTGCGCGGCTGAACGCCGAGATCGTCTCGATGGACTCGATGCAGGTCTATCGCGGCATGGACATCGGCACCGCCAAGCCCAGCGCCTCGGAGCGGCAGGCCGCGCCGCATCACCTGCTCGACGTCGCCGACCCGCGCGAGACGTTCACCACCGCGCGCTATCGCGAGATGGCCTTCGCGGCGTTTGACGGCATCCTCGCAAGGGGAAAGCTGCCGCTGCTGGTCGGCGGTACGGGGCTGTATTTGCAGGCGGTCAGCTATGAACTGCGGTTGGGGGAGCGCGGGGCGGACGAGGCGCTGCGCGAGCGGCTGCGGCGCGAGGCGGAGGAGCCGGGCGGCCGGCAGCGGCTGCACGCGCGGCTGGCCGAGATCGACCCGCAGGCCGCCGCGCGGCTGCATCCCAACGACGCGCGCCGCGTGATCCGCGCGCTGGAGCTGGCGGGCGCGCCGCGTGGGCAGGACGAGCGCCGCGAGGGGCCGTACCATGTGGAGGTCTACGGGCTGACGATGCCGAGGGAGGCGCTCTACGCCCGCATCGACGCGCGCGTGGACGCGATGATCGAAGGCGGGCTGGTCGGCGAGGTCGAGGCGCTGCTCGCGCAGGGCGTCCCGCCGCAGGAGACGGGCGGGCCGATGCAGGCCATCGGCTACAAGGAGATCGCCGCCGCGCTGCGCGGGGAGACGACGATGGAGCGCGCCGTGGCGCTCGTCAAGCAGGGATCGCGTCGCTACGCCAAGCGCCAGTGGACGTGGTTTCGCCGGGACGAGCGCGTCCGCTGGTTCGACGTGACGGACTATCCCGACGAGGCGGCGCTGGAAGACGCCTTAGAGCGCGCAATCCGGGCGGATTGGGCGGCGGCGAAGGAACAGGAAGCGTAAAAGATACGGATGAGCGCGCGAAAGGGCGCCGATCGGGCATAAGCGCGGAGAATCGGGAATTATGGGGGACAAATGATGGAAATTCGTAATATGCGGCTCGATGACTATGATAGCGTTTATGCCCTGTGGCTCAGTTGCCCCGGTATGGGATTAAACAATTTGGATGATTCACGAGAAGGGTTTGCAAAGTATCTCGCTCGGAATCCTGATACCTGTTTTGTCGCAGAGGAACAGGGCAATATCATCGGCGCAATACTTACAGGGCATGATGGCCGTCGCGGATATATCAGCCACACTGCAGTATCTCCTGCCCACCAGAGGCATGGTATTGGTAAGCAAATGGTCGAAAAAGCGCTAAATGCCTTAAAAGCGCAAGGCATCAATAAAGTCAACTTAGTTGTTTTTGCTCATAACGACAAAGGCAACGCTTTCTGGGAAAAGATGGGCTTTACCCAACGCTCGGATTTGAACTATCGCAACCGAACGCTTGTAGACATGAACCGTATTGATACTTGACAAATTCCAATTTATCATGACACGGCATAGCGCAAAGAACCGGCATTTTATGAAACCGAATGACGTAGACAGAAACAGGAGAACACCATGAATTTCATCAGACCCGCGTCGCCGGCGGATGCCTCGCGCATTGCGGAGATCATCGTCACCAATTACCGCGTGAACTTTTATCCGTTCTTTCATAACGACCCATTCTATTTTGGAGAGCTGAACGTCGTGGAGATGGCGTCGGAATATCGGGAAGGAACGGATGCGCTTTCCAATACGTTCGTCTATGACGACGGCGTCGTCAAAGGCATCGTTCGCCTTTGCGGCGACGAAATTGAAAAGCTGTATGTAGAACCTCAGTTTCAAAGTCAGGGGATCGGCGCAACGCTGCTCGACTTCGCGGTGAACGAGAAGAATGCGCGCTGGCTTTGGGCGCTCGAATACAATATGAGAGCCATAGCATTCTATCAAAGGCACGGATTTCATCTGACAGGCGAAAAGATCATTGAAGATGAATGGGTACCGCTTCTCAAGATGGCAAAAGCGTAGGTCTTCAACTGGATGAGCGCATCCTTACACACAAAAGCAGGTGCTTTCGCCTGCTTTTATTGTTATAGGTGAAGTTTCTGCAACATATAGTATCATCTGCATTAAAGCAGACTTTTGGTCTGTATTCCTTAAACAGACCGAAAGTCTTTAACCGCCCATCCCGCGTGGGCATAGGATGCGGTGAACCCTTTGGAAAGGAGGGATTCTCGTGAAGAACTGGATGCCGTCTGGGACGAGGCCGCCCCGTCCGCCGCGCAAGGGGCCGCCCCCGCCGCCGCCCTGCTTTGACGGCGGCTACATCGTCGAGCGCATCGTGCAGCGGCAGAGCGAGACGCTCTGCTACGACGGCCTGCTCACGCTGAGCGGCCTTGCGTGCGGCCTGTGCCCGCCGCTCACGCTGTGCGACGTGCAGGTCGTGAGCATCAAGCCCGCCTCTCCCGCGCCTCGCGATGTGTGCGGCCCATGCGAAACGTATGCGCCCGGCGGCTGCGAAAACCTTTCGCTGACGCTGCTGTGCAGCGTGGTCGATGCGCGCGGGTGCAGCGGCGAGGGCTGCGCGACCGTCTGCGTGCAGAGCTGCGCGCGCGCCTGCGACCCGTGGCAGGGGCTAAGCGTTCGCCGCGGCGCGCAGGTGTATCTCGGACATTCGCGCTTCTGCGCGCCGGGCGCGTTCGAGGTCTCGCTCAAGCTGATTTTGCAGACGCTCTTCAGCCGCGCGGAGTGGACGGGCGGCAGGCCGCCCTGCCCGCCCGACCGCTGCCCGACGCCGCTGCCGCTGTATCCGCCGCCCGTGCGCCGCTTCCCATAGACGCGCCTTCGCGCTTTTTGCGCGCTTTGTCTTGCATCCTGCGCAGGCTTGCGGTACAATAGGGGCGACGGAAGCACCCGGCGAACCGATGGAGGTCAGCGATGCAAAAGCTCAAAGACGCGATTTTGACCCGCGGCAAGGCGATCAATCAGGATGTGCTGCTGGTAGACGCCTTTCTCAATCACCAGATCGACCCGGCGCTCATGCGCGACGTCGGCGAGGCGTTCGCCCGGCACTTTGCGGGCGGCGGCTACGACCGCGTGGCAACCATCGAAAGCTCCGGCATCGCCCCGGCGGTGTTTACGGCCTTGGCGATGCAGCTGCCGCTGGTCGTCCTCAAAAAGCAGACCTCCCGCATCATGACGGGCGAGCTGCTTCAAACCACCGTGCGCTCCTTCACCAAGGGCACGGAATACCAGCTCACCGTCAAGCGCGACTTCCTGCGCGAGGGGGAGAAGGTGCTGCTGATCGACGACTTTTTGGCCAGCGGCGAGGCTGCGTTCGGCGTGCTGCGGCTCTGCGAGCAGGCGGGCGCGCAGGTCGGCGGCGTGGGCATCGTGATCGAGAAGGCGTTCCAGGCGGGCCGCAAGCGGCTTGACGATCTGGGGCTTGACGTCCTCTCGCTCGCGCGCGTTCGCTCGATGTCGCCGGGCAGGATCGACTTCCTCGACTGATTCCCTTCGGGCCGCGACGATTCGCCGTCGCGGCCCGCTTTTGCGGCGGCCCCGCGCGCGATTTTTCAGCGATTTGACCAAATCCGCGTTTTACGGATGCAATCGCGGGGAAACTGTGATATAATGAAACATCGTGAAACCGACAGGAGGACGCCAAAGATGCACACGAAGCGGCCGCTGATCCTCGCTTCCGGCTCCCCACGGCGAAGAGAGCTGCTCTCGCTGATGGGCCTTTCCTACGAGGTGGATCCCTCCGACGCCGACGAGCGCGTGGGGGACGATCTATCGCCGGAGGAGATCGTGCTGGAGCTTTCGCGGCGCAAGGCGCTCTCCGTCGCGCCGAGGCACCCCGATTGTCTGGTGCTTGCGGCGGACACGATCGTCTATCTGGACGGCGTGCTGGGCAAGCCCGGCACGAAGGAGCGCGCGGCCCAGATGCTCGCCCGGCTCTCGGGCCGGTGGCACGGCGTCTACACGGGCCTCGCGCTATACGACGCCGCGACGGACAAGCTCCTGCAGCGCGCGGAGTACACGCGCGTTCACTTTGCGCGCCTCACGCCGCGCGAGATCGAGGAATACGTCGAGACCGGGGAGCCGCTCGACAAGGCGGGCGGCTACGGCATACAGGGCATGGGCGGGATGTTCATCGACAGGATCGAGGGATCCCATTCGGGCGTGATCGGTCTGCCGATGTCGGCGCTGCGCGAGATGCTCGCCGAGATTTGACAGCGCGCTTATGCCGCTTGGAGGAACAGATGGCAGCTTTTCAGTTGATTTCGCCGGACATCGCCGTGGACTTGGGCACGAACAACACCCGCGTCTACGTCAAGGACAAGGGCATCGTCGTCAACGAGCCGTCCGTGGTCATCGCACGGGGCGACGGCCCGCGCAATATCATCGCCGTCGGCGACAGCGCGGACGAGCTGATCGGCCGCGCCGCGGGCGATATGCGCGTCGTGCGGCCGCTGCGAGACGGCGTGATCGTCGATTACGAGATGGCGCAGGTGATGATTCACTACTTCATCAGCAAGGCGATCGGCCTGCGCAATTTCGCGCGCCCGCGCGTCGTGGTGACCATGCCCAGCAAGGTCAGCAAGGTCGAGCGGCGCACCGTCCTCAACGCGATGGAGCGCATCGGCGCGCGCGCCACGTTCACCGTGGAGCAGGCGTTCGCCGCAGCGCTGGGCACGGGCCTGCCCGTCTACGAGCCGCAGGGCAACTTCGTCGTGGACATCGGCGCGGGCACCACGGAGGTCGCCATCGTGTCGATGGGCGGCATCGTGCTCTCGCAGTCCATCCGCGTGGCGGGGAACAAGATCGACGAGGCCATCGCGGGCTTCCTCAAAAAGCAGCACGCGATCCTCGTCACAGAGCGCGTCGCCGAGCAGCTCAAGATGGATCTCTCCGACGTGAGCAACCGGCAAAGCGCCGACCACGTCGCCGTCGTGCGCGGGCGCGACATCGCCACCGGCATGCCGCTGACCGTGGACGTGAGCATGAAGAAGGTCGGCGAGGCCATTCAGGACACGCTCGCCGAGATCCTCGGCGCGATCAAGTGGGTGCTCGGGCGCATCCCGCCGGAGCTGGCCGCCGACGTGCTGCAAAACGGCATCTACCTGACGGGTGGCTCCGCCGCGCTGCCCAATCTCGACGCGATGATCGCCACCGAGTTCGGCGTGCCCGTCTCCGTCGCGCGCGACGCGGGCGAGTGTACCACGCTGGGCGCGGGCTATCTGGCCGATCACTACGACATGCTCGACAGCATGAAAAAGGGCGAATGACGGAGGAAACCGCATCCGATGAAGAAAAAGCACCCGGCCGTATACGCCATGCTGCGCAGGCTGCTCGCGATCGCGCTCTTCCTGCTGATGGCGCTGACCGCCTACAACCAGTGGGGCGACGCCACGCTCTCACCGGAGGGGCCGCTTTCGCGCGTCATCACGCCGCTGCAAAGCCTCACCTCGCGGGCGGCGCAGGCGGTGCGCGGCTATCTGCAAAGGGTGAAGCTGCGCAGCAATATCGAGTATGAATACAACCAGCTCAAGGCGCAGAACGACGAGCTGATCCTGCGCAGCCTGCTCTACGAGGAGCTGGAAGAGGAGAACGCGCAGCTTCGCGCGCTGCTGGGCGAATACGAGGAGCGCGCCGAGATGAACCCGTTGCTCGCCCGCGTGATCGCCAGCGAGTCGGGCAATTACTTTTCCACCTTCACCATCGACAAGGGCAGCGCCGACGGCGTGGACGAGCAGATGGCCGTCATCACGTCCGAGGGGCTGATCGGCTATGTGTACGAGGTCTTTTCCTCGACCTCGAAGGTCATCACGATCATCGACGATCAGGCGAGCCTCGCGGCGCTCATTGAGAGCAGCCGCGATCAGGGCGCGGTCAAGGGCACGCTGGCCAGCACGGGCGAGCCGCTTTGCCGCATGTACTACCTTTCCGCTGACAGCGTGCCGCGCCCGGGCGACCGGGTGATCACCTCCGGCGTCGGCGTGTCCTTTCCGCGCGGCCTGCTCATCGGCTACGTCCGCGAGAGCACGCGCGCCATCGAGGACAACAAGCACTACATCGTCATCGAGCCGGCGGCGGACTTTGAGCACATCGAAAACGTGCTCGTGCTGCGCTACTACGCGCCGGTCGAGGAGATGCCCGAAAACTACGACAACAACGAGGTCATCATCGCCCCGGTCGCGACCGCGAGGCCGCAGGCGGTCATCGAGGACGAGCGGCTCAATCAGTCCACGCCGGTGCCGCTGCCGGATGCGCCGGGACGCGCCACGCCGACGCCCGCGCCGGAAACGCTGGACTTCATCGTGGACGACGAGGCGCTGGGCGATCTGGCCGATCAGTTTGTGATCGAGACGCCCCAGCCGGAGGAGGACGAAGCGCCGCCGGAGGACGACGAGGCGTGGCCGGAGGATCCCGACTGGCCCGCCGAAGACGACGAATTCCCCGAGAACCTGTAAAGCGAAGCGCGCGCGGGAGGTGATTGCGGATGTCCAAGGCGCTGCGGCTGCTCGCCGCAGCCGTCGCGGTCGTCGTCGCGCAGACGACGCTGGTCGGCTACATCCGCATCGCGGGCGTCGCGCCCGACCTGATGTGCTCGCTGCTCGCCGCGGTCACGACGTACTGCGGCGTATACGGCGGCTACTGCGTGGGCGCTGTGATGTCGCTGCTCTACGACGCGAGCGTCGGTTACCAGATGGTGCTCAAGGCCGTCAACGTCATCAGCTACACGATCATCGGCATGGCCAGCCCGTACCTGCGCGGCGCGCTGAGCGGCCTGCTGCGCAAATTCCGCCACAAGAGCTATCTGGAAATGATGATCGTCTGCTTTTTGATGACGGCGGCGCGCGAGATCGTGGACATCGGTTACCTGTTCATCATCGGCTCGGAGCAGAGCCTGACGACGCTGCTGCGCATGCTGCTCTGCTGCGCCTACAGCGCCGTGATGACGCTGCCCGTGGCCTACCTGCTGGGCAGGCTGATGGCGTGGCGCCCGCGCTTTTTGCGCGCGTCCGCGCCGCAGGAAAGCGACGCGTACCCGGAGACGGGCGAGGCGGACGCCATGGCGGCGACCCTCGCGGAACACAATCGGAGGCATAGAAAGCTGTGAACAATCGGTATCGCGGGCGGTTTGTGTCCTTTGCCATCATCGCGCTGCTGCTCTTCGGCGTGCTGATCGTGCAGCTCTTCAACCTTCAAGTGGTCGATTACGAGGACAACGCGAACAGCGCCGAGAGCAAGAAGACCAAGACCATCACCAGCCAGGGGTCGCGCGGCACGATCATGGACGCCAACTCCCTGACGCTGGCCTACGACAAGCAGATCTACAACGTGCAGTTTTACCGCGACCCGAACTTCGTCTCCACCGAGGTGGACGAGGAGGGGAACCCGATGCGCTCCAGCGCCGTCTACACGCGCTCAATCATCGACGTGATCGAGATCGTGGAGCGCAACGGCGGCACGATGGACACCAGCTTCTCCCTAAAGCAGGACCCGATGACGGGCGCGTGGCTCTTCGTGTGGAACAACAACGATTACACGCAGGCCCAGCAGAACGCCCGCGAGGCGATGTGGCGCAGCAACTTTTACCTGCAAAACGCGCCCCAGCAGGAGCTTTTTAGCCGCCTGTGCGAGAACTATCACCTGCCCGAGGAGATGAGCGTCGAGGACAAGATCAAGGTGCTCGGCGTCTGGGAGACGATGCAGAACAACGCCTTCCTCTCGCGGCCCATCACCATCGCTTCCAACGTGAGCTGGGAGACGGTCATCGAGATCGAGGCCAAGGCGCAGTCGCTCGAGGGCGTCAGCGTGTCGGTCAGCAGCCAGCGCGTCTATCCCAACGGCACGCTCGCCAGCCATGTGATCGGCTACGTCGGCAAGATTCAGAATTACGACACCTACTATAATTCCTATCAGGCGAAGGGCTACGCGCTCTCCGACTTGATTGGACTGGACGGCGTCGAGCAGACGATGGAGGATTGGCTCACCGCCAACACCACCCAGCGCGTGGGCAAGCGCGTCGTCGAGATCGACCGCTACGGCGCGATCAGCCGCACGCTCTCCACGACCGAGGCGACGGACGGCAACAACATCAAGCTGACCATCGACACCAACCTCCAGCGCGTTGCCGAGGCGGCGCTCGAGCAGAATATCAGCGAGATCCGAGACAAGCAGGAGGATCTCATGGCGACCGATACATGGCTTGAAAACAACCGCGCGGAGCTGCAGGGCACCACGCGCGACTTTGACACCAGCCCGATCGAGCTGGCGGAGGTCGGGGCCGTGGTCGTCGTCGATATGCAGGGCCGCGTGCTGGCGCTGGCCAGCTATCCGCCCTACGACCCGAACGCGTTCATCGTCGGGGGAGACGCCGCCGCGAACGTCCTGCTGGACGAGCGCAACCCGCTGGTCAATTACGCCATCGGTTCGCGCGATACGCCCGGCTCCATCTTCAAGCTGGTCACGGCGACGGCGGGCCTGATGACGGGCCAGCTGTCGCTCAGCGAGACCATCAGCGATATGGGCAAGTTCGACAAGTACGACAAGAGCAATCCGCCGCGCTGCTGGATCAACCAGAAAAACCTCTCCCCGCACGCGAACCAGACCGTCTCCGAGGGCCTGACGCACTCGTGCAACTACTTCTTCTACGAGGTCGGCTCCCGCCTGTATGAGAATACGGACGACCAGCTCTACAAGACCGCCGCGCTCTACGGCCTCACCACGCGCACGGGCATCGACCTGCCGGGCGAGCTGCAAAGCTACGTCGGCAGCCAGACGACGCTCTACGACAAGAACAAGGCGATCAGCGCGGCGGAGCAGAGCACATGGCGTCCCTCCATCGTCTTCAACGGCATCAAGAACCACCTGATCGCCATCGGCGAGGACTACCAGATGACCTTCGACGAGGAGAAGCTCAACCGCTGCGTCAAGCGCCTGATGGACATGGCCGTCGATTACAGGCAGGACGACTGGCTGCCCGAGATCCGCACCATCCTCATGGAGGAGCTGGACATGCCGCGCGAGCTGGTCTACTTGCAGGTGGTCGCGGGCGATACCTACATCATGCTCAACGAGATCAAATGGGGCGGTTCCGAGGCGATCATGGCGGCGGTCGGACAGTCGATCACCGCGGTGACGCCCGTCGCCGTCGCGCGCTATGTGGCGGCGGTGGCCAACGGCGGCCACGTCTACGACCTGCGGCTGGTCGATTCGATCATCTCCCCGGACGGCGAGGTGCTAAGCACGGGCCAGCCGATCATGGCCTCCGAACTGGAGGACGATCACTTGCAGGACTACCTAAACGCCATCAAGGAAGGGATGCACGGCGTGGCCGGCGCCGACGGCACGGTCGGCGGCACGGCGGAACGCTACTTCAAGAATTTCGCCTACACCAACGACATGGGCGCGAAGACGGGAACCGCCGAGCGAACCCGCATCGATCTCGAGAACAACGCGTGGATGGTGGGCTTTGCGCCCTACGATAATCCTGAAATCGCCGTGTGCGTGTACATCCCGCATGGGTACAGCGGCGCGATGTGCTCCACGACGATCAAAGAGGTCATCGGCTACTACATGGATCATCGCCTGCTCGATCAGGACGACTTCATGGCGCCGTCGTACTCTCTGGCGTACTGACGGGAAAAGGGGGCGGACGGATGGGCCGGACGATCGCCGTGTGTTCCGGCAGCGGCGGCGTGGGCAGAACCACGCTCAGCGTCGCGCTCGCGCTCGGCGCGGCGCGCGCGGGCAAGCGCGCGATCCTCTTGGACGCCTGCGGCCCGTCGCGCGCATGCGACCTGCTGCTGGGGCTGCAAAACGCGCTGGCGCTCGACCTGACCGACGTGGCGCTGGGCGAGGCGGATATGGAACACGCGCTGCTCCCCGCGCCGCAGCAGAAGGGCCTTTTCCTGTGTTGCGCGTCGCTGACAGAGCGGCCGCGCCTGCGCGAGATGACGGGCGCGGTGCTGGCGCTGCGCGCGCTGTGCGACGCGCTGGTGATCGACCTGCCCGCGGGCGAGCCGGCGCTTGACGCGGGTTTGCTCGGCGAGGGCGACGCGCGCCTCGTGCTGGCCAGGCCGGACGACGCGTCGCTGCGCGCGGCGGAGCAGATGCTGCGCCAGGCGCAGGGCGAGCGGGCGGAGTGCTACGCGGTGCTGACGCGCTGCAGCCGCGAGCAGGTCAAGCATGGGCGGCAGTACGCGCCCGAGACCGCGGAGGCGGCGCTGGACGCCGCCGCGCTGGCCGTCATTCCCGAGGACGGGGCGATGGCCGCGGACGTGGGGAAGAGCAAGCGGCGCATCTGGACGCCCGGCGGCGCGGCGAGCGCCGCGATCGAAAAGCTGACGCGCGCGCTGCTCCCGTGACGGGGCGCGCGTAAAAGGAGAGGAGGCGGAGCATGCAACGGCTCTCGCAGACGAGGCGCGCTGGGCGGCGCATCTCGGATATGAACCATCTGGCGGCCCCGCACTTCGACTGGCCGCTGCTGATCGCCGCGTATCTGCTGGCGTTTTACGGCGTGTTCGCGATCACCATCGCCAACTACAACCCGACGCTGGGCGCGGAGCGCTCGCTCCAGCAGCTGGTCATGGACGCGAACAACGGCCGCCTGCAGCTGATGTGGGTCGGCGTGAGCGTGATCGCGGTGTTCATCATCATGGCGTTCAAGTACGACACCATCGGCCAGCTCTGGCCGATGATCTACATCGTGGACGTGCTGCTGCTGCTGCTCGTTCTGGGCACGGCGAAGATCAACAACGTGAGCGGCTGGTTCCAGTTCCTCGACCGCACGTTCCAGCCGTCCGAGCTGGCGAAGATCGCGCTGATCGTCACGCTCTCCAAGGCGCTCACGCGCCACGCGGACAAGGCCATCCCGAACTTTCGCTACTTCGTCTATATCTGCATCCACTTCGGCATCCCGGCGCTGCTGATCGCCGCGCAGCCGGACATCGGCACGCTGATGGTCTTCTGCGTGATCTTCGCGGTGCTGCTGTTCATGTCCGGCTTTGAGCTGCGCTGGCTGTTCCTGATGGGCGGCCTCGCCGTGGCGGCGGTGCTGCCCGTGATCGTCTATCTGGCCTCGACGAACAACTTCCGCTGGCTGCGTCTGGTGGCGTTCATCAACCCGGACTCCGACCCGACGGGCACGAGCTTTCAGATCACCAACTCCAAGGTGACGATCGGCTCCGGCGGTCTCTACGGAAAGGGCGCGTGGGCGGAGGGCACGCTGACGCACCTCAACTATGTGCCGGAAAACCACACGGACTTCATCTTCTCCGTCGTCGGCGAGACGCTGGGCTTCGTCGGCGCGCTGGTGCTGCTGGCGCTCTACGCGTTTTTGATCTTCCGCATGTTGCTGCTGGCGTACTACACGCACGACCGCTTCGGGCGGCTCATCATCGTCGGCGTGACGGCGATGCTGCTCTTCCACGTCTATCAGAACATCGGCATGTGCATCGGCGTCATGCCCATCACGGGCATCCCGCTGCCGTTCATCAGCTACGGAGGGACGAATCTGGTGGTGAACATGGCGGGCATTGCGCTCGTGCTCAACGTCACGCAGAACAAGAGTTCCGTCGATCTCACGCAGAAGCAGAGCGAATAGCGCTTTGCCCGTTCTCGCAGGCCCGCCTCGCGCATACAGTGCCGTGAATGAGGAGCGAGGAGGCGGTTCGCTTTGCAGGACATGGGGCGAAACGGCGGCAGGAACGAAGCGATGGGCGACAGGGCGGTCAGCCGCGTCGTCGTGGCGACGATGCGCCCGCGCGAGCGGGGAGAGGCGAGAGAGGAGACGCCCGCGAAGCGCAGCTCGCGCTTTCGCTTGCCGCGCCATCTGCCCGCGCTGGTCGCGGCGGCCTGCTGTGTCGGCGCGGGCGTATACGCCGTCGCGCGTCCGGGCGGCCCGGCGAGCGAGGCGATGAGCCGACTGACGGCGGGCTTTGAATACGACGAGACGCTGGGCAGGCTGCAATTCGTCAGCAATATCCTGCCTGAGAGTGCGATGGTGTTCCTCTCCGGCGGGGACGCGCAGCCCGAGATGACGCAGCCCACGTCCGCGCAGCTCACCCACGCGTGGGACGAGCGGGAGCCGTGGCTGGAATACGCCTGCACGGGCGACGTCGTCGCCTGCGAGGACGGCGAGGTGATGACCGTCGTGCGCAACCGCGAGGACGAATACACCGTGCGGGTGCTGCACGAGAACGGCTACGAGTCGATCTACAGCGGCCTGACGCAGGTCGATCTGCGCGAGAGCGATCCGGTCGAGGCGGGGCAGCGCGTCGGCTCGGCCAGCGGCCTCGCCGCCTTTGAGCTGCGCTGCAACGGCCTGTCCGTGCAGCCCGCGTTCGCGGCGCTGTGACGGCAAGGCGCATGCGCGTGCGCATCCGCGCGACGTTCCTGCTGTATCTGGCGACGCTAGCGCTGCTCGCCTCGCCCGAGGCGTGTCTGGGCGCGGTCTGCGCGCTCGCCGTACACGAGGCGGGGCATCTGCTCGCGGCGCGCGCGCTGGGCGCGCGCTTTGCGCAGATGGAATTGACGCCCTTCGGCGGCGTGATCTCCGGCGCGCCGGGCGCCCAGTTTCCCGGCGGGCCGCGCGGCGCGCTGATTGCGCTGGCGGGGCCGCTTGGAAACGCTTTGGCGCTGGCCGCGCTGCTGTCCATGCCCGTGCGCGGCATGCTCGGCGACCCGCTCGCGCGGCAGCTCGCCCTGCCCAACGCGGTGATGCTGGCGTTTAACCTGCTTCCCGCGCTGCCGCTGGACGGCGGGCAGATCGTCTTTTGCCTCTTCCGCTTTGCGCTGGGCGCGTCGCGGCTCATCGCGCTGCTCTGCGCGCTGGGCGCGTGTCTGGGCGCTGGGATGATCGCGCTGTGCGGCGCCGGCCTTTGGCGTTACGGGCTGCTCAACGTCTCCCTGCTGCTGGTGGGCGCGTATTTGATCGCGAGCGCCGCGCGCTGCCGCGAGGCGATGCTGCTGCAAAACCTCTATTCGGTCGTGCGGGAGCGCCGCGAGCGGCCCAGCGCCGCCCGCAGGCTGACGCTCTACGCCGTGCCGGAGGACGCGCCGCTCTATTCGCTGCTCCCTTTGATCGAGCACAGCGACGCCGCGGGCTTCGTGGTGGCGACGCAGGCGGGGGAGCGCGCCTTCGGCGAGGCGGCGGCGCTGGGTGCGCTGCTGCATGAGAGCGCGCTGAGTGTGGGCGAGTTCGCGAAGAGCGCGGGGCAAAAACTGGATAGTGCGACGAAAGTTTGCGTTTTTCCTTGAAACCTGTCACGCTCTGGTTTACAATAGGATTGCGAAAGAATAAGCAAAAGGGGAGAAGCACTTGGATAACACGCAAATGGAAATGGATGCGCGGGAAAATGAGGTTCGCCCCGCCAATCCGCTTGAGGCGATGGACATCAGCGAGGAGGTCGTCAAGGCGTTCGACTGGATGGGCTTCAAGGAGCTGACGGCCATCCAGCAGAAGTGCATCCCGCTGATGATGGAGGGGCACGACGTGATCGGCATCGCGCCGACGGGCACGGGCAAGACGCTCGGCTTCGGCGTGCCGATGCTCGAATATGTGAATCTCGACGACCCGGCCGTGCAGGAGGTCGTGCTCGCGCCCACGCGCGAGCTGGCCCAGCAGATCGCGGACGAGCTGACGAACCTCGCGCACTTCATCAAGGGCCTCAAGATCGCGGTCATCTACGGCGGACAGCCGTTTCAAAAGCAGCTGAACGCGCTCGCGCGCAAGCCGCAGGTGCTCGTCGCGACGCCGGGCCGCCTGCTCGACCACATGCAGCGCGGGAACATCCGCCTGACCGCCGTACACACGATGGTCATCGACGAGGCGGACGAGATGCTCAAGATGGGCTTCATTGACGACGTGGAGAAGATCATCGAGAGCGCGGATCCGAACCGCCAGCTCGTCATGTTCAGCGCGACGACGAATCAGGATGTGCTGACCGTCTCGTGGAAATACCAGCACGACCCGATCGAGATCGTCGTGCAAGCCGAGGCGGAGAACCGCCCGGACATCACGCAGTACATCATCGAATCCGACCAGAAGGAAAAGTACGATCACCTGCTCTATCTGCTGGATACCGATCAGTATAAGCGCGTGATGATCTTCTGCAACACGAAGGACATGACCGCGCGCCTGTGCGAGCGCCTCAAAAAGGCGGGCTACAGCGCCGAGTGCCTGCACGGAGACGTGCGCCAGTCCCAGCGCGACCGGGTGATGAGCGGCTACCGCAAGGGCGAGTTCGAGATCCTCGTGGCGACGGACGTCGCCGCGCGCGGTATCGACGTGGACGACGTGGAGGCCGTGTTCAACTACGACCTGCCGGACAAGCAGGAGTTCTACGTCCACCGCATCGGCCGCACGGGCCGCGCCAAGCGCGCGGGCGTCAGCTTCTCGTTCGTCAGCTTCCGCGACAGCATCCGCATGGACGAGATCCTCAAGTACATCCACATGAAGCCGACCGTGCTGACGTTCGACGAGTTCGGCACGCTCTGCTACAAGGAGGACGGCAAGCCGTTCTTGGAGAACATGTAAGGCTCAGCGCAGGGCGAACCCGTTGAGGCCGCTGCCCTCCAGCAGCGGCAGCAGCTCGTCCTCGCGCATCGGCGCGGACAAAAAAAGCCGCAGGCGCGTCAGCCCCGCCTCGGCGTCCACGCGCCGGACTTTCGGCTGATTTTCCAGAAGCAGCTTGGCCCGCTCGCGCGATGCGAGCGGGCCGATCAGCGTGAGCGTGTATACGCGCGCCATCCCGTTTCCCTCTTTTCCGACGAAAAATTGCCCAAAAGGGATTGCATCCGTCCCTTTTTTGTGATAATCTATGGAATAGATGATCTAAACCTCATCTGTATCATACGACGAAAGCGAGGTTTTTAATCATGGACGACGAGAATATGGAGCTGGAAAACGACAACATCATCGTTCTGACCGACGAGGATGGCGTGGACGTCGAGTTCGAGTTTTGCGCTTCCATCGAATACGAAGGAAACGAGTATGTGGTGCTGCTCCCGACGGACGACGATGACGGCGAGGTCGTCATCCTGCAGGTGATCGAGAGCGAGGACGCCGGGGAGGATGACGAGGTCACCTACGTCGGCGTGGACGACGAAGAGGTGCTGCAGAGCGTCTTTGAGCTGTTCAAGGAGCAGGCGGGCGACGAGTTCGATTTCGACGACTGATTCCCACCAACCAGCGATCAAAAAGCGGTCAGATGCAGAAGCGTTTGACCGCTTTTGCTTATGGGAAATGGCAAAAGAAGGGAGGCGACGGGCTTTGACGCTCATCAATGCGAAGGCTCCATGCAGGGTTTGAGGAGACCGCATGGAGCGTAGGGCATGACGCCCGCTCCTCAGACTTTGCAAATTTGAAATAAAATCAAAGGAGCAAAGTCATATGAAAGGGTTTTGGAAGGGCCTTAAAACCTTCGGTATCTTTGGGGCGACGCAGGCGCTCTCTCAGCTGGGCAGCGCCATGACGGCCTTCGCCCTGACGCTCTGGCTGTATCGCGAGACCGGCTCCGCGCTGCGCACGGCGCTTTTGTCCATCTGTTCTTACGCGCCGTATGTGCTCATGAGCCTCTTTGCCGGTACGCTCGCCGACCGCTTGAGCAAAAAGCGCACCCTGCTCGTCTGCGACGCGCTGGCGGCCTGCTGCTCCGTCGCGGTGCTGGCGCTGCTGCGCGCGGGCGCGCTGCGACCATGGCATCTGTACGCGCTCAACGCGTTTGCCGGGCTGATGAACACCGTGCAACAGCCCGCCGCGGACGTGGCGCTGACGCTCATCACGCCCAAGGCGCAATATCAGCGCGCGAGCGCTCTGCGCTCCGTTTCCTCCTCGCTGGTGACGATCCTGCATCCGATGCTCGCCTCGGCGCTATTCGCCTTTGCGGGGATGGAGGGCGTGATCGCCGTGGATCTGGCGACGTTCGCCGTCGCCTTTTGCGCGCTGCTGTTCTTTATCGCCATCCCAGAGATCGAGCGCGCGCCGGACGCACCGCGCGAGAGCATGCTCTGCGGGGCGCGCGCGGGGCTGGCGTATCTCAAAGCGCACCCGCTCGTGCTGACGCTGATCGCGTTCATGGCGGGCGTCAACCTCGTGGCGTCCGCGTTCGACGCGGCGCTGCCGCCGTATGTGCTCTCTAGCCTGCGCGGCGGCGAGACGGTGCTGGGCGTCGTCTCCTCCTGCGCGGGGATAGCGACGCTGGCGGGCAGCCTGCTGATGACCGTGCTGCCGCCGCCGCGAGACCGCGTGCGGGTCATTCTCGCGACGATGCTCTTGTCGCTCGGTACGGAAAACTTCCTGCTCGCGTTTTGCCGCTCGCCCGTCTGGTGGTGCGTCGCGCAGATCGCGGGCTGGGCGCTCGTGCCCGTGATGAACGCGAACCTCGACGTCGTGATGCGCGTCTCGGTTCCGCCCGAGATGCAGGGCCGGGTGTACGCCTGCCGCAACACGTTCCAGTTTCTGACCATCCCCATCGGCACGTTTCTGGGCGGCTTTCTGATCGACGCGCTGGATAGCCCGATGGCGGCGCTGTCGCAGCGCAGTCTGCTTGTCGCGCAGCTGTTTGGTCGCGGGCCGGGCTGCGGCGCGGCGTTTGTGATGTTTCTGCTGGGCGTCGCGAGCGTGGTTGTTTGCCTGATCTTTAGAAGACCCCTTGCGCGCCATCCGTTCAGAGAACCCACGGACGGCGAGCGAACGTAAGGAGGGCGCTTGCATGCAGGAAAAGACCTATCAAACGCCGTGCGGCGCGATCCATTACTGGGTAGGCCGCGCGGAAGGGGAGGGGCATCCGCTGATCTTTCTGCCCGGCCTCACCGCCGATCATCGCCTGTTTGACAAGCAGATCGAGGCGTTTGAGGGAAAGTGGAACGTCTTCGTCTGGGACGCGCCGGGGCACGCCGCCTCGTATCCGTTTGAGATGACCTTCAGCCTCATGGACAAGGCGCGCTGGCTGGACGAGATTCTGACGGCGGAGCGCCTTCATTCGCCCGTGCTGATCGGCCAGTCGATGGGCGGCTATCTGGCGCAGGCGTATGCACAGCTCTTCCCAAACCAGCTCGCCGGGCTGATCTCCATCGACTCCGCGCCGCTGCAACGGCGGTATCTGACGGCGGCGGAGCTGTGGCTCCTCAAGCGGATGGAGCCGGTCTATCGCCGCTATCCGTGGAAATCGCTTCTCAAGACGGGGTCAAACGGCGTGGCCACGTCTGCCTATGGGCGGGCGCTCATGCGCGAAATGATGCGCGTCTACGACGGCGACCAGCGGCGCTACGCGCAGCTGGCGGGTCACGGCTTTCGCATCCTCGCCGAGGCGATCGAGGCCGACCTGCCCTACGAGATCCCGTGTCCGGCGCTGCTGATCTGCGGCACAAAGGATCGCGCGGGGTCGTGTATCCGCTACAACAGGGCTTGGAACCGCCGGACGGGCCTGCGGCTTGAGTGGATCGAAGGGGCGGGGCACAATTCCAACACCGACGCACCGGAGCGCGTGAACGCCCTGATCGAGGAGTTCGTGAACAAGCTGTGACGCAAGCGCTGCTCCCGCAAGGACGTTGGGCGCAAAATCAAAAGACCGTTGGTTTTCGCCGGGAAACGGCGAGCCAACGGCCTTTTTCGGTATTATGATACGCCCGATTCGAGTATTTCTATCCTCGGAACGTCGCAGTCGATTTCCATCCACGCCCCGGTAGGGAGTATCGTCATAGGCGTTCTGTGGATGCAATCCACATTTTCCAATATGACCATGGCCTTCGTTCAATTTGGGCGGAATGATGAGATATTTCATTTTGATTCCTCCCTAGACTTCAAATTTTCGCGCTCATCGAACCCATCCATGATTTCCATAAATCCCGATTTGCCGATCGATCGCCTCCGCGCATCATGCGCCAGCCCTCACAGCCTGCGCAGGACGCTGACGACCTTTCCCAGCACCCGCACCTCGGAGCAGATGATGGGGAGCATCGTATCGTTTTCGGGTTGCAGGCGGAAGTAGCCGTTTTCCTTGTAGAAGCGCTTGACGGTCGCCTCGTCGTCGATGAGCGCGACGACGATCTCGCCATTCTGCGCGTCCGGCTGGCTGCGGACGACGATGTAGTCCCCGCTGAGGATGCCCGCGTTGACCATGCTCTCGCCCTTGACGCGCAGAATGAAGTGCTCGCCGTCGCCCGTGAGGCCGATGGGGAGCGGGAGCATCTCCTCGATATTCTGCTCGGCGAGGATGGGCGCACCGGCGGCGACGTGGCCGACGACGGGGATCTCGCGCACGCGCTCGGCGAGGTCTTCGCTCGCGGCTGGGCCGACCACGCCGATGGCGCGCGGCTTCATCGCGTCCCGATAGAGGAGGCCCTTCTTTTCCAGCCGCGTGAGGTGACCGTGTACGGTGGAGGTGGAGCGCAGGCCGACCGCGTCCGCGATCTCCCGCACAGAGGGCGCATACCCGCGCTCGCGTATTTCGGACTGGATGTAGGCCAGCACGCGCTCCTGCGTCGCGCCGCGAGGCTTCTTACCCGCCATCGAATCCCGCCTTTCCCACTGATTCTGATGCGATTATACCACAAAAATGTCGCATAACGCAAGAGAAAATCAAACATATGTTCCCATATCGCGCCCCTTGATGCGCGCGGCGCGCCGTGCTATAATGGCATCAAGCGAGCGGAGGAGGGGAGAAGGGCATGGAGATCAAGCGCTGCGTGCTGCACGACCGCCCGTGCATCGAGTGCGGCGAGTGCAACCTGTGCGATCTGGATCCGTCAAAGGTTTGCGACAACTGCGGCAAGTGCATCGGCCTCGATGGCAGCGTCGAGTATCGCGCGATCAAGGTGGACGGCATCATCCGCGAGGACGACCTGCCGGACATCGACGAATATCTGGACGAATGATCCGCATGTAGCGGTCAAATCATGCGCCAATATATGCTCAAAATGCGTTCATGAAGAAAAAACCGCCTTTTCTGCCCAGCACGGGAGAAAGGGCGGCGTTTTGCGCTATTCCAATTCATAACTACGATTATATATCCGGATTTTCGAGGTGTACAGGCTCCTCGCGCAGCACGGTCTTCTGTGCGGCGATGCGCCGGTGATCCTCGGCGATGGCGGCGTAGTGCTTGCGCGTGGTGTTGACGTCCGAGTGGCCGAGCACATCCGCGACCAGATAGATGTCCCCGGTTTCGCGGTAGAGATTGGTGCCGAAGGTGCTGCGCAGCTTGTGCGGGCTGATCTTTTTTTTGAGCGGCGCGGCAATGGCCGCGTATTTTTTGACCATGTTTTCCACGGCGCGCTGCGTGATGCGCCGCCGCTGGATGGACAGGAAAAACGCCTGCTCGTGGCCCGGCAGCGCGTCGATCTCGCGACGCTCGGCGAGGTAGTCCTTGAGCGCGTCCGCGACCTCGTCGGACAGGTACAGGATGACCTCCTTGCCACCTTTGCGCGTGACGACGAACGCGTTCTGCTCAAAGTCGAAGTCGTCGATGTTCAGCCCGACGCACTCGCTGATGCGGATGCCCGTGCCCAGAAACAGCGAGAGCATCGCCAGATCGCGCTTCTGCGTGACGCGGTGGTACTTCTGATAGGTCTTGGGCAGCGACTGGCCGCTCTCCGCGAGATCGAGGATGCGGGCGACCTCGTCCACGTCCAGCCGGATGATCGCGCGCTCGTGCAGCTTGGGCAGCGGCACCAGCGCCGCGATGTTGCTCTCGATGACGCCCTCGGCGAACAGATATTTGTAAAACGCCCGCAGCGAGGCGTATTTGCGCTTGATGCCGTACTCGTGGTTGACGACCTCGCGCTCGTCGTCGCCGCCCGCGCCCTCCGGCTTGACGTAAAGGGAGAGATAGCGGGCGTAGCGCTCCAGATCGTTTTTCGTCACGCGGTGCAGGTCGTCCGCAGTGAACGAAGCGATGGGTTTGCCCTCAAACTTCGGAAGCTCGCTTGAGAGATACTGAAAGAACAGCTTGAGATCGTAGGCGTAACTGAGGCGCGTCAATGGGCTTGTGAGCTGCTCGATCGACAGAAAATAATCCGAACAGACGTCCGGCAATTCGCGAAGCAGCGCGCGAAGCCTGCGCGTGCGCGCAAGCTGCACTTGGTCGTGATAGTCGTTTGGCACGGCAGAAACGCCTCCTTTCGCGCCATTTTGGGGCTATAGACTTCGTAAAACCTGAGTTTTGCGAAGTCTACTAAATCCCTCCCCATGGGGTCGATGAAGCCACTGACGGCCCGCGTCGCCGTCGGCAGACGCGGCGCGGTCAGCCGACCGCCGCCCCGCGCTCAGTCGCCCGAGCGGTTCGCCTTGATCTGTCCGGTCGCCAGCTCGTCGCAGCGGTTGTTCCAGCGGTCGTTTGCGTGGCCCTTGACCTTGACGATCTTGACGCTGTGCGGCTGCATCACCGTCAGCAGCCACTTCCACAGATCCTGATTTTCCACCGGCTTCTTCGCGGCGTTCTTCCAGCCGTTGCGCTGCCAGTTCCCAATCCAGTCCTGATGAAACGCGTTGACCAGATACGCCGAGTCCGAATACAGCGTCACGCTGCACGGTTGCTTGAGCGCCGTGAAGCCCTGCACGGCGGCGAACAGCTCCATGCGGTTATTGGTGGTCTCCGGCATGTAGCCGGAGATCTCCTTGACATGCTCGCCGAACAACAACACCGTACCCCAGCCGCCCGGCCCGGGATTGCCGGAGCAAGCGCCATCGGTATACATGACGATCTCCTTCACGGAAGCGACTTTCCCCCATTATTCCTAACGTTATATATCATAATATCAGTGTATAAATGCTTACTATTTCGTGAGCTTTCCGCTCTTTTCGCGCGTTGCCGCGACGGCCTCGATGACCGCCGCGCGCATCCCGCCGCGCTCTAGGGCGTACACGCCCTCGATGGTCGTTCCGCCGGGCGAGCAGACGGCGTCCTTGAGCCGCCCGGGGTGCTCTCCCGTGACCTGCACCATGCGCGCCGCGCCGATCAGCGTCTGCGCAGCCAACTCATAAGCCAGCGCGCGCGGGACGCCGTAGCGCACGCCGCCGTCGGCCAGCGCCTCGATAAACTGATAGACGAACGCCGGGCCGCAGCCGCTGATGCCGCTGGCCGCCTCGTAGATGCGATCCTCGACGACGGCGACCTTTCCCGCGGCCTCAAAGAGCGCGCGCACAAAGGCAAACTCCTCCGCAGTGCAGGTCGCGCGCTCGCTGAGCAGCGTCATCCCCTCGCCCACCTGAAGCGGCGTGTTGGGCATCGCGCGGACAAAGCGCGCGGACGCCGGAAGCGCCTCCTGCAGCATCTCAAACGTCCAGCCTGCGACGATGGAGACGATCAGCTTGCCTTCCAGCGCGCCGAGGATAGGCTCCAACACCTGCGAAAGATACGCGGGCTTGACCGCCAGCACGACGCCATCGACCGCCTTCGCAAGCGACAGATTGTCGCCCATGACGTGTACGCCGCGCGAGGCGAGCGCCTCGCTCTTTTCCGGATGCTTGCGGCTGACATAGAGCGCGTCGGGCGCGATCACGCCGCCGCGCAGTGCGCCCTCGATGATCGCGCCGCCCATGTTTCCGGCGCCGATGAAACCCAGCTTCATCCTCATCCCTCCCGCTTTTCTCCTCTATTGTAATCGAAGAAGGCCCGCGCGTCAATCGCGGATTTGCCCAGTTTCTACTGTGCTGCGCAGCGCTTAAAGTACGTCCCCAGCAGCGACTCGACCTCGGGCGCGCCCTGCGCATGCTCGCGCAGGAACGAGATAAAGCCGTCGATCGTCGCGACGCCGAACGCGTTTTCGCGATACCACGCGCGCACCATCTCAAAGAACGCGTCCTCGCCCATCGCGTCCTTCACCTCCCACAGGAAGGTGCGGCCGTGCAGGTAGACGGCGTTATAGTAGGTCTTCGCGTAATCGTCGCCGCCGAGCATGTGATAGTCGCCCAGCGTCAGATCGACGGGCAGCAGCGGCGCGTTTACGCGGACGTAGCGCGCCATGCTGTCGCGCGACCAGTTGAGCGTCTTGTCCATGTAGACGCACTGGCTGAACTGCGCGAAGCTCTCGTCGAGGAACGGCTCGTCGTACTGATCGTTGCCCACGACGCCGTAGAACCACTGGTGCGCGACCTCGTGGCTGACCAGCACGCCCAGCCGGTTGCGCGTGTGGTTGACGGTCTCCCAGATCTCGATCAGCCCGGGATATTCGATGCCGATGGCGTTGGTCTGCATGCGCGTGACGCACAGGTCGAGCTGATCGTAGGGATACTCGCCGTACAGCTCCTCAAAGAGCGCGATGGAATCGAGCGCGTATTGCAGCATGTTCTTCGCCTGACCGCGCTGGTTGCGCGTGCCGAAGCAGCGCACCTCGACGCCGCCCGCCTCGCCCGTGTACGGCTCGACGTATTCGCTGCTGGCGAGGATGACCAGATCGCGCATGTTCTGCGCCTCGATCGACCAGACGGCCTCGCCGCCCTCCTCGCTGGACAGGCACTCCTCCCGGCCGCTGGCGATGACGGTCATTTCTGCTGGAAGGCGCAGCGTGACGCTGTAATCGGCGCAGACGCTGTAAAACGCCTCGCCGACAAAGTCGTAGGGATGGCTCGTCCACGCGCCGTCTTCCCAGACGCACAGGATGGGAAAGAACTGGCAGAGCTTGAAGGTGACGCCGCCGCGGTGATCGAAGCTGGAGACCTGAAAGCGCTCCTCCTCCGCGACGGGCACATCGGCCTCGCAGGCGATCGTCAGCGCCATCTCGTCCCCCGGCGCGAGCGGCGCGGGCGGCGTCACGCAGATCAGGCATGCGTCCCGGTCGGCGGTAAAAGGAAGCGCTTCGCCCGTGCCGGCGTCCGTCACCGACAACACGCGCTCCTCATATGCGCCTGGCTGCACATGCTCTTGCACGGCGGGGATGTAGTCATTGAAGCAGACCTGCTCCCACACGTCCTCGCTGTCGTTGACAAACCTGACGGTCGTGACGGTTCCAAGCCGCCCCGTCTGGCCGTCGAGCGTCGCGTCGATGGTATACTGGCTTCTCCCCTCCGCCCGCGCGAACGCACACGTCAGCGCGAGCAGAATACCGACGCCGATCAGCCGTTTGAGCATGCGATCTCCTCCCCTTTTTCGATGGAAGTTGGAACAAAATGTATTTCGTTTATCGTAAAGCTGTTTGAATAAGGATGATGCCAGAGCGCGTGAGCGACATTTTTTGTGCGTAGCACAAAAAGGTCGTCGTAAGCAGTGCGTAGTCCGCGCACGTCTCCCCGTAACTCCCTCGAAAAACGCGAAGCGGTTTTCGAGGGAAAAGGAGGAGCGACGGAGCGAGCGAGAGACGGTTTTTGTGCGAAGCACAAAAAATCGTCGCGAACGATGCGTAGTCCGCGACCGTAACCCCCGTAACTCCCTCGAAAAACGCGAAGCGTTTTTCGAGGGAGAAAGGATGGCGACGGAGCGCGTGAGCGACATTTTTTGTGCGTAGCACAAAAAGGTCGTCGCGAACAGAGCGTAGTCCGCGACGACGTGGTGCGGGAAACAGGACTTGAACCTGCATGAAGGAACCTTCACTAGAACCTGAATCTAGCGCGTCTGCCAATTCCGCCATTCCCGCGAATTGGTGGGCAGGGATGGATTCGAACCATCGAAGTCAGTGACGGCAGATTTACAGTCTGCTCCCTTTGGCCACTCGGGAACCTACCCATCTCATTGTTCCAAACGGAACAGTAGATATTATAGCGCAGCCGGGGCGTTTTGTCAACCGTTTGCGCAAAAAAAGCGAGCCGTATAAAACGCGCAAGAAAAGGGAGCCTCCCAAAGGAAGCTCCCCCATGCGCTTTGGCCGATCAGCCCAGCTCCGCGAAGTACTTGATGGTGCGAACCATCTGGCTCGTGTAGCTGTTCTCGTTGTCGTACCAGGAGACGACCTGCACCTGATAGGTGTCGTCGTCGATCTTGGTGACCATCGTCTGGGTGGCGTCAAACAGGGAACCGTAGGTCATGCCGATGACGTCAGAGGAGACGATCGGATCGGTGTTGTAGCCGAAGGACGCGGAAGCCTGCGCCTTCATCGCGGCGTTGATGGAATCGACGGTGACGTCCTTGCCCTTGACCACCGCGACGAGGATCGTCGTGGAGCCGGTCGCGACCGGGACGCGCTGCGCGGAACCGATCAGCTTGCCGTTCAGCTCCGGGATGACCAGGCCGATGGCCTTTGCGGCGCCGGTGCTGTTGGGCACGATGTTCTGCGCGCCGGCGCGAGCGCGGCGCAGATCGCCCTTGCGATGCGGGCCGTCCAGAATCATCTGATCGCCGGTGTAAGCATGCACGGTGGTCATGATGCCGGAGACGACGGGATACGCGTCGTTGAGCGCCTTCGCCATCGGCGCGAGGCAGTTGGTGGTGCAGGACGCCGCGGAGACGATCTTGTCGTCAGGCGTCAGGATATTCTCGTTGACGGAGAAGACGACGGTCGGCAGATCGTTGCCCGCCGGAGCGGAGATGACGACCTTCTTCGCACCCGCCTCGATGTGCGCCATGGACTTCGCCTTGCTGGTGTAGAAGCCGGTGCATTCGAGCACGACGTCCACGTCCAGCTCGCCCCACGGCAGATCGGCGGCCTTGGGCATCGCGTAGATGGTGATCTCCTTGCCGTTGACGGTGATGGAGCCGGGAACCTTCACAGTCTTGCCGTCATCCTCGAAGACAGGCTCCTTGGAGGTCACGGCGTCCTTATACTTGTAGGGGCCTTGCGCCGTGTCGTACTTCAGCAGATGCGCCAGCATCTTGGGGCTGGTCAGATCGTTGATCGCGACGACCTCGTAGCCCTCGGCATCAAACATCTGACGGAACGCCAGACGGCCAATGCGGCCAAAACCGTTGATGGCAACTCTCACCATGGGAATCTCCTCCTCAATTTCTGTTGATCAATGGGTGACCGGGCGGCTCCAAACCGCCCACATGGATATTGTACCCTAAAATGCGCCCGTTTTCAAGCCTTTGCGGGCCATTTTGAAAAGAAATGCGCAAGGATTGACGAATTTTCGTCAATCTCCATGGAAAGCGGCGGCAGCGCGGCTATTCGCCGTCCTCGGCGCTCTGCAAAAACTCGGCGCGAACGTAGCCCTCGATCACGTCCGTGCGCACGCGCGCCCAGCCGTCGGCGGAGACGGAGACGACGATCACCCGCTGCCCCCAGTAAAGCCTGCGCAGCACCTCGGCGGACAGGCTCGCGCCCTCGCGCAGGTTGAGCGTGGAATCCTCCTCGATGTTGGAGACGACGGCGACGTACTCCCCCGGCGCCAACGCGTCGCTGGTGACCGGCATCAGCGTCGGCCTCGGCGTGGGGCTTGGCGTCGGCGCGGGCGTCGCGAGCAGCCGCGCGTCGGGCGTGGGCAGCGCCTGCCGCTCATAGGTGACCGTGGCGATCTGCATGCCCGGATAGTAGAAGGCGAGGATGTCCGCCATCGTCATGCCGTAGGCGCGGGCCATCTGCTCCGCGCCGCGCTGGCTCATGCCCACGCCGTGACCGTAGCGCCGCGCCTCGATCATGAACGCCGAGCCGATATCCGTCACCGTCACCAGCTCGTTCGGCTTCGTGTTGATGCTCAGGCCCATCGCCTGCTCGCCGCCGCCGTTGCCGAAGATCGGAAGCCGCACGGTCACGTCCTGCGCGATCTCCTCGTAGGGCGAATACGCGGGCGTCGCCGTGGGCGCGGGCTGCGGCGTCGCCGTCGGCTGCGGGCTGAGTGCCGCGTCGGGCTGCGGCGTCGGCGTGGGCGACGCATCCCTGAACGTAGCGCGCCGCACGGACAGGCGCAGCGTGAAGGAAAGCTGCGTCATCAGCCGCGAGCCGCCCTCGTACATCGGCGCAAGCGCCTCGACGGCCTTCACCTCGTCGATGCGCACGAGGTCGTCCTCCGCCGCGTAGCCGAGCGCCGCGAGCGGCTCGGCAAGCGCCGCCACCAGCGCGCTGTGCAGCGCCGCGCCCACGCCCGCCTCCCCCGGCTTCTTGCGCACGGTGTAGCGGTGTACGGGGCTTTGCTCGTTCTCAAAGTCGTAGGGATCGTCGCGCATGTCCATGTAGGCGTAGGCGTTTGGATCCTCGTCCGGCCAGACGTGCTCGCCCAGCTCCGTCTGCCCGCCGTTGCTGGCCGCGTAGTAGCACTGCGCCAGCGCGCCGCCGACCATGCCCACCTGCCCCGCCGTCTCGTAGACCGCCTGCCAGGAGAGCGGATGATCCCCGCTGATCCCGCGGAAGACCTGATCGGCCGTCGTGTCGAGCAGGTCGTATTCGCTGGACGGATCACGCTTGCGCAGCGCGTAGGTGCGCGCGGCGACGGCCTGCGCCTTGAGCGCCTCGAGCGGGAAGCTGTCGCCCATCTCATACGGGACGACGCCGCGCAGGTAGTCCTCCACGTCGATGGAGAGCACGGGCGCGAGCGCGCCGTCCTGCGCAAAGAGCGTCAGATCGCCCTCGTATCGCCCGGAGCCGTTGAGCGTCACGCCGCCGGGCGTCTCGCCTGCGCAGCGCAAGAATCGCGCGCGCTCCCCCAGCGACACCGCGATGCCGCCGGACTGCCACACGAGACGGCCGTCGCGCAGCGCGACATCCGCGCTCGTCCCGGCGCGGATCGCCATCGCGCCGCCCTCCAGCGCGTAGTCGTCGCCAAATTCGATGTGAACGGCGTCGCCGAGCGACAGGCTGCGCAGCAGCACGCGCACGGTCGGCTCGACCTGCTCGACCTGCTGCGCCCATGCGTGCGCACACAGCAGCGCCAGCAGAGCGGCGAGCGCCGCGAAAAGACGGGTTTTCTTGCGCATAGGCGCCTCCTTGTCCCTTGATGGATTCATTATAGCAAATGTGTGCGCCGGATTCAACAGGGAGCGAAAGGCAGCGATGCGCGGCCCCTTCCCCGCCCCACAAAAAGCAGCCCGCGAGGCGAACGCCCGCGGGCTGTCAAAGAAGCCTGTTTTTTCAATGATCGCTTGGTTTTTGAGCCAGATCGTCGACGTTTACGCGTCCGCGCGGGCCTTGCGCTGCGCGTAGGCGTTTGCGCGCTCCACCCAAAAGGCGAATAGACGCGCGGCGTGCTCGTCGGCATGCGACATATACTCCGGGTGATACTGCACGGCGTACACGTCGCTCCCGTCCGCCGCGCGAACGGCCTCGATCACGCCGTCCTCCGCCCGGCCCTCGACGATCAGGCGCGGCCCGGCGTCCTTGACCGCCTGGTGGTGCATGCTGTTGGTATGGATCACATCCGTCCCCAGCAGCTGCGCGAGCTTGCCGCTCAGGCGAACGGCGTGCGTGGGCGCTTCGTAGGGCTTCTGCTGCCAATGGACGATGCGCGGAATGCCGAGCTGCGCCTCGACATCCTGATAGAGCGTGCCGCCCATCGCCACGGCGAGGAGCTGGATGCCCCGGCAGATGCCGAAGACGGGGATGCCGCGCGAGAGCGCCATGCGGATGAGGATCAGCTCGAAGGCGTCGCGCTGCAGGTCGATCTCGCCGCACGAGGGCAGCGTCTCCTCGCCGTAGCGCGACGGTTCCACATCGACGCCGCCCGAAAACAGGATGCCGTCCAACCGATCCAGCAGCGAGGCGATCGCGGCCTCATCCTGCGTGCGCGCGAGCATCACGGGCATGCAGCCCGCGCGCATCAGGGAGGTCATGTAGTTTTCCCGCACGACAAGCTGGCGCGCTTCTTCGTCCTTCGAGGCGGAGACGCCGATCAGCGGGATGCTCATTTTGCGTCCCCTCCCGTCGCTTTTCCAAACTTTTCATTGTAGAGCGCGATGCACTCGCCGATGACCTTCGTGGCGACCTCGCGGTTCTGCGCCTTGCTGACGGCGGTCGTGCGCCCTTCCAGCGCCTTGTAGACGGTGAAGAAGTGGCGAATCTCGTCGAGCACATGCTCCGGGAGCTGTCCGATGTCGAACATGAAGTTGTAGTTGGGATCGCCCAGCGGCACGGCGATGATCTTCTCATCCCGCGCGTCGCCGTCGTTCATCTCGATCATGCCGATCGGGCGGCACTGCACGAGCGTCATCGGCTCGATGGCCTCCGAGCAGAGCACCAGCACGTCCAGCGGGTCGCCGTCGTCCGCGTAGGTGCGCGGGATGAAGCCGTAGTTGGCGGGATAGTGCGTGGACGTGTAGAGCACGCGGTCGAGGCGCAGCATCCCGGTCGCCTTGTCCATTTCGTACTTGTTCTTTCCGCCCTTTTTGATCTCGATGACGGCCATGAACCGTTCGGTGGAGATCAGCGAGGGGTCGATGTCATGCCAGATATTCATCGTGACCCTCCCTTTGAGATGCGCGCTAGAAGCGCGCCACATCCTGTCAATGAAGCTCTTTCTCCCTCGAAGGGGAGGAAGAACGCCCCCTCTTCGCTTCAATAATCGTGGAGTTTTATTTCCCCGGTTGTCGAAAGGAACGCTGTCTTTGGGCCGACTGATGCGCGCTAGAAGCGCGCCAGCAGTTGGCGATAGATGTCCCTTTGGACGCCGGGCGCGACGCCCACGTCGCCGAACCAGCGCTTTTCGGCCTCCACGGCCTGATAGTAGAGCATGCCCAGCCCCTCGACACACGGGACGCCCAGACGCTTTGCCGTGCGCAGCAGCAGCGTCTCGCGCGGGTTATAGACCGCGTCAAAGACCGCGCCGCAACGGGAGATGTCCGCCTCTGTCACGGGACACGCGTCCGCGTGCGGGAGCATGCCCACGGGCGTACACTGGATGAGCACATCGTGCGTACCCAGAGGCCCGCCCAGCGAGAGCGCGGACAGGCGCGCACCGTCGCAGCCCAGCGAGGCGGACAGCTCGCGCGCGAGGCGCTTGCCCTTCTCCACGTCGCGCACGGCAAACGTGACGCGGCCCCCTTTTTCTATGAAGGCGACCGCCGCAGCCCGCGCCGCGCCGCCGCCGCCGACGATCAGCGCGTCGGCGTTCTCGGTGTGTACGCCGCCCTCTGTGAGCGCGGCAAGCATCCCCGCGCCGTCGGTGATGTCGCCGAGCAGACGCCCGTCCCGGCAGGTCACGGTGTTGACCGCGCCGCAGACGCGCGCCGCGTCGCTGACCTCATCCAGCAGCGGAAGGATGCGCTCCTTGTACGGGATGGTGACGTTGAAGCCGCCAAAGCAGCTTCTCAGCACGTCCGCCGCCGAGGAGAGGCGATCCGGCGGAACCGTGACGGGAAGATAGATCGCGTCGCGGCCCGCCGCCAGAAAGAGCGAATTGTGGATGGCGGGCGACCATGTATGCCCCAGCGACTCCCCCAGCACGGCGAAGCGCTGCGTCGCGGGGCCGACGCGCAGGTCGAGCGCGCCGCCAGATGCGCCCGTCATAGACGGAGCTTCGCGCCGCACTGCTTCTCGCACTCGGAAAGCATGCGGTCGATCACAGGCTTGACCTCCTCGTCGGACAGGGTGCGGTCGGGATGGCGGAAGCTGAGCGAGAAGGCCACGCTCTTCTTCCCCGGCAGCAGCTGCGCGCCGCGGTAGATGTCGAACATCTCGGCCTCGTCAAGCAGCGGCCTGCCCGCGCGGCGGAGCACCGCAAGCACGGAGCCGACGGTCGTCTTTTCGTCCATCACCAGCGCGAGATCGCGCGTGACCGCCGGGAAGCGCGGCAGCTCGCGCACATGCTCCATGCGCGTGCGCAGCGCGGCCAGCCGCTCCAGATCGACCTCGGCGATCAGCGGGCGGCGGGACAGCTCGAAGGCGGCCATCACGTCGGGATGCAGTTCGCCCACCGTGCCGATCGCCTCGCCCTTGACCGTCAGCGTCGCCGCGCGGCCCGGGTGATGATACGGCTCCCCGCCGGGCACGACCTCCGCCGCCACGCCGAAGCGGGCGAGCATCTCGAGGATCGCGTCGCGCAGGAAGTAGAAATCGGCTGCTTCGCCGTATGCGCCCACGCACAGCATGGGGCGCTCGTGCGGAAGCTCTCCCGCCTTGCGGCCGTGGTTTTGGAAGGCCGGGCCGATCTCGTAGAGCAGCGCCGCATCGTTGTTGCGGCTCTGGTTGAGCGCGAGCGTGGAGAGCATCGACGGCGCGAGCGTGCTGCGCATGACGCTGGTGTCCTCGCCCAGCGGGTTGATCAGGCGCAGCGCGTCGCGGCGCGCGTCGTCCGGCGCGAGGGACAGCTTGTCGATCAGCCGCGGGCTGATGAAGGAGAAGGTGCGGATCTCGCTGAATCCCTTCGCCGTCAGAATTTGAGCGACCTTGTCCGCGATGCGGATGCGCTCGCTGCGCACGCCGGGCGCGGTCTCGCCGCGCAGCAGCGTCGAACCGATATGGTCGTAGCCGTAGATGCGCAGCACCTCCTCGGCGACGTCGGCCTCCTGCTCCATGTCCTCGCGGTACGCGGGCGGCGTGACGGTGAGCGTGTCGCCGGAGAGAGAAGCCTGCATGTCCAGCGAGGTGAGGATGCGCGCCATCTCCTCGCCCGGCACGTCGATGCCGATCAGCTTGCAGATGCGCTCCACCGACGCCTCGATGACGGGGACGGGCTTGGGGTTCGGATAGCAGTCGTATACGTCCTCGATCACCTCGCCCGCACCCAGCAGGTTCACGAGCTGGCAGGCGCGGTCGGCGGCCTCGCGGCAGGTGGCGGCGCAGACGCCGCGCTCGTAGCGGCCGGACGCCTCGGTGCGCAGGCCGAGCGCGCGCGTGGTCAGGCGGATGCTCGTGCGGTCGAACGCGGCGATCTCAAAGAGCACGGTCGCGGTTCCCTCGGTGATCTCGGATTCCTCGCCGCCCATGACGCCCGCGATGCCGGTGGCGTTCTGCTGGTCGGCGATCATGAGCATGCTCGGCGTGAGCTGGCGCTCCTTTCCGTCGAGCGTCACGATGGTCTCCCCTTCGTTCGCGCGGCGGACGATGATGTGCGCGTCGCGCACCTTCGCCAGATCGAACGCATGCATGGGGTGGCCCGTCTCCAGCATCACATAGTTCGTGATGTCCACGATGTTGTTGATCGGGCGCACGCCCGCCGCGTGCAGCGCCTTGCGCATCCACATCGGCGAGGGGCCGATCTTCACGTTTTTCACCACGCGCGCGCAGTAGCGCGGGCAGAGCGTGGAATCCCGCACGTCGATGGTCACATAGTCCGCGATCTTGCCCGGCACGGTCTTGACCTCGATGTCGGGCTTCTTGAAGGACGTCCCCAGCGTCGCGGCGGCCTCGCGGGCGACGCCCCAGACGCTCAGGCAGTCCGGCCGGTTGGCGAGAATCTCAAAGTCGAGCACGGCGTCGTCGATGCCCAGAATGGGGCGAACGTCCTCGCCCGGCTCGTGCGGCTCGGCGAAGACGAGCAGGCCCTTGTCGCCCACGGACGGGTAGAGCGCCTCGGGGACGCCCAGCTCCGGCCCGGAGCAGCACATGCCGTAGGAATCGACGCCGCGCAGCTTGCTCTTCTTGATGGAGACGCCGCCGGGCAGCACCGCGCCCACCTTGGCGACGGGCACCAGATCGCCCTCGTGTACGTTCGGCGCGCCGGTGACGATTTGCAGCGGCTCCGCCTCGCCCACGTCCACGGCGCAGACGACCATGTGATCGGAATTTTCATGCTTGCGGACGGTGAGAATCTTGCCCACGACGACGTTTTGCACGGCCTCGCGCTGATCCTCAACGCCCTCCACGCCCGTGCCGTGCATGACCATCCGGTCGGCAAGCTCGCCGGCGGTTACGGGAATCTCCGTATATTGCCGCATCCATCCATAAGGTACTTTCATCGTCAACCCTCCTCAGTCGTCCCTGAACTGGGACAGGAAGCGCACGTCGTTCTCGTAGAGCAGGCGCATGTCCGTGATGCCGTAGCGCAGCATGGCGATGCGCTCCATGCCCAGCCCGAAGGCGAAGCCGCGATAGCGCTTGCTGTCGATGCCGCACATCTCCAGCACCTTGGGGTTGACCATGCCCGCGCCAAGTACCTCGATCCAGCCCGTGCCCTTGCACACGCGGCAGCCCTTGCCGTGGCAATTCACGCAGGTGAGATCAACCTCGGCGGACGGCTCGGTGAACGGGAAGAACGAGGGCCGAAAGCGCGTGGTCACGTCCTCACCGTAGAGCGCCTTGGCGAACGCGTCGAGCGTGCCCTTGAGGTCGGCCATCGTCACGTCCTCGTCGATGACCAGTCCCTCCATCTGGTGGAACACAGGCGAGTGCGTGGCGTCCACCTCGTCCGCGCGGTAGACGCGGCCCGGGCAGATGATGCGGATCGGCGGCTTCTTCGTGAGCATCGTGCGCGCCTGCACGGGAGAGGTCTGGGAGCGCAAAAGGATGCTGTCCTCAATGTAGAAGGTATCCTGCGCGTCGCGCGCCGGGTGGTTCTTGGGCACGTTGAGCAGCTCGAAATTGTACAGATCCAGCTCGACCTCCGGCCCTTCCACGACGTCGAAGCCCATGCTTGTGAACACGCGCATCAGCTCCTCCTGCACCAGCGAGATCGGGTGGATGCAGCCCATGGGCGTGCGCTTGCGCGTCTCCGTGACGTCGATCGCCTCGCGCTCCAGCTTGCGCTCCTGCTCCAGCTTGCGCAGCTTGGCGTCAAACTCCTCCAGTTTACCCGTCAGCTCCTCGCGCACGGCGTTGATCATCTGGCCCGCCTGAGGGCGCTCTTCGGGCAGAAGCTGGCCCATCGAGCGCAGCAGCGCGGTCAGATCGCCCTTCTTGCCCAGCAGCTTCAGCTTCAGCGCGTCCAGCGCGGGCTTGTCGCCCACCTTTTGCAGCTGGGCCTCCGCCTCCTCGCGAATGGCGCGGAGCTGTTCCTGAATGTCCGAAAATGCCACCTGAAAGCCTCCTTTAGAATTTGGCTAAGATCAACTTGCGGCGTTACCCGGCAAAGAAAAAAGCCCGTCCCCATTGGGACGAGGCCGCTACTCCCCGTGGTACCACCCAGATTCGCCCCGCGCGATGCGCGCGAAGACCTTTGCCGCGATAACGGGCCGATCCCGTCCCCGCCTACCTATCGGCGTGGAAGCTCCGGAGTGAATTTCCCGCGCGCCGCCCGGGCGGAATTTCAGCCGCGTTCCGCCCTCTCTGATGGCCGCGCCCGTGCGGGCGACGTCTCCTTCTTTGCCTGTATTGCGTATTATACAGGATTTTCCCCGGCATGGCAAGCATAAAAAACGCGCGAAGGAGATTTCTTTGCGAAAAATCCCCTCGCACTATTGCAGCAGATCCTCCTGCCCGCAGACGCAGAACTCGCCCGGCGCGTGTGTCTGGCCGCAGCCGCACTCCGCCTCGTCCTGTCCGGTTTCAAACGCCTCCTCGAGCAGATCGTCGTCCTGCTCCAGCTCGCCGCCCGTCAGGAGCGAGAGCGCCTGCATCACGAAGCCGCCGATCACCCGCTCGACCTCGCCCTCGTCGCTGGCGACGACGTATTCATGCGCGCCGTCTGCGGTCGCGTCCTCGCGGATGAGCAGCAGGCCGCCCTCGCCGTCTCCGTCCTCCTGCGGGGCGAACGCGCCCAGCACATGATAGACCTTTTCGCCGTCGCGCACCGTCGCCAGATGGCGAAGCGCCGCCGTGTGTCCCTCTCCGTCGGAGACCTCCACCCATTCCTCGGCCTCGGTTTTGAGCAGATCGGCCACGCGCCTCGCCCCCCTTTCCTTTGTTCTTTTGCTATTGCGCGCCGTCCAGATACGCCTCGTACACCGCCGCGATCAGGTCATCGTCCTCCAATGTGCGATAGCCCGTTTCGCCTTGCTCGTCCTGCGTCAGCTGCATGAGGATCGTCTCGCCCTCGGCGATGTCCACGCCGTCCTCCAAGGCGCTGAAGAGGACGTAGCGCTCGCCCTTGTATTCGATCTCGGACACCAGCCGAAAGCGCACGACGTTTCCGTCCTCGTCCTCCATCTCAAGCTCGTCCGTCTGCTCGCCGTCCTCCGCCGCCTGCGGCGCGTCCGACTCCTGCAGCGCGTCCGGCTCCTGCGCGGCGCGCTGGGTGTCCAGATAGGATTGCAGGATCATCACTGCCGCGATCATGTCCACCTTTTGCTTGCGCTTGTCGCGGCGCATGTCCGCCTCGAGCAGCGCCTGTTCGGCCAGCACGGTGGTCATCCGCTCGTCGTAATACGAGACGGAAAGCCCCTGCGCTTCAAGCTGGCGGGCGAACTCACGCACGCGCTCGACCTGAAAGCCCTCCGTGCCGTCCATGTTGCGCGGCAGACCGCAGAGGATGCGGCGCGTGCCGTAGCGCGAGGCGATCTCGAGAATGTGCCGCGCGTCCGGGCCGTAGCCCACGCGCGTGTACGTCTCCACGGGCTGCGCGGTCAGGCCCAGCGGGTCGCTGACGGCGACGCCGACGCGGCGCTCGCCCACGTCGAGCGCGACGATCCTCTCCTCCATGCGCCTCACACGTTCTTGGACAGGTAGAACTGCACAAGCTCCTCGAGCAGCTCGTCCCGGTCGATGCGGCAGATCAGCGCGCGGGCGTTCTGGTAGCTGGTGATGTAGGTGGGGTCGCCGCTGATGAGATAGCCTACGATCTGCGTGATGGGATCGTAGCCCTTGGCGGATAAAGCGTGATAGACGCACAGCAGAATGGTCTGCGCGTCCTGCGCGTTCTCGCTGATGGTCTTAAAGTGCTGCGTCCCCATATCCGAATTAATCATGGCAAACCCTCCCCTTCCCGTTGCAGCCTTATTATACACGATTGAGCGCAAGGTTGCAACAGCAAGTTACGGGCTTACGGCGCGCCCTCGCGCAGCAGGCGCGCCTGCCGCGCGGACCAGAGGACGCTGCGCGCGGTGACGACCAGCGGAACAGCCAACAGGATGCCCCAAAGCCCCATCAGGCTGCCCAGAACGAACACGCTCACCAGCGCCGTCAGCGGATGCACCGACGTGGCGGAGGCGGTAAAATACGGGCTGACGAAATTGCCCTCCACCTGCTGCACGAGCACGACGAGGGCGAGCGCGGCCAGCGCCCGCGCGGCGCTCTGCCCCAGCGCGGCCAGCACGATGGGCGCGGCCGCCAGCACCGGGCCGATGTAGGGCAGCACCTCTAGCACGCCCATGAAGAGCGAGAGCAGCGGCGCGTCGCGCACGCCGAGGAGCGCCAGCCCCAGAAACGTCGCGCCGCCGACAAACAGGCTGGTCTTGAGCACGCCGGACAGGTAGCCGAGCACGGCGTTCTTGCAGCCGAGCAGCGCGCGCAGAAACGCCGCGCGGCTTTGAAGCGGCACGAGCAGCAGCAGGTGATCGCCAAGGAGCCGCCTCTCCCGCAGCAGGTAATAGGCGATCACCAGCGCGAAGGCGACCTGCCCGGCCCGCGCGGCGGCGCTCATTCCCGTGCGCGCGAGCAGCGCGGTCAGCGCGGACATGCTGCCCGCCAGCAGATCGGAAAGCTCGCCGCGCGGCTCCGCCTGAAGCCCCAATTGGGCGAGCAGTGCGCCGCCGCGCGCGAGGAGGGCGCTCATCGTCGGCGTGACGCGCCGGATGAGCGCGATCGTGTGCGAGACGAGATACGGCAAAAACGCCGACACCAGCAAGAGCGCCAGCATCAGGAACGCGCCGACCGAGCAAAGCGCCGCGCCGCTCGGCGAAAGCCCGCGCCGCTCCAGCGCGGCGCACAGCGGCAGCAGCAGCAGCGTAAAGGCGGCGGCCATGAGAAAGACCGCCAAAATGCGCGCAAGCTCCGCGCGCTTCTCAAACGCGATCAGCAGCGCGAGCGCCGCAAGCGCCCAGCGCGCCGCGCGGCGAGAGACGTTCGGCATGGTTTTCCCCTCCCTGACGGGCGGCGCGCCCTTCGCGCGCCGCGAATAAAAGAGGCCGCAGGGCGCGTGGCCTTGCGGCAAGGGTTCATCTCATCCAGCAATCGGCAATCTGCCGGGCGAGCTGCGCGCCGCCCCGGGTCAGCACGCGCCGCATGCGCTTGCCTTGGGGCGTCATCATCAGCCCCGCGCCGACGGTCATGCCCAGCAGGCCGCCCGCCGCCAGGCCCTTCATCGTTGACATCCGCATCAGAATCCATTCTCCTCCCTGCACAAGATCGTCCCACGGTCAAGGAGGGCCGGCACGGTGATCTCGCCCGTCCCGGCGTCCCCGCGCGCGTAGACGTAGAGCCACATCCGCCGCCCGCGCTCGCCGGGCAGATAACCCGGCGCGAGCTGAACGGCGGCGACCCGAAGCGCGCCCTCGTCGATCGCGAAGTCGGTCACGCGCCCGGCGAGCAGCCCGGTCGTGTCCCGCGCAAACCGGCACAGGGGCCGCTCCAGCGAGCGCTTATACTTGATCGCCCGCCCGGCCAGAATGAAGCCGTCCGCCACGCTGAGCACGTCGCGCCCCAGCACGACGTGCTTGCCGCGAAAGCCGCAGGAGACGATCAGCGCCTCGACTCCGCGCTGATCGTCGTCGAGGCTGACGCTCTGCAGCAGCCCCAGCGGCTTTCCCTCGCAAATCACAGGCCGATTGCGCAGCGCGCTCAGCCGCACCATGGTCCGTCCCTCCGCTTCCCGTGAGCCTGCGCTTAACCTTCACCGCGCCGCGCCAAAGCATGCTGGCAATTCGCGGCGGCGCGGCCAATCCAAAAGCCCCTTCTTCCGTCCTCGCGGGAAGAAAGGGCCTAAAGGCATGTTTTGGAAACGGCGGCGTCAGCGCAGCGCCTGCAGCATGCGCTCAAACTCCGGCGGCAGCGGCGCGCAAAGCGTCATGCGCTCGCCCGTGGCCGGGTGCGTGAAGGCGAGCGTGTGCGCGTGGAGCATCAGGCGCGGCGCGCGCGGCGTCGCCTTCGGCGCGTAGATTGCGTCCCCCAGCAGCGGATGGCCGACGGATTGCAGGTGGACGCGGATCTGGTGGGTGCGCCCGGTCAGCAGGCGAACGTCCAGATAGCATGCGCCGCGAAGGCGCTCGAGCACCGCCCATTCCGTCTGGGAGGGCTTGCCGCCGGGGACGACCGCCATGCGCTTGCGGTCGGTCGGATGCCGGGCGATGGGCGCGTCGATGAGACCGCCGTCCTGCGGCATCTGCCCCAGCGCGACGGCGCGGTAGTGCTTTTCCATCGTGCGGGCCTTGAACTGCTCGCTGAGCGCGGCGTGCGCCCGGTCGTTTTTGGCGATCAGCAGCAGGCCAGAGGTGTCCTTGTCAAGGCGGTGGACGATGCCGGGCCGCAGCTCTCCGCCGATGCCGGACAGGTCGCGCACATGGTAGAGCAGCGCGTTGACCAGCGTGCCGTCGGGATTGCCCGCCGCCGGATGGACGACCATGCCGCAGGGCTTGTCCACCACTGCGACATCCTCGTCCTGATAGAGGATGGTCAGCGGCAGATCCTGCGGCTCGAGGGAGACGGGTTTCGCCTGCGGCACGGTCAGGGCATACGCCCTCCCGGCCTCCACGCGGCAGGACGGCTTGCGCTCGACCTCGCCGTCCACGCGGGCTTCGCCCGCCTCAATCAGCGACGCGACGCGAGAGCGCGACAGGCCCGAGACCTCGCGCAGGTACGCGTCCAGACGCTTGTCCGCGTCCTCCTCCCCGGCGACGCGAGAGACGACGCGCTCCGCGTCCGGCTGTGTGCGTTGTTCCAAAGCGGTCTATTTCCTTTCCTCCAGCTTGCCCGCGAGCAGCAGCATCAAGAGCGCCGCGACGCCCGCCGTGACGGCGGCGTCCGCCAGATTGAACACGGGAAAGCGGATGAAGACGAGGCGGACGTAGTCGGTCACGCCCCCAAAGAGCAGGCGGTCGATGAGGTTGCCCGCCCCGCCGCCCAGAAGCAGCGCGAGCGAAATGCGCGCCCCGCGCGTGAGGCGCGCGCGGCGAAGCAGCCACATGAGCAGCAAAAGCAGCAGAAGCGAAACGACGGCCAGCGGCGCGGGGTTCCCGCGAAAGAGGCTGAACGCCGCCCCGGTATTGTCCACATGCGTGAGCTGGAACACGGGCGAGGCGTCCCAAAGCAGCGCGCCCGCGGGCGCGGCGCGCACGAGGCGCTTGATCGCCTGATCGAGCGCGGCGACGGCCGCCGCCAAGAGCATCGTTTTCACCGGCAGCCCCCTTTTGCGCGCCATGGCGCTACAAGCTTCGCTCGACAATGCGCACGATCTGCGCGATAAAGCGCCCGATGACGGGCAGATTCGCCATCGCCATGTTGCGCAGCAGATAGAGCAGCAGCGCGCCCAAGATCGTGAAGCCGACCGAAAAGCCGATGCCGCGCGCCAGCCCGGAAAGGAACTCTTGCAACAGGCGGCGGCCAAGGCGCGGCTCCGGGCGAAGGCGCTCCAGCCGTTCGGTCGCGCGCTCCAGCCGCTCGATTAACGCGGAAAGCATGCGCATCCCTCCCGCACTAGGGTGGCGGAGAGCGCGCAAACTATTCCGAAAAGCCTGACGGCGCGCGGCAAAGCGTCAAAAAGCAGGGTCTCCCCTGCTTTGATGCGCGATGATGCGGCGCGCGGTGCGCAAACGCGCCCGAATCAGAGCAGCTTGCGAACCTCCTCGATGGAGGCGGCGTGGCTGTCGATCGCGGTCTTGACGGTGTCGCAGTATTCGGCGGTCTGCTTGCGCAGCGTCGCCAGACGGGCGGTCAGCTCCGTGATTTGGCTCTCGGCCTTGGTGCGCACGGTCGCGGCCTCCTCGTTGGCCTTGGCGATGATCTCGCCGGCGCGCTGGTCGGCCTCGGCGACGATTTCTTCATAGGCGCTCTTGGCCTTGGTCAGCACCAGCTCGAAGCTCTCCGCGGCGTGGCGGTCGTCCTGCTGGGGCGCGGCTGCGGCGGCGACGGGCGCGACGGCGGCGGCCGCGCGGGCCTCTTCAAGCTCCTGCGTGAGCTGGGCCACCTGCGCCTTCAGCTGGTTGGTCTCCGCCTCGCGGCGCTCCATCTCCTCGAGGATCTCGTCGAGGAAGGCCTCGACCTCATTGTTATCGTACCCGTTCTTGACGACCTTAAAGACCTTGTTGACGATCGTGTCCAGTGTGATGGCCATGGGAAAGCTCCTTTCAATCGTTGGTTTTATCACTCGTACCGGAAAAATGTGACGCCGATACGCTGTTTTTTGGTCATCCCGCGAAGCTGCGTCAGCCGCACGCGCCCGCTCCCGCGAAGGGAGAGCAGCGCGCCCTCGGCGACCTGCGCGTCCACGCGCTCGCAGGGCAGGTGGTCGAGCTTGACCAGCCCGGCGCGGATGCGCTCCGCGGCCTCCGCACGCGACAGGCGGTATGCGGCGGCGAGCACGGCATCCAGCCGCAGGGAGCTGACGACCGCTGAAAACGTGTCGCCTTCAGGCTCCGGAATGGGCGGGGTCTCGCAAAGCGCCGTAAAGCGGAGCGTCGCTCTGCCCGCGCTCGTCAATTCCCGCTCGATCAGCGGAGCCGTTTCGCGCAAGGCAAACAGCAGGACACGCTCATCCTTGATTATCATATCGCCAACGCACGATCTTGTCAAGCCCAAAGCCATAAAAGCGCCCAGAAGATCGCGGTGGGAAAGCGAACAAAAGCGAGCGGGATAGGCGGAAGACAGGCAGACGACGGGGAAATCCTCGCTTTGCGGCTCGTCCCCCGCGGGATAAAAGCAGGCGACGGCGCGCTCGGCGCGCTCATAGCCGCCCCAAAGGGCGACTTCCGCCCCGCACGAGCGGGCGATGCGCTGCGCCTCGACCGCCTGCGCGGGATCCAGAAAGCGCGAAAAGCGCCGCAGCCCCTTCTGCGCGGCGAGGCGCGCCGCGCTCTCCAGCGCGAGGGTCTCGTCCTCGGCCATCGCTCAGCGGTAGCGCGCGCGCCCTGCGGCGTAGGCGTCGCTCTCGACGATCTCCACGTTCTCCGGCGCGAGCAGGTAGGACAGGTGCGCCACCTTGAGCATCCGCCCCTGCAGTGCGAACGCCGCGCCGCTGAGCAGATCGACCACGCGCCCGCAGTCCTTGGGGTCGATGTTTTCCAGATTGAGCAGCACGCTCTCGCCTTGCAGCAGGTAGTTGATGATCTCGCGGCACTCCTCTATCTGGCGCACGTTTACGATGCGCTCGCGGTGCGTGTACGCGGCCGCGGCCTGCGCGCGGGCCTCCATGCGCGAATCGTGGATGACGTTTCCCCGGCGGGACGTGCGCGGCTGCGCGGGCGCGTCCGGCTCTACGTCCTCCTCGCCCTGCGGGTAGCTCTCCTGCGCGCGCGAGCGGAACGGATTGGGGATGCGGAAAGAGGGGCGCTCGTCCGCGACCTCCTCCTCCTCTTCCTCCTCGGCGTATTCGCCCTCCTCCAGCTCCTCGGCCTGCTCGTCGGCGGCGGTGAAGCCGAGTTTGCGCGTCAGCTCCGTCAAAAAGCTCATGACTGTCTTCCCCCTTGAGACTAATGCGGCTGCGCCGAAGTCGGACGCGAACCGAATATCGCGCTGCCGATGCGCACGAGCGTCGCGCCCTCCTGCGCGGCCAGCTCGTAGTCGCCGGACATGCCCATCGACAGTTCCTCGATCTGCGCGCCGTCGATCGCCTCTTGCTGCAGCGCCTCAAAGAGGGCGCGCATCCGGCGAAAGAGCGGCCGCAGGACTTCCTCATCCTTGGTTTGCGGCATCACAGCCATCAGGCCGCGCACGCGAAGATGGGGCATAGCCGCCGCACGGCGGACGAAGGCGATCGTCTCCTGCGGATCGACGCCGCCCTTTTGCGCCTCGCGCCCGATGTTGACCTGCACCAGCACCGGCATGCGCAGGCCGCGCTGCCCCGCGCGCCGGTCGATCTCCTGCAAAAGCTCGTCGCGGTCGAGCGACTGAATCTGCGCGACCTTGTCTATTATAGCTTTAACCTTGTTGATTTGCAACCTTCCAATGTAATCAATTTGAAACGCGGCGTTCAGCTCTGGCAGCTTGGCGATCAATTCCTGCGCGCGGTTTTCGCCCAGCCGCGTCACGCCGCACGCGAGCGCCTCGTTGACGCGCGCGGCCTCGACCGTCTTGCTGACGGCCATGATCTCCGGCGCGCATCCCCAGCGCTCCAGCGCCGCCTCGCGCAGCCGCGCGCGGATGTCGTCGATCCTCTGCTTCATCGCGGCCTCCGTCAAAAGAGCATCACGGTCTTGCCGTCCTCCAGCGGCGAGCCGCTGAGCGTGGGCCGCACGAAGGCGGTGTCCTCGTCCTGATAGGAGACGACCGTCACGCCGACAAACGTCTGCACGCCGCCGTCGAGCACGACGACGCCGATCTGGTTGTCGTAGGTGTAGAGCGCGCTGCGCGGCACCGAGAGCACGGAGATGAAATCGCCCACCGTCGCGCCGCACGCGCGGATGTTGAGCACCGGTTCCACGCTCGAATCGATGCGCATGCGCAGCAGCAGATCGCCGCCGATGCGCGTGAAGGACTCGACCTCGCCCTCGATCACATAGCTGTCAAAGCCGTCGAGCTGCATCGTGTAGCGCTGGCCGACGACCGGGTTCCACTCCCTGTCCTGACAGAGGAACAGGCCGAACCACACATCCTCGGAGATCGTCCGGTAGATCGGGTCGCTGCCGCGCGATACCGCGCTCTGCTCCGGCGCGTCGCCCCGGATGACGCTGCGCACGTCGGCGGGCGTCAGCGTGGAATAGGTGTTTGAATTGACCATCGTCTCGTAGCCGTCGGTGTAAAAGCTCACGAGGCAATCCTCGCTCGCGGTGTAGGTCGTCGTCCAGCTCTCGATCTTTTTGAGCTGGTCGTTTTCGACCTTGTACAGCTCCGACAGCGTCTGATCGTCGGGATACTTCTGGCGCAGATAGTTTTTGCGCGATTCCAGCGCGCTCTCCAGCTGCCTCTCCAGATTGGACAGGCTGCCCACGCCCTTTCCCTGCACGAGCGTGCGCACCTGCTGACTGAGCGAGGCGATGTCCTCATTCTGGCTGTCGAGCGCGGCGTCCACATAGGTGCTGAACACCTGATTGACGTGATACGCCTGAATCTCCTCGCGATAGCCGTTCAGGCGGTTGATCTCCGTCTGGTTAAAGCCGGACGAGTACACCTTGCAGATGACGCTGGAGCGCGTCACATGGCTGCCCTCCTCGGCGATAAAGTCGATGCTGGTGGTGTTTTCGCGCTCCACGAGCTTTTCGTCCCGCGCGATGACCAGCGTGCCGGAATAGGAATTGCCCAGCGCGTTGCCCCGCGCGATGGCCGTGGTGCTATTGCGCAATAGCGAACCGCGAAGCTGCCACACGGCGACGCCCACCAGCGCGAGCACGAGCAGAAGCGGCAGCAGGCGCAGCGCGAGCGGCGTGCGCTTTTTGCCCTTCTTTCCCTTGCGCCCGGCGGACGCGCGATCCCTCTGTTGACTCATTTCACCTATACCCCTGAAAGCGATCCCGTTCGGCGATTTGCGATGGAGCGGACGGCGCGCCTAAGCGCCCTCGCCGCCCTCGGCCTTTTGAAGCAGCCAGATCGCGCACGGCTGGCCGCTGAGGGTGAGCGCGTAGCGCGCAAGCTCGGCAAAATCCGCCGCGCGGCGCAGCACGCCCGCGGCCGCCGCCGTCGGCCCGACGACCACCAGCCTCCCCCGCTCGCGCAGGATGCGCGACGCCTCGTGCAGCGCGCCGCGAAGGAGCGCGTCGCTCTCCTCGCTGCGCGCGAGCGACGGCGCAAGCGGCAGCAGAACCGCGTTCTGGCTCGCCTCCAGCAGGCCGGTATGCCCGCTGGGCGCTTCGATCACCCGCAGGCCGTCCCCGCGGCGAGACACGCGCGCGGCGCTCTCCCCGTCCGGGCAGACGCAAGTCGTGCGCGCGCCGCTCTGGCGAAGCGCCTGCGGCAGCGACGCGCCCGTGCAGCCGAGCACGGCCGCCTCCTTCGCGCCGCAGTCCGCCAGAAAGGCCGCGACCGCGCAGACGTCCGGGCGCAGCGCGCCCTCCTGCCGCGCTATGGGCCGCTTGCCGATGCGCCAGAGGAAGTACGACGCCTCCGGCCTGCACAGCACCCACAGCTCCACGTCGGGGCGCTCGCGCTGGGTGTGCATGCCCGTCTGATCGCAGATCGCGCGCTCGAGCCTGTCCACCTGCCGCATGTTCGCCGCCACGAGCTGATCGCCCATCGCCGTCACGATGCGAAAGCGCTTGCCCTGCGTCTCCTCGTAGGGGAAGCGGTCGAGCCAGCCGCCCGTCTCCATCAGGCGGCGCAGGGCGTCGTCCACGCTCTTGACGGGCTTCATCTCAAAGAGGACGAGGAACGTCTGCCTCGCGTAGGGAAGCGACGGCTCGCGCACGCTGCGGTAGAGCGCCGCGCCGGGCAGCACGCGCTCCACCGCCACGCCGCCCTCCTTGCGCAGCATCGCGTCGATGGGCTTTTCCAGCCCCGGCGCAAAGGTCGAAAAATACGTCTTCTTCATCGGTCTTCCTCGAGCCATTTCTTATGAACGCTCGCCGCGCGAGAGCGCGACAAGGCCCGCCAGCGTCTCCTCAATGGTCAGGCCGCCGGCGTTCAGCACGGCGTCCGCCTGCGCCTCGTAGAGCGGCACGCGCTCCTCGTAGAGGGCGCGAAGCGTCTGCCCGGGGCGCAGCGTGACGCCGCGCGTGGCGAGGTTGGAGAGCCGCCGCTCAATCTCCTCATACGGCAGCGCGATATACAGCACGCGCCCCGTCTCGTGCAGGCGGTGCATGGCGCGCGCCTCGTATACGGCGCTGCCGCCCGTGGCGATCACGGCGTTCTCGCAGGAAAGCGACAGGATGGCCTCTTCCTCCTTCTGCAGGAAGGCGTCGATGCCGTCGCGCTCGATTAGCGCCTGCAACAGCGCGCCCTCGCGCGATTGCAGCACGATGTCGGTATCCACAAACGCCATGCCCAGCGCCTTGGCCAGCAGCACGCCCACGGTGCTCTTGCCGCAGCCCGGCATGCCGATCAACACGATGTTCGCCATGTTTCCTCCCGCGCAGGAATAACCTGCCAGCCAAACAAACCGCCTTTCATTTTACCCCGAAAGCGGCGTTTTTTCAAGGGAAAAACGAATTTTCCTGCCCATTCGCGTCAAATTGTTCCAAATGAACGCGCTCCTTTCCCGCAAAGGGCGCGCCGCCGGGCAAAAGCAGCCCTTGCGGACGGGGCTGCTTTCGTGATATACTACTTCGCGTATCCATGTTAGCTTTGGAGGGAAAACGGTATGAATCTATTGGAATACACGGCGCTTCGCCCGTTCGCGCAGCGCCATCTGCTCACCTTGCAGGACTGGACGGAGGACGAGATGTATCAGTGCCTCTCCCTCGCCCTGAAGCTCAAAGCGGCGCAGAAGCGCGGCGAGCGCCAGACGCAGCTTGCGGGCAAGACGCTTGCGATGATCTTCTCAAAATCCTCCACGCGCACGCGCGTGTCCTTTGAGGTCGGCGCGACGCAGCTCGGCGGCAGCGCGCTCTTCCTGTCCACGTCGGACATTCAGCTTGGGCGCGGTGAGCCGATCGCCGACACCGCGCGGGTGCTCTCGCGCATGGTGGACGGCATCATGATCCGCACGTTCAAGCAGAGCGATCTGGAGGATCTGGCGCGCTACGGCAGCATCCCCGTCATCAACGGCCTCACGGACGAGTTCCACCCCTGTCAGGTGCTGGCCGACCTGCTCACCGTCTACGAAAAGAAGGGCGCGCTCAAGGGCCTCAAGCTCGCTTTCGTCGGCGACGGCAACAACATGGCGCATTCCCTGCTCATCGGCTGCTCGAAGCTGGGCATCGACGTCGCCGTCGCCAGCCCGGACGGCTACAAGCCCAAAGCCGAGTACGTCGCGTGGGCTGTGCAAAACGCGCAGGAGCACGGCAGCCGCGTCACCGTCTGCACCGACCCGCTGGAGGCGTGCAGGGACGCCGACGTCCTCTACACCGACGTGTGGGCCAGCATGGGACAGGAGGGAGAGGCCAAGGCGCGGCGCAAGGCGTTCGGCGGCGTCTATCAGATCAACGACGCCTGCCTCTCCATCGCCAAGCCGGACGCGATCTTCCTGCACTGCCTGCCCGCGCACCGCGGCGAGGAGGTCACCACGAGCGTCATCGACGGGCCGCACAGCGTGATCTTCGACGAGGCGGAAAACCGCCTGCACGCGCAAAAGGCCGTCATGTGCCTGCTGATGGGCGAGCGCGCGTAAAGAAGCCGCGCGGGGTTGACAGGCGAAACAAAGCCTGCTATAATCTCAACCGACAATTTCATGTACCGCTGGGGGCGCTTAACCGCTGAGATGGCCGAAAGGCCTGTCCCTTTGAACCTGTTGTAGGTAATCCTACCGTAGGGAAGCGACGAAACCTGTTTTGAGCAGGGCCGCGGCTTCGCACGGAGCCGCGGCCTTTTCGCTTGGCTGTGACCGACGCGGGTCATGAGATTGCACAAAATACGAAAGGGGTCTTTCTCATGTTCTCCGAGTTTGCCAACGTCACGACATCGGCGATCATCGTCGGGCTGGCGATTCTGGGCTTCGTGCTCTTCACGATGACCTGGGATCGCAAGCGCTGGTCCGCGCGCATGATCGCCAACGCCGCCCTGTGCATGGCGCTCTCGACCGTCCTCTCCTTCATCAAGCTCTACGAGATGCCGCAGGGCGGCTCCATCACCCCGGCGTCGATGCTGCCGCTGCTGATGTTCGCCTACGCCTACGGCGTCGGCCCGGGCGTCATCATGGGCTTCGCCTACGGGCTGCTGCAATTCGTGCAGGGCGGCTGGTTCGTACACCCGATGCAGTTCCTGCTCGACTACCCGCTCGCCTTCGCGATGCTGGGCTTCGCGGGCGTCGCCAAGAAGCTGCCGGACAAGTGGGGCATCATCGCCGGCATCGTGCTGGGCGTGTTTCTGCGCTTCCTGTGCGCGTTCCTGACGGGCATCTTCTTCTGGGCTGACGGCGCGGGCGACCAAAACGTGCTCGTCTATTCCGCCGTTTACAACGGCACCTACCTCATCCCCGAGGCGATCATCTGCATCGTGCTCGCCTGCATCCCGCAGGTGCGCAAGCTCGCCAAGACGCTCGCGCTCGAGGCGTGACGCATCGTCGCGAATCCCCGCCGGACGGCTGACCGCCGCCCGGCTTTTGTTGCGCTGCATGTGGCGGCGTGCTATAATCGATGCAAAGGGGGTGCGCAAAAATGCCGAGCCGCAGGGAGACGAGCCGCGTGCAGAGCGCGAAGATGGCCTTCTGCGGGGTGATCGTCGCGCTGTCCGTGGCGATTTTGATTGCGGGCGGATGGCTGCCCATCGCGACGTACTGCGCGCCGCTGGCCGCCGGGCTGCTTCTGCTGCCCGTGATGATGGAATACGGCAAGAAGGCCGCCGCTACGGCGTTTGCCGCCGCGGCGCTGCTCGCGCTGATGCTCGACGCGGACAAGGAAGCGGCGTTCTTTTACCTGTTCTTCGGCAATTACCCGCTCGTGAAGCTCTCGCTCGACCGGGTGAAGCCCAAGGCGCTGCGCGTCGCCGCGAAAGTCTGCCTGTTTTTGCTGCTCACCGTCCTGCTCTACGCGCTGCTGGGCGTCGTGCTGGGGATGAACGCGGTGCTCGCGGAGTTCCGCGAGATGGGCGCGATTCTTACGGCGGGCTTTGCCCTGCTGCTGTGCGCGAGCCTGCTCCTCTACGACCGGCTGATCCTGCCCGTCGCGGTGCTCTACGCGCGGCGGCTGCGGCCCAAGCTGCGCTTCCTGCGCTGACGCGCGGGTGCGCCCTGCCCTACCCTGTTCACGACAATCGGACGCAAAAGCCCGGCCCCGCGCGAAGCGGAGCCGGGTTGCTTGTTTGGAAAGCGCGAGCGCGATCAGCCCTTCAGGCCGCCGCGGGCGACGCCGCGCACGATGTACTTGCGCGCGAACAGGAACAGGATGATGACCGGGACGACAACGACCGTGGAGGCCGCCATGAGCAGCTCCGGATAGGAGCCGGCCTCGGTGGTGAAGACCTGCAAGCCCCAAGGGAGCGTGCGGTTGGCGTCGCTGGAGATGACGTACATGGGCCACATGAACGAATTCCAGCTGGCCAGCGCGTTGAGCAGGATGATCGTCGTCAGCGACGGGCGCGCCATCGGCACCATGACCTTCCAGAGATAGCGCCAGTTGCTGGAGCCGTCGATGCGGGCAGACCAGTACAGGCTGTCGGACACGGAGTCGAAGAAGTTGCGCAGGATGTAGGTGTAGAAGATCGAGCTGGTGAACGGCAGGATCAGCGCGGGCAGCGTGTCCCACAGGCCCAGATCGACGATGGTCGTGTAGTTGGTGATGATGAGCATCTCAAAGGGGATCATCATCAGCGCGACCAGCGACGAGAAGATCGCGTTGCGCCCCGGGAAGCGCAGGCGCGAGAACGCGAACGCCGCGAGGATGGACGTAAACGTCGTCAGGCCGACCGAGCAGACCATCACGATCACCGAGTTGACAAAGTACTTGGCGAAGGGCGCCATCGCGAAGGCGCGCTGAAAGTTGTTCAGGCTGATGTGGCTGGGGAACATGTCGGGCGGGAAGCGGTTGATCTCCTGCGTCGTCTTGAAGGCGGAGGTGAACATCCAGAAGAACGGCAGCAGCATGATGATCGCGCCCAGAATCAGAACGAGGTAGATCAGAAACTTGGAAAACTTGCGTTCCATCTCACTGCCCCCTCCTTTCCATCCGCTTGCGCACGAAGGTCTGTATCATGGTAAAGGCGAAGATGAACAGGAACAGGATGATCGCGGCGGCGGCGGCGACGGCGTACTTGCGGTCGGTCATGGCCTTGCGGATGTAGTAGACGACCGTGTACATGTTGTTGAACGGGCCGGGCTTGCCGCTGAAGAGCGGATATAGCTCCGAGAAGACCTTGAAGCTGGAGATCGTGTTGACGATGCACACCAGGAAGATGGTCGGCGCGAGCAGCGGCACCGTGATGCGGAAGAAGATGCGCAGCGACTTGGAGCCGTCCACCCGCGCGGCGGTGTAATACTGCGGGTCGATGTTTTGCAGGCCGCTGAGCAGCAGGATGATCGTAAACGGCAAAATATTCCAGATGCCGAAGATCACCAGCGCGGGAAGGCTCCACGACGCGTTGACCAGCCACGGGACAGGGTCGATGCCCAAGAAGGAGAGCAGGTAGTTGATGATGCCGAAATTCTGGTTATACATCAGCTTCCACGACAGGCCCACGGCGGTGACCGACGTGACCATCGGCAGGAAGTAGGCCGTCTGGAAGAGGGCGTTAAAGCGCAGCTTTTGGTTGAGCAGATAGGCCACGACCACCGCGATGCAGGTGGAGATCGGCACGACCAGCAGCACATACTTGATCGTGTTGCCGACGGCCTGACCGAAGTAGCGGTTGCTCAGCACGATGCGGTAATTGCCAAAGCCCCACTGCGTGAAGCTGCGCGAGAGATAGCTGTAATCCTCCTTGAAGGACATCAGCACGACGTTGACGACCGGGTAGAGCGTGAAGACCACGATCCCGAGGAAGAACGGGAGCAGATACAGATACGGCTCTACGCGCGAGAAGAAGCTGCGGTCGACCAGCTCGCGATCGACGCTCTGCTTTTCCTTTTTCATTTGATCCTCTCCCCCGTTTCGCGGTCAAACACGAACACGCCGCGCTTCTTGAGGTTCAGACGGACGCGGTTGCCGACCTTGAGGCCCTCGTCCGCGTCGATGTAGGCGCGGAAGTCGCACTCGCCGAGCTTGAAGTACGCCATCTCCTCCTTGCCCATCTGGTAGACGCGCGTGACCTCGCATGCGAGCGGGCCGTCCGGGTCGAGCACAAAGCTCTCCGAGCGCACGGACAGGTTGACCTTGCGCCCGTCGGCGATGCCCTCAAAGAGCGGCATCTTCACGACGCCGTCGCCCTCCTCGGTGATGAACGCGCCGCCCGAGACCGTGCCGGGCAGGTTGTTGATCGGCGGGTTGCCCAAGAAGTCCGCCACGAACTGATTGGCAGGCTCATTGTACAGGTTCTGCGGCAGGTCGTTCTGCTGGAGGACGCCCAGCTTCATCAGCACGATGTGGTCGGAGATGGACATGGCCTCCTCCTGATCGTGCGTGACGAAGATCGTCGTGACGCCCGTGCGCTGCTGGATGCGGCGGATCTCCTCGCGCATCTCCAGGCGCAGGCGCGCGTCGAGGTTGGAGAGCGGCTCGTCCAGCAGGAGCAGGCGCGGGTTCTTGACCAGCGCGCGCGCGATCGCCACGCGCTGCTGCTGGCCGCCGGAAAGCTCGGCGGGCCTGCGGTTCATGAGCATGTCCACATGCACGAGCTTGGCGATCTCGTTGGCGCGCGCGAGGCGCTCCTCTTTGGGCACGTGCTGCGTCTCCAGCGGGAAGCAGATGTTGCCCAGCACGGTCATGTGCGGATAGAGCGCGTAATTCTGGAACACGAGGCCGATGCCGCGCTGCTCGGGCGGGAGCATCGTCACGTCCTCGTCGTCAAAGAAGATCTTGCCGTCGCTCACGGGCAGGATGCCGGAGAGCATGTTCAGCAGCGTGCTCTTGCCGCAGCCGGACGGCCCCAGCAGGCAGACCAGCTCGCCGTCGTTGAGCGTCGCGCTGAAATCGCTGACGGCGGTCACGTCCGCAAAGCGCTTGGTGATATGGTCGAGTACAACGCGCATAGTTCCAATCTCCCCTTATTCATTTGATGCTCAGGCGGGCACTGCGCGCCCGTTTTTGGCGTTTGCGGTTCAGGCGCGCGCGTTCAGCAGCTCGCCGAGACATCTTCCGTCGATGTCCTCCATTTCAAAGCCGAGGATGCGGGCCAGCGTCGGCGCTTCGTCCACGAGGCACGCCCGCTCCACGACGGCGCCGGGTTTGAAAGCCGGGCCGCGCGCGAAGAACGTCGTGCGGTGATCGCGCCACGGCAGGCCGCCGTGGGTGCCGGGGGCCGTCTTGTAATCGCCCGGCGCGGTGGCGGTAAACAGCGGCGCGGCTGGATCGTAGGAAAACGAGACCGGCTCGTCCCCCTCGATGATGAAATCGAACGGGCCGGTCAGGTGCAGCTGCTCTTTCGCCTCCGCACGGGTAAAGACGTAGCCAAGGCCATAGCGCCCGCTCTCCTTCGCCTCGATCAGCAGGCGGTAGACGCGCTCGCGCAGCGCCTCGTCCTGCGGGTCGCGCAGCTCGATCCAGCCGCACGCGCCCGTGGAGTGGCAGTACGCGTCAAACGACGCGAGCTTTCCATTTTCGTCAAGCGCCTGTAAGCCCGCCTCCTGAAAGACGCGGTTGAAGTTCAGCACGCGCGCGACGTCCGTCTGCCCGTGGTCGCCCATCACCACAAAGTTCGTGTGCTCAAAGTCGCCGTAGCGGCGGATGCTCTCCATCAGCACGCCCAGCTCGCAGTCGTGCTTTTGCAGCTGCTCCACCGCCGTCTCGCTCTGCACGCCGAGGCGATGGCGCACCGTGTCCAGATCGCACATCTTCACGAACATCACGTCCGGCTGCCCGTAGTCGCGGATGATGTCGGGCGCGACGGCGTCGGTGAAGGCGTCGAGGCTGCCGTTGATGAGGCCGTTCAGCCCGCACAGTAGATAGCCGTACTTCCAGAAATAGCGCTCGAGCGCGTCGGGCGTGGAGACGCCCTCGTAAAACTGGCGCGGGTTGTTCCCCTTGTAGTGCATGGGCATGCACATGGGCAGGTTGATGTCCACATCGGCGCCCGCCGATACGGGCCAGTTGAGCAGGCAGGTAGTGTAGCCTGCCTCCTTCGCGTATTCGGCAAAGAGCTTTTTCTTGATGTAGCTCCGGCGGGTATACCACGGCACGGGGTGGACGCCGGCCTTGACCTGCTCGTTGTGCGGGATGCCGTGCTTATCCGGGTAGCAGCCCGTCATGATGGAGACGTGGCACGGGTAGGTGAACGACGGGTATACCGGCAGCACCTCGCGCACGAGCGCGCCGCCGGAGAGCATCCAGCCGAAGTTCGGCATGCGCCGCATGTCGGCGACGTCGCTCTCGCACAGCGCGTCGATCATGAAGACGAGCAGTTTGGGTCTGGCCATCTTTTCCTCCGCTTTGTTCGCTTTTTAGAAAAGGGAGGGCTGACAGAGGTCTGTCAGCCCTCCCAAGGCTGAAATGGGATGGGTTACTGGTTGAGCGCGGCGTTGCTGTCCTCGACGAGGGTCTTCATCGCGTCCGCGCCGGACATGCCGCCGGCCACGGCCGTCGCGGCGTCGTCCAGTAACGTGCGGATCTCGCTGGCGCCAGTGATGGACGGCAGCGCGCCCGCGGCGGACAGGTTGACGGTGACCGCGTTGAGCGAATCGCGCAGAAGCTGATCGCTGCCCTCGATGTACGCCTTGTAGCTCTCCACGTCCTGCGTGGTGCCGTAGGGCGAGATCGCGTTCATGGCCTCGGCCCAGCGGGCGTTGACCTCAGGCGTGAAGAAGTACTTGAGGAACAGGTACGCGCCCTTGTTCTCCTCCTCGGTCTTGTTGAAGACGATCATGCCGCGGTTCCAAGACGGATACCACGCGGTGTTGATCGCGTCGGGCATCGGAGCCATGATGAACTCAAAGCCGTCCGGCTCGATGTAGGGATAGCCCGCGCAGGAGCCGAGGTAGCAGGCGACGAGGCCGGCGTTAAAGTCGCCGGAGATGTAGTCGCCGGTCTCGGGCATGTGCTTGAAGTAGCCGGCCTGAATGTTCTGGCCGTACCAGTCGAGCCACTTGATGCAGTCCTCGGTGTCGAAGAGCACCTTCTTGTTCTGCAGGTCGATGTAGCCCGCGCCGGTCTGCATGAACAGGGACTGGAGCAGGTCGATCTTGGAATCGGCCGCGAAGCCCGGGATGCCCTTGGCCTCGTAGATGGTCTTGGAGACCTCGGCCAGCTCCTCCCAAGTGGTGGGCACGTTGAGGCCCAGCTCGTCAAAGATCGTCTTGTTGACGAAGAGGATCGGGCCGGTGGTCACGGCCGGCAGCGCGTGCAGGCCGCCATCCACAAAGCCGACGGTCTCGGTCTTGATGGCCTCGGGCAGGGAGTCATAGATGTCGGCCATGCCGATCTCGGGATCGTTGATGTACGGCGCGAGATCGAGGACAAGATTGTCCGGCACATAGCGGGCGGCCTCGGAAGCATAGTTGATGATCATGTTCGGGCCTTGTCCGTTGGCGACCGCCATGTAGACGCTGTCGGTGAAGCCGGTGAGCGTCTGCGACTCCACGACGACCTCATAATCGCTCTGGCTGGCGTTGAACTCAGCGGCGAAGGTATCCAGCGCTTCCTGCTGCGCGTCGGTGAAGGTATGCCAGAGAACCACCTTCGTCCTTGCGGACGCGGTCTCCTCGGCGGGCGCTTCCGTCGCAGCCGGGGCCTCGGTCTCCGCCGGAGCCTCGGTTGCGGCCGGAGCCTCGGTCGCAACCGGTTCCGGCGCGCTCTTCGGCTTCACGAGCGAATACACGCCGAAAGCGACGAGCAGCGCCACGATGACAGCCACCACGATGGTAACAGTCTTCTTGTTCATCCTCAGTTCCCTCCTGTTTGGTCGGGTTGTATTGGTTAAGCGCCCAATGCGCCTAATCCCTGTTCTTATGCCCGTTGTAGATCGGGCCGAGCGCCGAGTAGCGGCGCGTGATCCAGCGGCACACGCCGTCCAGACCCGGATAGATCATCCGCTCGGAGATGTTGATGTAATCGAGCTTGTCGCGGATCTCCAGCTTGACCTCGCGCGGGATGATGATGCGCCTGCACGGGATATTCCGCTCCTGGATGATCGTCTCCAGCGTGACCGCCGGATCGGAGACCACCGAGAAGAGCGCGTACTGATTCGCGATGCGGTCGATCAGAGACGACGGCTCGAAGAAGATCGCGTAGGGCGAGGGCGACAGTTCCCGCATCGCCTCAAAGCTGGGCACGCGCTTTTCCAGCATGCCGATGGTGAAGATGTTGCTGTCGCTGCGGCGGAGCTTGTCCGCGAGCATCTCGGGCAAAAACGGGTGAAAGTCCGTCACGTCCAGACACCAGATCACGCCGTCGCGATCGTAGAGCGAGGTGTCCTCCGTGGCGAAATGCGCGGCGACCAGCGGGGAATACGTCCAGTCCAGCAATCGCGTGGGCAGGCCGTGGTGCTGCGCCACCGGGAGCAGCTGCCAGAAGCCGGAATACCCGGCCAGCTCGGCGTAGCCGTATTTGCGGAAGCTGCGGAAGACCTGCGATTCCAGCGCGAGGTTGTGGCCGCAGACGCGGTTGAGCGTCGGCTCCAGCCCCCATGCGCTGTCGGACATGCCCCGGTAGATGCGGTTGTCGCGATAGCGCTGGATCTTTTCGTCCCAGACGTCGTCGAAGACGGCCTTTTGCAGCTCGTCCCAGTCCCGCACGACGATCTCCTGCATGCTCGTCCTCCGCTTCCCAAACAGTTTTATAGTTCCACACCGAACATGCGATTCCTGCCGGAAAAGCGCGGCCGATGGAAATCTTTCGCGTCAGGGCGCCGCCGCGTAGGCCGCCGGGCCTGCGGCGTACAGGTCGCCGCCCGCGGCGTCCACCGCGACGATCAGCGGCAGCTTTTCCACACGCAGCGCGCGGATCGCCTCCGCGCCCAGCTCGGGAAAGGCAACGACGCGCGCCTCTTTGACGCATCCGGCGATCAGCGCGCCTGCGCCGCCGGTGGCGGCAAAGTACACGCCGCCAAAGCGCGCGATCGCCTCTCGCACCGCCTCGCCGCGCGGCCCCTTGCCGATCATGCCGCGCAGGCCCCTTTCCAGCAGGCGCGGCGCGTAGGCGTCCATGCGGCTGCTCGTCGTCGGGCCGCACGCGCCGATCGGGTCGCCCGGCAGCGCCGGGCACGGCCCCGCGTAGTAGACGACCTGCCCGTCCAGCGGGATGGGCAGCGGCTCGCCCGCGTCCAGCAGCGCGCAAAGGCGCTTGTGCGCGGCGTCCCGCGCGGTGAAGATCGTGCCGCTGAGCAGCACCGTCTCCCCCGCGCGCAGCGCTAAGGCCTGCTCGCGCGATAGCGGCGCGCTGACGTGCGTGGGCAAGGGCGTGCCTCCTTTTATCCGTTTGCTCTATCGTTCTTCGGGAGCGCGCTCCGCCCTCACAGCACGGCGCTCGCGTGGCGCGCAGCGTGGCACTGCATGTTGACGGCGACGGGCAGCCCCGCGATGTGGGTGGGTTCCTTGAGGATGTGGACGGCCAGCGCGGTGACGCGCCCGCCGAGGCCTTGCGGCCCGATGCCCAGCGCGTTGATGCGCCGAAGCAGTTCGCGCTCCATGCGCGCGAGCGCCTCGTCCTGCGAAGGCTCGCCGCAATCGCGCAGCAGGCTGCGCTTGGCCAGCTCCATCGCGCGCTCGGCGGTGCCGCCGACGCCCACGCCGACGACCACCGGCGGGCAAGGGTTGCCGCCCGCCAGACGCACCGTCTCCACGACGGCCTCCATCACGCCCTGCACGCCCTGCGACGGCGTGAGCATGAACAGCCGGGACATGTTTTCCGAGCCAAAGCCCTTGGGCGCGGCGGTCAGCGTCACCCGATCGCCCGGCACGATGCGCGTGTGGACGACGGCGGGCGTGTTGTCCCGCGTGTTTTCCCGCGTGATGGGATCGAGCACGCTCGCGCGGAAGCATCCGTCGCGGTAGGCCCTGTACACGCCGCGGTCGATCGCCTCGCCCACGTCGCCGCCCGTAAAGTGGACGTCCTGCCCCACGTCGAGGAACACGACGGCCATGCCCGTATCCTGGCAAAGCGGCATGCCGCGCTCGGCGGCGATGCGGTCGTTTTCGAGGATCTGCCGCAGCGCCTCGCGCCCAAAGGGCGATTCCTCGCGCTCGTGCGCGCGGCGCAGGCAGGCGAGCACATCCGGCCCGACCTCGCGGCAGGCGCGCAGAAACAGCGAGCGGATCGCCTCCTCGACGAGGGCCACGTCGATTTCGCGCATGCCCTTCCTCCTCCCGCGCGGCGGATGAACGCCACTGTTACTACTATATCGCATTTTTCGCGTCTTTTCAAGCTCGAATATTCGCCCACATGTCGAACATTCCAAGGATTTGGAAAAGTCGCTGTTTCCTTTTTGCTTAAAAGAGGGTATAATAGAGAAAACGCGCGGGCGCTCGCCCGCTTTACGCAGGAGGTCTTTATGCAGCTCTCGCCCAAGACCCGGCGGTTTTTTCTGGCGCTCGTCGCCTTCGCGGCGCTGCTGACGGTTTGCGTGCAGCATTTTTCGCCCATCATGGCGTGGCTTTCCGGCGCGCTCTCCGCGGTGATGCCCTTCATCGTCGGCGCGTGCTTCGCGTTCGTGCTCAGCGTGCCGATGCGCCTGTTCGATCATCTGCTCTCGCGCAAGGTCAAGGGAAAGCCGCTCCTCGCCGACGGCCCGCGCCGCCCGGTGAGCCTCGCGCTGGCGCTGCTGCTGATGGCGCTGCTCTTGTCGCTGCTGATCGTCATCGTCGTGCCGCAGCTGGTGGATACCGTCTCCTCGCTGGCCAACTCCGTCACGCGGCTGATGCCCGCCGCGCAGAAGGGAATCGCCGACCTGCGCGCGTGGCTGGCCAAATACCCCGATCTTCAGCAGAATATCGCGCCCTACATCCCAGACGTCAGCGAGATGGCCTCCGGCTTTATCGCATGGGTGCAGCGCAACGCCGGGCTGGCGATGGGCGCGGTCGTCTCGCGGGTGTCCTCGCTCTTCGGGCAGGTGACGGACGTCCTCATCGCCTTCGTGTTCGCCGTGTATGTGCTCCTGCAAAAGGAGACGCTCGGGCGTCAGTGCCGCCGTCTGCTCTACGCGTTTTTGCCCCGCTTCTTCTGCGACGAGGCGCTTCGCGTCGCCTCGATGGCGCACAGGACGTTCTTCTCCTACGTCACCATCCAGTTCGCCGAGGCGGGCATCCTCGGCGGGCTGTGCTTTATCGGCATGCTCATTCTGCGCTTCCCCTACGCGCTGGTGATCTCGGTCATCATGCTCTTCTGCGCGCTCATCCCGATCTACGGCGCGATCATCTCCTGCGTGGTCGGCGCGTTCCTCGTGCTGATCGAAAGCCCGCCGCAGGCGATCTGGTTCGTGGTGTTCATCCTCGTGCTCCAGCAGATCGAGACGAACCTCATCTACCCGCGCGTCGTCTCCACGTCGATCAATCTGCCGTCCATGTGGGTGCTGATGGTGGTCACCGCGGGCGGCGGCATCTTCGGGCTGGCGGGCATGCTGCTCGCCGTACCGGTGACGAGCGTGATCTACACGATGCTGGGCGAGGCCACGCGCAAGCGTCTGGACGGCGCGAGCGCCTCTTCCGGCGACACGACCAAACCGAAACAGGAGGATCAAACCGATGAGCCGATTAGGTGACCTGCTCCTCTTGGAGCGCTCGCGGCAGAAGCTGACGCGCAAGCAGGTGGCGCGCAAGTGCGGCGTCTCCGAGGGCTATTTGAAGGACGTTGAAGAGGGCCGCCGCATCATCCGCGACGACGAGGCGCGGCGCATCCTGCGCACGCTGGGCGCGGGCAGCCGAAACGAGGCGGAGTATTCCCTCGACGAGATCGCCGCGACGGTCGATCTGACCACGCTCGCGCCGCAATCGCCGCAAAAGGAAGAAAAGCCCGCCGCGCCCGCGCAGGCCCCGGCCGCGCCCGCGCCAAAGCCCCGCAGCGCCGAGGAGCAGAGCGGCATCTGGCTGGACGCGCTCAGCAGCGTGCTGCAACCCGTGCCCGTGATGAACGCGGGCTGGATTCAGGTCGCCCGGCGCATGCTGCCCATACAGGACGGCAAGATCGAGGGCGCGAAGCCCGACCGCGTCGTCTACTTCCTCGCGCCGGACGACTCCATGCGCGCGATGCGCATCGAGAAGGGCGATCTGGTGCTGGTCGTGCCGCAAAACCTGCCGGTGGACGGCGCGATCATGCTGGTGGAATACGGCGCGCACCGCTGCCTGCGGCGCGTGAAGCTGCTGGGCGACTCGCGCATCCTGCTGCAGAGCGGCGACCGCGATCTGGACGCGGAGGCGCTGCACATCAGCGAGATCAAGCTGGTCGGGCGCGCGGTGCGCGTGGAGATCGCCCTGTGAGCGCGGCGGAATGGCCCTTCGCCTGCCCACTGCCGCCGGAGGACGCGAGGAAGCGCCGCGCGATGATCCTCACCGCCCTGTGTACGCGCGACGGCGGCTTTGCCAGCCTGCCCGCGGGCAGGCTGCTCGAGGACACGCCCGCGCGCATGCTCCGGCTCTACGACGAGCTGTTCTTTCGCGGCTTCCTCTCGCGCGCCTATGGGACGCTGCGGGTGACGCTCTCCTCCCGGCTGACCAGCTCCGCCGGCAAGTTCATCTACGCCCGCAGCGCGAGAGAGCGCCTGCGCAGCGCGGAGATCCGCATGTCCACCGACTTTCTCTACCGGCTGGATCAGGGGCCGTTTCTGCTGAACGGATTGTCCGTCGCCACGCCGCAGGAGGCTTTTCTGGTGGTCTTCGAGCACGAGCTGTGCCACGCGGCGGAGACGGCGCTCTTCGGCTCCACCGGCCACTCGGCGCGCTTTTTATCGCTGGCGCGCGGTCTGTTCGGCCACACGGGCACGCGTCACTCCCTCCCCACCCGCCGCGACGCCGCCGCGCAAAACGGACTTTCGGTCGGTTCTGCCGTCCTCTTTGAGATGGAGGGCAAAACCGTCCGCGGTCTGCTCACCTACGTCGGCAAGACGGCGACCGTCATGGTGCCCGATTCCCGCGGCGCGTTCCGCGATAAGGCGGGCCGACGCTACGCCAAATACCGCGTGAGCCTGCCGCTGCTCCGCTGCGCCGCGGACGCGCGCGAAAGCGGCTGACCCGCGCTCTATCTCGATCCTTTCCTGATCCTTTCCCGAACCTTTTCCGATTCTTTTAGGAGGTTCCCATGCTCAGCAGACCCATGATCGACCGCGTTGCCTTCCTCGGCATCAGCTGGTACGCCATCCTCATCGTCTTCGCTATCGTGATCGGGTTGCTCCTGTGTACGCGCGAGGCGCGCCGTCAGGGCTTCCCGCAGGACACGATGGTCGATTTTCTGATCTACGCCATCCCGCTGGGCATCCTCTTTGCCCGGCTCTACTACGTCGTCTTCCGCTTCAACAATTACAGCGAGGACTGGGCCTCGATCTTCAACATCCGCGAGGGCGGGCTGGCCATCTACGGCGGCGTGATCGGCGGGCTGATCGCGGCGCGGCTCGTCTCGCGCAAGCACGGCCTGCCGACGCTCGCGCTGCTCGACGTCGTCGCGCCCGCGCTCGCCTTGGGGCAGGCCATCGGCCGCTGGGGCAATTACATCAACATGGAGGCCTACGGCCTGCGCGTCTACGAGGAGCCGCTACAGTTCTTCCCCTTCGCCGTCGAGATCCCCATCGGCGACGTGTGGTACTGGCACATGGCCACCTTCTTCTATGAGTTCTGCTGGGATCTGCTCGTCTTCGCGCTGCTGCTCTGCGTGCGCCGGCATAGCCGCAAAACGGGCGATACGTTCTGCTGGTATCTGCTGCTCTACTGCGCCGGGCGCACCGTCATCGAGGGATTGCGCAACGACAGCCTGACGTTCATCAGCGAGTTTGTGCGCATCTCGCAGGTGCTCTCCGCGCTGGCCGCGTTCGGCGTGGTGATCTACTTCTTCCTGCGCATCCGCGACCGCATCAGCGCGGTGACGGTCGCGCCCGTGATCAGCGCGGCGCTCTGCCTGCTCACGACGTTTCTGGGCGAGTTTGAGCGCGGCGCGTATAGCTCGCTCTTCTTCTGGTCGCAGATCAGCCTCGCCTTGCTGATCGCCTCGCAGGCGCTGATCGTCGCCCTGTGGACGATGGACAGCGGCCGCTTCGACCCGCGCACGGCGGCCCCGCTCTGCGCGGACGCGCTGCTGATCGTCGCCCTGCTCATCGGCGGCGTGGGCCGCGCCAACGCGGACAACACCTATTACGTCACCCTGCGCCAGTGCGTGGCGATGATTCAGCTCATCCTCTGCGGCTGGCTGCTGTGCTACCCCCTCTGCCCGGACGCGTCGCGCGCGTCCGACCGCGCGTGAACCCCGCGGCGTCCGCGTCCGGCGCGCCGCTGACGCTCGCGAGCGTGCGGCGCGACCATGGCCGCGCACTGCTCACGCTCTCCACGGGCGAGACCATCGCGATGCCCCGCGCGATGCTGCGGGAGCGCCCCTATCGCGGCGGCGCGCCGTTTGACCGGGCGGCGTTCGACGCGTTCATGGAAAAGCGCGCGCCCGCCTTCGCGCTGGAGCGCGCCGTGTCGCTGCTGTCCGTGCGCGAGCGCACGGAGGGCGAGCTGCGCGCGGCGCTGGAAAGAAGCGCCTACCCGGATTTCGCCGTCGATCGCGCGCTCTCGCGCCTCGCGGAGGCGGGGTATCTCAACGACGCGGACTTCGCCGCGCGCTTCGCCTCTTCCCGCTCCGCGCGCGGGCTGGGCGAGCGGCGCATCCGCATGGAGCTGCGCAGGCGCGGCGTCGCAAGCGAGGAGATCGACGGCGCGATGGACGCGCTGGACGGCGACGCAAGGCGCGACGCCGCGCTCCTCGCCGCGAGAAAGGCCGCGCGCGGGCGCGACCTCGAAAGCCCGGACGACCGGCGCAAGCTGCTCGCCGCGCTGGCCCGGCGCGGCTTTGACTACACGCTCGCCAAGGAAGCTCTCGCGCGCATCCGCGAGGAAGCCCGCGCAAACCTCTGATGGGAGTCCGAGGGATGAAATCCCTCGGGCAGGGTCTGGAGCGGCAGCCCCGGCGTTCCCCAAAACAAGAAAACATAGCCCGGAAGTGGACGCGCAGCGTCTCGCGATCCCGGGCGTCGCTCACCGAAAACCAGTTTGCAAACTGCGCGGACTGCGGCCTTCTCGGACAATCGACCTGTTCTTCTCAAAGGAGTTCCCATGCAACTTGAATACCGAAGAATCACCGAATTCCCTCGCGGCACATTGGCCGCTCTACTGAAGGACGGCTACTCCTTTGAGCCGCGGTTTGAACCCTACTGGCAAAGCCAGTGGCAGGAGTTTGACGATTTCTTTTACGACCATCCCGTCATCGCCGATTACAGCGGCTTTATGACCGTTCTGGGCGGCGAACCCATCGGCTTTGTTTCATGGAATCCGACGCACCTGCCCGAGTTTGCGGAGATCGGCCACAATTGCATTGCGACGAAGCACAAGGGGAACGGCTACGGAAAAGCGCAGATGCAGGAGGCGGTCAGGCGCATCAAAGCGCAGGGCGCAAAAAAGATCGTTGTTTGGACGAACGAACGCCTGCTGCCCGCGCAACGCACCTATGAAAGCGCGGGATTCCAGTTCGTGGAGCGCAGCGAGGAGACGATCTGTCCCGAGATCGCAGGCCAAAGAATCCACTATGAAATAATCTTTTGACTTTCTGTTTTCCGCGCGTCTGCCTGAACCGAATGCTTTCGGGAAGGCGGCTGTTCGTCAAAACGGTATTTGAGGTGGAATCATGGCGTCGAGCAAAGGGTATTTGGATTTTATTCTAGAGCAGTTATCCGAACTGGACGGAATCACCTATCGGGCGATGATGGGCGAATTCATCCTCTATTACCGCGGCAAGATCGTCGGCGGTATTTATGATGACCGGCTGCTTGTAAAGCCCACCAAAGCAGCCGTCCGCTATATGCCAACCGCTTCGTATGAATCCCCCTACGAGGGAGCGAAAGAGATGCTGCTGGTGGACGAGGTTGACAATAAAGCGTTTTTGACAGGTCTATTTGACGCCATGGTCGAGGAACTGCCGGAGCCAAAGCCGAAAAAGAAATCATAGCCAACGGCCCGTTTACCCGGGCATTGCAAACCCCTTTAACTATTCTCAAATCAAATGATCGAGCCATTCTGTCATGGGTTATATTGCGCAAGCAAAGGCCAGATACCGCAACTTTTCATGACCAACCCGCCCGGGATCGCTTCGCTTCCGGGCTACCTTTTTCAATCGCTTCGCGATTTGGGATGCGTTGGGGCTACCGCCCCAGACCCCATCCTGTGCTTCGCACCATATGATGGTTTTATCTGAGAAAAGCATTATAAAAACCGACCGTTGGCCCGCCGGTTCCCCGGTGAAAGCCAACGGTCGTTTTTGTCGGATTCCCTGTTTTGCCGATCACTTCTTGACGTTGATGCGCACCAGCGCGCGCTGGAGCTTGGCCTGCGCGAGCATCACTTCGCGCTTGTCGTCCTTGGCGGCCTGCAGGCGCTCCTGCGCGCGGGCCTTGGCCCGCTCGGCGCGCTCGAGGTCGATCTGATCCGACCACTCGAACGTGGTCGCGATCAGGTTGGCCTCGTTCTTCATCATCGCGAGCATGCCGCCGATGCAGGCGGCGCGGCGCTGCGTGCCGTCCTCCATCGTGATCGCCGCCTCACCCGCGCCCACGGCGGAAACGTAGTCCGCGTGGTGCGCCAGCAGGCACACGTCGCCGTCGATCATGCGCACGCGCAGGCGCTCGACATCGCCCTCAAAGGCCATGCCGTCCGGCGTGCTGATCTTCAGGTGGAACGTACTCATGCCTTCTCACCCTTCGCCTTGGCGACCGCCTCGTCGATCGTGCCGACGAACAGGAACGCGCTCTCCGGCAGGTCGTCGTGCTTGCCCTCGATGATCTCCTTGAAGCCGCGAATGGTCTCCTTGATCGGGACGTATTTGCCCTGCATGCCCGTGAACTGCTCGGCCACGCTGAACGGCTGGGACAGGAAGCGCTGAATCTTGCGCGCGCGGGAGACGGTGAGCTTATCGTCCTCGGACAGCTCGTCCATGCCCATGATCGCGATGATGTCCTGCAGCTCCTTATAGCGTTGCAGGATGCGCTGCACGTCGCGCGCAACCTGATAGTGCTCCTCGCCCACGACGTCCGGGGACAGGATGCGGCTGGTCGACTCGAGCGGATCCACCGCCGGGTAGATACCCAGCGAGGCGATGCTGCGCGAGAGAACCGTCGTCGCGTCCAGATGTGCGAATGTCGTCGCCGGGGCCGGGTCGGTCAGGTCGTCCGCGGGGACGTAGACCGCCTGCACGGACGTGATCGAGCCGCGCTTGGTCGAGGTGATGCGCTCCTGCAGCGCGCCCATCTCGGTCGCCAGCGTGGGCTGGTAGCCGACGGCGCTGGGCATGCGCCCGAGCAGCGCGCTCACCTCGGAACCCGCCTGCGTGAAGCGGAAGATGTTGTCGATGAACAGCAGCACGTCCTGCCCCTCGCGGTCGCGGAAGTACTCCGCCATCGTCAGGCCGGACAGCGCCACGCGCATACGCGCTCCCGGCGGCTCGTTCATCTGGCCGTAGACGAGCGCGGTCTTGCTCAGAACGCCGCTCTCCTTCATCTCGTTGTAGAGGTCGTTGCCCTCGCGCGTGCGCTCGCCGACGCCGGTGAAGACCGACAGGCCGCCGTGCTGCTTGGCGACGTTGTTGATCAGCTCCATGATCAGCACCGTCTTGCCGACGCCCGCGCCGCCGAACAGGCCGATCTTGCCGCCCTTGGCATACGGCGCGATCAGGTCGACGACCTTGATGCCCGTCTCCAGAATCTCGGCGGAGGTCTCCTGCTCGTCGTAGGGCGGCGCGTCGCGGTGGATGGCCCAGCGCTCGACGTCCTCCGGCGCGGGCATGTTGTCCACAGGCTCGCCCAAGAGGTTGAAGATGCGCCCCAAGCACTTTTCGCCGACCGGCACCGTGATCGAGGATCCGGTGTCCTCCGCCTCGGCCCCGCGGGTCAGGCCGTCGGTGCTGCTCATGGCGATGCAGCGCACGACGTCGTCTCCGATGTGCTGAGCCACCTCGACGACGAGCTTGCGCTCCCCGCCCCGCACCTCGATGGCGCTCTTCAGGCTGGGCAGCTCGCCGTCCTTAAACCGAATGTCCAGTACCGGGCCGATGACCTGCACCACGGTACCGATGCTTCCTTTGGCCATAGCGTTGCTCCTTATCACTCGTTGTGCGCGTCAATGCTCCGCGCCTGCGACGATCTCGGTGATCTCCTGCGTGATCGCGCCCTGCCGCGCGCGGTTGTAGCGCAGGCTCAGGTCGTCGATCATCTCGGCGGCGTTCTTGCTGGCCGCGTCCATCGCCGTGCGCCGCGCGCCCAGCTCGCTGGCGACCGATTCGCACATCGCGCCGTAGAGCATGCCCGCGAGATAGTTGGGCACGATCGCGTCGTAGACGGCGGCCGGACTCGGCTCGTAGAGGACGAGCGGGCGAACGCCCGTTTCCCTCTGCAGCTCCGCCGATTCCAGCGGCAGCAGGCGCACGGTGTCGGGCGTCTGCGTGAGCATGGAGACGAAGCGCGTGTAGACGATCGTCACCTCGTCGTACTGCCGCTCGACGAATCCCTTGGCGACCATCTTACCGATGGTGAAGCAGTCCGGGATGGAGACGTCCGCCGCCTCGGCGAACTCGCCCGAGAGCACCTCGTAGCCCTTGCGGGTGAAGAACTCCACCGCGCGCTTGCCGATGGGCAGCACGCACGCGGGCGCGCCGTCCTCGCACAGCGCCGAGGCCGCCTTGAAGATGTTGGCGTTGTAGCCGCCGGCCAGCCCGCGGTCGCCCGCGATGACGATCAGCAGGCGCTTGCGAACCTCGCGCTCCTGCTGGTAGGGCGAGGAAAAATCGTTGGTCGCACACTCGATCTGATCGAGCGTGGCCTTCAGCCCCGTGAAGTACGGCCGGAGCCGCTCCTGCCGCTCCTTGGCGCGCCGCAGCTTGGAGGACGCCACCAGCTCCATCGCCTTCGTGATCTGCATGGTGCTTTCCACGCTCTTAATGCGCAGCTTGATGTCCTTCATCGAAGCGCCTGCCATAGATCACCCTTCCTTTATCGCTTGATCGCCCCGCTTTATTTGGCGAGGAAGTCCTTCGTGTACTGCGCGAGCGCGCCGGCGAGCTTCTTTTCGCTCTCGGCGGAAAGCTCGCCCGTGTCGCGGATGGCGGCGAGCAGGTCGGCGTGCTGGGCGTCCAGCCGCGCGTAGAGGCCCTGCTCGTAGAGCGAGACGCGCTCCACGGGCACGTCGGTCAGATAATCTCGCGTGACGGCGTACAGGATGCAGACCTGCTTCTCCACGTCGATGGGCGCGTTGCGGCCCTGCTTGAGCACCTCCACCACGCGCTCGCCCTGCGCCAGACGCGCCTTGGTGTCCGCGTCCAGATCGCTGCCGAACTGCGCAAAGCTTTGCAGCTCGCGATACTGGCTGTAGATCAGCTTGAGCGAGCCGGCGACCTTCTTCATCGCCTTGATCTGGGCGTTGCCGCCGACGCGCGAGACGGAGATGCCGGGGTTCACCGCGGGCATGACGCCCGAGTGGAACAGCTCGCTCTCCAGAAAGATCTGGCCGTCGGTGATGGAGATGACGTTCGTGGGGATGTAGGCGGAGACGTCGCCCGCCTGCGTCTCGATGATGGGCAGCGCGGTCAGGCTGCCGCCGCCGTACTCCGGCGCGATGCGCGCGGCGCGCTCGAGCAGCCTGCTGTGCAGGTAGAACACGTCGCCCGGGTACGCCTCGCGTCCCGGCGGGCGGCGGATGAGCAGCGACAGCGCGCGGTAGGCGACGGCGTGCTTGGACAGGTCGTCGTAGATGATGAGCACGTCGCGGCCCTTGGCCATGAAGTACTCGCCCATCGCGCAGCCCGCGTAGGGCGCGATGTACTGCATCGGGGCCAGCTCGGACGCGGTCGCGCTGACGACGATGGTGTAATCCATCGCCCCGGCCTGCGTGAGCTGCTCGACGAGCTGCGCCACGGTGGAGTTCTTCTGGCCGATGGCGACGTAGATGCACACGACGTCCTTGCCGCGCTGGTTGATGATCGTATCGGTGGCGATGGCGGTCTTGCCCGTCTGGCGGTCGCCGATGATCAGCTCGCGCTGACCGCGGCCGATCGGGATCATGCTGTCGATCGCCTTGATGCCGGTTTGCAGCGGCACGCTGACGCTCTTGCGCTCGATGATGCCGGGCGCGGGGCTTTCGATGGGCCGGGTCTCGGTCGTCTCGATCGCGCCCTTGCCGTCCACGCTCTGCCCCAGCGCGTTGACCACGCGGCCGATCATCGCCTCGCCCACGGGGACAGAGACGACGCGGCCCGTGCGCCGCACGACGCTGCCCTCGTGCAGCCCGGCGTCACTGCCGAGGATGACGATGGAGACGGTGTTTTCCTCGAGGTTGAGGGCCATGCCGTATTCGCCGTTCTCGAACTCGATCAGCTCGTTGGCCATGCACTTTTCAAGCCCGCTCGCGCGCGCGATGCCGTCGCCGACCAGGATGATGGAACCCGTCTCGTCCTGCTCGATGCGCTTATCGTACTGCTTGATCTGTGCCTTGATGATCTTGGAGATCTCTTCGGGTTTCAGGTCCATAGGTTCACCGCTTTCTGATCAATAGGTTCAGGACTGCGCGCTCAGCGCGCGGCGCAGCCTCGCCATGCGGGAGGCGACGGTGTTGTCGTAGGTCTTGCCCTGCATGTGCAATCGCACGCCGCCGCCCAGCGAGGCGTCCACGCGCTCGGTGAGGCGGATCGTCTTGCCCGTGCGCTTTTGCAGCGCCGCGATCAGGCGCTCCCGCTGCGCTTTGCTCATCGGCGAGGCGGTGACCGCCGTCGCAGGAAGGATGCCGTGCGCCTCGTCGTAGGCCGCGCCGAAGCGGTCGCGGCAGCCGGGAAGCTGATCGAACGCGCCGCGCTCGCAGAGCAGCTTCATGAAATTCAGAAGAAACCCGTTCACGCGGCCGGAAAACGCCTCGTCAAGCAGCGCGAGGCGCTCCACCTTGGGCACGGAGCGGGCGTTCATCAGGCGCACATAAGCCGGGTCGTCCGCGAGCAGGGTACACACGCCGGAAAGCTCCTCCTGCAGCGCGTCCTCCAGACCTTCCTCCTGCGCGAGCGCGTAGAGCGCGTCGCCGTAGACCTTGGCCAGCTCGGTCACGAAGCCTCACCCACGTTCTTGATGAAGTCGTCGATGAACGCTTCATGGTCCTTGGGATCGACCTCGCGCTCGATGACCTGCTGGGCGATATCCAGCGCGATGCCGGAAAGCTCGCCCTTGACCTCGTCGAACGCCTTGCGGCGCTCCAGCTCGATCTCGGTCTCGGCGCGGCGGCGGATCTGCTCCGCCTGCGCGCGCGCGTCGTCCACGATCCCGGCGGACATCGCGTTGGCGCTCTCCGTTGCGGTGCGGATGACGCGGTCGGCTTCCTCGCGGGCGCCGGCCATGCGCTCCTCATAGGTCTTTTGCAGCGTGCGCGCAGACCGTTCGGCCTCCTCCGCCTGCTGATAGTGCCCCTCGATCTCGGCCTTGCGCTTTTCCAGAATGGCGCAGACCGGCTTAAAGAGCAGCTTTTTGAAGGCGACCATCAGGATCAGCAGATTGATGATCTGAAAGATCATCGTCCACGGCGCGATGGAGATAAACGCTTGCACTTCCATAGAAGTTTCCCCTTTCCACAGGCGGCTTTAGAATCAGAACAGCCCGGTGAAAGGATTGACGAACAGCAGCAGCAGCGCGATGATGAGGCTGTACAGGCCCGTCGTCTCCGCGACGGCGCAGCCCATGAACATCGTGGTGGTCAGCGTGCCGCGCATCTCCGGCTGGCGCGCCATGGATTCAAGCGCCTTGCCGACGGCGTAGCCCTCGCCGATGCCAGGGCCAAGGCCGCCGATCATGGCCACGCCGGCGCCCAGCGCCGAGCAGCCGCAGACGATCGCTTTTGCCAGAATCGAAGTTTCCATAAAGAAGTCCTCCTCTTTGAAATGTGTGCTCTATGCAACGCGCCGAGGCGCGCAGACATCGTGTTACTCCGCGCCGCCCGCGGCGTCGGAGACGTAGACCATCGTCAGCATGCAGAAGATGAACGCCTGCAGGAAGCTGGAGAATAGGTCGAAGTAGAGCGAGAGCACCGCCGGGATGCCTGCCGCGAAGATCGGGATATGGGAGAGCGCGTCGCCCAGCGCGCCGGGCAGCAGGCCCAGCACCATGCCGGAGAGCGCCGACAGGCCGCCGTAGATCAGCGCCGTGATGACGCTGCCGCTGGCGATGTTGCCGAAGTGACGGAACGCCATCGACACGGGCGTGGCGATCTCGCCGATGATGTTGAAGGGCGTCATGATCGGGATCGGCTCGGTGTAGCTCTTGAGGTAGCCCAGCGGGCCGTTGGAGCGCAGCTTGTTGAAAGTGATGAGCACGAAGACGAGCAGCGCCCAGCCCAGCACCGTGGACAGGTCGCTGGTGGGCGCGTAAGCGCCGACCATGCTCGAGAGGCTGCACCCGGCGGAGAGCGCGAAGAGCGCGCCGATGAACGGCACATACCAAGTGGAAAGGAACCGTTCGCCCATCGTCGTGCGCACGAGATTTTGAATCGCGCCCACGAGCTGCTCGGCGATCACCTGCCGCTTGGTCTGCGGGTGTACCTGCAAATTCCGCGTGAGCACGAAACAAACGCCAATGAGGACGGCCATCACGCACCAGGTGACCACGACGGTCTCGGTGAGCATGAAGCCGCCCCACTCGGGCTTGGAGATCAGTATCCTTGCGCCTGTAACGTCGATGTCCATCGCTCGTCATCCCACTTTCTCAAACGCGGGTCATTCGTCCTTGATCTGCCCCGTGAGCTGAAGCGCCAGAATGGTCAGCCGCGGAAAGAGCAGCGCGATCACGCAGGGCAGCCCCTCGGCAAACGGCAGCGCGAAGGCGATCACCGCCACGGCCACCGCGCCCAGCATGCGCAGGCTGTACGAGGAGCGAACGCGCGCGCGCGCCGCCGCCTCGTCCGTCTCCTTCCCCGCGCGCTGGATGGTCATGCCCAGCATGAAGAAGTTGAATACGCCGTATGCGCTGCCCATGAGCGCGCCCAGCGCCACGCCGAAGGTGAATTTCCCCAGCAGCGCATAGACGATCAGCATCACGGCAAGCAGCGCCGCCACGCCGATCGCGATGCGCCGCGTCTCCCGCACGATGGTCTTTTGCGGCCGCTCCCATGCCATGCCCGGCGCCTCCCGTTCCCCATGATCGCGCAATTTGGTTTATTATAGCACGCGCCCCGCGCCCCGGTCAAGGAATTGCGAAAACTTTGGAGCGCGCAATTTCTCCGGTGAAATTGTGAATGTTTTGACGCGCCGCGTCTTGACTTTGCCGCCCCGTTAGTGTATCATGAAAATGCCAGAAAATCGGGCTTGCGCCCAATGCTGGCACAGGCGGGCAACGAAGGCGCGTCTGTCGTCCACAGAACCACAGAAAAGAGGTTTATCATGGCAAAGATCGATCTGACCAGGTATGGCATCACGGGCGTGACGGAGATCGTCTACAACCCGTCCTACGACCTCCTCTACAAGGAGGAGACCGACCCCTCCCTCACCGGCTACGACAAGGGGCAGGTGTCCGAGCTGGGCGCGGTGAACGTCATGACGGGCGTTTACACGGGCCGCTCTCCCGCCGACAAGTTCATCGTCATGGACGAGAACTCCAAGGACACCATCTGGTGGACATCCGACGAGTTCAAGAACGACAACCATCCCGCCTCCGAGGAGACGTGGAAGGCCGTCAAGGCCATCGCTCAGAAGGAGCTTTCCGGCAAGCGCCTGTTCGTCGTGGACGCCTTCTGCGGCGCCAACCACGACACGCGCATGGCCATCCGCTTCATCATGGAGGTCGCCTGGCAGGCGCACTTCGTGACGAACATGTTCATCAAGCCGACCGAGGAAGAGCTGGCGAACTTTGAGCCGGACTTCGTCGTGTACACCGCCTCCAAGGCCAAGGTCGAGAACTACAAGGAGCTGGGCCTCCACTCCGAGACCGCGATCGTCTTCAACATCTCCTCCCGCGAGCAGGTCATCCTCAACACCTGGTACGGCGGTGAGATGAAGAAGGGCATGTTCTCGATGATGAACTACTACCTGCCGCTGCAGGGCATCGCCTCGATGCACTGCTCCGCCAACACCGATATGGACGGCAAGAACACCGCGCTGTTCTTCGGCCTCTCCGGCACCGGCAAGACCACGCTGTCCGCCGATCCCAAGCGCCTGCTGGTCGGCGACGACGAGCACGGCTGGGACGATCAGGGCGTGTTCAACTTCGAGGGCGGCTGCTACGCGAAGGTCATCAATCTGGACAAGGACTCCGAGCCGGACATCTACAACGCCATCCGCCGCGACGCCCTGCTTGAGAACGTGACCCTCGACAAGGACGGCAAGATCGACTTCTGCGACAAGAGCGTCACCGAGAACACCCGCGTCTCCTACCCGATCAACCACATCGAGAAGATCGTGCGTCCGGTGTCCGCCGCCCCTGCCGCCAAGAACGTCATCTTCCTCTCCGCCGACGCGTTCGGCGTGCTGCCGCCGGTGTCCATCCTGACGCCCGAGCAGATGCAGTATTACTTCCTCTCCGGCTTCACCGCCAAGCTGGCGGGCACCGAGCGCGGTGTCACCGAGCCGACTCCGACCTTCTCCGCCTGCTTCGGCCAGCCGTTCCTCGAGCTGCATCCGACCAAGTATGCGCAGGAGCTGGTCAAGAAGATGAATCAGTCCGGCGCGAAGGCGTATCTGGTCAACACCGGCTGGAACGGCACCGGCAAGCGCATCTCCATCAAGGATACGCGCGGCATCATCGACGCCATCCTGAACGGCTCCATCCTGAACGCGCCGACCAAGAAGATCCCCTACTTCGATTTCGAGGTGCCGACCGAGCTGCCGGGCGTGGACAGCAAGGTGCTCGACCCGCGCGACACCTACGCCGACGTCTCCGTCTGGGAGAACAAGGCGAAGGATCTCGCCGGGCGCTTCATTAAGAACTTTGTCAAGTACACCGGCAACGCGGCGGGCAAAGCGCTCGTGGCCGCCGGCCCGAAGCTCGACTGATCGCAACACATACAGGGGCCGTCCTCCGCTCGGAGGGCGGCCTCAGTTTGTTGAAAGACCTGTCCTATATCAAAATCCATTTTGATTCGATTCAAAAAAACAAGCAATCATTGAAAAAACAGGGTTGTCTTTTCTCCCCCCTCCGGGGGGAGAGAAAAGGCTTCTTTAACATGCAGGGGCCGCTCTCCGTCGGGAGGGCGGCCTTCTTTCTGTCTTGTCAAATCCTCAAGGCCTTTCACGGCAGATCAAAGCTTCCTGCAGCGAGATCGCGCTACTGCGCGGAGCGTTCGACCGCGTCCTGCGATTACTTCATCAAGCCCTTTTTCTTGGCATAGTCACAAACAAATGAAACGGATGCAAGCATCAGCAATGTAAAGATAGACAGCACATCCCATATGTCAAAAACAGGCGCCCCTATCATTTGAGATAGTATGACATTGACAACGATCACGAATGGGATTGCCAGCAAAAAAGTGGCGCCTAAAGCGATGAATTTCCTTGTTTTTCCAATGCGGTAAAACATAGCGGCGATGATCCATACGAAAACGATGGAAGCACCCGCCACGGCTGCGCCAACCGAGAATACTTCTTTCGCTCTGATTAAACAGCTTAACAAAAACAAATAGGGAATGACAAAAATGCTTAATGATATTAGGCTTACGACAACCCCTCTCTTCCCCAATACAATGCTTGGGAAAGAGATGACCCATGCAAAGACGATAGAACTGACCGGGATCAGCGACCACGTCAAATGACCGGATAACGCCATATCGCAGATAAGGCATACCGTCATCCCGATCAAAAGTGTCGCTGAAAACAAAATTGAAATCATCACATTCTTTGTCAAGTTATTTTCGTCTTTCCTTTTCAAAGCAATCAAATTTTCATCCGCCCTTTTTTCAAAGCTTTCCATGTCCATCTTTTCTCCGCTTAGCAACTCGTTTACCGTGATTCCCAATATTTCGCAAAGCGCTAACATGATCGATGAATCGGGCATGCTTTTGCCTGTTTCCCATTTGGATACCGCCCTGTCCGTAATGTTCAGTTTTTCCGCCAGCTGCGCTTGCGTCAGCTTTTTCTCTTTGCGGCATTTGGCAATGAATTTTCCAATCTCCGTCTGATTCATCAGTTTCCCCTCCCTTCGCCTTGAATGATACGCCTAACCCTATGTTTTTCACACGAACCCATGGTTGAATTGGGAAGATTCAACCACGGGTTGGGGAATTTTCTTGCTGTTTTCTGTAAACTGATTTCAATATGTGTTGAAAATAAAGGATTTCTGCTTTCCTCAGCCCAGCGCGTCGCCAAGCGCGTCCGAGAGCGCCGCGAACTGCGCGAGGGTCAATTCCTCCGCCCTCGCCTGCGCGCCGATGCCCGCCGCCTCCATCGCGCGCAGCGCGTCCGCCCTGTCGAGCGAAAAGCAGGCGGCCAGATTGTTGGCGAGCGTCTTGCGGCGCATCCTAAACGCCCCGCGCAGCAGGCGCAGCAGCAGCGCCTCGTCCCGCACGGGCGTCTCGGGGTGCTCGCGCCGCTCCAGCACCATGAAGCTCGAATCGACCTTCGGCGGCGGCGTAAAGCAGGCCGCCGGAACGTCCAGCGCGCGGCGCACGTCGTAGCGGTAGCGGCACAGCAGCGTCAGCGGGCCGTAGCCGTCCTCGCCGGGGCCGCTGAGCAGCTTGTCCCCGACCTCGCGCTGCACCATCACGGCGATGGACTTCGCCTGCGGCAGCTCGCGCACGAGCTTGGAGATCAGCTCCGTGGTGATGTAATACGGCAGGTTGGCCGCCACGCGCAGCGGCGCGTCTGCGCCGAACGCCTCGGCGCAGAGCGCGGCGAGGTCGGCGCGCAGCGCGTCGCAGCAGACGACGCGCGCGTTCGGCGACCCTTCCAGCGCGACGTTTAGGATGGGCAGCAGCGCGCGGTCGATCTCCAGCGTGAGCACGCTTTTTGCGCGCCTTGCGAGCGGCTTTGTCAGCGCGCCGAAACCCGCGCCAATCTCCAGCATGCAGTCCTCCCCGCCCACGAGCGCCAGCTCGCACAGGCGCTCCAGCAGCGCCTCGTCCTCGATGAAATTCTGCCCGAGGCTATGCTTGTGGGCAAAGCCCTGCCGTCTCTGTTTCAATGCGCTTCCCTCCGAAAATCATGGGCGGATGCGATCGCATCCGCCCCGGCTCTGTCTCAACGCACCCGCTTGACGTCCGGGTCGTTGCTCTCGGCGACGATGTAGTGCGGCCTGCCCTTGACCTCCATGTAGGTCTTGGCCAGATACTGCCCCATGATGCCCATGCACAGCAGCTGGATGCCGCCGATGAACAGGATGACGCAGATCGTGGACGCCCAGCCCGCGACCGGGTCGCCGAAGAGCAGCCGCCGGACGACGACGAAGACGACCATCAGAAACGCGACGAACGTCAGCAGGATGCCCATCCACGAGGCGACCGACAGCGGCGCCTGCGAGAAATTGATGATGCCGTCGATCGAATACTTGAACAGCTTGAAGAAGCTCCACTTCGTCTCGCCCGCGACGCGCTCCACATTCTCGTAGGGCAGCCACTTCGTGCGGAAGCCGATCCAGCCGAAGATGCCCTTGGAAAAGCGGTTGTATTCGCCCATCTCCACGATGGCCTGCACCATTTCGCGGCGCATCAGGCGGAAATCCCGCGCGCCGTCCACGACGTCGGCGTCGGAGATGCGGTTGATGATGCGGTAGAACCGCCGCGCGAAAAACGAGCGCAGCTTCGGCTCGCCCGCGCGCGTCACGCGCCGTGTGGCGACGCTGTCATACTCTCCGGTGTCGAGCGCCTCGATCATCTGAGGCAGCAGCGACGGCGGATCCTGCATGTCCGCGTCCATCACGGCGACGTACTCCCCCTTAGCGTTGCACAGCCCGGCGTACATCGCGGCCTCCTTGCCGAAGTTGCGCGAGAAGGACAGGTATTTGACCCGCTCGTCCTTCGCGGCGAGCGCGCGCATGACGCCCAGCGTGCCGTCCTTCGAGCCGTCGTTGACCAGCAGAAAGGTAAAATCCACCTGCGGCAGCCCCCTCGCGACCTCGCACACGGCGTCGTAGAAGATGGGCAGAGATTCCTCCTCGTTATAGCAGGGCACGATCAGCGTCACGGTGCGGTTCATCGTCGGCCTCCCACTTGCGTTTTGCTGCCTCTATTCTTTCATATTCGGGGGAAAATGTCAATATCCGCGCGCAGCCGCGCGAAAAAAGCCGCCCGGTCGGGCGGCCATAGCGGGAGGATCACTCCTCCTCTTCCTCCTCCGGCAGCTCGCCGTTGTGGTAGACGTCCTGCACGTCGTCCAGATCGTCGAGCATCTCCAGCATCTTCTGGATCTTCTGCACGGTCTCGGGGTCGGTGATGGGATTGGTCGTCTGCGGGATCATCGTCAGCTCCGCGCTCAGGAACGTATAGCCCGCCTTTTCGAGGTTCTCGCGCACGCTCGAAAAATCGCCCACCTCGGTGGTGATCTCGAAGCTGTCCTCCAGCGCCTCGATGTCCGACGCGCCCGCGTCGAGCGCGGCCATCATGACCTCGTCCTCGTCCATGCCGGGCTTGCGCTCGATGACGATCAGGCCCACGTTGTCGAACATGTAGGAGACGCAGCCGTTGGTGCCCAGCGAGCCGCCGTTCTTGTCGAAGATGTGACGGATGTCGGACGCGGTGCGGTTGCGGTTGTCCGTGACGGTGGTGACGATCACGGCCATGCCACCGGGCGCGTAGCCCTCGTAGGTGATCTCCTCATAATTGACGTTGCCGCCCTCGCCCGCCGCCTTGGCGATCGAGCGCTTGATGTTCTCGTTGGGCATGTTGCTCGCCTTCGCCTTGGCGATGACGTCGCGCAGCTTGCCGTTGACGTTCGGATCGGCGCCGCCGTCGCGCACGGCGATGGCGATCTCGCGGCCGATCTTGGTAAAGACCTTGCCGCGCTCGGCGTCGGCCTTGCCCTTCTTGTGCTTGATATTGGCCCACTTGGAATGCCCGGACATAATAAAACCTCCCGGTTCGCTATTGCATTACGCGCTCACCATTATACCACGCGCGCTCGCGGATGCGCAACCGTGCGAATGGAAAAAAATGCGCTTTTTGCGAAAAATGCCGATGTTTTGCGGCCTTTGCCGCCCCGCATCGCCCGGCTGCCGGCGGCATATAGCCTTGAAAGAGCCGCAGGGCGCGGCCCATGGAGGGATGCCGATGATCGCCGCCGTTTGCGCGCTTTTGATTGCGGCGCTGCTCGCGCTGCCCGAACAGGCGGCGCAGGCCGCACGCGAGGCCGTCCGCGTCTGGGGGTTGGACGTCGTGCCGAGCCTCTTCCCCTACATGGTGCTCTGCCGGGCGCTCGGCATGCGGCTGTCCTCCCGGCGGCTTCCGGCGCGGGCGATCGCCGCGGCGCTGGGGATGATCGGAGGATCGCCCTCCGGCGCGGCGGGGCTTTCCGCCTGCGCGCAGCGCGAGGGGATGACCCGCGCGCAGGCGCTGCCGCTCGCGGCGCTGTGCGGCACGCTCAGCCCCATGTTCCTTTTGAGCACGCTGCGCGGCTTCACGGGGGACGCGCGCCTTTGCCGCCTGCTGCTCGCCTCGCACCTCTTTGGCGCGTTTGTCGCTTTCGCCCTCGCGCGCGTCGTCTGCGCCCGGATGGACACGGGGCCGCAAGCCGCCGCGCCGCTCGCCGCCGCGCGCGATCCCATCGCCGACAGCGTGCAGGCGATTTTGAGCGTCGGCGGTTGCATCGTGTTTTTCAGCGTATTGACCGCCGTCGCGCGCGCGCTGCTCCCCGGCATGGACGAGCGCGCCGCCGCCGCGCTGCACGCCGCCGTCGAGATCGCGGGCGGCGCGAGGGCGCTTGCGCTCGCCCCGTTTTCCGCGCATGCGCGTGCGCTGCTGTTGAGCGCCGCCTGCGGGGCGACGGGCGCGTCCATTCTCGTGCAAAATCTGCTGTTTTTGCGGCCCTTGGGCGTGCGCTTTTTAGACCTTCTCCTGCTCGCGCTCGCGCGCGCCGCCGCCTCCGCCGCGGCGATGGAGTGCCTGCTTCGCCTGTTCCCCTAGCGCAGGCGTTCGCGCAGCAGGTCGAGCGCGCGCCGCTCTATTCGGGAGACCTGCGCCTGACTCTTGCCCAGCAGGCGCGCCGTCTCCTGCTGGGTCATGTCCCTGAAGTAGCGCAGCAGGATGATGCGCCGCGCGTCTGCATCCAGACTAGAAAGCGCCAGACGCAGGTCGAGGGCGCGCAGGTCGATCTCCGCGGCGGGCAGTTCCCCGCCGCGCTGCGCCTCCTCCATCGGCTGGGCGCGGGAGAGCGCCCGCACCAGCAGCCAGTCCGGCAGGCGGCAGGCGTCCGCCAGCTCGCGAAAGCTCGGCGAGCGGCCCAGCGCCGCGCGAAGCGCCTCCTCCTGCCGCGCGATCTGCCGCCTGCGCGCGTAGGCGCCGGTCTCGTCGAGCGCGCGGCGCAAGGCCCTTCGCATCTCGCCCAGCGCCCACGGCAGCGCGTAGGTCGAAAAGCGCGCGCCCTGCGCCGGGTCGTAGCGCTCCGCGGCGCGCAGCAGCCCGACGGCCCCCGCCTGCACCAGCTCCTCGCTCACCGTGCCGCCCGTCAGCCTGCGCGAGAGAGAACGCAGCAGCGCGCCGTGCGTGCGCAGCAGCGCCTCCTTCGCTTCCCCATCGCCTTTTCGCGCGCGCAGGGCGAGCGCCGCCCCTTCGTCATGCGCGGCGGAGGGAGCGTCCCTCACGTCGCCTCCCGCGCGGGGGCGTCCAGCCGCTTTTCCATCGCCACGCGCGTGCCGCGACCGGGCCGCGAGGTCACGCGTACCGCGTCCATGAAGGACTGCATCAGCGAAAAGCCCAGCCCCGTGCGCTCCTCGTCGGGCCGCGTGGTAAAGAGCGGTTCCATCGCGCGCGGCACGTCCTCGATGCCGCAGCCCGCGTCCTCGATCTCCACGCGCAGCAGACCGCCGCCAAGCGCCGCCCGCATCGTGACGGCCCCCTCCGGCGCGCCCTGATAGGCATGCACCACGGCGTTGGTCACGGCCTCGCTGACCGCCGTGCGCACCTCGGCCACGATGCTCACGGGCGGGTCGGCGCTCACCAGAAACGCGCTGATCGCCATCCGCGCGAACGCCTCGTTCGGCGCGATCGCGGGGAAGGTCAATTCCATGTGGTTGTTCATGCGCCGCATCGCTCCTCCTCGATGGCTATGATCTTGTGCAGCCCGCCCATGCGAAAGAGCCTGTCCACCGGCGGCTTCAAGGCGCAGGCGGTCACGCGCCCGCCGCGCGCGGTCATCGTCTTGTAGCGGCCGATAATCATCCCGATGCCGGAGCTGTCCATGAAGCTCACGCGCGAAAAATCAAGCCGCAGGCAGCGCACAGACGCGTCGCGCAGCCGTTCCTCGATCTCCTCGCGCAGCCGCTCCGCCTGACAGTGGTCGATCTCCCCCGCCAGATACACGGTCAGCGTGTCCCCCTGCCGCCGCCATCTTTTCGTCTCCACGTCGCTTTTCGCGCCCATGCTCGTCCCTCCCGCGTCCGTTACGCCTTCACGCTACTCTATGCGCGCGCGCGCGAAAACATGCCCGGCCGCGCGCATATTTGCCCGCGTTTGGGGCACTGATACGACAAAAGGCGTTTTGGAGGCGGGTGCTGTCGATGAGCAAGCGTAAAAAGCGCGTCGTCGCGATCCTTTGCGCGGTGGGTGTTGCGCTGCTGGCGGCGGCCGTAGCGCTCGTCCTCGCGCTGGACGTGCCGCACTGGCGGCGGCTTGACCCGCAGAGGCTGACCGGTCTGGCCCAGACGACCCGCCTCTACGACGCCGATCAGGCGGTGATGGCCGAGCTGCGCGGCGCGGAAGACCGCACCGTCATCCCGCTCTCCGACGTTCCGCCGCTCACCCGGCAGGCGTTCCTCGCGGCGGAGGACATGCGCTTTTACCAGCACGGCGGCATCGACGTGTACCGCATCTTCGGCGCGCTGCGCAGCAACCTGAAAAGCGGCACGTTCGCCGAGGGCGCGAGCACGATCACCCAGCAGCTCGCCAAGCTGACGCACCTCTCGTCGGAGAAGACCGTCCGCCGTAAGCTGGAGGAGATGGCCATCGCCCTGCAGATCGAGGCGCGCTACAGCAAGGACGAGATTCTGGAGATGTACCTGAACACCGTCTACTTCGGCCGCGGCGCTTACGGGCTGCAGGCGGCGGCGCAGGCGTATTTCGGCATCGACGCGAGCGAACTCTCCCTCGCGCAGAGCGCCTGCCTTGCGGCGACGATCAAGGCGCCCTCGGCCTACGCGCCGCACATCAGCCCCGACAGCAACCGCGCGCGGCGGGAATATGTGCTCAAGACCATGCTGGAGGGCGGCATGATCGACGAGACCGCCTACGAGGAGGCGGTCTCACAGAGCGTATGGGTGCTCGCGGCGCGGGAGGAGGAGCGCAGCAGGAGCTGGTATGCGGACGAGGTGCTGCGCGAGGCCGGGCGGCTGCTGGGCGTCACCGCGGACGAGGTAATCGAGGGCGGCTACGCGGTGTACACGGCGTATCGCCCCGAATTGCAAGCGATCTGCGATGCGCTCTACGCGGACAAGAGCTACTTCCCCGCCGACGCGTCGGACGGCACGCCGATGCAGAGCGCGATGGCGGCGCTCGACGTGCGCACGGGCGCGGTGCTGGCGATGATCGGCGGGCGGGATTATGCCGTACAGCGCGGCCTCAACCGCGCCACACAGATGCGCCGCCAGCCCGGCTCGGCGCTCAAGCCCTTGGCGGTGTACGGCCCGGCGCTGGAATTGGGCTACACGACGGCGTCCGTGCTGCTGGATGAAAAGACGAGCTTCGGCGGCTACACGCCGCGCAACTCGGGCGACCGTTACTACGGCCGCGTGACGATGCGCACGGCGCTGCGCAATTCGCTCAACACGCCCGCCGTGCGGCTGCTGGACGAGATCGGCATCGAGACGGGCGTCGAATACCTGACGCGCATGGGCATCCCGACCGAGGACAGCGACCACAACCTGTCGCTGGCGCTCGGCTCCATGACCTACGGCGTGACGCCCGTGGAGCTGGCGGCGGCCTACGTTCCCTTCGCCAACGGCGGCACCTATTACGAGCCGCACTGCGTGGAGAAGATCGTCTCCGCGGACGGCGACACGCTCTACGAGCGCGAGGCGCAGGGGCGTCGGGTGATCTCCGAGCAGAACGCTTTTCTCATGACCTCGTTGCTGCAGTCCGTCGTCTCAAACGGCACGGGCACGCGCATGCTCTCGGCGAACACGCCCGTTGCGGGCAAGACGGGCACGGTGGACATGTCCGGCGGCAACCGCGACATCTGGATGGCGGCCTACAACCCCGAGATCGCCGTGACGGTCTGGATGGGCTTTGACCAGAGCGACGCGCGCCACCGCATCCCCAGCGGCATCACGGGCGGGCGAAACACGGCCTCGGTCGCGGCTGCGTTCTTTAAGCAGGCCTACGCCGAGCGGGACAAGCCGGAGTTCACCCAGCCGGACGGCCTCGTGTGGCTGAGCCTGGACAGGCGCGCGCTGACCTCGCGCGGCTCGGTGATGCTCGCGGGCGATTCGACGCCCAGCGAATACCGGATGAGCGAGGTCTTCCTCGCCTCCAACCGGCCCTACGCCGTCAGCGACATCTGGGAGGCGCCGTCCGCGCCGTCCTCCTTCTACGTCGCGCACGACGCGAGCGGCTTCCCGGAGCTTCACTTCAGGGCGACGTCCTCCGCGCGCTACCGCATCCAGCGCGACGCGGTCGGCGAGTCGGTCATCCTCACTGAACTGCTCGCCTCCGGCGGCGAGGCGCTCAGCTACCGCGACACCAGCGCGCTTCCCGGCGTGCTCTACACCTATCGGGTCATCCCCATCCACGAGGAGCTGCTCCAGCAGGGCGTCTGGCTGGAGGGCGAGCAGGCCGTGCAGCTCGCGCGCGTCTCGAGCGTCGGCGTTCCCGGCGGCGGGCTGCTCTCCGGTCTGCGCAGCCTCATCCCCGCGCTGTCAAGCGCCGGAGAATAAAAAAACAAGGCGGGGCCGCTTGAACCCCGCCTTGCGATCCTATGCCGTTTTACCGTCCCATTGAAAAACAGATGGAAGCGCCGCGCCTTGTCACTTTCCCTCGATCTCGCGCAGCTTTTCCTCAATGCGCTCCGGGCTGGCGTAGTTGAGCGGCGAGGTGAAGCCCGCGCGCGCGGTCTCCAGATGCCCCCGCGCGGAGGCGTAATCGCCCGCGTCGATGTCGTAGAGCGCCAAGAAATAGTTGGTATCGATGGCGTCGGCCTTGATGGCATACGCCTTGTCGAAGTAGCCCTTGGCGGTCTGCTTGTCGCCCAGCAGGCGATAGTACGTCTGGGCGAGGTTATCCAGCAGCACCGGATCCTCGTCGTCGTATTCGAGCGCCGCCTGATTGAACTCCAGCGCCGCCTGCGCGTCGCCCTTCTCGATCTTGAGATAGCCAATCACGCTGTACATCGTCCCGGTCTTCACGCGCCTGAAGTCGTCCTCCAAGATCTCGATCGCGCGGTCGATGTGCCCCTTCTTCCAGAGGATGATCGCGTAGTTGATGTGCATGGACGCCGTATCCTTGGGCGTGACGCCCGGCGTGCGCTCCAGCTTTTTGAGCACCTCCAGCGCGTCGTCAAAGCGGCCAAAGCGGATCAGCAGCACGCTGTAGCTCTTGAGCATGCGCGCCTTGTCCATGCCCTTTTTGTAGCCCTCGTCGTAGAGCGCGATCGCCTTGTCGTGCTCGCCCTTGCTGTGCGCGGCCAGCGCCTGATTGCCCAGCAGATTGCCCGTGAAGCTCATGTCGTTTGCTCCTTCCTGTCCGCCCGCTCTGCGGCGAGCTTTCCCTTGATGCGGCGGATACGCCGCGTCAGCCTTTGCGTCTGCTGCGGATCCTCTCCCCGCAGCGGCGCGGCGTTGAGTGAAAACGCCAGCGCGCCGCTTGCGCAGCGCAGCGCCGCGGGCAGATCGCGCGCGACGTGCTCGTAGTATTTCGCCAGCTCCTCGTAGGGCCACACGCCGCCCTCGCCCGCGGCGATCATCTGCTCGCAGGTTTCGATCACCTGCGGCCACTCGCGGCCGCGCTTGTAGCTGTCCGCCAGCACGCGGTGCGCCTGCGGGGCGAGCGTGCTGCACCCCACGATGCGCAGGCATCGCCTCGCTCGCTCCGTCTGCCCGCCGCGCAGCAGCGTCCGCCCGACGCCGTAGAGATCCTGCGGATGCGAAAGCCTCTGCGGCTCGCGATAGGCCCGGCAAAGCTCCCCCGTCAGCTCGGCGAGGCTCTGCACGTCCTCAAAGTTGTGGCGCAGCACGTCCTCCAATAGCGCAAACTCGCCGCTTTTCAAATAATCGAAGTAGCGCTGCGGCGCCTGCGAGCCAGGCAGATCGTCGTCCCGCGCCTTGCCCAGCACCGCCGCCTCCAGCGCCGTCAGGTTGCAGCGGCCCAGCCGCAGCTTGTAGACGCGCCTGCACGCGTGCAGCAGATCGAGGTGCGGCATCTGCGAGACCGGCACGCGGATGCGCTGCATGATCATCCTCGATTCCAGCAGCGGGATGTCGAAGCTCTTGCCGTTGAAGGTCACCAGCGCCTCGCTGCGCGAGAGCAGGGAGGCGATCTCCCGCAGCATCGCGGCCTCCTCGCCGTAGTCGCGCATGACGTATTGGCGGATGACCATGCCCTCGTCCGTCAGAAAGCCCACGCCGATCTCGAAGGCGATCGTGCCCGCGCCGCCGGAGAGGCCCGTCGTCTCCGTGTCCAGAAACAGCAGCCTTTGGGGATTCCAGCGGTCGCCCGCAAAGAGCGGGTCGCACGCGCGCACATCGTTAAGTGTCGTCTCCTCCACGCCGCGCAGCAGGGACAATTCTACCGTCCGCTCCCGGCAGAAGAACGGCTCCGCGCGCGCGGGCCTTGTCTCCCGCGCGGGCGCGCTCTGGCTCGCCACGGCTTGCAGCCGCTCGCGCAGGCTCCTCATTGTTTAGCCAGCCTTTCGGCGAGCAGCAGCGCGGTCTTCTTGCCGTTTTCCCCCACCTCGGCCCTCGGGCCGACGCACGAGGGGCAGCCCGCCTCGCAGCCGCAGCGGGCGATCAGCTCGGCCACATCCTCGAAGATCACCGAGCGCATGCCGTACACCCGCTCGCTCAGGCCGATGCCGCCCGCGTAGTTGTCGAAGACGATGATCGTCGGCAGGCGCGTGAACGGGTCGCGCACGCGATACTGCACGCACAGATCGCCGGGCGAGCACATGAGGTACAGCGGCAGAATCTGGCGCAGCGCGTTCGCAACGCCGAGCATCCCGCCTTGCAGATCGTCCATGGTCAGCCCGCCCGTGACCTCCTCGCCCATGGCCCACCAGCAGGCGTTGGTCGGCATCTCCAGCTCCGGCAGATCGACCGGGCCGAAGCCGAGCGTCTCCTGCGTGTCGAGCTTGAACTTCTTGAACATCGTCACCAGCCATGTGACCACGACCTCGCCGAAGGCGAGCTGCCCGCCGGCAAACGGCTGCTCCTTGAGCACGTCGATCACCTTGATGCTGGTGTTGAGATCCGCATCGGTGTAGTAATCGACGTCCACGCTGCGCACATACGCCTTCTTCTCGGTGAAGTCGAGCTTTTCCACCTGATACTGTTGGCCCTCGTGCATGTAGATCGCGTGCTCGTGCAGCAGCATCGGCACGGTGTAGCGATCCATCTCGCCGATCACGACGCGGTGCTCCGGGCGCGTGATGTCGATGATGAGGAAGTTTTCGCTGGTCACCGAGCGCAGCGACAGATCGGCCGCCGGGAACTCCTCGGCCATCCAGTGGTAGCGGCCGTCGGCCAGATGCAGGATGTTTTCCTCCGCCAGATACTCGAGCATCTCCCCGGTGGAGACGCCCTTTGCAAACGATTCGCCCTGCTCGAAGGGCAGCTCGTAGGCGGCGCACTTGACGTGGTTCATCAGCACATAGAGGTTGTCGGGGTGTACCAGCGCGTTTTCAGGCGAGCGGCCGAAGAAGTAGTCCGGATGCGTGACGATGTACTGATCGAGCGCCGAGGACGTGGCGACCACGACCGTGAGCGCGGTGTTCTTGCGCCGGCCGGCGCGGCCGGCCTCCTGCCATGTGCTGGCGATGGTGCCGGGGTAGCCGCACATCACGCAGGCGTCGAGCTGGCCGATGTCGATGCCCAGCTCCAGCGCGTTCGTGGAGACCACGGCGCGGATGTCGCCCCGGCGCAGCCCGCGCTCAATCTCCCGGCGCAGCGTGGGCAGATAGCCGCCGCGGTAGCCGCGCACGCGCCCGGCGTTGCCCAGCGGATCGCGCACGCGCTCCTTCAGGTGGCGCGTGAGCACCTCGACCGTCAGGCGGGACTTGCCAAAGACGATGGTCGGAATGTCGTTGTCCACGAGCATGGAGGCGATGGAGAGCGTCTCCTGCAGGGCCGACTTGCGCACGCCGAGCTGCCGGTTGACCACCGGCGGATTGTAGAAGACGACGTGCTTTTCCCCGCTGGCCGCGCCGCTGTGGTCGATCAATTCGACCGGGCGGCCGATCAGCGTCTGCGCCAGCTCGCCGGGGTTGGCGATGGTCGCCGAGCAGCAGATGAACTGCGGATGGGAGCCGTAGAAGCGGCAAAGGCGATCAAGGCGCCTGAGCACGTTGGCGAGGTTGGAGCCGAACACGCCGCGATAGGCGTGGATCTCGTCGATGACGACGTAGCGCAGGTTTTCAAAGAGCTTGACCCACTTCGTGTGGTGCGGCAGGATGCCGGAGTGAAGCATATCCGGGTTGGTGACCACGATATGCCCGGCCTGACGCACCTGCCTGCGGGCGGCGGCGGGCGTGTCGCCGTCGTAGGTGTAGGTCTTCACGTCCACGCCCATCGCCTCGATCAGCTCGTAAAGCTCGGACACCTGATCGGCGGAGAGCGCCTTCGTCGGGAACAGGTAGAGCGCGCGGGCGTCGGGGTTGCGGAGGATGGCGTTGAGCACGGGCAGGTTGTAGCACAGCGTCTTGCCCGAGGCCGTGGGCGTCACCACGCACAGATCCTTCCCCTCCCGCGCCAGATCGAACGCGCGGCGCTGGTGGCTGTACAGCCGCGAGATGCCGCGCGCGGACAGCACCGGCGCGACGCGCGGGTCGAGGTCGTCCGGGAAGGGCGCGTATTCGGCCTCGCGCGGGGGGATGACCTGCCAGTTGGTGACGTTCTCCATGAAGGAGGGCGTGCGGTGAAGGCGGTCGATCAGCTGGGGCAAATTCATAGGACGGCCTCCTCCTGCCGGCCGGGCAGGGCGGCGAGATGGCGCATGCGCGCCGCGGCGAGCGCGCAGAAGGACAGAAAGCTGGCGACGAGGATGGGCTGCGTGACGTTGATCGCGATCGTGACCATGTAGCTGAAGACCACCGCGAACGCGCCGCAGAGCGCGGGATCCTCCTTCGCCCCGCGCGCGAGCAGCGCGAGCATCGCGGCGTAAAGCCCGAGATACGCGCCCACGCCCAACAGGCCGCAGGTGAGCAGCAGCTGCAAGATCAGGCAGTGGGTGTCGTTGAAGACATTGACATGCAGCAGCGCGGGCCGATCCACATACGGCGTGAGGATGCGGCGGGTCAGCTCCATGCCCCGGCCAAAGAGCTTTTGCAGCGGCGTGTAGTCCGCATAGGCGCGCATCGCGCGGATATAGGCGAACCCGCGCAGGGATCCCCACGCGTCGTTAAAGCGCAGCATGCCCGCCGCCGAGCCGATGGGCGCGTCCGGGAGGACGACCGTGAAGACGAAGATCGCCGTAAGCAGCAGGAGAAGCGCCGCGAGGAACAGCGCCGCGCAGACGCGAAACAGCCGCCTCTGCCCCGGCGCGCGCGCGCCGCGCCGGTCAAGCAGCAGGCAGAGCAGCGCCAGCGCGAACAGCAGCGCCGCGCAGGCAAGCGAAAGCTTTCCGGAAAACAGGAGCGGCACGCCGTCGTAGACGGGATGATACGCGCTGCGCTGCGCGAGCGTATACGCGCAGACGTGCCCGATGAAGCCGCAGCCCCACAGCGAGAGCGCGCCCGCCATCCGCCGCAGGCTGCCGCCGCTGAGCATGAGCAGCGCGAAGCAGGCGAGGCTCTCGCCCATCACGGCGCTGTCGGTGTGCGCCGAGGAGAGGCCCATCTCCATCACCAGCACGAAGACGGCGCACAGCGCGCGCACGCCGCGGCGCTTTGTAAACAGGCACAGCCCGCCGCAGAGCGCAAACGGCATCAGCAGGTAGGTGCCGAAGAAGTCCACATGGCCGATCGTCGAGACGAAGATGCGCTCCTGCCCCGACTGGATGCGCGCATAGAAGCCGAGCGGGTCGTAGCCCGCCGTGTTGACGGCGCCCAGCGCGCCGCAGAGCGCGCCGCACGCGCAGATGGCGAGGCACAGCGCGCCGTGTATGCGTCCCCCCGGCAGAGCCAGCGCGATCAACAGGAACGCCGCGCAGCAGCAGAGCATGAACAGCAGCCCCGCGTAGCGCCCCTCGTCGCCGTAGAGCACGGCGTGCTCGAAACCGGCCATCGCGCCGGAGGCGACGCAGGCGAGCGCGAAGAGCAGCGTCAAAGCGCACGGCGCGGCGATGCGCCGCACGCCCGCGTCGAGCCTTGGCCTGACGCCCTGCGCCAGCCGCGCGAGCAGCGCGAGGACGCAGAGCGGCGGAACGACGGCACGCACCGCCGCCACCTTAAAGCGGTTGATGTCAAAGAGCGCGTCGTGAAAAAGCAGCGGCAGTACCGCGAGCATAAACGCGGCGCAAGCGATTGCCGCGGCGGCGCATATCCGTCCGGCGATCGCGGCCCTGCGACCGTTTCCGTTCATCGCTTCTCCCCTCCGGCGGCGTCAACGTCCCGCCGCCCGGCTTTCAGTGCGGGCCATGAGCACCCGTTCGATGATCTTGCCCACGCCGCACTCGTCGTTCGTATCGGTCTCATAGCGGCAAGCGGCCTTGACCTCCGCCGTCGCGTTGCCCATCGCCACGCTGTGAAACGCGTAGCGCAGCATGCTCATGTCGTTTTGCGCGTCGCCCACGGCCATCACCGCCTCGCGCGGCAGGCCGCAATGCGCCGCCAGCGCGGCCAGCGCCGCGCCCTTGCCCGCGTCGCCCGGCATCACCTCGACGTTGCCCGGCGCGGAGCTGGTGATCTCCAGCCCCGGCAGCTCGCACCGCAGCAGCGCCAGCGCCTCGGGGATGCGCGCGTCGCCCTCGTCGCCCGCAAAACCGCCGGACACCGCGAACAGCTTCATGATCCCGCGCTGCGCGGCGGCGCAAATCGCCTCTTCGCCGTAATCGGCGCGGATCAGGCCGCGCTTGACCAGATGATACGTCCAGCCGGGCGCGGTCTCCCGCAGCGTCGAGACGCGCCCATCCTCAAAGGCGTTGAGGATCAGCCCGAAGGGCCTGAGCAGGTCGATCGCCCGGAGGGCGTCGCCCGGCGCGAGCGCGCAGCGGCGGATGACGCAGCCCTGCGGCAGCGGGGCGTCGCTCACGCGCGCGCCGTTGGCCGCGATGATCATGCAGGGCAGATCGAGGCGCAGGCAAAAGTCGCTCGCGTCCTCGAGCATCCGGCCCGTGCTGATCGCCACGCATACGCCCTGCGCGCAGGCCTCGCGGATGGCGCGCGCGTTGCGCTCCGGCACCGTCCTGTGGTCGCTCAAGAGCAGCGTGCCGTCCATATCCAGTGCGATCAGCCCGACGCGTTCCATCGCCCTCGCCGCCCTCCCGTTTCCAGCGCTTCCAAAAACGCGCACAGGAACATACATTCGCCGCGCGCGCGCGATTTCCTGCCTGCCCGCGCTAGAACGGGCAGGGCGCTTCAAAGACACGCCCGTTCAGATAGGCCAGCGCATCGCTTTGATCGGGAATATCAAACGTCATCAGCCACGACCAGAGCTGCTGGCGGCGCAGCCCGAGGCGGCGATTGAGCGCTCGATCGCCGTATTTGTCGTCGCCCAGCACGGGATGGCCGATGTGGGCCAGATGCGCGCGGATTTGATGCGTGCGCCCGGTGATCAGGTCGACCGCCAGCCGCGAGCGCTCCTCGCCCGCCTCCATCACCTCGTAGGCCGTTACGATCTCGCGTGCGCCGGGCTTAGGCGCATCGGTGACGCTCACGCGGGACAGCTCCTCGTCCTTGCGCAGGTACGCGCGCAGCGTCGCGCGCGCCAGCGCCGGGCAGCCCTTGACGAGGCACTGGTAGCGCTTTCGCACCGCGCGCGCCTCAAACGCGCGCAAAGCGGCCTCGTAGGCCGCCTCATCCTTGGCGAGCAAAAGCAGACCTCCGGTCTGTACGTCCAGCCGGTGGCAAAGCAGAACATGGTCTGTTTTTCCGCCCGAGCGCGATATGTGTACGCGGGCGCGCGTGAGCGCCGTATCGCCGCGCGCGGGGTCGCCCTCGTCCTGCGCGGGCAGGCCCTGCGGCTTGGCGACGAGCAGCACATGCGCGTCCTCGTAGACGACGTCGATCTCCCCCGGCGCGCGCGGCGAAAGCGCCTCCTTGGGGAAGTAGACGCGCAGCTCCTGCCCGGCGCACACGCGCGCCTCGCCGCCTACGCGCACGCCGTCAAGGCGCGCCTGCTTTTCCCTCAGCGCCTGACGCACCGCCCAGCGCGGCACGCCCTCGGCCAGGCGCTCGACCGCCTGCCGCACGCTCTGTCCGTCCATCTCCGGCGGCACAACCGCTCGCATGCTTCCTCCTATTGCAGCGCGGAACGCTCCGCGCACTCGATCCACTTGGGCGTCATGTAGTACAGATTGGCGAGCGCGCTGCGCATCGCCGCGTTGACGTAGACGATCAGAGAGCTTTGCAGCACCTCTTCAAGCGCGCCAAGTGGCGCGCCCTGCTTGCACAAAAAGCGCAGCGAGCGCGCGACCTCCGGGGCTTGGCGTCCCTCGCGCAGCGCGCCGTCGATGGCGCGCTCCAGATCGCGCTGCAGCGGGATCTCCTCCGGCAGGATGTCGAGCGCCGGGTGCGGCTGCGCCAACGGCGAGGCGAGCAGGCCCGCGCCGCGCCGCCCGGAGGCGAGGAGCCTGCGCGGGTCGGCGAGCGCCGGATGCAGCAGCAGCACGCCGCCGCTGTAATCCACGCAGTCGTAGCTGGCCCACAGGCAGCGCCGGGAGAGCTGCATGAGCAGCTCGTCGTTCCGCCCGCTACCCAGCACCTCGTGCAGCAAGAGCTGCTGGGGCTGGCGGTCGTCCATCGCGCCGACGCGGTAGAGCATCCCGGCGAGCGCGTCGTGGAAGGCGGAGAGACGCCTGCGCACGCGCTCGTGCTCGGCGCGCGCGAACGCCTGCGCCACGGGCCGCACGACGGGCGCTTCCAGCTCGATATACGGCTTGCCGGAGACCAGCCCCACGCTCGCCCACAGCCGCAGCGAGAGCGCCCTTGCGGCCTCCAATTCCACGGCGTCCTCGATCTGCGCGCTGCCGCCCAGCACGAGCGCGCGCTCGACCAGCTCGTGTTCCTCGCGGGACAGGCAGTCCGCCTGCGCGCAGATGGTCGCCAGCACGCTGCGCCACACCTCGGCGATCTGCTGGGCGCGCATGGGCTTGCGCGGCACGTCCTGCCAGCACTGCTCCAGCTTGCGCTCAAACGCCGCCGGAGAGAGCGCCTCCAGCCTGCCCGCGCCCAGCGGCGGCAGCTGCGCCACGCTCTGCTCGAACCTGCGCCGCTGCATGGCCTCCAGCGTCATCTCATGCCAGCCGCCGACGAACACCTCTTCCTGCCTGAACATACCCTTCCCCCTAGCGGCTTGCGCCGAAATGAACCTGCGAACCGGGTTCGCAAAATGGCTTTCCCTGCCGGAAATGGAAACCTCCCCCGCATGCGCAAATGGCACCCGAACGCGTTGGGTGCCACTTGCCGCATTTGTCTTTTGTGCTTCGCGGTGCGTCAGTCGAGGCGGACGACCCAGCCGAAGGGGTCTTCGCGCTCGCCGTACTGGATGCCGGTCAGCGTGTCGTAGAGCTTCTGGGTGAGCGCGCCGATCTTGCCGCCGGAGATCTCGATCTCGCGATCCTTCCAGCACAGACGGCCCACGGGCGAGACCACGGCGGCGGTGCCGGAGCCGAAGGCCTCCTCCAGATCGCCGGACTCCGAGGCGTCGAAGACGTCCTGCACGGTCAGGCGGCGCTCCTCGACGTTCACGCCCATGCTGCGGGCGAGCTTGATGATCGAGTCGCGCGTGATGCCGCCCAAGATGGAGCCGAGCAGCGGCGGGGTGATCAGCGCGTCCTTGAACTTGAAGAACATGTTCATGGAGCCGACCTCTTCAATGTAGCGGTTCTCCTTGCCGTCCAGCCAGAGCACCTGCTCGTAGCCCTTCTCCTCGGCGATCGCGCCCGCGAGGATGGACGCCGCGTAGTTGCCGCCCGTCTTGGTGAAGCCGACGCCGCCGCGCACCGCGCGCACCAGCTCCGGCTCGACGTAGATGCCCACGGGCGCCAGACCCTTGGCGTAGTACGCGCCGGACGGCGAGCAGATGATGTAGAAGCGATAGGTGTGCGAGGCGTGGACGCCCAGCATCACGTCGGTCGCGATCATCGTGGGACGGATGTACAGCGACGTGCCCGGCGCGGACGGCACCCAGTCGGCGTCCGCGCGCAGCAGCGCGGTCAGCCCGGCCATCGCCTCTTCGATGTCGATCTCGGGCATGCCCATGCGCACGGCGGAGCGGTTCATGCGCGCAAAGTTATCGCGCGGCCTGAAGAGCTGCAAGCCGCCGTCCTTGCGGCGGTAGCACTTCATGCCCTCGAAGATCTCCTGCGCGTAGTGCAGCACCGTGCAGGCCGGATCCATCGTAAAGGGGCCGTAGGGAACCACGCGCGCGTCGAACCAGCCGCGGCCCAGCGCGTAATCCATGATGAACATGTGGTCGGTGAAGATCTGGCCAAAGCCGAGCTTGCTCTCGTCCTGCGGCTTGGGCTTGGGGGCGCTCGTCAGCGTCACGGGAATGTCGTACATGGTCTTGCCTCCTGCTCGCGCAACTCGCGCGAATCGACAGCGTTCGCGCCGGATCGCATTAAAATCGTAACGCTAACATTGTATCGCCAACCCCGGCGACTGTCAAGTACACACTTTACCCAGCGGCGGCAGTGCCGCTTCCACCTCCGAAGAAGTTTTTGGGGGCGTTCTTCTTTTGCGCACGAGGCCGTGGCGGTACCGCTTCCATCTCCGAAGTTCTTTTCTGGGCTGTCCTTCTTTTGCGCACGAGGCCGCGGCAGCCGGTGGCCGCTTCCATCTCCGAAGGGCTTTTCTGGGATATCCTTCTTTTGCGCGCGAGGCCACGGCGGCCGGTGGCCGCTTCCATCTCCGAAGGGCTTTTCTGGGATGTCCTTCTTTTGCGCACGAGGCCGCGGCGGCGGCAGTGCCGCTTCCATCTCGGAAGAGCTTTTGAGCGTGTGTTCGTTTCCGGATTCCTTCCCATGCAGAAAACGGGCGGCAAAGCGCCGCCCGCGATGAGGGTTTTCAAATTATGCCTTTGGATGCCCGCGATGTTTGCCGCCCGTCTGCAGGTGCAAAATCAGCACGGTCAGCGCGATGAGCGCGAGGGTCGCGGCGGCGATGGCGGCCAGTGAACAGAGCGCCACCCGGCCGTATCCCGCCGCGGCAAACGCGGTGGAAATGTCCTGCAGGCGCAGCGTCTCGCGCAGGGTGCGGCGCAGGATGCCCGTCTGGCTCGCCAGCAGCGCGACCAGCGCGACGGCTGGATTAAAGTAGATCGTCGGCGGAAGGCCGGCAAGCGCCGCGCCCGCGCCTTCGCGCGAGAGGGCGGCAAGCTGCTCCCCGGTGTAGGCGGCGGCGAGCGGCCCGCGCAGGGCCAGCGCCCAGCTTCCCGCGCCGATCGCAAACACGGCCAGATACGCGGCGATGATCGCCGTCAGCGTGCGGGAAAACAGCGCCGAGGCGAGCTGCCCCACCGCCAGCGCCGCCAGCGCGAGCAACAACAGCGCGCCCAGCGTGGTCAGCAGGTGTACGGCCGTGACGCCGCCCGTCAGCAGCGTGAGCGCGAGGATGGGCGCGCCGGAGACGATGAGCAGCGCCAGAAAGGAAAAGTCCTCCAGCAGCTTGCCCAGCACGATGCGGCGCGCGCCGACGCCCGTCACCAGCAGCAGATCGAACGTCTGCCGCTCCCGCTCGCCCGCGATGCTCCCCGCGCTCAGTGCCGGGGCGACCAGCACGATCAGCAGAAATTGCAGCGCCGTCATCCAGATATAGGTCTCCATTCCCTGCCGCATCGCCGCGACCGTGACGCCCCCTCCAAAGAAGCGCGTGAGCTGGCTCACGCAAAAGCACAGGAGCGAGAGCAGGTACGCCGTCAGGATGACGGCGGTCTTGGCCGTGCGCATGCGCCTGCGCGCGGCGGACTCAAAGATCGGGTTGCGTTTCATCGCGCGTCACCTCCATAAAGACCGTCTCCAGCGTGGCTTGCTGCCGTTTGAACTCGCACACGCGCGCGCCGAGCGAAATCAGCTCGCCCAGCAGCGCCGCGTCGCGCGCGTCGTCCCCCGGCGCGCTCACGCGCCACTCTCCCTCGCCCTCTTGGGCGCGAGCGCCGCACGCCGCCTCGATGCGCTCCCTTGCGCGCGCGGCCGTCTCCTCGTCCATCCCAGGCGCAAAGCGCACGATCAGCGCCGAATCGCCGTCCAGCTTGCGCCGCATCTCCTGCGCCGAGCCGGAGAAGACCGCGCGGCCCCGCTCCAAGATGGTCATCGCGTCGCACAGCTCCGAAAGCTCCGGCAGAATGTGCGAGGAGATGAGCACCGTCTTGCCCATGCGGGCGATCTCGCGCAGGATGTCCCGCATCTGCGCGCGGGCGCGCGGATCCATGCCCGAGGCCGGTTCGTCGAGCAGGAGCAGCTTTGGGTCGTGCAGCATCGCGCGCGCGAGGCACAGGCGCTGCTTCATCCCGCGCGAGAGGCCGTCCACCATCGCCTCGCGCTGGTCGGTCAGGCCGGTGAGTTCGAGCAGCTCGCCGATGCGCGCGCGCCGCTGCGCGCCGGACAGCCCTGCGCATCCCGCGTAGAGATCGAGGTATTCCCACGCCTTCAGGTTATCGTACACGCCGAAGAAGTCCGGCATGTAGCCGATGAGCCGCCGGGCGCGCTGCGGCTGCTCGCAGACGTTCACGCCGTCCACCAGCGCCAGCCCCGCCGTCGGCCTCGTCAGCGTGGCGAGGATCTTCATCGCCGTGGTCTTGCCCGCGCCGTTGGGGCCGATGAACCCATGCAGCTCGCCCGGCGACACGCGCAGGTCTAGGCCGTCCAGTGCGCGCGTGCGCCCATAGCGCTTTTGCAGGTTTTGGCAACAGATCATAGCGCGCCGCCTCCCTTCTGCGTCTTTGCGACGCCCTTTACGATGATGGACGGAATCGACAGATCGCACGTTTCGCCCGGGCACGAGTAGCGCAGGAAGATCTGCCCCTCCTCGCCCAGCGCGCGGCGCAGCGCGTCGCCCGTGAGATCGATCTGCCACGCCTGCGCCGCCTCCACAAAGCGGCCCGCCTCGTGGTCGTAGATCGAGAGTGAGGCGTCCAAAGCCTCCTTTGCGCTGCTCAGATTCAGCAGGCGCACGAGGGTCGGCTCGTCCTCTCCCAGCGTGCTCAGGTCAAAGCCCAGCGTGATCTCATCCTCAAAGGCGACGTAGTAGTCCGACTCGAGCGGCTCGCCCATTTGCGGCGCGCCGTCGCCGTCCGTCTCGGCGCGCCGGGGCGGATGCGCGCCCTCCGGGTCGTAGAAGACGCCCGTGCGGCCCACGCGCTCAAACGCCGCCCGCGCGGTGACGACGCCCCGGTGTGCCGTGCGCGAGATGGTCTCGCCGTCCAGCTGCAGGGGCGTGAGCGGCAGCGCGTCGCAGCGCGCGGCGAACAGGCAATCGACCCGGTCGTCGACAAAGCTCGTCGAATCGCCCGCCGCCGCATACAGTTCCGCCGCGAGCACGTTTCGCGCGTAGGCTTCCTGCCGCGGCAGGGCGCTCGCGTCAAAGTCATCCTGCGCCTCGCGCTCCGGGTTGACGATCGCGTCGATCACATCGGAAAAGTACCGCGCGCGGTGCAGCAGCGTTTCCGGCAAGATGCGCTCGCGCCCGTTTTCGCGAAGCGGCGTGTCCTCGGACAGCGCGATGAACGCCTCCGCCGTCTCGCCCGGCGCGAGATCGCCCACCTGCGCGTAGCCCAGCTCCGTCAGCAGCACGCCGTCGGCGAGCGGCGCGTCGGTGCCGTTTGTCACGCGCGCGTGCAGTCCGTCCTCCTCCATCCACGCGGTGGCGGCAATCGCACCCTGCGGCGCGCCGACATCCGCCACGACCAGCTTTTGCTCATACCACGGCGCGACCGCCGCAAGCTCGATGCCCGCCTCGCCGGAGACATACACGCGGTCGCGAAGCGTCATCTCGTCCTCGCTTTCGGGCGTCTCCCAGTCGTGGAAATACCTGCCGGTTCCGCGCTCGATGCGCGCGCCGTTTGAGGCGGTCAGGCGCGCGCGCGTGCCGGTGGGATAGGCGACGCTCGCGTGCTCCTCCACGCCCAGCAGCCCGTCCGCGTCGTACTGAGCGAGGGTGAGCGACGCCTCGGCCGGGCGGTCAAGCCCCAGCGCAGCGCCCAGCGCCGCCACCAGCACCGCACAGACGACGGCGCACAGCGGGATGAGCGCCCAGAGCGCACGGCTCCTGTCGCGCCGCTTGCACAGCGCGAACAGCGCGACGCCGGCCAGCGGCACATACGCCGCCAGCAGCAGCACGGCGGGCAGGATGCTCACGCCCTCGCTCACATGCAGCATGCCCGTCAGCGATTCGGAAAAGCGCCAGTTGCCGCGGCTATAGGTGCGCGTCATCCGCTCGTAGACCTCCGGCGCGGCCTCAAGCAAGACGCGCTGCCAGAGCGCCTCGTCCCCGGCGGCGCTGAGCGCCTGCGGCGCGCTGAGCGAAAAGCCCGCGCACAGCGCGTAGCCCTCGCCGACGGCTAGGCCCGTCAAGCACGCCGCGCCGCTCGCCGCGTCAAACGCCAGCGCGTCCCCGGGCGGCGCGGCGGCAGGCGGCGCTTTTTCGGCCGCCGTCTCCTGCGGCAGCGTCTCCTCGCTTGCCAATCCCGCGTAGGCGCGAACCGCTTCCAGCGCGCCTTCTCCGGCCTGCGGGGCGCTCACGCCCGTGTGGGATGCGACCCAGTCAATGGACTGCCGCTCCCCTTCGCCCGCGAGCAGGACGCCGCCGTCCTTCAGCCAGCGCACCACGAGCGCCTGCTGCGCCTCGCTCAGGTCGCTCATGCTGAAGCCGTCTGCGACCAGCATGCCGAACGCGGCCAGTTCGCGCTCCTGCTGCGGGAAATTCTCCGCAGTCAGAGAGACGGTCTCCATCGCGTCGCCCCGGTCGAGCGCGTCGCGCCCCGCCGTCACGCGCATCGCCTGCGCCAGCTCGCCCGTGGGATCGCCCAGCACGCCGATCAGCGCGGCGTCGCTGGAGAGCAGCCGCACGGGCGCAGCGACCGTCGCGGCGATCTGCCGCCCGTCGGCGTCCGTGAGCGCGATCGGGAAGCGCCGCTGCTCGAGCAGCGGCTGCACGCTCAGGCGGACGCGCTGCGTCTTCCCCGCCTCGAGCGAAACGGGCGTCTCCACGACGTCGTAGCGGTCGTCCTCCACGATCACCTGCACGCCGAGCAGGGCATCCATGTCCGTGCCGGCGGTGATCTCGACCTCGACGGGCGTCCAGCTTCCCAGCGGGAAGACGCCGTCATAGCCTACTTCGGCCAGCATCCGCACGCTTTGCGCCTCCTCCGCGGCGCATGCGCCACACAGCGGCAGCAGGGCCGCCAGCAGCGCGAGCGCGCAGGCCAAACCTCTTTTCATTCAATCGCCTCCTCTTTGTCCTGTTTGAGCCGCCCTTGCGGGCGGACGCGCTTTTGTAGCTTCACTATGTAAGACGAAAGCCGCGCGGGAAAATTTCACCGCGCGGGAAAAAATAAAAATTGCGGCCCGCAAAGTGTGAGCTGCAATTTTGAATAGCGATACTTATTTTGGTGCGAAACACAAGATGGGGTCTGGGGACAATGTCCCCAGACAGGGTTTGGGGCGGTAGCCCCAACGTATCCCAAATCGCGAAGCGATTTCAAATAGTAGCCCGGAAGCGAAGCGATCCCGGGCGGGTTCACCATGAACATGATTTGATTTGAGAATTGTATGACGCCCGAACCGCCGTTTCCCTTCCGCAGACCGCGCGTCTCAAACCGCTTTTAAGACCGGCAGTCTGTTTCTTGCAGTCTGGGTTTTGCCGTATTGCCCTCAGCCCTGCGGCTCCTCCTCCGCCCAACGCATGCTGCGCTCCACCGCGCGCCGCCAGCCGCGCAGGGCGCGCCCCCGCGCGGCCTCGTCCATGCTCGGGGAGAAGCGCGCATCCATGCGCCAGATGCGCCGCAGCTCGTCCACGCTCTCCCACACGCCCACGGCCAGCCCGGCCAGCAGCGCCGCGCCCAGCGCCGTCGTCTCGATGACGGCGGGCCGCACGACGTCGCAGCCGAGCAGGTCGGACTGGAACTGCATCAAAAACCCGTTTGCGCTCGCGCCGCCGTCCACGCGCAATTCCACGAGCGGCCTGCCGCAGTCCGCGCTCATCGCGCGCACGAGGTCGGCGGACTGATAGGCGATCGATTCCAGCGCGGCGCGGACGATCTGCGCGCGCCCCGAACCGCGCGTAAGCCCCAGAATCGCGCCGCGGCTGTCCATATCCCAGTACGGCGCGCCCAGCCCCGTGAACGTCGGCACGACATAGACGCCGCCGCTGTCCGGGATGGAACGCGCGATGGCCTCCGTCTCCGACGCGCGCGAGATCAGCTTCATCTCGTCGCGCAGCCACTGCACGACCGCGCCGCCGACGAACACGCTGCCCTCCAGCGCGTAGGTCGTGCGCCCGCCCAGCCGCCACGCGACGGTGGAGATGAGGCCGCTCTGGCTGCGCACGGGCGCATCGCCCGCGTTCATGAGCAGGAAGCAGCCCGTGCCGTAGGTGTTCTTCATCATGCCCGGCTCAAAGCAGCCCTGCCCGAAGAGCGCGCTGTGCTGGTCGCCCGCCAGCGCCGCCACGGGAATCGCGCGGCCGAGGATCTGCGGGTCGAGCATGCCGATCACGCCGCTGGTATCCACCACGCGCGGCAGCAGCGCGCGCGGGATGCGCAGCGCGCGCAGCAGCTCGTCGTCCCAATCGCCCTTGTGGATGTCGTAGAGCATCGTGCGGCTGGCGTTGGTCGCGTCGGTGACGTGCGGGCGCTCGGCGATCAGGTGATACGCGAGGAAGCTGTCCACCGTGCCAAAGCACAGTTCGCCGCGCTCGGCGCGCTCGCGAAGGCCCAGCGTGTCCAGCAGCCAGCAGAGCTTGGTGCCGGAAAAGTACGCGTCCGGCACGAGGCCCGTCGTCTCGCGGATGTGTGCTTCCAGCCCCTCCTCGCACAGGCGGCGCACCAGCGGCGCGGTGCGGCGGCACTGCCAGACAATCGCGTTATACACGGGCTGGCCCGTCTTGCGATCCCAGAGCAGCGTCGTCTCGCGCTGGTTGGTGATGCCGATCGCCGCGATGTCCGCAACCGACACGCCGGAGATGGCGACCACCTCGCGCAGCGCGTCGAGCTGCGTGCCGAGAATGGCCGCCGGGTCGTGCTCGACCCAGCCGGGTTTTGGATAGATCTGCGCGAACTCGTGGCTCTTCATCGCCACCACGCGCGCCTGCTCGTCAAAGAGAACGGCGCGGGAGCTGGTCGTGCCCTGATCGAGCGCGACGACGTAGCGCATAAGAAGACCTCCTTTGCGCCGCAGCGCGGGGATAAAGCGGCCGCCGCAGGAACCCTGCGGCGGCGCGCGTTTGGTTATTGCAGCTCGACGAAGTACACCAAGCCGCCCGTCGTGCCCACGACGATCTGATTGCCGTATGCCGCGGGCGAACCCTTGATCGGCGACCCCAGCTCCACAGTGCTGATCGTGCTTCCGGTGAAGCCGTCCATCAGGCGCAGGGTGCCGTTGTCGTCGCCCATGACCAGATAGCTCTTGCCCGTCGGCTCGTAGAGCGCGATCGGAGAGGATTCGGAGTTGACGTAGAGCGGCTGCCTCCAGACCTCCTCGCCGGTCTGCTTATCCAGCGCCACCACCACCGAGTAGAAGGAAGAATCCTTGCCGTCCTCGTCGATGTTGTTGAGGTTGAAGATCACCAGATCGTCGATGTCGCCCTGACCCACCAGCGGCGAGGCCATCAGGCCCGCGTAGGTTCCGGCCTTGGCGCTCTTGGAATTGAACTTGCCGCGGAGCTGGCCCTGATACTCCCAGAGCAGCTCGCCGGTCATGGCGTCGAGCTTGACCAGCCGCACCGGGCCGCTGCGCCCGCTCTGCTCGATGACGTCGCCCGCGTAGAGCGCGACCTCTCCGTCCTCGCCGACCTCGAGGGAGACGTTGGCGAGCACGGTGTCGCCCATGTCGAAGGCCCAGACGGGCTGCATGGTCTTCATATCGACGCACTGGATGATGCCCGCGCGGTCGCCGAAGAAGGCGTAATCGCCGTAGGCGGCCACGCTCGACGGGATGCCCTTCGGGTCGCCGCGCGTCGCGGAGGCGTAGCCGTAGGCCGCGCTCTCCGGGGAGACGGAGACCGTCCCCGCATCCAGATCCATCTTGGTGTTCATCTTGACGGTGTAGAGCAGGCCGTTGTCGGAGCCGTAGATCAGCGTGTCGGAGCCGGACTCCACCAGCGCCGCGCCGGAGATCGCGCCGGAGGCCGCGTTCGTCGCGTTCTCGTCAAATCCCGTGCTGAACGCCGCCAGCGTGCGATCGACGAGGTTGTAGACGCGCATGCCCATGACGCCCTCGTAATCGAGCGCCGCGTTGTCCTTCTGGCCGACGTAGAGCAGCGGGTAGCCGTAGGGGTTGACGCTCGCCGCGACGCCCATCGGCAGGCCCACGTCGATCGGGTCGCGCGTGTAGGTCTGGTCGTCGAGGTTGAAGAAGTAGATGCGTCCGTCGTCCGACGGGAAAATAACCTCCTTGAGGGCGGTCGTCGCGCGCGCGGCGTCGGAGAGATCCATCATCTCGCGGATGTTGGAATACCACTTGACGATCACGGGCTGCGAGCCGTAGCCAAAGCCGGTCTTGGTGCCCAGCATCGTCGTGCGCACGCCGCGCAGCACGGCGAGCTGCGCGCTTTCCACATTCACCGTGCCGTAGGCCGCATTCTGGCGCAGCGGGCCGCCGCGGAAGGTGAGCACGCCGTCCTCGCGGGCGTAGACATCCGGATCGCCCATGGAGACGTCCTGCGTGAGGCTCTCCTGCTGCGCGCCGCCCGTCACGGCAAAGCTGCTTGCGATCAGCGCCGAAGCCTCGGCGCCCTCAGCGGCGCTCGCCTTGGACGCGATGTACGGCGTCGGGCTGGGCGTGGGCGACGGGGTCGGGGTCGGAGACGGGGTCGGCGTGGGCGTCGGCGTCGGGGTGGGCGTCGGCGTCGGCGTGGGCGTCGGGGTCGGTGTCGGCACGGGCGTCGGCGTCGGGGTGGGCGTCGGCGTGGGCGTCGGAGACGGCGTCGGCGTCGGGGTCGGTGTCGGGGTGGACGTCGGCGTAGGCGTGGGCGTCGGAAGCGGCTCCGCCGTGGCGACGCCGGCCCCGCCGGGCAGATAGACGGCGCTCGCGCTCTGGGAAGGCTCCGCCGTGGGCGCCTGCTGCGGGAGCGGCGTGGACGCGCCAAAGATCAAAGCGCCTGCGGGCGTCTCGGTCGCAAGCGGCGCGTCGGTCGCACCGAACGCGTTCCACGCGTCCTGCGGGGCCTCGGTCGCCCACTGAACGGGAACCGGCGCGGGCGTCGTGCTCTGCGGGAGCGAGAGCGGGTTGACGCCGTTCATCAGCGCCTCGCGCTGCTCGGGGAAGATCACCCAGCCGAGCACGAGCACGGCCAGCAGCGCGAGCAGCAGCACGATCACGGCCACAAGGCAGCCGGAATTGCTGCGGCGGCGACGGCGGCCGGAATGGTGGTGGCGATAATCCTCGCTCTCCATGTCCTCTTGCCAAGTCTGCGGATTGACGGCGGGACGTTCCTGCGCGGGCGACGGGGTCCGCGTTTGCGCTTTCGTAACGGAGGCGGATTCCTCCTGCTCAAGCTTCGCGATCTCCTCCAGCGCCTTTTCCTGCGCTGCGGCGCGCCTGCGGCGAGGCGGCTGGGAGCTTTCGTTCATCTGTTCGTCCACCGTGTGTACACCTCACTTTGAGCATAGTATAAAGTGATTATACAAGATTTTTCCGATTTTCTCAATCCCATTTTGGAGAAAAGCTGGAATTTTCGCGCGTTTTCCCCGTGTCGACCGGGCTGCGCGCGCGTAATATGTTTCTCGGGCGGGCGCTTGCCGCCCGGACGCCGCGACCTGAAAGGAGCCTTCAAACATGCTGGAATCCGTCTCTCCGTATGCGCTTTTGCGCGCGAGCATCCCCAAAGCCGTCACCCGGATCGCCAACGCATACGATCTGTTCAGCGTCGCGCAGTCCGCCGCGCAGGACGTCCCGGCGCAGGAGGCCGCGCCCGCGCGCCGGGGCGCGGCCGAACCCGCCTCCGCGCCGGAGCCGCAGGCCGTGCCTGTGCCGCAGGCCGTGCCGGAGCCTCCGGTGATCCCGGAACCGCGCGTTCGCGCGAGCACGCTTCCCGCCCGGCGCACGCACTACATCTCCGACATCGCCGCGCGGCACAACGCCGCCGCGCGCAGCGCATCCTTTCTGGACGCCCCGGCCGCGCGGCGCAATCCGCCGCTTCAGCCGCCCGTCCAGCGGCCGGAGACGTAACGCGCCTTCGGCCACGCCGGGGGCGGCGGCCACCTGCGCTCCGGCATCGCGCCCGGAGGCGCGGCCTCCCGGCGCTTTGGCGGCTGCGCCTGCGCTTCCCGACGCGGCGGTTCGGGGGAAGCGCTCTCCCGCCTCTGCGGCGGCCTGCTCTGCGCCCGGCGTTCCCGCTCACGCGCCTCGGTTTCCCGGAACGCGACTTCGGCCCGCTCGCCCGAGCAGAGCAGCAGCCTGCCGTCCCGCGCGACGTAGGCGTAGTCGGGCGGACGCCCCGCCGCCGTGGGGAACGCGCGCTCCAACCCGTCCAGCGGCAGCGCCGCCTTCCCGATCTCGCCGTCCCCGTCTCCCCAGACGAGGCTCGCCTCGCCCTCGCCGTCCATGCGCGCCTTTGCGCGCAGCGTCGATGCCGCCTGCTGCACGAAGCCCGCGCGCTCGCCGCGCGCGGTTTTGAGAATCCATGCGCTTGCCATATCCTTCGCCTCCCGCACAAAGTATGCCGTATTGCCGCTTGCCTTGCGCCCCGTTTCGCGGTATAATAAGGCAGTTCATCCAGTCCATGCTTGTCTATAGCATATTTGGGAGGCGTCCCGTGCAAAAAGCGTTCCGTCATCAATCCCTCCTCTGCCGCGCGTTGGCGCTGGCGCTGTCCGCCGCGCTGCTGCCCGCAGGGGCCTTCGCCGCTACCAAGCCGAGCGACGTCGGCTACGGCATCCTCTATCCGGAAGCAATCGCCACGGCTGACGCGAGCGGCAAACCGGCCATCCTCTACGTCGGCCGGGCGAAGATCAGCATGCGCATGCGCAGCCAGCCGGACGCGAACAGCGAGGCCGTCGGCGCGGTCGACGCGCGCGACGAGATTCAGATTTTCGGCTTTGACCAGTACTGGCTCTACTGCTGGGACGACGAGAAGGGCGTCTACTATCTGGGCCGCCACAACGTCGATGAGATCACGCCGCTCTCGCCCGACACGCCCGCCTACGGCGTGGTGCCCAACGCCTTCACCGCCGTGACGAGCGCGGACACCTCCCTGCGCGTCTCCCCCAGCGCCTCAGCCGACGAGATCGCCGCTTACCCCGCGGGCACGCGGCTGAGCTTCTGGCTGATCGAGGACGGCTGGGCGGTCGTGCCCTACAGGCGGCAGGTCGGCTACATGTATCTGGGCGATCTGACCGAGCTGACGCCCGTGTCGCCCACGGTCGATTACGCGCGGGACGGCGACATCCTCGCGGCCTTTACAACCTTTTATGCCGTCACGCACACGGAACTCAACATCGGCCGCATGGAAAATATCCGACTGGGCTGCCAGTACATCGGCAAGACGTACCAGCCCGGCGAGGAGGTCAACTTCAACACCACCGCCGGGCCGTACACCCGCGCGCGCGGGTATCTGCCCTCTCCCGTGCTGATCGACGGCGGCACCGTCGCAGGCTACGGCGGCGGCACCTGTCAGGTGTCCACGACGCTCTACAACGTGCTGCTTCAGCTGCCGCAGGGGATGACCATCGTCCACCGCAGGCCGCACGGCCCCGGCGGCGCGAGCTACGCGCCGCACGGCGTGGACGCGGCGGTCGGGCGCGGCGAACTGAACCTGATCTTCCGCAACGACTTCGACTTCCCCATCACCATCGACTGCACCGCGCAGAACGGCTCGCTGTGCATCTGCATCCGCAAGGGCGCGTGGACGCCGGAGGCGGAAGAGACGACGGTCGAGGGCTGATACTTTTTTCAGCTAGAATCTTTATATCACAGGATGGGGTCTGGGGACAATGTCCCCAGACAGGGTTTGGGGCGGTAGCCCCAAC